>NZ_JAGQCD010000018.1 GCF_024345975.1 Cyanobium sp. Cruz-8D1 | reverse complement strand
ATACACCTGATGATCAGCCGACAGCCAGTCACTCGGGGAGGCCGGCAGCAAGGAGGTCTGCCCCGGAGCCCAGGGGCGGAAGGTCTTGGGCTTTTGCATGACCCATTCTCCCAGCCAGATCCATTGCGGTCACTGGGATCTGGGCAGATTCATGGGTGTCTGTGGAGAGGCGCTGGGATGATCTATGCGCAACAGGCTCCTAGGCCCCGCTGGTGGCCGCCCTCGAGCAGCTCAGCGGCCAGATCACTCTGGTGGGCCACAGCTCCGGCGGCATCCTGCTGCGGCTCTTCCTGGCTGATGGGCCCTTCGAGGGGCGCTTCTATGGCGGTCGCCGCCTGGTCGACACCCTGGTGATGTTGGGGAGTCCCCACACCGCCTTGAAGGCCACGGCCATGCGGGCGAGGGTGGCGAGGGAGCTGCCGGGCGCTTACTTCGCTGGCGCCGATCCCGATCCGGTGCGCTACCTGGCGGTGGCCGGGGCGATCGATCTGGCCGAGCCGGCGGGCCAGGCCAGTGCCACGGCCCGGCGGTTGGCACCCACCGCCTACCGCAACAGCACTGGCGATCCGGCCGATCGGGGCGACGGTCTGGTGCTGGTGGATTCGGCCCTGCTGGAGGGTGCCGAAGCGGTGGTCCTCGAGGGGGTGGCCCGTGGCGGCGCCTTCGGCCCGATCTGGTGTGGCACCCCGGCGGTGGCACCACCCTGGCCCACCTGGCCCCGGCCCTCGAAGAGTGGGCGGCCGCCAATCTCTCCGGCGAGGAGCTGATCGGCGCCACCATCGTGGCCTCGTCCCTCACCGCTCCGCTGATGCGGATCGCCCAGAACGCAGGCGTCAACGGCGCCGTCGTCGCCGAGCACGTGCGCAACAAGCCCTTCACCGAGGGCTACAACGCCGCCACCGGCGAGTACGTCGACATGCTGGCCGCCGGCATCGTCGATCCCGCCAAGGTGACCCGCTCCGGCCTGCAGAACGCCGCCTCGATCGCCGGCATGGTGCTCACCACCGAGTGCATCGTGGCCGACATGCCCGAGAAGAAGGAAGCTGCTCCCGCCGGTGGCGGTGGCGGCATGGGCGGCGACTTCGACTACTGATCGCGCCTGCGGTCAGCGTCGGATTCAACCCCCTTCGCTTTCAGTTCCCAGCGCCCCTCACGGGGCGCTTTTTTTGTGCCATCGCGACGAGCGATTCCGGGATATCCTCATGGGATATCCATTGCTGGAGAGCCTTGGCGATCACGCGCCTGTTCCTGAGCAACCGCAGTCAGGCGGTGCGCATCCCTGCCGAGCTGCGGCTTCCCGACAGCGTCAAGCAGGTGGAAGTGAGGGCGCGGGGCTGCGAGCGCATCATTGCCCCGCTGGGCAGCAGCTGGGACAGCTTCTTCCTCTCAGGTCCCAGCGTTCCCGACGACTTCATGGCCCAACGGGCCTCCCAGCAGCAGGACGAGCGGGAGCTCTTCTGACGGGGCCACCCAGATGCTGCGCTACCTGCTGGACACCAACATCACGATCGACGTGATCAAGCGCAGGCCTGCCTCGGCTCTGCAGCTGTTCAACCGCCATGCCGGCCACATGGCCATCTCGGCGATCACCCTGGGCGAACTGCTGCACGGGACAGAGAAAAGTTCGGCGCCCGAACGCTCGCTTGCGGTGGTGGAGGATTTCTGCAGCCGCCTGGAGGTGCTGAGCTATGGACCCAAGGCCGCCCAGCACTATGGACAGATCCGCTCTGCTCTTGAGCGGCAGGGACAGCCGATCGGCGTGAATGATCTGCACATCGCCGCCCATGCCCGCAGCGAAGGGCTCACCCTGGTGAGCAACAACCTGCGCGAATTTCAGCGGGTGGAAGGCTTGCTGCTGGAGAACTGGGTGATGGGAGCTTGAGTCGGTGATGGCCTAGCAACCGTCACCGTCTTTCGCATGACTGGCCCAGCAGCATCGCCTGACGGGCGACACACTGGGCCCATCCCTCCCCTGCCTGCCCCACTCCACGTCTGATGCCCGTCCGCACCGACCTCACCGACGCCCTGCTGGCCCTGATCCCGGAGGACGGCAACCGTATAAGCAATGCAGAGCTGCGCGCCGAGCTGTTGGACCTGGCCGATGAACCCTTCAGAGACGAGGAGTTTGAAGCCGCCAAGGACCATGTGGTGGCCATGGGTGCTGCCGAGAAAGCTCGCGGCCCCGGCGGTGGCTTGAAAGCCCCAGGCCGCAGCCGCCGCAACGTCACTGGCGCGGCCCCCACCAGCGCCCAGCCCGCCATCGCCCCCGGCACCACGGCCGCCTCGGTGCTCACCGGTGAGCTGCGCAACCAGATCGACGGCATCTGGAATGCCTTCTGGAGCGGCGGCATCGCCAATCCGCTGGAGGTGCTGGAGCAGCTCACCTACCTGCTGTTCATCCGCCGGCTGGATGAGCTGGAAACGCTGGAGGAGCGCCGCGCCCAGCGCACGGAGAAGCCGATGCAACGGCGCATCTTCCCGGAGGGAGCGGACGGCCAGGGCCGCCCCTGGCAGGAGCTGCGCTGGAGCCGCTTCAAGGAGCTGGCGGAACCGGCGGCGCTGTACCAGGTGGTGAGCGAGCGGGTGTTTCCCTTCCTCAAGCAGCTGGGCGGCGACGAATCGGCCTACGCCAGCCACATGAGGGACGCCCGCTTCACGATTCCCACCCCGGCCCTGCTGGCGAAGGTGGTGGACCTGCTCGCTGCGGTGCCGATGGAGCAGCGCGACACCAAGGGCGACATCTATGAGTACATGCTTGGCAAGCTGGCCACCGCCGGCACCAACGGCCAGTTCCGCACGCCGCGCCACATCATCGAGCTGATGGTGGCGATGACCGAGCCCACCCCACGCGATGTGATGGTGGATCCGGCCTGCGGCACCTGCGGCTTCCCGGTGGCGGTGGGCGAATATCTGCGCGAGCACTTCAACCATGGCCTGTTCCATGGCTTTGATTTCGACAACACGATGCTGCGCATCGGTGCGATGAACATGCTCCTGCACGGGGTGGAGAACCCCGATGTGAGCTACCGCGATTCGCTCTCCGAAGACAGCGCCAGCGAGGAGAACAAGTACACCTTGCTCCTGGCCAATCCGCCCTTTGCCGGATCGCTGGATTACGAGAGCACCAGCGGCAAACTGCAGCGGGTGGTGAAGACAAAGAAGACCGAGCTGCTGTTCATGGCGTTGTTCCTGCAGCTGCTCAAACCCGGCGGCCGGGCGGCGGTGATCGTGCCCGATGGGGTGTTGTTCGACTCCAGCAAGGCCCACAAGGAACTGCGCCGCACCCTGGTGGAAGACCATTACCTCGAAGGCGTGGTGTCGCTACCGAGCGGGGTGTTCCGCCCCTATGCCGGCGTGAGCACGGCAATCTTGTTGTTCACCAAAACAGGCCGGGGCGGCACCGATCAGGTCTGGTTTTATGACATGACGGCCGACGGCTGGAGCCTCGACGACAAGCGCAATCCGCTGTTGCCGTTGGAGAAGCTGGGCCCCGCTCCCAAAGTTGCCCTGTCCGAAGGAGAACAGGAGAAGAACAACCTGCCGGATTGCCTGGCCCGCTGGAGCCAACGTACGGATTCCGAGCGTGAGCGGGCCCGCACCGCCCAGAGCTTCTGCGTGCCCAAGGCCGAGATCGCCGAGCAGGGCTACGACCTCAGCCTCAACCGCTACAAGGAGCTGGTGCACGACGAGGTGGAGCACCGCCCACCGCTGGAGATCCTGGCCGAACTTCGCGCGATCGAGCAGGAGATCCTGCAGAGGATCGAGGAGCTGGAGGGGATGCTGCGATGAGGGGCACGCAAGCGCGATCAGCGGGCCAGGCCCAGAAATACCAGCAACGAGCGGTTGAGCCGCAGCAGGTCGTCATCCGCAAGGCAGCCGATGCACTGGCCCAGGCGGCTTCTGGGCACAGTGGTGACCTTGTCGACCATCAGGCGGCTGAGGGCTCGCAGACCGTTCTCCGTTGTGGGCTCGACGGGGACGCGAAAGACCGGCAGATCAGACGGGTCGGTCGTGATCAGACACACCGTCACGGAGTCGCGGGCGGTAAAGGCGTCGTCCTGAACAATCACCACAGGGCGGGGCTTGCTGGCATAGCCGGAGCCGCCGGCCATGGTCCAGAGCTCACCGCGCTTCACTGGCTGTACTCATCGTCAGGCCACTCGTACACCGAGTCGATGAAGGCCTGGATCTCGGCCTCCTCAGGGCTGGCATTGGCCAACAGACATTGCCGCCGGGCCTCGGCAGCAAACTCGGGCGCATGCACATCCGGCACCCAGATCTGGATCGGCCGCATCCCCTGGCCCCGCAACCGCTGGCGATGCTCCCGCACCTTGCGGCGATTGGTGGCCCGGCGCGCTTCCTGGGCGGAGGCCTCTGAGCGACCCAGCTCCGGGGCGGCTTCCGGTGCCATGCCAGCTCCTGCAACGGTTACATGTCACCCTAGCCGGAGCTGGCGGTGCTGGCCTGGACTGATCCACGAAGAGGTGGAGCACCGTCCACCGCTGGAGATCCTGGCGGAAATGCGGGGAATTGAGCAGGAGATCCTGCAGGGGATCGAGGAGCTGGAGGGGATGCTGCGATGAGCAGGACCGTGAACTGGCGAGCTGCCTTAGCCAGGATCGGGCTCCAGGCCCAGATAGAGGCGCAGGCCCGCATCGATGGCGGCCAGCTCCGCTTCGCTCACCTGGCCGTAGCGACGGCGGATGCGTTGTTTGTCGATCGAGCGCAGCTGATCCACCAGGGCGTAAGAGGGCTTGGTGAGGCCGTTGGCGCCCGGGGCCAGGGGCGGGTAGAGGGCACCGGGAGCGGGCGTTCCGGTGATCGGAACCACGGCCAGCAGCGGAAAGCGCTGGCTGGCGTTCACCGCCGGGTCGCTCACCACCAGGCAGGGCCGGGTGCCGCGCTGCCCATGGCCCAGGGTGGGCTCCAGATCCACCA
Source organism: Cyanobium sp. Cruz-8D1 (assembly GCF_024345975.1). Classification (GTDB taxonomy): domain Bacteria; phylum Cyanobacteriota; class Cyanobacteriia; order PCC-6307; family Cyanobiaceae; genus Cyanobium. The sequence continues at coordinate 67,207 of NZ_JAGQCD010000018.1, read as the reverse complement.
GCACCAGGCTGCCCCGGGGCACGCTCATGGCTTGATCTCGGGGGAGCCGGCGTGCTGCCAACCCGATTCCGGTCGCCAGTGCACCGGCACTCCGGCGCTGGGATCGAGCAGGTCGCTGTCCCCTTCAGGCAGGGCTTCGGCCCAGTCCGCCAGGCCAAGGGCCGCAGTGGCGGCGCTGTCGGGATGGGGAGCCTCCAGAGAGCGCAGCAGTTCGAGGCGCTGGCGCCGCTGCAGTTCGTGGCGCACGGCCTCGGCGATGAAGCGACTGCGGTTGGCCTCGATGCGGTCGATCCCGGCGACCAGCTCGGACGGCATGGTCACGGTCACCCGTTCAGCAAGGGGACTGGAGCGCGCCACGACCGGGAAAAAGTATGCAGATCAATATGATCATACCCACCTTCTGATGGCAGGTCGGGGCCAGGAGCAGCAGATGAACCGTGGGCCTGGGTGCCACCAATTCATGCGCCACGCCGTCATGGCCCTGATCCAGCAGGTCCAGGAGCGGCCCAGCGGCCTACCCGGCGGCGGCAGCCAGGGCTACGACCTCAACCGCTACAAAGAGCTGGTGCACGACGAGGTGGAGCACCGCCCACAGCTGGAGCTCCTGGCGGAACTGCGGGCGATCGAGCAGGAGATCCTGCAGGGGATCGAGGAGTTGGAGGGGATGTTGCGATGAAATGGACAACTGTTGAACTTGGTGAGGTTTGCGACTTTCTGTCTGGCTTTGCCTTTAAGTCAGAACTTTTTTCAACCGAGCCAGTTGGATTACCCATTATTCGGATTAGAGACGTCCTGCCAGGCTCAAGCGCCACTTTCTATAGCGGTGACTATCAACCCCAGTTCATAGTCGAGAAGGGAGACATCCTGATTGGCATGGATGGAGAATTCAACCGCGAGAGATGGAAAAGCGATCCGGCCCTGCTTAACCAGCGGGTCTGCAAGGCCATTGCCAGAGAGAGCCTTGTCGACAATGGCTACCTATATCACGCCCTCCCAATGCTCCTCAAAAAGATTGAGGACGAGACGCCATTTGTCACTGTCAAGCATCTTTCGGTTGCAAAGCTGAAATCCGCACAAATCCCCCTCCCCCCACTGGAGGAGCAGCGGCGCATCGCGGCGATTCTAGACAAAGTAGTGGTGCTGATTGAATCAGCAGCGCAAGCATTTTGGTTGTCTCAAGATCTCAAGAAGTCCTTAGTCAATGAGTCACTGGGCCCCACAAAAGAAGGCGACGAAAGAGCTCGGCCGAAAGTCCGCGACGTGGCCAATATGATCACCGGCTTTCCATTCAAGAGCGTCCAGTATACAGATAAAGCTCAACATATAAGGCTATGCAGGGGGATCAACGTGCCTCCGGACAGAATTGCATGGAAGCAAGTGGCCCGCTGGCCAGAAATCACCCCAGAGCTACGCTCGTATCAAATTGATCAAGACGATATTTTGATTGCAATGGATCGTCCGTGGATCACAGAGGGTTTTAAAATTGCCAGGGCCAAACCCACGGATGTACCTAGCCTGCTTGTTCAGCGAGTAGCCAGGATTAGAGTCGGCAGCCAGATTCTTCCGCGCATCCTATTCGAGATCCTCTCAAGCAAAGCATTTGCCACTCACTGCACGCCGACAGAAACAACGGTCCCCCACATTAGCCCCATTGAGACCAGGGAATATGAGTTCGAGCTTCCATGCCTGAAGGAGCAGAAAAGGATCGACTCGATACTGGCGGGAATCGAAAAGAGCCCGGCGGCAATGAATCGAAGGGCACATCTGCTGAAGGAAAAGCTATGTACGCTCTCTCGATCATATTTTAACTGATATTCTCATGAAAGCCACAGAAGCCAAGCTCCTCCTGGTCCTGGGCGCCGTCTACCAGTTCATCATTCCGATCTATCAGCGCACCTATTCATGGACGCTGAAGGAATGCCAGCAACTCTGGGTTGACATCCTTCACGCTGGATCCACCGAGGAGATCGGTGTGCACTTCATCGGCTCAGTGGTGCACATCGACGAGGGCCTTGGCAACCTCGCCGTGCAGGCAGTCCTGGGCTGAACCTCAACTAGCGAGAAAGGCATCCACATCAATGTCCGCCTGCCTCAGAATGGCCCTGAGCGTGCCTTCGGGCATCTCTCCAGCATGATTCGGGATCGTTGTGTACCGATTACTGGCTGCGGAATACCAGATCTCATGGGAGCCTGCCACCTGCCGATCAAAAACGAAGCCGAAGCGACGCAGCTTCCTGGTGATGTCGCGATAGCGAAAGCCTGAAAGCCGGCCCATCAGGCACTGACGATCAAGGGGTAGTCGAAGCTCTCCGAAATGGAGGGAAGGTTGCTGTCTTGCTGACGCTCCTGTTGTGCTTCCAATAACCGCCGGGCCACATCGCGGGCGATTTCCAGGGTTTCCGCCACCGTGCGACCGTGAGCCACCAAGCCCTGGATGGCCTCCGAGGTGGCCAGATAGCCACCCTCGGGGAGACGTTCAACATGCAGCATCACGCAGGATTCAGACATCTTTCGCTGTTGAGCGTGATATCAGGATCTTACTCGCTTTGCTATAGGTGCTCAGAGAGCCGCAGGGTCCAGGCCAAGTTCGCTCACCACGTCGTCCAGGCTGGTGGTGCGCTCCTGGCCGAGGCGGATGCGCTCGGCCACCACAGCCCCCAGGTAGGCATCCTCAAGGTCGTCCAGCCCGGCTTCGATCAGCTGCCGTAGGTGGAAGGCCTTCGTGCGTCCGGTCCGCTGCGCCAGCTGATCGAGCTGCTGCTCGGTTGCAGCCTCCAGCCGCACTGTGGTGGCCATGCAGTCACCTTAATAGACAGATCCATTTTAGGCAGGGAAGGTCGGCACCGGCCATGGCCACGAACAAAATCAGCCCTTCATTTGATCGTCGAACTGCTCAAGACATGTTCGTGCAGCGTGGTCAAGCGGGACCACTTTGGTAGTCACCACGCCCCAGACCATCTCATAGTCGATTCCAAAATAGTGATGAATCAGGCGGTCGCGCATTCGGGCGATCGATCGCCAGTCCACCTGTGGTTGTGCATCCGTGAGCGCGATCGGAAGCGACTTCACGGCTTCTCCGATGATTTCGAGGCTTCGGGAGAAGGCCCTTTTCAGGGTTGGATCGGCGAGGAATTCAGCTTGATTCAGCTGATCAGAGGCTGACAGGAGATAGGAAGTCTCATCCAGGATATGCAGCAGCAGCTCACGCGCCGAGGGCGACATCCAAGGCCTCTCCAAGAACCGAAACGGCCAGATGTCTGCTCAAGCCCTCCGTGGTCACCAGATCAACGCGCCTGGCCAGAATGGTTTCCAGGTGGTCCACCAGCAGAAGATAAGCGTCAAAGTCTTTACGACCAGGCTCGAAGGTCACGAGGAGATCGACGTCACTCTCAGGATGGATCGCCTGATCACGTGCAAACGAGCCGAAGACGGCGCAGCGTGTGAGCCCCATCGCCCTCAGGGTGCTGGCATCGGTGGTGAGCCGATCGAGCACATCCGAGCGATCGGCGGCAGGGGCGACCCCCGCAACAGGGATGAGGGATGAGCCAGGCATCGGCCCAATCTAACGAGCCCGGCCGGTTCATTCAGCTGCACGGCTCCAGGCTCCCCCATCTGCTCAACGCCGCAGTGAAGACCAAACCTTGACCCAAGCCTTGCGGCTCAACGCACTGGAAGAGGTGCCCTATGCCATCGGCCTGATCCGCCAGTCGCTGGAGCGGCAGCTGGAGAAGGAGTCGTGAAATCGCTTTCCACCCTTAGCCTCAGGTTCCGGCCCGTTCGCCGGCCGACTTTTCCGGCCCCATGACCCAAGCCACTCTTGCCATGGCCGCCGGTGGACAAGGCCAGCCCTGGGCTGTCACCACCGAGAAGGTGAACGACGTGGTGAACCGGCTCGTGGCGGCGGCCTCACCGCTGCGCCTGATCGCCTTTGGTTCGGCTGCCCGGGGCGAACTTGCCGCCGCCAACGATCTGGATCTGCTGGTGGTGGAGCCCGAGCTCACCAGCCGCTACAGCGAAACGGTGCGATTGCAGAAGGCACTGCGCGGTGTGCTGATGTCGGAGGATCTGGTGGTGACCAGCCAGGCCCGTTACGACGAGCGCTGTCGAATTCCAGGAACTGTGGAGTTCACAGTCTGCCATGAGGGGCTTGTGCTGCATGACTCCCTCTGAGCAGGCCTGAGGCCGTTCAGCTGGAGCCATGCACCCTGGCCAGGGCGCCAGGCCCGATCTCAGCAGCCAAAACCAGCTTGCCTGGACAGACTTCCTGTACAGCTCCATGAGCATCGAAACCACCTACACCGCCGCCCGCGACCAGCTCAAGGCCCTGATGGACCGGGTGGTGGAGGATCGCGAGGTGGTGATGGTGCGTCGCCGTCAGGGCGGTGATGTCGCCTTGGTGGCGGCAGATGAGCTGGAGGGGCTGCTGGAAACGGCCCACCTGCTGCGCTCACCCCGTAATGCCGCCCGACTGCTTGCGGCCCTGGAACGCGCCCAGAGCGACACCCTTCCCGCCCTCCGCCTTGAGGATCTCGAAGCCCAGCTGGAGGCATGAGTACCCAGCGAGAAGCGGTGTGCCATCCGGAGTTCCTGGAGGACCTGCAGCACTGGATCGAGGCTGATCGGCGCCATGCCAGGCAGACTCCTCGCCGCACCGCTCGCCGCCTGCTGGAGCTGATGAAGGCCGTGCTGCGCGATCCCTTCAGCGGCATCGGCAAACCGGAACCGCTTAAACACCTCGGCTCAGGGGTCTGGTCGCGCCGGCTTGCCCAGGAGCACCGCTGCGTCTACCTCGTCAAAGCTGACCGCGTCGAGTTTCTGCAGGCTCGATACCACTATTGATGTGGAACCACTCGGCAGGTTCCGTACCCGCACGCTCAGCGCAGGGTGGTCGCTATCGAGGCTCCATGACCAGAATGCCCCCATGACTGTTGCCTCCTTCGCCACTTCCGCCATCCCGATCGACCCGCGCATCAACGCCGTCGCCTCAGGGATCACAGCGGCCATCCCGGAAGCGCAGGTGAGGCTCTTCGGATCCCGCGCCAGGGGCACCGCCCGGCCCGACTCCGACGTTGATCTGCTGATCACCGTGCCGGATCACTGGCTCGCCGGCCACGATCCGGTTCGCGTGCTGGGAGCCCTCTGGGGCCAATACTCAAGCCATCGGCTGCCTCTTGATCTGCTTCTTTACTCCGAAACTGAGGTGATCCAACGGCAGCAGGACCGAAGCGCCGTCACCACCCAGGCGTACCAGGAGGGAATCCTGCTGCACGGCTGACCCCGACGCGATTCGCTTCCTCCGGATCGCCCTGTCCGACCCTGATGAAGCGCGGCGCATGGTGGAGCTCTCAGGATTTCGCGACAGCAGCATCGGCTTCCTGTTGCAGCAGGCCTGCGAGAAAGCGCTGAAAAGCTGGATCCACTCACGTGGCGGCCTCGCTCCCTTCACCCACGACCTCGTTGCCCTGATGGATTGGTTGGAGGAATCGGGCACAGATGTGAGCCCATTCGAGCGGATTGCTGATCTCACCTTCTTTGCGGTTCAGACCCGCTACGACGACAGCCTGGAGATCACTGCTCCCGATTGGCCGCTCCTGCTGGGCGTCTCTCCTCCTGGTCTCGCCCGGAGGCCTGCAGCCCCTGGGAAAGGGAGTGGCTGCCAAGGCCCTTGCTGCTTCATGTCCATGGGTGCTGCACACTGTGAAGACACAGATGCAACAGAAGCGACCGGTACTTCAGCAGCAGAATGCAGTGGGAGTGCATCAACTGACGTCACTGAGCATCACGACTCCGGCTTGCACTTTCATTCGGTGCCTACGTTGAACGGAACGGACCGGCGCTGCTGGCCGGATGCCTTCTCAGCGTTGTTGCCGAACCGATGAACGCACTCCTGCTCTATCCCCTCTTCCCGAAAACATTCTGGTCGTTCGACCGGTTCCTGGCGATGGCCGGCGTCAAGGCCTTCATCCCACCGCTGGGGATCCTCACGGTGGCCTCCCTGCTGCCGCCGGCATGGAACCTGCGTTTCCACGACAGGAACGTGGCCGAGGAGCCGGAGGACGATTGGCACTGGTGCGACCTTGTGATTATCTCGGCGATGCTCGTGCAACGGGAGGATTTCGACCAGCTGATCCGCAAGGCGGTGGCGATGGGCAAAAAGGTGGCGGTCGGTGGCCCCTATCCCACCTCGCTGCCGGACCATGCGCTGCAATCCGGGGCCCACTACCTGATCCTTGATGAGGGCGAGATCACGGTGCCCGCCTTCCTGGAGGCCCTCAGCAATGGCGCCCCCACAGGGGTGTTCCGGGCCGACCAGAAGCCGGATGTCAGCCTCAGCCCCCGGCCCCGCTACGACCTGTTGCAGCGAGACGCCTACCTGATGATGGCGGTGCAGTTCTCCCGCGGTTGCCCCTTCAACTGCGAGTTCTGCGACATCATCAACCTCTACGGCCGCAAGCCACGGACCAAGCAGAACCACCAGCTGCTGGGGGAACTTCAGACCCTGTACGACCTGGGCTGGCGGGGATCCATCTTCATGGTGGATGACAACTTCATCGGCAATCAGCACAACGTCAAACGCCTGCTCCGCGACCTCATTCCCTGGATGCAGGAGCATCGCTACCCCTTCAACTTCCTCACCGAAGCCTCGGTGAATCTGGCCGAGCAGCCCGACCTGCTGGAGCTGATGGCCCAGGCCGGCTTCTTCGGGGTCTTCCTGGGCATCGAGACACCCGACCAGGACAGCCTCGCGATCACGCGCAAGCAGCAGAACACCCGCCATCCGCTCGTTGAAGCCTGCCGGACGATCAACGCGGCGGGATTGATCATCTACGCCGGGTTCATCCTTGGTTTCGACGGGGAACGATCAGGGGCCGGAGAGCGCATCGAGGCCTTCATCGCCGAAACGACCATTCCCCAGCCGATGCTGGGGATTCTCCAGGCCCTGCCGAATACGGCGCTCTGGACGCGGCTGAAGCAGGAAGGGCGGCTGCTGCCGGAGGCGGATATCCTCTGCGGCGATCAGAACGCCCTGATGAATTTCGTGCCCACCCGGCCGGCCCAGGAGATCGGCCGCGAGTACGTCCAGGCCCTCTGGCGGATGTATGAGCCCGCCACCTACCTGGAGCGCTGCCTGCATCACTGCCTCGCCATCACCCCCAATCCCCACTGCGCCCAGCAGATGCACGTGCCGCCGGCCCGGGCGCTGCGTTTGCTGGCCCTGCTGATCTGGCGCCAAGGGGTGCGCCGCCCTTCACTCTGCGGCCAGTTCTGGCGACAGCTACTCCAGATGGCGCGGCAACAGCCCAGGCTTCTGGCCCTCTACCTGGGACTCTGCGCTGCCGGCGAACATTTCTGGGAGTACCGCCAGCTGGCCCGGGAGCGCATCGGCGATCAACTCGGCCAGGATGCCCTGGTGCCATCGCCGCCCGCGCCGGGCATCAGCACCAGGGAACCGGTTCTGGCGGGGGCGGACTAAAGCGCCGGGCGAACGGAGTGCCGGCCTGAACCTCAGCCCCCCGGCACGAAGGCCAGGGCCACGCCGTTGTTGCAGTAACGCTTGCCGGTGGGCTTGGGTCCGTCGTCGAAGACATGGCCCTGGTGGCCGCCGCAGCGGCGGCAGTGGTATTCCGTGCGCGGCAGGATCAGCTTGAAGTCGGTCTTGGTGACCACCGCCTTGGACAGGGGTTGCCAGAAGCTCGGCCAGCCGGTGCCGGAGTCGAACTTGGTGGTGGAGGCGAACAGGGGCAGGCGGCAAGCGGCGCAGACGTAGGTGCCGCTGCGCTTCTCCTTGTTGAGCGGGCTGCTGAAGGGGCGCTCGGTGCCCTCATCGCGCAGCACCGCATAGGCCGCCGGGCTGAGGCGCTTCTTCCATTCCGCCGGGGTCAGCTGCCAGGCGGGGTCGGTGGCCTTCGCCGCCGCCAGGGCCTTGGAGGCCGGCAGGAAGGGCAGCAGCCCCGCCAGGGGTGCCCCCAGACGGGCCAGCAGGCTGGAGAGAAAGTTGCGGCGATCCATCCGGTTCAGCCCAGCCAACCGGCGCTCAGCACCACGGCCAGCCCCAGGAACAGGGCGAGCAGGGTCCAGGTGATGCGGTTGAGGGTGTTCTCGGCGCTGCGGGCGCTGCTGAACATCGAGCCACCACTGGAGGCCAGACCTCCCATGCCATCACCCTTGGGGCTGTGCAGAAGCACAGAAATGATCAGCAGGGCGCCGCTGAGCATCCAGAGAGAGGAGACAATGTTCTTGACCATTTTCCAAGACTAGCCGTCCCAGAAGCGGCCCCTCAGGCGCCGAGGGTGTGGGGAATCCGGGCGGCGGGCGTGGAGGCCGGCACCACCAGCGAGACGCCGGTCATGCGGGCCGGCTTGGGCAGGCCCAGGATCTCCAGCAACGTGGGGGCGATGTCAGCCAGGCCGCCGTGCTCCCGCAGGCTGATGTCGTTGCCATGGCCGGGCAGCTGGCGCTTTTCGCCCTCCACCAGGATCACCGGCACCGGATTGGTGGTGTGAGCCGTCCAGGGGAGTCCATCGGGGCCCTGCATGACTTCAGCATTGCCATGGTCGGCCGTGATCAGCAGGGTGCCGCCCATGCGGGTGGTGGCCTCCACCAGCCGGCCCACGCAGCGGTCAACCGTGGCGACGGCTTCGGCGGCGGCCTCCATCTGGCCGGTGTGGCCCACCATGTCGGGGTTGGCGTAATTGATCACCACCAGGGAATACAACCCCTTGCCAATGGCGGCGATGCAGCTATCGGTGAGCTTCTCCGCCGACATCGCCGGCGCCTGGTCGTAGGTGGCGACGCGGGGCGAGGGCACCAGATGGCGGTCTTCGCCGGGGAAAGCCTGCTCGATGCCCCCATTCATGAAATAGGTGACGTGGGGGTACTTCTCGGTTTCGGCGGTGCGGAACTGCCGCAGGCCGTGCTCGGAGACCACCTGGCCCAGCAGGCCATCGAGGGATTCGGGGGGGAAGGCCACCTGCACCGGCAGGCCCTGCTCGTACTGGGTGAAGGTGACGACGTGGAGGGGGCCGATCCACTGGCGCTGGAAGCCGTCGAAGCCCGGCAGCACCAGGGCGCGCATCAGCTGGCGCACCCGGTCGGGGCGGAAGTTGAAGCAGACCAGGCCATCGCCGCTTTCCAGGAGTCCCTCAGCGAGGCGCACCGGCTCCAGGAACTCGTCGGTGACGCCCTCGGCATAGGAGCCCTCGAGCACCTCCAGAGGGCTGAGGGGGCAGATCTCGGCCGGCTCGGTGAGCAGCCGGTAGGCCTTCTCCGTGCGCTCCCAGCGCTGGTCGCGGTCCATGGCCCAATAGCGGCCGCAGAGGGTGGCGATCCGGCCCACGCCGGCCTCGTTGATCATCGCCTGAATGCGGGCCAGGTAACCCGGGCCGCCATGGGGGGCCGAGTCACGGCCATCGGTGACCACATGCACCAGCACATCGCTGAGGCCGCGGCCGGCCGCCCAGCGCAGCAGGCCGCCGAGATGGTCGACATGGCTGTGGACGCCGCCATCGGAGCAGAGGCCGATCAGATGCAAGGGGCGGCCATTGGCCACCAGGGTGTCGCCCAGGTCGTTGAGGGCCTGATTGCTGGCGATGCTGCCGCTGCGCACCGCCTGGCCGATCCGCACCAGCTCCTGGCGGATGATCCGGCCGGAGCCGATCGTGAGGTGGCCCACCTCCGAGTTGCCCATCTGGTGATCCGGCAGGCCGACGGCGGCGCCGCTGGCTTCGATCAGAGTGTGGGGATAGGCGTGCCACAGGGCGTCCATCACCGGTGTGTCGGCCGCCCTGACGGCATTGTGGTCTGGCTCGTGGCTGTAGCCCCAACCATCAAGGATGGCCAGGACCATCGGGGCGACGGGGGCAGCCGCCTCGCAGGAAACGCGTTCGGCATTGCCGTTGGCAGACTGCTTCTGGGAGGGAACTGCGGTCACCAGAGAGAAATACTGCACGTTTCAACACAAACCCAAGGTACAGCTCCCGCCTGGAAAGACGTTCTTCCGGCCAGAATGCGTCAGGCTTTGGTTACACGCCATACGCTTCATGGCCAGGCCCATGGCCGGTCCGGCACCCGCGGACAGGTTGGAACTGCTCTCCGCCCAGGACCTGGGACGCACCCTCGACAGGCTCGCCTCCCAGGTCCTGGAGGCGGTTGCCGAAAGCCAGGACCTGGTGCTGCTCGGCATCCCCACCCGGGGCGTGGCCCTGGCGCGCGTTCTGGCCGGACGGCTGGAGGCGATCTGCGGCCATCCCATTGCCCACGGCAGCCTCGACCCCACCTTCCACCGCGATGACCTGGAGCGGGTGGGTACCCGGCTGGTGGAAGCCACCCAGCTGCCGGTGCCCGTGGATGGCCGTCAGGTGGTGCTCGTCGACGACGTCATCTTCACCGGCCGCACGGTGCGGGCCGCCCTGGAGGCCCTGCAGGCCTGGGGACGCCCCCGCCGGGTGGGGCTGCTGGTGATGGTGGACCGGGGCCACCGGGAAGTGCCGATCCAGCCGGATTACTGCGGTCGCGTGGTGCCCACCGCCCGCCACGAGACCATCCAGCTCTGCCTCCAGGCCATCGATGGCGAGGAAGGCGTCTACCTGCTGCGGGACTGACGTTTATCGCGCTGGCTGCTGCCGGACTTGAAGGGCCTCAGACGGCAGCCAGTTCATCCTCGCGGAAGTGGGCTCGGAACTTGCCGAAGGCCACCACGACTGGCAGGTTCGGGCTGATGGGGCGTCCCTTCCAGTCGTTGAGGATATTGAACACCTCCCCCTGCTGACCTTCCATGTCGAAGGCCTCACCGCGGTGCTGGGGGTGGTTGTAGACGACCACGCTGCTGCTCACCTTGACCTGATCACCTGGCTGCATGTCCACCGGGACGCTCTGCGCGGCCATCCTGTCATGGGACTCAGCGCTGGCAGGCGCTCTCGGGCCCGGCCTCGACCACCCGTCCACCCAGCTCCTTGCAGGCTTCCTGGAACGCCTGCCACTCATCCATGCCGGCGGCGATGCGGCGTTGCACCAGGCCGTCCAGCTTCTCTCCGGACACGGTATGGGGCAGGGAACCGTGGCTGTCGTGCTCCCGGTCCATGCCCTTGAGCTGGTCAAGGCCCTTTTTCACCTCTTGCCGCAGGGGTTGGCTCTGCTGACGCCACCAGGGATGGTCGATGCGGTTGAGGCTGTCGAGGGCCTCCCACCAGCGCCTCTGCTTCACCAGCAGCGTCGCCCGCTCCAGCTGGGAACGGTTGCGGTTCCAGATCGCCTGCAGATCGTCGCCCATGGAACGGCCAGCGTCCTTACGCTCCTCCCCCAGGGGCGAGAGCGCCGCCAGGGCTCCAGGCAGATCACCGGCCTGGAAGCGGTTCAAGGCCAGGGTCCGCAGCTGGCGCTGCCAACGGGCGAGCCGCTCGCGATCGGAGGGGGTGCCGGCCCTGGAGTTGATCACCTGGCGCTGCAGCCGCAGGGCCTCACTCCAGTTCGCCTCGCCCCAGAGCTGGTCGGCCTTGGCCCGCAGGCAACGGCCACGATCAAAAGGGGTGCGGCCGGGCAGCCAGCTGAGGGCGGCCAGCTGTTCGCTGTAGCGCAGGCAATCGTCGAGGCGGCCGCTGGCGGAGGCCTGCTCCAGGCGCACGGGCAGCTGGCGTTCCCACCAGTAGCCCAGACCGATGGCCGCAGCGACCGAACCCAGGGTGATGGCCAGCCAGAAACGGGGAAGTCTGTGCCGGCGAAGGGCCAAGGGGAGGGGGGAGCGGGGCGGGTCTCTCCTTTGTATGCAATGGCCGGCGCCGGCGCCCGGTCCCGGGGGCAGCCTGGTCGGCGTCCACCAGCGTTGGGCCTCAGCGCACCGGGCCGAGGCGTTGCCCCCCCTGGCGACCAGCGTCGGCGGGCGCCTCCAGGTCGTCGCACTCCACCAGGAGCTGGGCCTCGGCATCAATGTGGAACCGCAGCCGCAGCCGGTCGACGCCACGGCGGCCAGGGGAGGCCAGGGGGATGGCCCGCGGCGGCGTGGACCAGGGCCGCACCGGGGCCGCCCCCGCCGGTCGCTCGCGCAGCACCGGCAGCCCCCCCTCAAAGACCACTTCGGCCCGTTCTTCGGGTAAGGGCTCCCCCAGCACCAGTTCCAGCTGGTCCTGGCCATCCCTGCTGCAGGCCAGCACCAGCTCCAGGGGCTGCTCCGTGGGCCAGCTCTGGCCGGCCATGAACAGGGGATGCCAGCGGTGGCAGCCGCTGCGCCGGTCCCAGCAGCGCAGGGACACGCCACGGGCCAGCACGTCCCGCACCCGGACACCGGGCGTCAGGGCCAGGGCCCCCAGGGCCACGGCCTCCACGGGCCGCTCGCCCCGCAGGGGCACGCCCGGACAGCGGCTCTCCAGCCAGCGGCGAATCAGGGGGATCCGGCTGCTACCCCCCACCGGCAGCACCGCGTCGATGGCGCCCAGCCCCAGTCCCTCCCGGCGGGCGGCCGCCAGCACCGCTTCCAGCAGGCCATCGAGCAGTTGCAGCAGGCCCCGCTCCTCCAGCAGCCGCTCGAAGGCCGGCCGGCTGAGGGTCAGTTCGCGCAAGGATCCTGCCGTCGCCTGGATCTGCAGGGCCTCGGGGGCGTCGCTGAGCTGGCACTTGAGCCGCTCGGCGAGTTGCAGCAGGGCGCCGTCGACGGGGACTTCCGGGCAGAGGTGGGCCGCAATCCAATGATCGATGTCCCGCCCGCCGAGGGCCACACCTGCCTTGCCGATCACCCGGGCGCAGCGCAGGGTCTGGCTGCTGCGGGTCAGATCCCGGCCCGCGAAGCGCAACAGCTGGGCGATCGGCGCCGCCCGCCCCTCTCCACCCTCCAAAGCCACCAGGGAGAGATCGATCGTGCCACCGCCCATGTCCACCACCAGCACCCGGCTGCCGGCGGGCAGTCCGGCGCCGATGGCGGCGGCGGTGGGCTCATCCACCAGCGCCAGCTCCGGCACGGCCAGATCGCGGCTGGCCCGCTGCAGCCAGGCCCGGTAGCCCCGGTAGGTCTCGATCGGGGCGGTGAGCACCAGCCGCTCCGGCACCATCCCCGGCGGCAGGACCCGCCAGAGCCCCTCCAACAGCAGGGCACCGGCCCGCTCGGCCGTGGGCCAGCCTTCCGGTGGGGCAGGCGTCGGGGCCCCGATGTGCCGCTTGAAATCCCTGCAGAGGCCGGGATGGTCGCCATCGGCCAGGGCCGCCTCCAGCACCTGCCGGCCGATCAGGGGCCGGTCGGCGTCGGGTGTCTCCAGCCACAGCAGGCTGGGCACCACGCAGGGGTCGCCGCAGCTGTAGGGCGGCAGGGGCAGCAGCCGGGGAGGTCCCTGGCTGTCCTGCCAGGCCACCACGGTGGTGCTGCTGCCCAGGTCGATGGCGAGGGTTCCGGGCATGGGTCGTCGGAGGGGGGCGGTGGGGGCCGAAATGGCGGCGGTGGACCTGCTGGCGCACGGGCGCGGGTGCTCCCCTTCTAGGCCTTGTGCAGCGGGGAAGGGCGGGCCGGGGGGCTGATCTAGGCTGCCGTTATTGATAGTCAGGTTTGTATGCCAAACAGCGATCTCAACGCCAAGGAGCTGGCCCAGAGAGGAGAGAGCCTGATCCGGCACTCCAGCAACCGCTACCTGACCACCGTTCGCATCGCTTTCCGGGCCAAGCAACGCCGCTTCGACGATTTCGACGGCCTGCTCGACGACTCGATGATCAAGCCCGTGCAGCGGGCCATCGTCGAACTCAGCGACGAGCAGGACCAGCCCGACCTGCTGCCCGGCTGAGCCGGGCCCATCCCAATCCGCTGTGGAGATCGGCGAAGGCCAGGGCTGGCGGCTGGTGGTGGACCAGAGCCGCACCCCCTACTCCGCCCTGATCGGCGGTGATGGGTGGGCCAGCGAACTGACAGGAGCCGAACTGCACGCCTTGCAACAGGCGGCAGGTCGCCTGTCGGCCCAGCACAGGGCCCTCAAGTCCACCCTGATGGCGGACGAAGCCATCGACATCGAGCTGGAATTGCCGATCGGGGATCCCCGGGCTGACCGCGGTGGATCCCTGTGGCTGGGCCTGCGGGGGGATCTGCACGGTTGGTCGCTGCAGTTGGTACTCGCCCCGGAGCCGGGATCGCGGGGAATCGAAGGGGGCTGGAGTGCCGCCGCCAGCGAAGCCTTTGCCGCGGCCCTGGAGCGCCTGAGACCCGCTGGGCACGATGGAAGCGATCAGGATTCTTGATCGTTGGCGGATTCCGCAACCGCCACCCCTGTTTTGCACCGTTTCTCCCCAGGCGGGGCTCCTCTGCCGTTGTCCCCTGTCCTCAGCTGGGGAGAAACGGCGCCGGCCGCCGCCCTGGCTTGACAGCAGCCGGCCTCCGCTGCGGCGGGAGGATGGCAACGCGGGGGACGCCTGAAAGCCCCTGCAATGGCTTGTGTCTCAAGCTGGGACCTGGCACCCCTCGCCTGAGCCGCTGCCGTTTGACGTGGCCGCTTCAGTGTGGAGAAGTGGCTGACGCACTGCATGGAATCCGCAATGGCCCGCCCGAGAACCCTGCCCTTGGACGGGGCCGAGTCGCTGGTGAGCCTGCGGGCGGAGGTGCCCGAACCGCTGCTGGAGGCCATGCGTCAGTTCATCGAGTGCCACCCCAACTGGGACCAGTACCGGCTGTTCCAGGCCGCCCTGGCGGGCTTTCTTGTGCAGAACGGCGTCCGCAACCGGGGGGTGACCCGCTGCTATCTGGCCAACCTGTTTCCTGGCCATCAGGCGTTTTCGGCGCCGGCGGCCTGAGCAGGGATGGGTATCGACTCAGGCGTCCGGAGTCACCCCCAGCAGGGTGAAGATCCGCGCCGCGCTGGCGTCACTCACCGGCAGGATCGAGAGACGGTTGCCCCGCCGCACCACCACCAGGTCCTCGACGCTGAACGACTCCCGCAGGGCCTCAAGGCTGAGCATCGCCGGGAACGTGGCGCGATAGGCCAGACGGGCGCAGTCCCAGCGGGGGGCCCCAGGCTTTGAGGCCGGATCGAAGTACTTGGAGCTGGGGTCGAACTGGCTGGGATCCAGCACCGCCGTTTCGATCACCTCCATCAGGCCGACGATGCCGGGGGGACTGACATTGGAGTGGTAGAAAAAAGCGCGGTCACCGATCTGCATCGAGCGCATGAAGTTGCGGGCCTGATAGTTGCGGATCCCGTCCCAGAGGGTGGTGCCCTCCGCCTGCAGGTGCTGGATGCCGTAGACATCCGGCTCACTCTTCATCAACCACCAGGCCATGGGTCTTCTGTCTCAGAGGGCCAGCACCAGCCGACGGAAGTGGTCACCGCGGGCCTCGAAACTGGTGTACTGATCGAAGCTGGCACAGGCCGGGGACAGCAGCACCCCCTGGCAGCCGAGCTGCGGCGCCAGGCTGGCGGCCAGGGCCACGGCAGCCTCCAGATCCTCCACCTGCCGCACCACACCGCCATAGCCGCTGGCGTGCAGCAGGCCAGTGAATTCCTCCCGGGCGGCGCCGTAGAGCACCACCGCTGCCGCCCGCTCCTGGAGCCGCTCCAGCCAGGTCTTGGCCTCCCCCTGCTTCGACTGACCACCGGCCAGCACCACCAACGGTCCCTCCAGGGCCCGCAGGGCTACTTCGGCGGCATCGAAATTGGTGGCCTTGCTGTCGTTGAACCAGGTGACGCCGTTGAGGTGGCGGAGACGCTCCAGCCGGTGGGGCACGCCGGGGAAGCAGCGACAGGCGGCCTCCATCGCCGCTGGCTCCAGCCCGGCCTGGAGCCCCACCGCCACCGCCAGCAGCAGGTTCTGGCGGTTGTGGGCCCCGGGCATCGCCAGGGCACTGGCGGGGAAGAGGGGTCCCTGGCGCCCCTGCACCAGGTCGTGCTCATCGATCCAGAGCACCGGGTCGAGGCCGGCTGGCAGGGCCTGCTTGGGCCCGGCGGTGATCCAGTCGGCCTGGTCCCAGGTGTCCGCGTGGCGGCGCAGGTCGGGGTCGTCGGCGTTGAGGATGCGGAGACGCGATTGCTCCAACAGGCGCCGCTTGATGGCCCGGTAGGCAGCCAAGGTGCCGTGGCGCTCCAGGTGGTCGGGGGTGAGGGTGGTCCACACGCCGATGGCTGGGGCGACCGCCGGGGCCGCCTCCAGCTGGTAGCTGCTCAGTTCCACCACCAGCCAGTCAGGGCGGTGGCCGTCCTCCAGGCGCCGCTGCAGCACCACCTCGGCGGCGGAAATGCCGACATTGCCGCAGAGCGGCGCGTCCTTGCCGCCCTGCTCCAGCAGGTGGTGCACCAGGCAAGTGACGGTGGTCTTGCCGTTGGTGCCGGTGATGCCGATCCAGGGCACATCCCGGCTGGCCTGCCAGGCGGGCACGATCTCCCCCTGCACCTGCACCCCCCGGGAGCGCAGCTGCTCCAGCACCGGATGGTTCCAGGCAATGCCCGGACTCACCACCACCGCCGACGGCGGCAGCGGCAAGGCGTAGAACGCCTCGACACTGAGGGGAACCCCCAGGTGCGCCGCCATGGACTCGCTCTCCAGCTCGGCGGCCCGGGCCCGAAGGTCTGGAGAGTCGCCGCTCTCGATCACCACCACCGTCTCGCCGCGAGCGTGAAGCAAACGGGCGGCCCCCAGCCCCGATCGACCGAGCCCCACAACCACCGTGCAGGACAGAGGTGGAACGGCCTCGGTGGGGCTCACGCTGGCAGGCTCACAGGCACGTTCGGCTGAGGGTAGCAGCGAAACGACAGACAATTGAATGCCTGCAGATTCAGGGGAATTAAATAGAGCTGAAATGGGCGATACTGGAATCGAACCAGTGACTCCTACCGTGTCAAGGTAGTGCTCTACCTCTGAGCTAATCGCCCGTTTCCGGGTCACCGAGGTGCAGGGAAAACGACAGGTATCTCGATAGAGATCGAAACGGAATGTCGAGCGCAACTTCACCAACGGGAAATCCGTTGGATCCGCCTCTTCCCAAGGCTTTTCCTACTCGCCGACCTTCCCTCCTGTCAACTGAGGTCCCAGCGTCTCAATGGCGCTCCATCCGGATCCGGAAGCGCTCCCGCTTGGTGGGATCGATCGCCAACACCTCCAACTCCCCCCGCCCCTCCAGCTGGACCCGCGTGCCCACGGCCAGCGGCTGGCTAGGGCTGCTGACCACGCGCCAGTCGATGCGAACGGCCCCCTGGCGGATCAGGGTGGCCATGCGGTTACGGGACAGGCCGAAACCGGCGGAGGCCAGGGCATCCAGCCGCAGGGAGGCTTCCACGGTGGTCAGCTGGCGGGGCAGGCGCTGGGCTGGCAGCTGCAGCGCCTCGATGGGCCTGGCCTCGAAGCGCACCGACACCGTGCGCACCAGGCCCTCCCCCCCATCCAGCCGCCCGGCCAGGGCCGCTGAGACGATGGCCTGGGCGCCCCGATCGCCCCGCAGCCACAGATCGCCCCGCTCCGCCGCGCTGGCACCGGCGCGGGCCAGTCCTTCGACCATGTCGGTCGCGGAGGCGGGATCGAAAAGGAAATTGCCGCTGACCTCCAGCCCCATCAGATCAGGGGCCGTGGGCTCCTGTCCCGCCCGTCCCAGCAGCAGGCAGCGGCGCTCGGCGCCGGGGTGGCCGCCGTCGCTGGCGAGGCTCAGTTCACTGAGGGCGCCGAGTCTGGCCTCGGCCTCCTCCCGCACCGAGGCGTCAAGAAAACCGCTGACCTGGGGCTCCCAGGTGCGCAGGGCCGTTTCCGCCAGGCTGAACAGGCCCTCCAGGGCCTCGGGGTGGCGACTTCCTGCCAGTAAGTCCCGTCGTGGAAGCATGGCGCCCGATCTCAGGTGTCATCCAGCCGCACGACCGCCTTCGGTTGTGCCAGCTGGATGGTGCTCCAGGGGATCTCCCTCCCGGCGGGTACCTCCAGCAGCAGCAGCCAGCAGCCCTCCTCGAGCCGGTTGCGCAGAATGCGGATGCGGTCATCCTCCTCGGAGCTGACGCTGGCAGCGGCGGCGAAGCTGCCCATCCAGCCGGAGCCCATGCCCAGCAGGCCGCCGATCAGCGGTTCCCCGTAGGCCCCGGCGAAGCTGAAGGTGTGCAGATCCGTGATCTGGGTGAAGGTGAGACCGGCCAGAAAACCGAAGGGCAGCAACCAGCGGACCAGCGACTGCTGCCGCCGCCGCCGGGCCGTGGCCGGGTCCAGTCGCTCGACGTCCGACATGGTCGCCTCACCGCTGCCGATCGCCAGCACACGGGTCAGGGCCGGCTGAAGCGCCAGTAATCGATCCCGCAGCGCCTGCAGGCGATCGCGATCGTCCAACACGACCACCACACTCAGTGACATGGGCTCGTCTCCTCACCGCTCTCTACACTGCACCTCCGGCCTGCCCCTCTGGGGGCGTACCCCCCGCCCCCCGCCCCCCGCACCGCTGCCGGACATGACGAAGGTTCTGGTCTCCGATCCCATCGACCAGGCGGGGATTGACATCCTCTCCCAGGTTGCCCAAGTGGACGTGCGCACGGGTCTCAGCCCGGAGCAGCTGGTGGGCTGCATCGGCGCGTACGACGGCCTGATGATCCGCTCCGGCACCCAGGTGACCGCCGAGGTGATCGAGGCCGCCAGCCAGCTGCGCATCATCGGCCGGGCCGGCGTCGGGGTCGACAACGTCGATGTGCCAGCCGCCACCCGTCGCGGCGTCATCGTCGTGAATTCTCCAGAAGGCAACACGATCGCCGCCGCCGAGCATGCCCTGGCGCTGATGCTCTCCCTGTCGCGGCACGTGCCCCACGCCCACGCCAGCACCATGGCCGGCGGCTGGGACCGCAAGACCTACGTGGGCAACGAGCTTTACAAGAAAACCCTGGGCGTGGTCGGGCTCGGCAAGATCGGCTCCCACGTGGCCCGCGTCGCCCGGGCCCTGGGCATGGACGTGGCCGCCTACGACCCGTTCATCTCCGCCGAGCGGGCCCAGCTCCTGCAGGTGCGCCTGCTCGCCCTGCCCCAGCTGTTCGCCGAAGCCGACTACATCAGCCTGCACCTGCCCCGAACCCCGGACACCGAGAACCTGGTCAACGCGGCCCTGCTGGCCACGATGAAGCCCACCGCCCGGCTGGTGAACTGCGCCCGCGGCGGCATCATCGATGAACAGGCCCTGGCCGAGGCGGTGGACAACCGGGTGATCGCCGGCGCGGCGATCGACGTGTTTGCCAAAGAACCCCTGGCAGCCGATTCACCGCTGCGGCTGGTCAAGGAGCGGCTGATCCTCACCCCCCATCTGGGGGCCTCCACGGAGGAAGCCCAGGAGAACGTGGCCATCGACGTGGCCGAGCAGATCCGGGACGTGCTGCTGGGCCTGCCGGCCCGCAGCGCCGTCAACATCCCCGGCCTCACCGCCGAGGTGATGGAACAGCTGAAACCGCACCTGCAACTGGCCGAAACCCTCGGCCTGCTGCTCAGCCAGCTGGCCAGTGGCCAGATCAGCGAACTGGAGGTGCGGCTGCAGGGGGAATTCGCCTCCCACCCGGCCCAGCCCCTGGTGGTGGCGGCCCTCAAGGGCATCCTCTCGGCCGCCCTGGGCGACAGCATCAACTACGTCAACGCCACTCTCGAGGCCAAGGAGCGCGGCATCCACGTGCTTGAGGTGAAGGACGATGCCAGCCGCGACTTCGCCGGCGGCTCCCTCCAGCTGAGCTCCCGTAGCCCCCGCGGCAACCACAGCGTCACCGGCGCGGTGTTCACCGACGGGGAACTGCGCATCACCACCATCGACGAGTTCCCGGTGAACGTGACGCCGAGCCGTCACATGCTCTTCACGCGGCACCGGGACATGCCCGGCATCATCGGCCAGCTGGGCTCCCTGCTCGGCGAGCACAACGTCAACATCGCCTCGATGCAGGTGGGGCGCCGCATCGTGCGGGGCGACGCCGTGATGGTGCTGAGCCTCGATGACCCGATTCCCCCCAGCCTGCTGGCGGTGATCCACGACATCAACGGCATCCAGGCCGCCCATCCGGTCACCCTCTGATGGGCCTGGTCTGGTGGCGGCTGGAGATGGCCGCCCCTGCCGAACTGGAGGAATCCCTGCTCTGGAAGCTGCCGCTCCTGGGGGTGCCGCGGGTCGCCCTGCAGCATCCCCCCGAGGCGCCGGAGCGCCGCCAGTTGCTGGCCTGGCTGCCCGAAAGCGACTGGCCCGCCGACCAGCGGCTGGAGCTGGAGCGGGCCCTGGCCCCCCTGGGGGAACCCTTCAACCTGGTGCTGCCGGAGGTCCGCTGGCACCGCCAGGACGACGAGGACTGGAGCCTGAGCTGGAAGAGTCACTGGCGGCCCGATCCGGTGGGCGAGCGGCTGCTGGTGCTGCCGGCCTGGCTGGAGGTGCCGCCGGAGCAGGCCGATCGCCTGGTGATCCGCATCGATCCGGGCAGCGCCTTCGGCACCGGCAGCCACCCCACCACCCGCCTCTGCCTGGAGGCGCTCGAAGCCCTGGCCAGCGAACGGGAGCGGGCCGGCCTGGGGCCGGGCCTGCGGGAGCTGCGGGTGGCCGATCTGGGCTGCGGCAGCGGCATCCTGGGCCTGGCCGCCCTGCGGCTGGGGGCGGCGACCGTGGCGGCCGCCGACACCGACCCCCTGGCGGAGCGGGCGACCCGGGAGAACGCCGCCCTGAACGGCCTGGACGGCGCGCAGGCGCTGACGGTGACCACCGGGTCGGCGGAGTCCCTCTCGGAGCTGCTGGGGGGGCGCGGCGCCGATCTGTTGCTCTGCAACATCCTGGCGCCGGTGATCGAGGCCCTGATTCCCTGCTTTCCGCGCCTGCTGGGCCCCGGCGGGGTGGGCCTGCTCAGCGGTCTGCTGGTGGATCAGGCCCCTGGCCTGGAGAGGGATCTGCGGGCCGCGGGCTGGCGGGTGGAGCAGCGGGTCGAACAGGACCGCTGGGGCCTGCTGCGGATCCGCTCGGCCTCAGATGTTGCATAAGGCACGCTGATCTGTGTCCTGGCTTTGATTGGCCTTCCCGGCCTGCGAGGCCAAGATCGCCGGGAAAGCCCCCTGTCGGATGTAGGAAGGGCGGGTCCTTCAGGCCCTGGCTGCCGGGTGTCTGTGAGCTCCAATCTCTTCCATGGCTTCCTACAAGGTCACCCTCGTCAACGAGAGCGAGGGGCTGAACAAGACCATCGAGGTTCCTGACGACCAGTACATCCTCGACGCCGCCGAAGAGCAGGGCATTGATCTGCCCTACTCCTGCCGCGCCGGCGCCTGCTCCACCTGCGCTGGCAAGCTCACCGCCGGCACCGTCGACCAGTCAGACCAGAGCTTCCTCGACGACGACCAGATCGAGGCCGGCTTCGTCCTCACCTGCGTGGCCTACCCCACCTCCGACTGCACCATCAAGACCCACACCGAAGAAGAGCTCTACTGAGCTCCTCGCCGGGCGATTCGCGCGGATTGCCCCTTGAACCCCGTGTTCTTCTCCGCCACCCTCAGGGGTGGCTTTTTCATGTCACTCCTGGTGGACACCGTGCTGGCCTCCGGCAGCGAGCATCCCAGCCCCGGCGGCCAGTACAGCTACCGGGTCCTGGGGCCCTGCTGTCGCCTGTTCGATCGGGAGGAACTGCCCTGGCCCTGTTGCCGCCTGGCCTGGCGCAGCAAGGAACCCAGCTGGCGCCGCGTCGGCCGCCGCTTCGTGCCAGACCTGGCCGCCCGCCGCTGCCCCTCCTACGCCGTGGAGCTGCTCCAGCCGGGGTCCAGGCCCACTTGCACCATCATCACCCTGTTCCCCCAGCGGCTGGCCCCCGGCCTGCAGGAGTGGTGGTACAGCAAGCTGCCTGGGTCCCTGGAAGCCGGCAACCTGGCGCCTCCAGCCCCGGCACCCTGAATCCCCCCTCCCTGTCAGGCCATGAAAAAGCCGGCCAGCGCTGGGCTGCCGGCTGGAGAGTGCTAACGGCTCAGAAGTAGATCTTGCCGCCGCCCCACTGGATCCCCTGGACCTTGGGGGCCACCAGGATGTAGCCGGCGATCAGGCGCAGGTCCTCGTCGTCCAGGTCGCGCATCTTCACGAACACGTCGCTGCTGCGCAGGCTGGGATGCACGTCGGAAATGCTGTACTCCCCGTCGTAGGAGGTCGGGTCCTTCATGTAATCAACCAGGGCGTCGACCGAATCCCGGGGCGGGGTGGCCAGGGCGAGGGTCTCGGGATCCAGACCGACGTTCTGGTTGGTCTTGGTGATGCCGCCGGCGTGGCAGGTGCCGCAGCTGTCGTTGAAGAGCTTGCGGCCGCTCTTGACCTCCTTCTCTGTGAAGGTCACCAGGCTGCCGTCAGGGGACACCGGCACGGTGAGGTCGTCGGCGCTCCATTGGGCCGCTGCCGCGGGACCCGCGAAGCAGACCAGCAGGGCCAGGGGAAGGATCAGCAGGGTCCGGGCGATGGCACGGCGGAGGGCTGAAAAGGGGGCGGCTGAGAGAAAGAGGGGGGCCATGGAAGAAGCCGGCGAAATGGCGGTGGGACCGCAACTGAGACCTTGTATCACGGGCGATGGGTCCCCCGGAACCGAATCACGTGAACTGTTGCAGGCTCAGCCCGCCTCCCCCACCTCAAGGCTGAGGAAGTCCCTGGCCACAAGCGTCTCGGGGAAGATGGCTCGGGCCTCAGCCACCAGGTCGTCGGGGGTCATGGGATTCCCGGCCACGTAGCGAGGGCTGAGGTGGGTGAGCACCAGCCGCTTCACCCCCGCCTCCAGGGCGGTCTGGGCGGCCATGGTGCTGGTGGAGTGCTGGCGGGCGATGGCCAGTTCCGCTTCGCCGTGGGAGAAGGTGGATTCGTGGATCAGCAGATCGGCGCCACGGGCCAGGGCCACCGCCGCCTCACTGAACACCGTGTCGGTGCAGTACACGACGCTGCGGCCTGGCCGCGGCGGCCCGCACAGGGCCTCGCCGCGGATCACCCGGCCGTCGTCGAGGGTGACGCTGCGACCGGCCTTGAGTTCCCCATAGACCGGACCAGGGGGAACGCCCAGGGCCCTGGCCCGCTCCACGTCGAAGCGGCCGGGCCGCGGCTTCTGATCCACCCGGTAGGCATAGGCCGGCACCCGGTGGGTGAGGGCCGTGCAGCGCACCGTGATGTCGTCGTCATCGAGCACCAGGCTGCCCCGGGCCGCGGCCTCCTTCACCCGGTGGGTGCGCAGGGGGTAGCCGATGCGGGTGGAGGAGGTGCGCATCACCCCCTCCAGGTAGTCCCGCAGGGGATCCGGTCCGTAGAGATCGATCCCGCCACAGCTGCCGGCCAGGCCGAGGCTGGCCAGGAGTCCAGGCAGACCAAAGACGTGGTCACCGTGCATGTGGGTGACGAAGATGCGGCGCAGCTGCGACACCCGCAGCTCGCTGCGCAGGAACTGGTGCTGCGTTCCCTCGCCGCAATCGAACAACCACAGCTCGGCCCGCTGGGGCAGACGCAGGGCGACGGCAGAAACGTTACGGGCGCGGGTGGGAACACCAGAACTGGTTCCCAGAAAGGTGACCTGCACAACCCGGAGGCCTCAACGCGCATGCTGCCACGCCGCCAGCCGGTCTGGTGGCCGGCGCCGTAGCCATCGCCGAGAGAGCCGTCCAGAATGACCCGTTGTCGCTCGCGTCCACCCGTGTCCCTGCTCCGCTTCGGATGGCGCGCTGGTCTGCCCCTGGCGCTGCTCCCGGCCGCCTTGGCTTCGCCGGTGCCCATCGAGGCCAGGGCCCCGGCCCCCGTGGTGCGCGTGCTGCTGCAGGAAGCCCCCAGCCTGGAACTGGAGGCCGGCAGCGCCGCCCTGCGCCTGGGCGATGGCTCGGGGCGCACCCTGCTGGAGCTGGCCCCGGGGGGCCGGCTGCAGCTGGTCCGCAGCGGCGCGGCCCTGGAGGCGAGGCTGCAGGGGCCGGCCGGTGCTCCCCGGCGGCTGTCCCTGCCATCGGGTCAGGCCTGGATCGATCCCGCCCCGGCCCAGGGGAGCGAGGCCGTGCTGACCCTGCTGCAGCGCCGTTACCGCGGCCGGCTGCTGGTGCGCAGCGAGGGCGATCGGCTGCAGGCGATCAACCTGATCGATGTCGAGAGCTATCTGCCCAGCGTGGTGGGCAGCGAGATGCCGGCCAGCTGGCCGCAGGCGGCCCTGCGGGCCCAGGCGGTGGCGGCCCGCACCTACGCCCTGCGCCAACGCCGGCCGGCCGCCCCCTTCGACCTCAAGGCCACGGTGGCCAGCCAGGTCTACAAGGGGGTGGAGGCCGAAACCGACTCCACCCGTGAAGCGGTGCGCAGCACCCGCTCCCAGGTGCTGGTGCACGGTTCCGCCCTGATCAACGCGGTCTTCCACAGCAGCAGTGGCGGCCTGACCGAAAACAGCGGCGACATCTGGCGCCAGCAGCTCCCCTATCTGGTCAGCGTGCCCGATTTCGACCAGGCCAGCCCTGTCCATGCCTGGCAGCTGCGCGTCGAGCCCGACAAACTGACCAGGGCCTTCCGGGAGATCGATGGCGCCTTCCGCATCGAGGTGCTCTCCACCACCGGCTCCGGCCGCATCCGCCAGGCCCGGGTGACGGGACCGGGAGGCTCGCTGCTGCTCACGGGCGCCGAGCTGCGGCAGCGGCTGGGCCTGCGCAGCACCCTGGCCCGCTTCGACTTCGAGGCCCCCAGGGGCTACCCGTTCCCTCCCCCGCTGCCCTCCCTGCAGGGCGTGTTCACACCCGAGGGGATCCGCTCCCTGGCGTCCGGCATCGTCCAGGCCCCGTGGCGCACCCCCCGACCACCGGCCGCGCCAACGCTGCTGGTCAGCGGTCGCGGCTACGGCCACGGGGTGGGCATGAGCCAGTGGGGGGCCTACGGCCTGGCCCTGCGGGGCGAGGATTACCGCCAGATCCTGCAGCACTACTACCAGGGGGTCAGGATCCTCCCCTACGCCTCCCTTTGAGGCAGCACGCGACGCTCCACCCCATCAGTCCGGCCATCACGCCCGTCGTTCTGGCCGATGCGGCGGCGGTGGCCGAACGTGTGGCGGCCCTGCTGCTGGCGGATCGGCTGCGCCCGCAGTTCCCCCTGGGCTTGGCCACTGGACGCACCATGGCGCCGGTGTACGCGTCCCTGGCCCGACGGCTGGATCGGCTGGAGCCCGCCCTGGCCGCCAGGGTGCGGGACACCTGGTGCAGCTTCAACCTGGACGAGTACGTGGGGCTGACGCCCCAGGACCCCAGCTCCTTCGCCGCCACCATGGCCCGCCAGCTGGTGGCTCCCCTCGGCCTGGCCCTCGAGCGGGTGCAACTCCCCGATGGACAGGCCGCCGATCCGAAGGCCGAAGCCCATCGCTATGGCGCGGCCGTCGCCGCGGCCGGCGGCATCGGTCTGCAACTGCTGGGCCTGGGCCTCAACGGCCACGTGGGCTTCAACGAACCCCCCTCGGACCCTGGGATGGCCTGCCGCTGCGTGACACTCAGCGGCCACACCCGCCGCCAGAACGCTGGCGCCTTCGGGGGTGACCCCAACGCCGTTCCCGAACAGGCCATCACCCTGGGACTGGCCGAGATCCTCTCGGCCCGCCGGGTGCTGCTGGTGGTCACCGGCGCCGAGAAGGCGGCCATCCTGCGCCGTGCCCTCCAGGCCCCCCCCACAGCGGAGCTGCCCGCCAGCTGGCTGCAGCTCCATTCCGCCCTCACCGTGATCGCCGACGCCGACGCCATGGGCTGAGACGAAAGCGGCAGCGTCAGCCGAGCAGGACCGCTGCCATCAGGGCATCGTCCGCTTCGAGATTGGTGGTGACACTGCGCACGTCATCGAGATCCTCGAGCACATCCAGCATGCGCAGACAGGCGGCCAGCAGCGCCCCATCGTCAAGGCGGCAGGGGAGGGAGGCGATCCAGCGGTGCTCCCAACCTGCCAGCGGCAGGTCCAGATGCCTGAGCCCATCCTGGAGAGCTTCGAGATCGGCGTAGGCCCCGAACACATCGACCCCATCCGCGTCGATGGCGTAGCCCGCCGCCGCCGGTCCACCCCGCTCCTCCAGGATCAGCAGGCTCTCCAGCAAGGTCTCTTCATCGACACTGGGCAGGGCCAGTCGCACCACGGCCAGCTGCTCGAACAGGTAGCTGACGCAGCCGGTCTCGCCGAGATTGCCGCCATGCTTGCCGAAGGCCAGCCGCAGGTCGGCAGCGGTGCGGTTGCGGTTGTCGGTGAGGGCCTCCACCAGCACGGCCACCCCTCCCGGGCCGTAGCCCTCGTAGCGCACTGCCTCAAACAGCTCGGCGCCAGCACCCCCCTGACCGCTCCCCTTGGCAACCGCCCGGTCGATGTTGGCGTTGGGCAGCCCGGCCACCTTGGCCTTCTCGATGGCGGTTCGGAGCTGGAAGTTGCCGGCGGGATCGGCACCGGAGCGGGCCGCCACGGTGATCTCCCGGCCCAGCCGGGTGAAGAGGGCTCCCCGCTTGGCATCCACCACCGCCTTGGTGCGCTTGATCTGGGCCCATTTGCTGTGGCCGGCCATCGCGGTGTCGGGGGAGGTTCAACCGGCGGCGTCAAACACCAGCCGGGGCAGGAGCAGGCCCTTGCCATCGGCACGGGCGATGCCAGCCAGAGCGCCATCCGGCGTGAGCACGGCGACAGCCCCTTCTGGCAACTGCTCCACCGTACGGGGCAGCGCGCGGCCGCAACGCCAGGGGGACAGCTGGGCCGGATCGAGACGCTGGCGCGGCAGATCCACCAGCACCTCGAGGGGATCCAGCAGGGGGGGCATGGGGCCGCTGGCCAGGCGCTGCATGGAAATGGCCTGGTGCAGGCCGAAACCGAGGGCGGCGGTGCGGCGCAGGCTGGCCAGGGCACCACCGCAGCCCAGGGCCTCCCCCAGGTCCCTCGCCAGGGCGCGCACGTAGGTGCCGGCGGAACAACGCACCTGCAGCTCCAGGCGGCCGCTGGCCGGATCCCAGCCGAGCAGATCGAGGCCATGGATCAGCACCGGCCGCGCCGCCAGTGCCAGCTGTTCTCCCGCCCTGACCCGGGCGTAGGCCCGCTGGCCATCCACATGCACGGCGGAGACCTGGGGGGGAACCTGCAGGATCTCCCCCCGGAAGGGGGCCAGGGCCCGCTCCAGCTCTTCGAGGCCGAGGACCGGCACGGCCTGCTGCTCCAGCACCTCACCCTCAAGGTCATCGGTGCCCGTGCGGAGCCCCAGCTGCACGGTGCCGCGATAGGTCTTGTCGCCGGGGAGGTAGGGCAGCAAGCGGGTGGCCGGACCCAGAGCGATCGGCAACACGCCGGTGACCGCCGGATCCAGGGTGCCGCCATGGCCCACCCGCCGCAGGCCGCAGGCCCGCCGCACCCGGGCGACGACATCGTGGGAGGTCAGGCCGGCGGGTTTGTCGAGCACCAGGAAGCCGCAACCGTGGCGCGACGGGGGCGAAGGCGGCAGCCTGGTGGAACCTTCACCCATGCTCAAGCGCCGATGACGCTGCAGGACCGGCGCGAGCTGACCTTTCTGGTGCTGGCCGGCATCTTCCTGGGGACCATGGGCATGCTGAACATCCTCGGTCTGACCCGGTTCCTGACGTTGGGCAGCATCGGCTCCTTCCCGATCATCGTGGCGATCGGGGCCCTGCCGTACCCCGTCACCTTCCTCTGCACCGACCTGATCAGCGAGATCTGGGGCGAGCGACGCGCCTCCCAGGTGGTGTGGGTGGGTCTGATGCTCAATGGCTGGATCGTGCTGGTGCTCTGGCTGGGGGGCATCCTGCCGGGCCTGGACGGATTCGGTGGGGTGGCGGGGCTGCCGCCCGACCCCCAGGCCGCTGGGGTGCCGGTGTTCTTCGAGGTTCGCCGGCTGGCCTTCGGGGCCGTGGGGGCCTCCATGGCTGCGTACATGGCAGCCCAGTTCACCGACGTGCGCCTGTTCCATTTCTGGAAGCGTTTCAGCAACGGCAAGGCCCTGTGGCTACGCAACAACGGCTCCACCCTGATCAGCCAGATCGTGGATACCTCAGCCGTGGTGCTGATCAGCCACTACGCCGCCCATGTACTGCCGATCAGGGCCGGAGAGCCCGTGCTGCCCCAGCTGGGGGTGTTCATCGCCAGCGGATACGTGTTCAAGCTGGTGGCGGCCTTGGCCGACACCCTGCCCTTCTACCTACTGGTGGGCTGGCTGAGGCGCTATCTGGAGGTTCCGGGTGACGGCACGGAACTGGGCGAGGTGCCCCTGACTTAGGCAGCGACGGCGATGTTGATGCGCTTGCGGTTACGCAGGCCCCGCTTGATCGATTCGAACTTGACAACACCGTCCACCAGGGCGAACAGGGTGTCGTCGGAACCACGACCGACATTGACGCCGGGGATCACCGAGGTGCCGCGCTGACGGATCAGGATCGAACCGGCGCTGACGGTTTCACCGCCATAGCGCTTGACGCCGAGGCGCTTGGAATTGGAATCGCGGCCGTTACGGGTTGAGCCTGTGCCTTTCTTGTGGGCCATGGGGAGAGAGTGGGGGGCGGGAGAAAGAAGTGGACTGGACGCTGGGGGGCCCGATCAGGCGATCGCCTTGCCGCCCACCTTGATCGACTGGACCATGACGCGGGTGAGCTCCTGACGGTGACCGTTCTTGCGACGGGTTTTCTTCTTGGGACGCATCTTGTAAACGATGATCTTCTGGCCGCGGCGATGGGCCATCACCTTGAGATCCACCGTGGCACCCTCCACATAGGGCTGGCCGAGGGTGGTGCCGGACGCATCCTTCACAAGAAGCACGTTCTCCAGGGTGACAGTGCTGTCGACGTCCGCGCTGAGTCGATCAAGGTCGACGTAGCGATCGGTCTGGAGCCAGAACTGCTGGCCGGAGGCCTCGACGATGGCGTAAGCGCCGGTGCTGTCACTGGTCGCTGCTCCTGTCGCGGCTTCGCTGGAGAGGTCCTGCTGGGGGGCTTGGGTCATCACGTCAGGGGCGTGGCCAGGCTGGCGGCAGGGAGCCGCCATTGGGCCTGGGCGCACGGAATCGAAAGACAGAACTAAGATCTTCACGTCTGGGGCTACCTTCCGTCAAGATTCAGCTCGACCAGGGGAGCACCCCGCCGCAGCGGTCGATGCCCCAACCGGTTCTCAACATCCTCACCGTCATCCAGAGCCCTGCTCTGCAGGAGGCCTGTCTTCAGTGTCTCAAAGGTGGGCGCTACCACCTGGTGCAGGTTGACCCTGCCACCGAACCCATCGTGCCATTGGAGCAGCGCTGCGAGGACGTCGACGGCCTGCTGCTCGAGGAGGGTGCCGTGGAGACAAGCTTTTTCAGCACCCTGCATGAGCGGGGGCTGGAACTACCGGCCGTGCTGATCGGGCCTGTCACTGGTGATGTGCTGTTCCATGGAGCTGAAGTCCGCCTGCCCCCCGACCAGCTGGAGCAACTGAGCTACAGCCTCGATGCTGCCGTTTCCCGGTTCCTGCGCCACCACACCCCGCCAGCCAGCAGCGAAGCCCAGGCGACCACCCCCGACGGCTGGAAACTGTCCAACCGGCTGAACGGTCGCCTCGGGTACCTGAGCGTCTACTACAAGCGGGACCCCTCCCGTTTCCTGCGCAACCTGGAAGCCGAAGAGCGGAGCGAACTGCTCGACTCCCTGCGGCGCAGCTACCGCGATCTGCTGATCAGTTACTTCAAGAATCCGGCCACGGCCAACCAGGCGATCGAAAGCTTCGTGAACACCGCCTTCTTTGCCGATCTACCGATTACCAAGATGGTTGAGATCCACGTGAATCTGATCGAAGAGTTCTGGAAACAGCTCATGCTGAAGGGACAGAAGAACGATTTCCTGCAGGACTACCGGCTGGCCCTCCTCGATGTCATGGCCCACCTCTGCGAGATGTATCGGCGCTCTATTCCTCCGGACGTGCCAATCCTGACTGCCCCCATGCCCGAAGTAGCCAGCCCCATCGCCTAAGCCACCGCCATGACATTCCGCAAGACTTACATTCTCAAGCTCTACGTGGCAGGCAACACG
The DNA here is from genome assembly GCF_024345975.1 of Cyanobium sp. Cruz-8D1. Taxonomy (GTDB): domain Bacteria; phylum Cyanobacteriota; class Cyanobacteriia; order PCC-6307; family Cyanobiaceae; genus Cyanobium. The sequence goes on along the minus strand of NZ_JAGQCD010000018.1, from coordinate 37,303 downwards.
CCCAATTCCATGCGGGCCCTGAAAACGCTACGCGACATCCTCGAATCCGAGTTCCGTGGGGTTTACGCCCTCAAGGTGATCGACGTTCTCAAAAATCCACAACTGGCCGAGGAAGACAAGATTCTGGCTACGCCCACCCTGGCGAAAATCCTGCCGCCACCCGTGCGGCGGATCATCGGCGATCTTTCCGACCGGGATCGGGTGTTGATCGGCCTCGATCTCCTCTACGAAGAACTCTCGGACGAGGACTTCAAGCTGGATATCGACGATCTCGAAGCGGGCGGTGAAGCCACCCCTCCCGAATCCTCCTGAGGCCGTCCTGACCAGGCCAACTCCCCAGCACACCCAGCCCCCCTTTCATCCCTTCGATGCCGGATCCCAACGACCACGACCCCGCCGCCAGCCGGATGCAGATGCAGAAGCTTCCCACGGGGATCGAAGGCTTCGATGACATCTGCCATGGTGGTCTGCCGATCGGCCGATCGACCTTGATCAGCGGCACCTCAGGGACAGGGAAAACGGTCTTCTCGTTGAATTTTCTCTGCAATGGGATCCGCCAGTTCAACGAACACGGAATTTTTGTCACCTTCGAGGAATCTCCTCTCGACATCCTTCGCAATGCCTCCAGCTTCGGTTGGAACCTGCAGGAAATGGTGGAGCAGAACAAGCTATTTGTCCTTGATGCCTCTCCGGATCCCGATGGCCAGGAAGTCTCAGGAAGTTTCGACCTTTCCGGCCTGATCGAACGGATCCACTACGCGATCCGGAAATACAAAGCGAAGCGTGTGGCGATCGATTCCATCACGGCCGTCTTTCAGCAGTACGACGCCATCTCCGTGGTGCGCCGGGAAATCTTCCGACTGATCGCCCGGCTCAAGGAGATCGGCGTCACCACGTTGATGACCACCGAACGGGTTGATGAGTACGGAGCCATCGCCCGCTACGGCGTCGAGGAGTTCGTCTCCGACAACGTGGTGATCCTGCGCAACGTACTGGAGGGGGAACGGCGGCGCCGCACGGTGGAGGTGCTCAAGCTCCGGGGCACCACCCATATGAAAGGGGAGTTCCCTTTCACCATGGGCAGCCACGGCATCAGTGTGTTCCCGCTGGGGGCGATGCGCCTCACCCAGCGCTCCTCCAACGTGCGCCTGAGTTCCGGCGTTCCCCGGCTGGATGAGATGTGCGGCGGGGGCTTCTTCAAGGACTCCATCATTCTGGCGACCGGCGCCACCGGCACCGGCAAGACCCTGCTGGTCAGCAAATTCGTGGAAGATGCCTGCCGCAGCAAGGAGCGCGCGATCCTGTTCGCCTACGAGGAATCCCGCGCCCAGCTGCTACGCAACGCCACCAGCTGGGGCATCGATTTTGAGCAGATGGAGCAGGACGGTCTGCTCAAGATCATCTGCGCCTATCCAGAGTCCACCGGCCTGGAGGATCACCTGCAGATCATCAAGACGGAGATCAGCGAGTTCAAACCGTCCAGGATGGCGATTGATTCCCTTTCCGCCCTGGCCAGGGGCGTCAGCCACAACGCCTTCAGGCAGTTTGTGATCGGGGTGACGGGATATGCGAAACAGGAGGAGATCGCGGGCTTCTTCACCAACACCTCCGAGGAGTTCATGGGCAGCCACTCGATCACCGATTCCCACATCTCCACCATCACCGACACCATTCTGCTGCTGCAGTATGTAGAGATCCGCGGCGAGATGGCCCGGGCCCTGAACGTGTTCAAGATGCGCGGCTCCTGGCACGACAAGGGCATCCGCGAGTTCGTGATCACGGGCAACGGACCGGAGATCAAGGATTCCTTCGCCAATTTCGAGCGCATCATCAGCGGTGTTCCCCACCGCATCACCACCGATGAACGGGCCGATTTGGGGCGCATCATGCGCAGCGTGGATGGGGAGAACTGACCAGGCGGACCATCACTCAAGCCACGGGAATTCGCCGTTCCTTGTCCATCTCAGCCATGGCCGAGGAGCGCTCCACCTGCACCTTCAATTCATCACCGTCGGCGTCCTCCAGGGGCAGATCGAACCAGAAGGTGGTGCCCACGCCAGGCTCGCTGGCCATCCGGGCCTGGCTGCCGTGTTTCTCAAGGATTCCCCTCACGATCGAGAGTCCCAGACCGGTGCCGGCCTCGGTATGTACGGCGTTCTCGACCCGGAAGAACCGCTCGAAGATCCGCGCCTGGTCGGCCTCGAAGATGCCACAGCCGCTGTCGGCAATCTCAACCCTCAGTCGGGGCAGGGGGGAGGTGAGAGAACAGGAGGGATGGTCGCCAGGGCTGGCGCCGGGGTCCAGCAGACAGTGGTCGGGCCAGGGGTAGGCCCGCAGCAGCAGCTGGCCACCTTCTTGGGTGAACTTGAGGGCGTTGCCCACCAGGTTGTCGAACACCTGGAGCAGCAGATCCCAGTTGCCACGGACCCGGGGCAGGTGCTGATCGCCGGCGAAGATCAGGATGACCCCCTTCTCCTCCGCGTTCAGCCGGTAGGTGCGCAGGGTCTGCTCCATGGCCGGAGCAAGGTCCATGGGCTCCAGCTGCCAGACCCGGTCCGACTCCAGCCGTGACAGGTCAAGCACATCCGTGACCAGCCGCGACAGACGGTCGGTTTCGGCGTTGGCGATGCTCAGGAATTCCTTCTGCTCTTCGGGGCTGAGCAGGTCGCCCATGTCGTGGAGCGTCTCCACGTAGCTCTTGATGTTGCAAAGGGGGGTGCGCAGCTCGTGGGAGACATTGCTGATGAAGCGGCTCTGGGCGGCATTCAGCTCCACCTCCCGGGTCAGGTCCTGGATGGTCATGGCGATGCCCTTGAGGCTCTCGCCACTGGCATCCCGCACCGACTGGAGCACGATGCGCAGGGTACGGGCGGGATCACCGAAACTGCAGCGCACCTCCGTGTTGTCCCGCTCGCTCAGGATCAGGCTCTCCAGCGGATCGTGCAGTTCCATCGCCAGCCGATCGGGCAATTCGCCGGCCAGTTCGCTGCCCTCCAGGTTGCGGCCCTCCCAGCGGAACAGGCGCCTGGCCGTTGGGTTGGCCAGAACGATGAGTCCTTCAGCGTCGAGCAGCACCGCCCCATCAGCCATGGTGGCGATCAGCGACTGTTGCTTGACCTGGGCGGCCGTGAGCTCCTCGATGTTGGCCGCCTTGTAGACCTCCAACTGGGAGGCCATGGTGTTGAACCCGTTGAGAAGCTCACCCAACTCCCCCCCCACCGGCAGGGCGATGCGGGTCTCGAAGTTGCCACCGGCAATCGAACGCACCCCCCGCAGGAGCTCCTTCACCGGCTGGGTGATGGTGAGGGCGTTGAACACCGAGCCCAGGATCACCAGCACCCAGATGGAGATGAACACCGCCACGGTCACTTCACGGGTGAGGGCGGCACTGGCCAGGAGCGTTTCGTTGGGGTTGATGCCCAGGGCCACCACGCCCAGATAGCGGCCGTCGCTCACCATCGGTACGAACACATCGGTGACCAGGCCGTCCGGGGTGAGGTGCTGGCGGATCAGGGGATTGTCGGGGCGGCGCTGGATGTCGGCAGGCAGCTCCAATCGGCGACTGAGTACCCGCTCACCCATGCCAGTGCTACCCCCCATGGGAATGCCCAGGTAGATCACACCGTCGGAATCGGCGAAGAAGATGTAGCGGAGGCTGCGGCTGGACTGCCAGAAGCGTTCGGCCACCGAGGCCAGTTCGCGGTCGTTGCCCTCCGCCACCAGGGGGGTGACATTGGCTGACAGCAGCAGCCCGAGGTCCCGGGCAAAGCGGGTGTCGCTCATCCGGGCATCGCGTTGGATGCCGTTGAGCGCCAGGAAGGTGATGCCCGTCATCAGCAGGCTCACCACGAGGGTGGCGACCGCCAGAAGTTTCGTCTGCAGGCTGAACTCAGCCCACCAGCGCCGCAGGCGCGCCTGCCAGAGGTTCAGGGAATCGGCCGGCTCGGCGCTGCTGCGGGCGGACCCAGGATCACTGAGCGTCATGGCCGCACCGGCGGTCGCGTCCGCACCTGGTGGCCGATGTCTCGGCGAAAGACCATGCCGTCGAAGCCCACCCGTCCCAGGCCGGCGTAGGCCCGCTCGAAGGCGGCGTCGAAGTCCTCGGCCTGGGCCACCACAGCCAGCACCCGCCCTCCAGCGGTGATCACGTGACCATCCTCATCCCGGCGACTGCCGGCGTGAAACAGCTGCAGATCCGGGTCGTCCGCCAGGTCGCCATGGATGAGATCACCACGACGCACCTCCCCGGGATAGCCCTCGGCGGCAGCGATCACGCAGGCACTGCAGCGGGGCTTGATCGTCAGGGGCGGGGCCCCCTCCAGATGGCCGGTGGCACAGGCGAGCAGCACCCGGGCCAGCTCCGGGCCCAGCAGCGGCATCAGGGTCTCGCATTCCGGGTCGCCGAAGCGGCAGTTGAACTCGATCACCCGCAGACCGTCCTCGGTGAGCATCAGGCCGGCGAAAATCACGCCGCGATAGTCGATGCCCCGGGAGCGCAGGGCCGCCAGGATCGGCTCCAGCACCAGCTGGCGCACCTGCTCCAGCCCTGCCCCATCCAGCAGCCGGGCGGGCGCGTAGGCCCCCATGCCGCCGGTGTTGGGCCCCGTGTCCCCCTCGCCGATGCGCTTGTGGTCCTGGGCCGGAGGCAGCAGCACCATGGTGCGGCCGTCCGTGAGGGCAAAGACCGACACCTCCGGGCCATGCAGCCGCTCCTCCAGCACCAGGGAGGGGGCGGCGTCGGTTCCGCCGGGAGCGCCGGTCTGGAAGCGGCCGGCGAACACCTCCTCGATGGCCTGGCGGCACTGATCCAGGCTGTCAGCCACCGTCACACCCTTACCGGCCGCCAGCCCATCGGCCTTCACCACCAGGGGGCGACCATGCCGCTCCAAAGCCTCCAGGGCCTCCTGCCGCGATGCTGCCGCCCAGTACCGCGCCGTGGGCACACCCGCTTCCCGCATCAGGTCCTTGGCCCAGCGCTTGCTGGCCTCCAGCAGGGCCCCATCCGCTCCAGGGCCGAAGACCGCCAGCCCCTCCGCCCGCAGCCGGTCCGCCAGACCGGCCGCCAGGGGTGCTTCCGGCCCCACCACCACCAGGTCAATGGCCCGCTCCCGGCAGGCCGTGGCCAGGGCCTCCTGGTCGGTTTCGGCGATGGCCAGCTGGACGCAGCCCGCCAGATCCGACGTGCCGCCGTTACCGGGAGCCACCAGCACCTGCTCCACCCCAGGACAGCGCGCCAGAGCCCAGCCCAGGGCGTTCTCGCGTCCACCACCGCCCACCACCAGGACCCGGGCCGGCACGGGGCCGACGGGGGGAACATCGGCGATGGTGGATGAAGCCATGGGCAGAAAGGGGGGCAGAAAAGGGGGGGGTGGATCGGGGAGGAGAGCTCCCCTAGGTTGAGCGCCGGCACGGGTGTTGCACCAGTTGCCTTCACCTGCCTTGCTGTCACTCCCGTTTGCCATTCTCTCCGACCGCCGCCTCGACCGCCGTCCCGCCCAGCGGATCCGGCCCAACCAATGGCCAGCCCCTGCGCGGGTGGTGGTGGCCGGCGCAGTGGCGGAAGTCGCTCCTGAGGACCCTCGGAGCCCTGGCCATCCTGGGCCTGTTCACGCCGCTGGGGGCTGCGGCATCGGAAGTGGCCCCAAAGCCGGCAGCGACGGTGGTCCCTGCCACTGATGCGGCGGAGGCCGGACCATCCGGGCCGACGCAGGAGCCCGAGGAACCGCCCCCACTGCTCAGCGAGAAGGCGTTTGCCGACCTGCTATACGACGGGGATTTGGAGCAGCTCGACGCGGCCTGTCGCCAGAGCGCCGAGGCCGGTCTGGGTGAGCGCCTGAGGCCGCTGCAGCAGCGGCTGCTGACGATCCATCCGGCTCCCCAGCCCCTGGAGGTGGTGCTGGCCAACGCCGACGTGCTGCTCAGCTGCCGGGCGCCCAGCCAGGCCATGGACGTGCTCAACCGCTTCGGCCCGGCCGCCGGGGCCGAGCGGGTGCAGTGGTTGCAGCTGCAGTGGCGCGCCGCCTCGGCAGGGCTGGACCACCGCCGGGCGGCCCTGGCCCTGGAGCGGCTGCGGCAAGAGAGCGGTACGTCCCTTGAGGCCATCACCCTGCCGCTGCAGCGCCGGGACGATGGCACCGTGATCAGTCGCTCAGCCCTGGAGCTCCTGGCCCTGCACCTGGAATCACGGGGCTTTCCCCGGGTCGGAGGCGAACTGCTGGTGCGAGCCCGCCAGGGCGGTCTGGCGGGCGCCCTGCGTCTGCAGCAGGCGGTGGCGCTGCTGGCGGAACTGCCGGCGCCGCAGCGGGAGGCCCTGCTGGAGGCAGCCCTCGACCAGGCGGCAGCGGCGGGGGCCTGGGGTCTGGTGGCGGAGCTGCTGGACACCCAGGCCGCCCTGCCCTCCGAGCGGGCCGTGGAGCGGCGCCTGCGGCTCAGCGGCCGCCTCGACGACGCCTACGGGGAATGGCGCTGGCGGCGCGAGGATCCGGCTTCAGCCCCCCGCACCCGCCAGTTGGAGATCCAGCTGCGCTCCCCCCGCGACCCCGGCAGCCATGCCGCCGATCTTCCGGTACCGGCGACGGAACCGGCCCCGACCACGACACCCGCCCCATGACCCTCTCCCCAGCCACCGGCCCCCTCCTCTACGAAGGCAAGGCCAAGCGGGTGTACGCCACCGACCAGGACGACCTGGTGGCTGTGGAGTACAAGGACGACGCCACGGCCTTCAATGCCCTCAAGAAGGCCCAGCTGCTCGGCAAGGGGGCCCTCAACTGCCGCATCTCCGCCCTGCTGTTCGAACACCTGGAGCGGCTGGGGGTGCCCACCCACTACCTGGGCCTGCAGGGGGACCACTGGATGATGGTGCGGCCGGTGCGGGTGGTGCCGGTGGAAGTGGTGGTGCGCAACGTGGCCGCCGGTTCCCTCTGCCGCCAGATGCCGATCCCGGCGGGCACCCCACTGGATCCGCCCTTGCTGGATCTGTACTACAAAGATGACGCCCTGGGTGATCCCCTGCTCAGCGAAGCGCGTCTGGAGCGGCTCCAGCTGGTGACGCCCGCCCAGCTGCAGGCGATCCGTGAACTAGCCTTCCGCGTCAACGAGGGCTTGCGCCAGCTGTTCGCCCAGGTGGGGCTCGAACTGGTGGATTTCAAGATCGAACTGGGGTTCACCACCACCGGCGAACTGGTTGTGGCGGACGAGATCAGCCCCGACACCTGCCGCCTCTGGAACCGGTCGGTGAGCGATGCCGAGGCAAGGATTCTGGACAAGGACCGTTTCCGCCAGGACCTGGGCGGTGTTGTCGAGGCCTACGGGGAGGTCCTCAAACGGGTCCAAGGGGTCTGTCCCCAACCGCGGGTCTACGGGTAAGGTCAGCGGAATTTGCGGCCTGGCCGCTCTGCAGACGACATCCATGCTTGGCGTTCGCCTCGGCAGGCCCCACACCCTTCGAAGCGTCACGCTCCGGGCGGCGACCGCCTCCCTGCCACTGCTCGTGGCCCTGCTGCTGACAGGCGGCCAGGCCAGGGCGGACGAGAGTCCGCCAACCAAGCGCGAGGGGCAGGCTCCCGTGCCCTCGCTGGCCCAGGCCGGAGCCGATCCTTTCGCCGCACCGGCCGACGTCGCCCCTGCCCCATCCGGCACCCCAGAGGCTCCCGCCCCCGGAGCCACCCCCACCAGCCCAGCCGTTCCCGCCCCTGGAGCCACCCCCAGCGCCCCTGCCGCCAGCGACGACAGGCCCGGCAAACCCACCCTGGGTCCAGCCCCCACGCCCGCCGCATCGGCCGAGCCCCGGGTGCTGATCAGCGAGGTGGTGATCGAAGGCCTGGCGGATCATCCAGAGAGCGAGCGGCTGGAGCTGGCCACCTATGCCGCCATGGCGGTGACCCCAGGCAACGCGATCACCCGCAGCGAACTGGAAACGGATCTGCAGGCCATCTACGCCACCGGCTGGTTCTCCGACGTGCGGATCCAGCCCCAGGACGGCCCCCTCGGGGTGAGGTTGGTGGTCTCGGTGGTGCCCAACCCGGTGCTCACCAAGGTGAGCCTCGATCCCACCGACGCCAAGCTGCCCGAGACGGTGCTGCAGGACACCTTCGCCGGTGACTACGGCAAGACCCTCAACCTGGTCACCCTGCAGGGCCGCATGCAGGAACTGCAGAAGTGGTACGCCGACCAGGGCTTCTCCCTGGCCCGCGTCACCGGACCCTCCAGGGTGGGCCCGGATGGCAACGTTCAGCTGCTGGTGCGCCAGGGCACGGTGAAGGGCGTGGAGGTCCAGTTCCTCAACAAGGAGGGATCGGCCACCAACGACAAGGGCCAGCCGATCAAGGGCAAGACGAAGGAATGGGTGATCACCCGTGAGATCTCGATCAAGACCGGCGAAGTCTTCAATCGCCGCAACCTGGAGGACGACCTCAAGCGTCTGTACGGCACCGGACTGTTCAGCGACGTCAAGGTGACCCTGCGTCCCGAACCGGAGGATCCCGGCTCGGTGGTGATCGTGCTGGGGGTTGTCGAGCAGTCGACCGGTTCCCTTTCCGGTGGTCTGGGCTACAGCCAGAGCCAGGGTGTCTTCGGCCAGATCCAGGTGCAGGACAGCAACCTGTTCGGCCGCGCCTGGGATCTCTCCACAAGCTTCACCTACGGCCAGTTCGGCGGCCTGGCCGACATCTCCTTCAGCGACCCCTGGATCAAGGGGGACCGGTTCCGGACCGCCTTCCGTGTGAAAGCCTTCATCAGCCGGGATGCCCCCCAGGTCTTCCAGAGCCAGGACAACGGCAACATCTTCACCGTCTCCGACTTCTATCGGGCCCCTGGCACCCAGGTGGCTTACAACATTTTTTCGCCGTTCAACCCCCTCCTGGATGTCTTCCCGTCGGTGACGGCGGCCCGCATCGCCTCTGAAGTCAGCGGCCAGAACCTCAGCTGGTTCCAGTTCGACGGCAACAGCGTCCTGATCCAGCGCGTCGGCGCCAACGTCCAGTTCGTGCGGCCCCTCAACGGTGGCAACCCCTTCAAGCGGGCTCCCTGGACCGTGCTGCTGGGTCTGACCGGCCAGGTCGCCACACCGATGGACTTCTCCGGCACCTCCCGCCGCTTCGGTCTAGCCACCCCGAACGAGTCCACCGCTCTGTTCACGGTTCCCACCAGCTCGGTCATCTGCCTCGCCTACAACTGCGCGGCTAGCAACCAGCTGCTGGGCCTGCGGCTGGCGGCGACGATGAGCACCCTCAACGACCCCCGCAACCCCACCAGCGGCAACTTCATCAGCCTCGGCACCGAACAGTTCTTCTCGGTTGGACCTGACTCCCCCACCTTCAACCGGCTGCGGGGCAGCTTCACCCACTTCATCCCGGTCCGCTGGCTGAAGTTCTACAAGGGGTGCCGGCCCAAGGCCGGCGAAACCGAAGACTGCAAACAGGCCCTGGCCTTCCAGATGTCCGCCGGCACGGTGGTCGGCGATCTGCCGCCCTATGAGGCCTTCTGTCTGGGCGGCGGCAACTCGGTGCGGGGTTACTTCGACTGCGATCTCGGGGTGGGCCGCAGCTTCGGCGAAGCCACGATCGAGTACCGGTTCCCCCTGTTCAGCATCGTCAGCGGCGAGCTGTTCATTGATGGCGGCACCACCTTCGGCAGCCAGACGCGCGTACCAGGCAACCTGGGCGGCCTGCTCAACAAGCCGGGCTCCGGCTTCTCGATCGGCACCGGCCTGATCGTCACCACCCCCGTTGGCCCACTGCGCCTGGAGGTGGCCAGCCAGGACTTCACGGGCGAGTGGCGCTTCAACCTCGGCGTGGGCTGGAAGTTCTAGTGACCAGCTGGCCCAGCGACTACCGCCAGGCCTGGACCCTGAGTTCCTCCGTGGAGCGCAGCGGGGTCGGGCTGCACAGCGGCGCCCTCTCCCGCGTCCGCCTCGGCCCCTCGGAACGGCCGGGCTACTGGCTGGGCTGGCTGGACGCCCCGCAACGGCCGCTGCAGCAACTGGGCCCAGAGCAGGTGAGCGACACCCGCCTGTGCACCTGCCTGCAGTTGGGGGATCGCCGTCTGGCGACGGTGGAGCACCTGCTCGCGGCCCTCGCCGGCACCGGCGTGAGCCAGGCGGAGCTGCTGGTGGAAGGGGTGGAGATCCCCCTCCTGGACGGCTCGGGGCTTCCCTGGGTGGCTGCCATCGGAGAGGCGGGGCTCAGCAGCCGGGGGGAGCGCCTTGAGCCCCCCCTGCCGCCCCTGCCCCTCACCCTTCAGCAGGGCCAGAGTTTCGTGGTGGCCCTGCCGGCCGACCAGCTGCGCCTGGCGGCTGCCATCGACTTTCCCCAGCCTGCCATCGGCCGCCAGCTCTACAGCCTGGATCTCACCCCGGAGCGCTTCGTGGCGGAGATCGCCCCGGCTCGCACCTTCGGCTTCCGGGAGCAGGTGGAGCAGCTGCTGGCCGCGGGCCTGATCCGCGGCGGCGCCCTCGACAATGCCCTGGTCTGTGACGGCGACGGCTGGGTCAATCCACCGCTGCGCTTCGGCGACGAACCGGTGCGCCATAAGCTGCTGGACCTGCTGGGAGATCTGGCGTTGGTGGGCCTGCCACGGGCCCACGTCTTTGCCTACCGCGGTTCCCATGGCCTGCACACCGCCCTAGCCGCGGCCCTTGCGGCCCAGGCACCCCGCCTGCCCGTGCCCGTTCCGACCCACTGATTCCTTGACCGTTCTCCCCTCCGCCGCTCCCGAGGCCGCCCCAGCCACCCGCCCCGCCGCCGATACGGCACGGGCCGTGGTGCTCAGCAGCGAGCAGATCCTCAATCTGCTCCCCCATCGCTATCCCTTCGCCCTGGTGGATCGGGTGGTGGAGTACATCCCCGGCAAGCGGGCGGTGGCTCTCAAGAACGTCACCATCAACGAGCCGCAGTTCCAGGGCCATTTTCCGGGACGCCCCCTGATGCCCGGCGTCCTGATCGTCGAGGCCATGGCCCAGGTGGGGGGCTTGATCGTCACCCAGATGCCCGATCTGCCCAAGGGCCTGTTCGTCTTCGCGGGCATCGACGGGGTGCGCTTCCGGCGCCCCGTGGTCCCAGGCGATCAGCTTCTGATCACCTGCGAACTGCTCAGCCTGAAACGCAAACGTTTCGGCAAGGTGCACGCCATTGCCACGGTCGATGGCGAGCGGGTCTGCTCGGGCGAGCTGATGTTCTCGCTCGTGGACTGACGCGATGTCGAGTGCAGCCATGACGACATCCGTGCATCCCACGGCCCTGGTCGATCCCCGGGCCCGCTTGGCCTCCGGCGTGGACATCGGCCCCTATGCGGTCATCGGTCCGGAGGTGGAGATCGGCGAAGGCTGTCGCATCGGTCCCCATGTCGTGATCGACGGGCGAGTGCGGATGGGCAAGCGCAACCGGATCTTCCCGGGAGCCTGCATCGGCCTCGAGCCCCAGGACCTCAAATACGGCGGCGCCCCCACCGAAGTGGTGATGGGGGATGAGAACACGATCCGGGAGTGCGTCACCATCAACCGCGCCACCGCCGAAGGGGAGAGCACCGTCCTGGGTAACGGCAACCTGCTGATGGCCTACAGCCACATCGGCCATAACTGCCAGCTCTCCGACCGCATCGTGATCGCCAACGGTGTGGCCGTGGCGGGCCATGTGGTGATCGGGGACCGTGCCGTGATCGGCGGCGTGCTCGGCATCCACCAGTTCGTCCACATCGGCAGCCTGGCGATGGTGGGCGGCATGAGCCGCATCGACCGCGACGTGCCCCCCTTCATGACCGTGGAGGGCCATCCCGGCCGCCTCCGGGGGCTGAACCGCGTCGGGCTGCGTCGCAGCGGCGTGGCCCAGCTCGACGATGGCGCCCAGTTCCGCCAGCTGCAGGATCTCTGGACCCTCATCTACCGCAGCGATCTGGTGCTGGCGGCTGCCCTGCGGCAGGCACGGGAGCGTCCCCTGCTGGCCGCGGCCGATGAGCTGTGCGCTTTTCTCGAGGCCTCGGTGGGGCCGGGCCGGCGCGGACCGCTGCCGGCCCAGCGCTGATGGTGCGACTCCTGGTCAGCACCGGAGAGGTCTCCGGTGATCTGCAGGGCTCCCTGCTGGTCAAGGCCCTGCATGAGGAGGCTGCCCGCCGTGCCCTGCCCCTCGAAGTGGTCGCCCTCGGGGGCAGCCGGATGGAACGGGCCGGGGCCCAGCTCCTGGCGGACACCACCAAGTTGGGGGCCATCGGCCTGTGGGAGCCGATCCCCCTGGTCATTCCCACCCTCAAGCTGCAGGCCAGGGTGCGCCGCTGGCTGCGCCGGCACCCCCCCGATGCGGTGGTGCTGATCGACTACATGGGGGCGAACGTGAACCTGGGTCTGCGCCTGCGGCGGCTCTACCCCGATGTGCCCATCACCTATTACATCGCCCCCCAGGAGTGGGCCTTCCGCCTCGGCGACGGCGGCACCACCCGGCTGATCGGTTTCACCGACCGCATCCTGGCGATCTTTCCGGAGGAGGCCAGCTTCTATGCCGCACGGGGCGCCCAGGTCACCTGGGTGGGCCATCCCCTGATCGACACCTTGCAGCAGCGACCCTCGCGCCAGGAGGCCCGCCAGCGGCTGGGCCTGCCGGCGGAGGCGCCGGTGCTGCTGGTGCTGCCGGCCTCGCGGCGGCAGGAGCTGCGCTATGTGCTGCCGCCCATGGCCGAGGCGGTGGCCCTGCTGCAGCGGCAGCGGCCCGATCTGCAGGTGCTGCTGCCCGCTGGCCTGCCGGGGTTCGAGGCGGTCCTGGCCGAGACGATGCAGGCGGCCGGGGTCAAGGCCGTGCGGGTGATCCCGGCCGGTGAGGCCGATGGGCTGCGGCCCCTGCTCTGCGCGGCCGCCGATGCCGCCCTCACCAAGTCCGGAACGGCCAACCTGGAACTGGCCCTGCGGGGGGTGCCCCAGGTGACCGGTTACCGGGTGAGCCGGCCCACCGCGTTCCTGGCCAAACATGTGATCCACTTCAACGTGGCCCACATTTCCCCGGTGAACCTGGTGCTCGGTGAACGGCTCGTGCCCGAACTGCTGCAGGACGACTTCACCCCAGAGGCCATCCTCGCGGCCCTGCTGCCCCTGTTTGATCCCGCCTCCGGGGCACGGGAGCGGGTGCAGGAGGGCTACGTTCGGCTTAGGCAGAAGCTGGGAGAGCCGGGCGTCACCCGCCGGGCGGCGATGGCGATTCTGGAACCGTTCTCGGGACACACCCCATGCGACTGATCGCGCTGTTGCTGGGGCTGCTGCTCGCCCTGGGGGCCCCGGTGGCTCCGGCCCTGGCGGCCACCGAGGAGGCGGTTCTGGCTGGTGGCTGTTTCTGGTGCCTGGAGCACGATCTGGAGGTGCTTCCCGGCGTCCTCGACGTGGAGAGCGGCTACAGCGGCGGCAAGGGGGCCAACCCCACCTACAAGCAGGTCTCGGCCGGGGGGAGCGGCCATCAGGAGGTGGTCCGGGTGCGCTTCGACAACACCGAGATCCGCTACGACACCCTGCTGCGGGCCTACTGGCGCCACATCGATCCCCTCGACGCTGGCGGTCAGTTCTGCGACCGCGGCGATTCCTACCGTCCCGTGATCTTCACCACCAGCGCCAACCAGGCCGTGGAGGCCCGCAACAGCCTGGTGGCAGCGGCCCGGGAGCTGGGCAAGCCAGCGGCCGCGATCAAGGTGGCGATCCGGCCCCTGGCGAAGTTCTGGCCGGCGGAGGGCTACCACCAGAACTACGCCAAGCGTAACGGCGTCCAGTACAACTACTACCGCTGGTCCTGTGGTCGCGACCGACGCCTGGACGCCGTCTGGGGTCGGCGGGCCCGCAGCAGTCAGCGCTGGCAGGGCAGCTGAACCGAACCCGACCGGATGATGCCGACACGGTGTTGCCTACCCTGTCGCAACCCCGAAGAATGCCCTAACGTTTGGTGAATGCCGGGAGACCTTCTGTATGTATCTGCTGACCATCCGTGACGGTCTGCAGACGCGCCATATCGGGCCCTACGCGAGCCCCAGGCAGGCGTCCGACGACCTTGACCAGCTGCAGGCCAGCTTTGGTGACAAAGCCACCTGGCAGATCCATCGGCTGGAATCTCCTGAGGAGCTGCACATCCACGTTCCCGGCAGGGGAGACACCGAGCCGGTGGCGGTCTGAGCCTCAGGCCCGGGGCGGTGTGCGGGGATAGCCACGCAGCAGGCCACTCTCGACCATCAGCCCCACACCGGCATTGATCAGGATCAATCCCAGGGTTCCATACCAGACCCAGGGTCCCGCCTCTGGCAACGTCTGACCCTGATCAGCCGAAGCCGCCAACGCGGACCAGGTCTGGATGCCCTTGCGGATCACCCCCTCCCCGAACAGGCAGAGTCCGGCGGGGAGCAGGAGCACACCGAGCTGGGCCTTCACGTACCAGCGGATCTTGTGAACGGCCATGGGGCGATGCGTTGTCTGGTCTGGGAGCAAACCTAGGCGGCAACCTTCTGCCGCCAGGGCCGGCGGCGATGGGGTCAGCTGGCGGCACCCGCCAGCAGCCAGGCCACCAGAGTGCGCACCCCGAAGCCGGTGGCCCCGGCCGGATCCACCCCGCGGGCTTTGTCGCTCCAGACGGTCCCGGCGATGTCGAGGTGGGCCCAGGGCAGCCCTTTGGTGACGAAGTCCTGCAGGAACAGGGCCGCGGTGATCGAGCCCCCCGGCCGCGGGCCGGTGTTCTTCAGGTCGGCGATGTGGCTTTTGAGCCCCTTCTTGTAGGAGCCGCGCAAGGGCATGCGCCAGAAGGCCTCCCCGCCGGCGTCGCCGGCACGGAGCAGGGCCTCGGCCAGTCCGTCGCTGGGGGACCAGAGCCCGGCGATCTCCTCGCCGAGGGCGATCACGCAGGCACCGGTCAGGGTGGCCAGATCGACGATGGCATCCGGCTCCAGACCGCAGGCATAGACGAGCGCATCGGCCAGGGTGAGTCGCCCCTCCGCATCGGTGTTGTTGATCTCGATGGTCTTGCCATTGGAGGCGGTGAGCACATCACCGGGGCGGATGGCGCCGCCACTGATCATGTTTTCGCAGCTGGCCACGATCACATGCACCTCCAGGCCGGCGGGCCGGATCTCGGCGATGGCGCGGGCGGCCCCCAGCACCGCAGCGCTGCCGCCCATGTCGTACTTCATCATCTCGATCTGGGAGCCGGCCGTCTTGAGGTTGTAGCCGCCGGAATCGAAGGTGAGCCCCTTGCCCACCAGCACCACCCGCCGCGTCACCGCCCCGGTGGGCCGGTAGGTGAGATGGATGAACTTGGGGGGCAGGTCCGACCCCTGGGCCACCCCCAGGTAGGCCCCCATGCCCAGGGCCTCGCAGTCGTCCCGCTCCAGCACCTTGAGCTCAAGGCCGAAGGCCTCGGCGATGGCGGCGGCCTCCTCGGCCAGGCACTGGGGGGTCGCCTTGTTGGGCGGTGCCGCCACCAGCCGCCGGGCCAGTTCCACGCCGCTGCAGGTGGCCGCCACGTGGGCCAGGCCCGCCTCGGCCCCTGCCGCAACGCCGAGCAGGCTCACCTGGGAGGGAAGGGACGAGGGTTCCGCCTCGCTTTTGAAGCGCTGGTCGGCATAGAGCCCGAGCCGCACCGCTTCGGCCATGGCGGCGGTGGCCGCCACCGGCTCCAGCCCCTCGACCGGAAGCCACAGGCCAAGCTCCACGGCACCGGCGGCGGCGGCGCGGCGGGCCGCTGCCGCACTGGCCTGCCGCAGGGCCTCGAGGCCGAAGTCCGCCGGATCCCCCAGACCCACCAGGATCAGGCTCGCCGGGGAGCCACCCGGCCGCTCCAGGGTGATGCTCTGGCCGGACTTGGCCTCGAAACGGCGCCGCTGCAGCAAGCCTTCGAACCCCTCACCCACCAGCTCCTCGGCCAGGGCCAGGCCGCTGCCCGCGGCGGGGGCGAACAGGCCCACCACCAGGGTGTCACCCGTCCAGGTCTCCTTCAGGGCACCGGTGACGGCAAGACAGCGAAACTCCATGGATCCAGCGCAGGCGACCCATGATCGTAGCCAGCCTGGCCCTGTCCTTCAGCCAGAGTCGGCCGTGAACGGCGTGGCCCAGCGTTCCCTGGTCTCCTTGTTGAACGGGGGCAGCCAACGCCGGATCAGGGCCTGCTCCAGGGCCCGGCGCGGGGACACCGCCGCCGGCACGTCACACCAGAAGCGGATGCACGGCCGCGCTTCCAGTCCCACCCGCGCCAGGGCCTCGCCGTAGGCCGCCAGGTAGCCCTTGCAGTCGTGGTCGCCCTTCCAGCGCTGGTCGGCCCGGCCCGTCTCGCCGACATAGAGCAGCAGCGGCGCGGGCAGCTGGGGCGGACGGTCCATCACCAGGTACAGGGCCGCCCCCCGCTGGGGCAGCCGGGGCCAGCGCCAGAAGGAGAGGCTCTGGGGGCTGAGGCTGAGCGGATCGAAGCGGCGAGACACCGTTTGGGGATCGCCAGGGTCGGCGGCAACGGGGAAGAGCTGCCCCTGCAGCAGGGGGGGGGGGCCTTCAGGAGTGGCCTCGTCGTAGAGCGGCCCCTGATGTGCGGCCAGCCTGCCCTGCCAGGCGAGCAACTGCTGCCGCAGCAGGGGGAGCTCCCGGGACGGCGAGGCGCCGACTGCCCCGGCCGCGGCCGTGAACAATTCCCCCTGACGGCTCATGGGACCGGCCTCCGGGACGGCGGCAGCACCGGCCCCGGGGCGGCGGCATAGCGGAACCGGCCGATCCAGCCTTCGGCCATCTCGGGGGACAGCTGCAGCCGCTGCTGCAGATCGGCCAGATCCCGGAAGGGCTCCCGGGCCCGTTCCCTCAGAAGCAGCCGGCAGCGCTCCGGACCCAGGCCGAGACGCTCCCGCAGCAGGCCTTCCGAGGCCTGGTTGATCGCCAGGGGAACCGGTACCTGGGCAGGCCCGGGCTCCCCGTGCCGGGCAAAACGAAGCACCGGCAACCAGACCAGCACCTGTTCAGGGGGAACCTGCAGCGCCCTGGCCAGCCCCCCGGGGCCAGACCACTGCACCCCGTCGCGCCGCAGACGGATCAGCCGATCCACCTGATCGGGCCGGCAGCCCGGCAACCGCAGCCAGTCGCCGGTAGCGGCAACGTTGACTTCGAGCGTCCAACCCAGGGCGGCGGCGTGATGCACCTCAGCAGCATCGCGAAGCCGCAGCTTGGGGTTCTGGGCCAGCTTGAGGGCGAGCAACTCCCGCTCCACCGTCTCGTCGGCTTGACCGGCGAGGGCGATGGGGGCGACCCGTGGGGGCGGTGGCAACTGCCCAGCGGCCACCAGCAGCCGGCGGGCCAGGGGATCCAGCCAGTGGCGCCCTGCCATGGAGGCCCACCTGCATGCACGTCGAAACCGAATTTAGCGGGTGCCTCCGGGTTGGGGCCAGTCGACCAGGCCCAGCTGCAGGCCCGTGACCACCGCCTGGATGCGACCGCGGACCCTCAGCTTGAGAAGCACGTTGCGCACATGGGTCTTGACCGTGTCGACAGAAACCATCAGATCCCCGGCGATCTCGGGATTGGACAGGCCCTGCACCACCCGCTCCAGCACCTGCCGCTCCCGGGTACTGAGCCCCTCATGCCTGCCGCCGGTCTCCTGCCCTGCCTGGAGGGCGCGGACCAGGGAACGGTCGAGGTACATCTCACCGCCGAGCACGGCGCGCAGGGCCTGCAGAGCGGAGCCGTGCAGCAACCGCGACTCCGGCACGATGCCGTCGCAGCCGGCGCGCAGGGCCGCCTGGATCAGGGCCAGCTGGTGCTCCCGTGATAGAACCAGCAGGGTGCGGACCTCGGGATGGCTGCGTTTGACCTGCACCACAAGGTCAACACCGCAGCCCAGCTCCAACCGGTCGCTGACCAGGAGCAGGGTGGGTTGGTGCTGACGCACCAGGGCCAGCCCCTCGGTGGCGGTGGTGGCGGCACCCAGGATCCGGGCCGGGGTTCCCATCAGCAGGGCCACGTGGGCCCGGGTGCCCAGGCAGAGCACCAGCCGGACGCCCTTGAGCAGAACAAGTCCCTGGGTGATGTCGTCACGCACATGGGGCAGCAGGGGGGTGAGGTCCACGGGAACAGAGGGCGCGACCGCCCCCGCCAATTGATCGACCAATTTTCACCAGACACTCACCATTATTTCAGTATCTTTCGTTGCGGGCCGTGGCCCCGATACGTGGATCCGCACTCCCCTGGCGCCCCGGCCTCTGCAGAATCGCTCTCCTAAGCAGCCCGGAGCCGACGTCCCCATGGCTTTCTTCGACTCCGAGATCGTCCAGGACGAGGCGAAGCGGCTGTTCAGCGATTACCAGCAGCTGATGCAGCTGGGCGGCGAGTACGGAAAGTTCGACCGGGAGGGCAAGAAGCTGTACATCGAACGGATGGAGGAGATGATGGAGCGGTATCAGGTGTTCATGAAGCGCTTCGAACTCTCCGAGGACTTCCAGGCCAAGCTCACCGTCGAACAGCTGCGCACCCAGCTCGGCCAGTTCGGCCTCACCCCGGAAAAGATGTTCGAGCAGATGAATCTCACCCTCGAGCGCATGAAAAGCCAACTGGAAGCCGAAGGCTGAGCCTCTATGAACGATGTCGTCGTTGTAGGAGCCGGGCTCTCAGGTCTGGTGGCCGCGAGGGAATTGCAGCGATCAGGCCTGTCGGTGACGGTGATTGAGGCGGCTCCGGCCGTGGGGGGCCGCATGGTGCGCTCCCCCCTGCAGCTGGCGAAGGCCCGATCGCCGGCGTGGGTCGACCTGGGCGGCCAGTGGGTGGGACCCAGTCACTCCCGTTTCGGGGCGCTGCTCGAGGCCCACGGTCTGAGCCGTTTCCCCTCGCCCCACCACGGTGAGACCGTCCTCTGCCTCGGCTCCCATCGCTGCACCTTCAGCGGCTTCTTCCAGGGGTTCCCTGAGGGTCAGCCGCCGTCGGTCCCGAGCCGCGACTGGGACGATGCCATGGCGGCCCTGAAACAGTTCCAGGCGCTGGTGGCGTCCCTGCCCGAGGGCCATCCCCACCGCCATCCCGACGCCGCCGCCCTCGATCGGCTGAGCTTCCAGGACTGGATCGAGGCCCACACCCACACCCCCTTCGCCGCCTGGTATTTCGCCTATTTCTGCCGGGCCGTCGGCTTTCTCGGGCCGGCGGAACCGGACCAGGTGTCGTTGTTGCACGTGGCCTGGGGGCAGCGCACGGCGCCCCAGGGGGACCACCCCGAGGAGGACCTGATCCACGGCGGCGCCGGCCAAGTGCCGGCCTTGCTGGCCGAGGGCCTGGGGGACGCCCTGGTGCTGGGGGAGCCCGTGCGGGCCATCCATCAACCCGACAGCGCGTCCGGCCCCGACGCAGACGCCGACGTTGACGTGGCTGTCGAGGTGATCACCGATCGCTCCAGCCACCGCTGCCGGGCCGTGATCGTGGCCATGCCACCGGCGCTGGCGGGTGCCATCCGCTTCACGCCGGCGTTGCCGGCCGACCGGCTCGCCCTGCAGGAGGGGATGGCCATGGGGAACTGCTCCAAGGTGCTGATCGTCTACGGGCGGCCCTGGTGGCGGGAGACGGGGCTGTCCGGCATCGGCATCGGCGATCGCCCCTGGGTGGAGCTGTGCGCCGACAGCTCCGACCCGGAGACGGGCCTCGGGGTGCTCGCCGCCTTCGTGGTGGGGCGCCGCCGGGAGCGGTGGTCCGCCCTGGGGGCGGAGCAGCGCCGGGCCGCCGTGCTCGACGATCTGGCCGCGTACTTCGGCCCCATGGCCCTGGAGCCGCTGGAGTACGTGGAGAAGAACTGGCCCCAGGAACCCTTCATCGGTGGCGCCTTTGCCGCCTGGATGCCCCCGGGGCTGTGGACCCGCAGCGGCGACGCCCTGCTGCGGCCCCATGGCCGGGTGTTCTGGGCCGGCACGGAGGTGGCGGAGCGCTGGCCCGGTTTCTTCGAGGGTGCGGTGGACAGTGGCGAGAGGGCGGCGGCCGCCGTGGCGGCCCTGCTGGGCTAAGCAACCGGCGCTCCATGGCTGCCTACCATCGCCCCAGGCAGGCGGCTGGCGTTGATGGGCGAAGCAATCCAGGCGAAGCAGGCGGAAGCAACGGCGTTGGCGGCCCTGCCCGAAGCCCTGGCCCGGGCCATCGCTGACCTGTTTCCCGCCGGCCGGGATCCCGACCCCGACCAACGCCTGGAGGCCAGGCTGGCGGAGTCGGCGCACCAGGGACGGCCGCTGCGGGTGAAGCTGGGCATCGACCCCACCGGCAGCGACATCCACCTGGGTCACAGCCTGCTGTTCCGCAAGCTGCGGGCCTTCCAGAACGCCGGCCACACGGCGGTACTGATCATCGGCGACTTCACGGCCCGCATCGGCGATCCCACCGGCAAGAGCAGCACCCGCGTGCAGCTCGACGCGGCGGCAGTGGAGGCCAATGCCGCCACCTACCTGGCCCAGCTGGGCCAGGGTCAACCCCCCGAACGCGCCCTGCTTGATTTCGAGACCCCCGGCCGGCTGGAGGTGCGGCGCAACTCCGAGTGGCTCAAGGGCCTGGATCTGCCGCAGGTGATCGAGCTGCTGGGGATCAGCACCGTGGGCCAGATGCTGGCCAAGGAGGACTTCGCCAACCGCTACGGCTCAGGAACCCCCATCAGCCTGCACGAGTTCCTCTACCCCCTGCTGCAGGGGTACGACTCGGTGACGGTGCAGGCCGACCTCGAACTGGGCGGCACCGACCAGAAATTCAACGTGGCGATGGGACGCGACATGCAGCGTCATTTCGGCCAGCGGCCCCAGTTCGGCCTGCTGCTGCCGATCCTGCCGGGCCTTGATGGGGTGCAGAAGATGAGCAAGAGCCTGGGCAACACGGTGGGGCTGACGGAAGATCCCCTCTCGATGTATTCCAAGCTCGAGAAAGTGCCGGACGCGGTGGTGGAGGACTACCTCACCCTGCTCACCGACCTGGACACGGCGGCGCTGCCTGCCGAGCCCCGGGAGCGACAGAAGGCGATGGCCCTGGAGGTCACCGCCACCCGCCATGGGCGCGACGCAGCGCTCCAGGCCCAGGCCGATGCCGCCGGGCTGGTGGCCGCCGGCCGCTCCGGAGCGGGGGGGGCAGGGGACGGACTCCAGGCGGACAGCGTGCCCGAGACCTCCCTGGCGGGACTGGCCTTTCCGCTGAAGGCCTTCTATCTGCTCAGCGCCCTGCAGGTCTGTGCCAGCAGCAGCGAAGGGCGGCGCCAGATCCAGGGCGGCGGCGTGAAGCTGGACGGCGAGAAGCTGAGCGACCCGAACCAGGAATTCAGCAGCCCGGAGGAATTGGCCGGCAAGGTGCTGCAGCTCGGCAAAAAGACCTTCCGGCGGCTGGTGGCCTGATGGCAGCCGCTGAACGCACCACGGAGGTGGTCGACCCCGCCGATCAGATCATCCTGGCCCTCGACCGCGGCACCAACGACGAGGCCCTGGCGCTGGTGACAGCAATCCCGTCGCTGCGCTGGGTGAAGGTGGGCCTGGAGCTGTTCACCGCCGCCGGGCCAGAGGTGGTGCGGGAGCTGCGGGGGCGGGGTCTGCGGGTGTTCCTGGACCTGAAGTTCCACGACATCCCCGCCACCATGGCCGGCGCCTGCCGCAGTGCCGCCCGCCTGGGGGCCGAGCTGATCACGGTGCACGCCGGCGCCGGCGGTGAGGCCCTGGCCGCCGCCCAGATGGCGGCCCTGGAGGGGGCCGCCCAGGAGGGCCTCGGCGCCCCCACCCTGCTGGCGGTGACCGTGCTGACCAGCTGGGATCCCGACCGCTTCCGGCAGGAACTGGCCATCACGACGCCGCTGGCTGCCTACGCGGCGCAGCTGGCCGCGATGGCAGCGGCGGCGGGCCTCACCGGAGCGGTATGCTCCCCCTGGGAGGTGGCGGGCCTGCGGGCCGCCCATCCCCAGCCCTTCACTCTGGTGACCCCCGGCATCCGCCCAGCCGGCAGCGCAGCGGCCGATCAGAAGCGGGTGATGACACCGGCCGCGGCGGTGGCGGCCGGAGCCAGCCACCTGGTGATCGGCCGACCCATCAGCGGGGCCGCTGATCCAGCGGTGGCTTTTGCGACCTGTTGCGCGGAACTCTGCGCCGCTCCGGGCTGAGAGGGTTCAGTTCCGAACCGGAGAGGGACCCAGCCGCGGGGGGCCGCCTTGCCGTAGAGCCAACCCTGACCATGCAGCCAGCCCTGGGAGGCGAGCAGGCGGGCCTCCTCGACGTTTTCCAGCCCTTCGGCCATCCCCACCAGCGCCTGGGCCAGCCGCAGACTCTTGGTGTCCCTGGCACGCATGGCGCAGGTGAAGGAGCGATCCAGCTTCAGCCCGGCGATCGGCCGATCGCGCAGATGGCTGATCGACGAGTAGCCGGTGCCGAAATCATCCACGTACCAACGGACCCCACTGGAGGCCAGCGGCTGAATCTGCTGGCTGATGCGTGAGATCAGACCACGGCACGCGGCGCAGGGCAGGAAGTTGCCCGGTTCCACTTCGATGCCATCGGGTCGCACCCAACGGGCCAGAGCCTCATAGCCGGTGACCTGGCCGGTTGGGTGAGGGCATCGTTGACCTGGGTGAGGCCGTCCACGCCGATGCTCAACACCGCCAGCGTCGACCCCGTGCCCTCCAGCCCGTCGAGGGCGCGTCGGATCCGATCCAGGGCGACACGGCGGACAGCCAGGCCGGTCATGGGGTCGTGCTGAAGGCTGTGCTCCAGCTCGGCGCGGATCCTCACCTGGTCGTGGATGTCACGGAAGGACAGCACCAAGCCTCCAGCGCCCGTCGGCACAGAGGATCCGAAGATCCCCCTGGAACGAACCCTGGCACGAACGGCCGAGGCCAGCGCGCAGGGCCCGGCCACGCTCGTTCCGGTGCACAAAGGCGATGGCGGGCTTACCAAGCAGGGCGGCGGCCGTCCAGCCCAGCCTGGCTTCGATCGACTCGGAGACCCAGACGATCGGATGATCGCTGTCCACTTCGACGACCCCATCGGAGGCGTGACGCGTCAGCAGGCGATAGCGCCGCTCCGCCACCGCCGGGACTGTGGCGGAATCTCCCTCCCAGGGCTGGCCTGCCACCAGAGGCAGCAGAGAAGCCCGTTGGCGAGAAACAGGCGGATCTCGGCAGGGTGCCTGGGGAGAGCCCCCATGGCCGGACCCATCGAGCCCCTCGATAACAACAGCCTGCCCCGTTTCCATGACAAGCAGGCCAGGCGTGAAGAGGCCGGTGGACGGTTGAACATCCAACAGACGCGTCCCCAGCATCCCTTGCTGCGTGCGGCCGTGCAGGGCGCAGGCTGGAGCGTTGGCCCACACGCAGACAACGTTGATGCTCGTGCCGGAGGGGCTCTTCTCGGGCACCAGCAAAAGCAAGGGGTCCGGCAAGGATTCGAACATCAGCTGGCTCCCCGACCAGGCCCCAAGGCCAGCGGCGACAGGTCCAACAACGGTGGTGAGTGGCTGAGCGCGAGCGTCAAGGGCAGGCTCTTGAGCTCTCTCGGTATCGGTGATCACTTCTCTGAGCCGTCGCATCCCGGGAACCGGATGCAGGAAAGGAAACGTGCCCGAAAAACCCATCGAACCCGTTCACCATCTCCATGAGGGGTGATGCTGATCTGTGGCAGAAGCGGGATGGTTATCGAGCACGTCTGCGGCAAATTTCCAGGAAGTTACCACAGAATCCTAGCCATTTCTCTCCGGAGAACAACCACTTGCGGCCTTGCCTTTCGCGCCTAGATCGAAAGGCTCCCACGGAGATGTTGAAGGAAGGTTTAAATCGGCTGACCAGGGAGCAAGGGCCGATGGCTGTCATCACTGGCTGATGATCCGGTTGGCCTCAGGCACATCGAAGCGGCGAAGGCCATCGCCTGGGATTCCATCAGGCGGCACAAGTCGTCGACTCCAATCCGGCGGATCGGGCCATCTGTCGGCAGACAAGGCCTGGGTTTGGTCAGTCGTCAGGCCGCTGTTTCACCCGGCCGGCCCCGGTCCAGTTCAGCGGTCCGTTGCTCCCGGCGTTGCGCTTCGGTGGGCACCCGATCCTCGAACGGCACATGGGAGCGCGCCGCCAGCCAGGCCCCCAGCTGGCGCAGGGAGGACGGATCACTGGCGTGGCGATCGACCCGCAGGGGCTTCCCGGGGGTCCGGGGGGCCTGCAACCGATAGGAGCGATCCCCATCGGAATCGACCCGTTCGATCAGCTCCAGGACCCGGGCTTCCCCCAGGGTTCGCAGGCGATGGCCGAAGCGGCGCTGCAGAACCAGCAGCCGCGACTCCAGCCGCCATTCCAGGCGCCCGAACGCCAGCCACACCTGGGCCCAGCCGCAGGGCAGAGCGACAAGCGCCAGCGGAATCCCCATCGCCCAGAACCCTGGTCCGGTGAAGCCGCCACGCCCCAGCAAGGCCAGCAGGCCCCAGAGCACCAGATTGATCAGGCCCACGACGAGGCGATGCCGCCGCCGCAGGGCCAGGTCGGGCACCAGCAGCGGACTGCCGAAGGAGGGGGTCAGCTCCTGCCAGCCCGCCGGCAGGACGGCCGGGGCCGAGGGCTGATCGGCTAGCGCCTCCGGAGACAGACCCAGAAGCCGGTTGAGTTGCTCGGCGGCCTCCTGCCGCTGGCTCAGACTGCCGAGCCGGGCGAGCTCAAGGCTGCGGCTGGGCAGCTCAGCCACCAGCGCCCCACCGAGACCCCCATCACGCACCAGGAAACGCCGGATAGCCCCGCGGGGCAGGGCACGCCGGTGGCGAAAGGGTCCCAGCTGCACCCATCGCTCCAGACTCCCGTCCGCCGCGACGCTCAGCCGGTCCTCCGACCAGATGGTGCAGGGCGGCGGCGCCACCGACACTCCAGAAGCTGACCCAGACCAGCAGGAACAGGGTCGCCGGCAGCGTCCCCTGACCGGTGGTCAGAAACGTGCTGAGCAACTTCCAGAGAAGCGACACGGCGAAGACCTCTCCCGCCAGCCAGCCGCACAGCCAGAACGCCAGAAACGCCGCAACGAAGAAACGACCTGGACCCAGGGGCCGGAAGCGAAAGGTTGGGGTTGCCGTCTCCAGCTTCACCGCCTCAGCCACCACCATCGGTTGGATCATGCTGACCCAGAGGCGCTGAACCGGCATCGATTCGGGGCATGAAAAAACCCCGCTCCGGAGAAGGAGCGGGGGATGGAGCTTGATCAGGCCAGCCCTGTGGCGGCTTCAGCCGACGAACTCGCGGCTGGGGGCGGAGACGCCGGCCGGAGCGGTGCCCTTCAGGTAGGCCAGCATGGTGTCGGCATCGGAGCACTCGAACGGGTCGGTGGGGCAGTTGTCCTCGAGCCCGGGCTCCACGAACATCTTTTCAATCGTGCCGTCGTTGACGAGCATCGAATAACGCCAGGAGCGCTCACCGAAGCCCAGGTTGCCCTTCTCGACGAGCATGCCCATCTTGCGGGTGAACTCACCGTTGCCGTCGGGCAGCAGGAACACCTTGTCGGCACCCACCTGCTTGCCCCACTGATACATCACGAAGGCATCGTTGACCGACACGCAGACGATGCTGTCGACGCCCAGGCCCTTGAACTCCTCGAGCAGAGCCTCGTAACGGGGCAGGTGGTTGGAGGAGCAAGTGGGGGTGAAAGCACCGGGGAGGGAGAACACCACGACCTTCTTGCCCTTGAAGATGTCATCGGTGCTCAGGTCCTGCCAGCGGAAAGGGTTGGGGCCGGGCACGGATTCATCGCGCACACGGGTCTTGAAGACGACGCTGGGGACCTTTTCGATGAAAGCCATGTGGAGGTGTGAAGAACGACTTGACGACGCGCCGCCCGGAGCAGCGATCGAAGGGAGCTTAACTCATATTCGATCCGCCTAAGGGTGGAAACCGGCTGAGTGTTTCTGCTCATCGTTTCCCTAAATCCAGCCGAACACCCGCCCTAAAGTCCGTCTCGCCAGTCCCCCGGCCCACCACCCCAGCCATGTCCCTCTCGATGTTCGAGGCGGCTGTTCCGCCCCTGGCCCGCAGCCTGGGCAACCTCAGCGCCATCCTCGCCAAGGCGGCCGCCCACGCCGAAGCCAAAGGGATTGATCCGGCGGTGCTGCTGCAGGCGCGCCTTTATCCCGACATGTTCCCCCTGGTGCGCCAGGTCCAGATCGCCACCGACATCGCCCGCCGCGGCCTGGCCCGGCTGGCCGGTGAGGAAAGCGCCTCGATGGAGGACAACGAAGCCAGCTTCTCGGAGCTGATCAGCCGGGTTGAGGCGACCCTCGCCAGCCTGGAGGGCTTCTTGCCTGAGCAGATCGATGGCAGCGAAACCAAGCCGATCGAGTTGACGATCCGCAGCGAGACCTTCCATTTCAACGGTCAGAACTTCCTGCTGTTCTTCGTGCTGCCCAACGTCTACTTCCATGTCACCACCGCCTACGCCATCCTGCGCCACAACGGTGTGGAGCTCGGCAAGCGGGATTTCCTCGGCGAGCCCTGAGGCCCTCAGGCCAGCGGCCGCCGCAACGCCGACGGATCCAGACCCTCGCGCAGGGCCAGCACCAGACCGGCCGCCTCCGCGTAGCTGGCGGCCGGGATCACCTCCAGCCCCAGGGCTGCGCCGCTCACCTCGAGCAGGCAGGGATTGCCCTCCACCGCGATCACAGGCACGCCCCGCTCGGCGCAGGCCAGCACCGCCTCGCCCCCCAGGGCCCCGGCCGGCACCACCACCGCGCCGAGATCGGCACCATGCAGCAACCCGTTGCCGCTGGCCGGTTCGGGCCGCAGGGATGGGGCCCGGCTCAGGCCCACCAGCACGCAGGGCAGGAAGGTGTGGCCCAACTCTTCGGCGGCCGCCCGCGGATCCAGCCCGGGATCGGGCGGCAGCGGCGCCAGGGCGGGGGCATGGGCACAAGGCACCCCCAGATGGCGCACCAGCAGGTGGCTGATCACCGCCTCCGCCCCAGCCAGGGCGTCCACGCCTGTGCCGTGGCGGTAGGCCGCCACGGCCTCGCTGCCGGGATCCTCGGGGAAGCGGGCCACCACGGCGATGGCCGTGGCCCCGGCGGCCAGCAGTTGTTCACCGGCCCGCAGCAGGACATCCGGGCGGCCCAGGCTGCCCCAGCTGCTGCCGCTGGCGCCGATCGCCAGGCTCACCTCCAGGGGCACCGCGCTGGTGAGCACCGGGCCGATCGTCAGCCCCAGGCTGGCCCGGCAGGCGTCGATCACCTGGCGGTGGCGCAGCAGCAGCTCCGCTTCGATGCCCGCGTCCAGCAGCACGCCCACCCGCTGACTGGGCACCGGAGAGAGGGCCAGCTCACCGGCGGCGAAGCGGTCGAGGCTCCAGCCCTCCACGTAATGCAGGCGCCGGTCGTTCCAGTAAAGGGAGGCGGCGTTCATCACGTTGGGATGGGTGATCAGGCAGCCGCTGGCCGCCGCCAGCAGCCGGGCCGCCGGCAGGCCGTCGCCGGCGAAGCCGCCCACGGCACAGCCCACCCCGGTGGGAATCACCAGCAGGGTGGTCAGGGGCGGGGCTGACGCGCTCAAGGAGCAGAGGTCGGGGCCGGGCCCACCACGATGCCCTCAAGCCGCAGGCCGAGCCGGGGATCCACCGCCGTGATCGCCCAGCGCAGCGGCTCAGCGCCCGCACCCGCCAGGCGGCGGGCCTCCCGCACCAGCGCCTGACGCAGCTGGGGCAGAAGCGGGCCGGGGGAGGCCTGGAGCCACAGCTCCAGGGGCACCAGGGTGCTCACTTCTGGAACTGACCGAACTGGGCCTCGTAGAGGGTGTCCTCCTGGCCGGCCAGCAGGTCGAGGTCGGAGCGCGGATAGGACACGCAGAGCAGGGCGTAGCCCTTGGCCTGGAGTTCGGCCTTCACACCCATGGCATCGGGCTGGTGCACCGTGCCGCTACGCAGCAAGGCGGCGCAGGTGGTGCACACCCCCGAGCAGCAGGAGCTGGGCAGGGGCACCCCCGCGGCCTCAGCGGCGTTGAGCACCGTCTGGTCGCTGCGGCAGGAGAAGTTGTGGGACACACCATTCAGGCTGGCGCTGATCTGGAAGATGGCCGGTTCTGGGGTGGTCGCTGGGGTGGTCTCAGGCACGGGGGATGGGAGTCCGGGAGGGGCGGCGGTGGCAGGGGCGGCTCAGGCTCCCGCCGCCTTGCCATCTTCCCCGATCGCCAGCCAGCGGCCGGGATGGGGGGCGAGGTACTCCCCCGGATGGGGCGCCGCCGCTGGGGCCGTGAGCACGAAGTCGATGCTGAGCGAGAAGCGGCTGTCGTCGGGGTCCTCGCTCGGCAGCACCGCATGGTCGACCGAGGACGGGAACAGCAGCAAAAGACCCGCCCGGGGCGCCACGTCGTACCAAGGTTGGTTGAGGGCCGCCGTGGCGTCGATCGGCCCGTCCTGGCCCAACGCCAGGCCCGGCACCAGCTCATTCACCTGCCGGGGCGCGAACAGGCGCAGGCAGCCGCAACGGCCGGAGCCGTCGCCGTTGAGGTAGTAGACGGCGCTGAGGTGGGCGTTGGGGTGGTGATGCCGCCCCACCTGCTCGCCGGCGTCGCTGATCACCGGCCAGCTGCGCTGCACGTGCAACGCCAGCCGCCGGCGATCAAACCCCAGCGCCTCGAGGTACGGCCAGGCATGGCCCGCCAGCCTGGCGATCAGGGGAGCGAACAGGGGGTCGTGGTGCAGCTCCCCGGCGCCGCGCACATCCCCGGTCCAGGCCACGCCCTCCTCGCTGGGGGCCTCCTCTCGCAACGCCAGGACACGCTGCAGCAGCAGGGCGGTGTCGAGGGGATCGGGCGCCAGCTGCACCCGGCCCAGGGCCAGCGGGAACAGGGGCTGGAGCGCCAGGGCGGAGGGGTCGGCATCGGCCATGGGCGACAGAGGCGTCGGGGACACATGGGAAGGGAACGGGGGGGCCCGGTCAGGGAATTCTGGGGCCATGCCCTCGCCTGCCAGCCCATGGCCAGCAACGTCCGCCCCCCTGGCCTGCTGCAGCGCTACCGGGAGGAACTGCAGCTGCGCCATTACACCCGACGCACCGTGAAGAGCCATGTGCATTGGCTGAGGCGGTTCTTGCGCCTCCACGGCCTGCGCCACCCGGGGACGATGGGCTCGGCGGAAGTGGAGGCGTTTCTCACCCACCTGGCAGTGGAGGGGCAGGTGAGCGCCTCGACGCAGAACCAGGCCCTCGCTGCGCTGCTCTTCCTGTACCGCGAGTTGCTGGACAAGGACATGGAGCTGGAGGGGACTCCAGGCCTGGTGGTGGGGTTGCTCTACGGCAGCGGGCTTCGCCTCATGGAAGCCTTACGGCTGCGCGTGAAGGATCTGGACTTCGAGCGGCGCCAATGGCTGGTTCGAGATGGATAGGGCGGCAAGGATCGACTCACGCTGGTGCCCCAGAGCCAGATCCAGGCACTGCGACTCCATCTTGATCAGGCGCGCAGGCGGCATCGCTTGGACCTGGAGGCCGGCCGGGGGCAGGTAATGCGGCCCGGAGCACTGGCAAGGAAGTACCCGAAAGCCGATCGGGAATAGGCTTGGCAGTGGGTGTTCCCACAGGCGCGCCGATGGCGGGATCCCGCCTCAGGACAGGAAGGACGGCATCAGCTGGACCCGACGGTGGTGCAGAAGGCCGTCAAGCAGGCCATGACCGCTGCCGGCGTGAGTAAGGCAGCCAGTTGCCATACGTTCCGCCATTCGTTTGCCACCCACCTGCTTGAGGGCGGCCAAGACATCCGCACCATCCAGGAGCTCCTGGGGCACCGCGATGTGAGCACCACAATGATCGATACCCATGTGCTCAACCGCGGCCCACTGGGCGTCTGCAGCCCCGCCGACTGAACGTATCCTGATGAACAGTGGTTGGCTGACCAGAAAACAAGGAGGCGGCCAATGCTGCGATTACAGACTTGCTGCGGCAGCGAAACTTTCGGTCTTTTACTCGGGATGCAGACGGTGATCAGCGGAAAAGGAGACATGTCCTTCTCTGGTTTACTGAACTGTCGAAGAACGCGTTCGAAGGATGTGTTGTCCTTGATGGGAGCCTGCCAGGCAGCGTTGCGCGACCGTAGCCAGGTGACTACAGTTGGTACATGGTCGAAGTCCGCCAGGTAGAGCGGTTCGTCCGGCCCTGGATACAGGGTCTACTACCTGCAGAGGGTAACAGCCTTGATCATCCTTTTGGCTGGCGGAGACAAGAGCTCACAAGCCAAGGACATTGATGATGCCCTTCTGTTGGCAAACAACCTGACGGAGGAGACCTGATGAAAACCACGACCACCCCCTACGAGGTTGCCGAGCATCTACGCACACCGTAGGAGATGGCGGCTTACCTGGAAGCCTGCATCGAGGAGGCGGATGGCGATGCTTCCTTCATTGCCAAGGCCCTGGGCGACATTGCACGAGCCCAGGGGATGACCCAGGTGGCCAGAGACTCAGGACTTTCCAGGGAGAGCCTCTACAAGGCCTTGTCTGGAGAGCGCAGTCCTAGCTTGGACACCATCTTGAAGGTCGTCTCGGCCCTTGGACTGAAATTGAGCGCCAGTGTGAGAAGTGAAGCGAGGGTGACTTGAGCTTTGCAGACGAGGCGTAGGTCCGCAAACGCTGCCTATGGAGATGCGACGCCTTCGAGCAAGCCCCTAGAGTGGACAGGCCACCACAGGTTCACATCTGGTACCAGATACTCTTTGTACGCCACTCAGGGGCAGCGTTGGACCGACCAAGCGAAGGAATGGCCGAGTTCCAGCGGGGCGAAAACGACATGATGTGACTTCACCGCATTGATCGTTCGCGTTCGATCCAGGTTTGATCAACCCATCGGCCGTCATCCTGGAGCCGTTCAGCCTTACCGACTCACCAGCATTGATGCCGGGGGACCACAGGGCGCTGGGAGCCCGCGAAGGCTTCTCAACCAGCCAGGGGCAGTTTCACGATAAAGACACTCCCCGAACCCGGCTTGGAAGCCACGGAGATCTCTCCGCGATGGCGATGCATGATCGCCGCCACGATGGAGAGCCCCAGGCCGGTGCCGCCCTGGCGACGGGAACGGCCTGGATCACTGCGGAAGAAACGATCAAAGATGTGTTGCTGATCGGCCGTTGTGATGCCGATGCCACTGTCCCGCACCTGCAGCACCGCCTGGCCTCTCTCTCGCTCTAGGCTCAGCACCACCTGCCCTCCCGGCGGCGTGTACTGAATCGCGTTCAGCAGCAGGTTGGACACGAGCTGATAGAGCTCCGATTCAACCCCCAACACGACGAGATCATCCTCGCCACCCACCAGCCTCAGCTTCAGCCCTGCCGCCGCCGCCGCCTCACTGGTCTCTTCCATCAGGTCGCGCGCGATCTGCGGCAAGGAGCACAGCTCCCTTGCAGCAGCAGCCTCAGATCCCTCAAGCCGGGTGAGCAGCAGCAGGTCGGTGATCAGGCCGCTGAGCCGTTTCCCCTGCCCATGGAGAGCCGCCAGCATCTGGTCCCTGGCGATGGGGTCAGCAGGCTGTTGCATTCTGTGGGCCTCCACCACGGCCAGCAGGTTGGCCACAGGGGCGCGAAGTTCATGGGCCGCATCGGCGGTGAACTGCTCTTGCTGCCGATAGGCCGCCAGCAGCGGCCGCATCGCCAGGCCGGACAACCACCAGCTGGCCAGGCCTGCCACAACCAGGGCCAGCATCACGATCGTCTGGGTGGCCCACCACAGCCGTTCCCTTTCCGCGTCCAGCCCGCGCAAGCTGCGCCCGATTTGCAGATAGCCCCAATCCAGCTCCGTCGGTGCCGCGCCTGCCTGCACTGGCGCGTGGGAACGGTGCAGGTGGATCGAATACTGCAGGAAGCGCTCGCCTCCCTGGCCTGCCACCACCATCCAGGTCAGGTTCGGATCCTGAGCTCCGGCTTTGGGAGATCCAGGGGAGTGGGCGATCAAAGCGCCACGTCGATCCAGCAGACGCAGATAGAAGCGCTCCGAATCCGTGATGCTGACGGCATGACGCGGCAGCAGCGTGGAGAGCTTCGGGCAGGACTGCTCCACCAGGCAGAGCCCGGGGAGCACGGCGGCGAGCTGGGCAGAGGGACTGGCTTCTTCCGGCAGCAGGGGCTTGAGGCTGTCGTGCAAGGTGCCGGCCAGTGTTTCCACCTCGCTCTCGAGGGCCGACCAGGTCGAGCGCATCAACAGGCCAAACAGTCCATAGCCGGCGCCGTAGAGAATCAAGCCGATCACCACCAGATAGGCCGCTGCCAGCCGCAGGCGGCTGCGGGGAATGGGACCAGGCCACACCATGGGCGCGTCCCTAGGGCTCCGGCTCGAAGCGATAGCCCTTCGAGGCCACCGTCTCGATTGGAGAGGGCAGCCCATGGCTGGCGAGCTTGCGGCGCAACAGCCGCACCTGGGCCGCCACCACATTGCTGATCGGGTCCGCATCCAACGACCAGAGCTGGGACCGCAACCGCGCCCCTGGGATGATCTCCCGCGGATGCTCCATGAAATAGGCCATCAGCTGCAATTCCTTGGCGGACAGCACGATCCTGGTGCTCCCCACCGCCTCCTGAACGGTGAGGCAACGCTCCGCTGGATCCAGGAGATAGGGACCGGCTCTGAGCAGGAGCTCGCGGTAGCTGGGCTGGCGCCGCTGCAGCGCCCGGATCCTCGCCAGCAATTCCTCCATCGCGAACGGCTTGCTCAGGTAGTCGTCGGCGCCGGCATCCAGGCCCTGCACCCGGTGGCTGGTGTCGGCCAGGGCCGTGAGCATCAGCACCGGCAGGGTCAGGCCGGCCCCGCGCAGCCGCCGGCAGAGCTCCGGGCCTGAAAGACCCGGCAGCATCCAATCGACGATCACCAGGTTGTAGGTGGCCAGCTCGCTGCGGATCAGGCTCCAGGCCCCCAGGCCCTCCGCCACGTGATCCACGATGTGCTGCTGTGCCCTGAGCACCGCCTGGATCGCGCCGGCCAGCTCCGCTTCGTCCTCCACCAACAGGATGCGCAGGGGCATGGCCTGGGTCAGGAGAAAGAGACTGCGGCTGATCCTAGTCAGCGCAAGCGGTTTCACCTGTTTTTCATCCCCTTTGCGGCATCCTCTGCGGGACCTTGTCCTGCCCTTGCGGCAGCCGCAGCATGCGCGCTCTTCTTCTGGCCGGCGGCCTCAGCCTCGCCACCCTGGGCCTCGGCAGCCTCAGTCCGGCCCTGGCCCATGTGGGCCATGGCGACGAGTTTCAGCCGCAGGGGAATGTGCGCCAGGTGAAGGCCAGCGCCGAGATCGATTCCATGCTGGGTATCACCACCGCCCCTGCCACGGAAGTCGGCGGTGTGATTTCGATTCCGGTCGCTGCGGTGGTGCAGGCGGATGGCAAGCCCCTGGCCTTCGTGAAAAGCGGCACCACCTACGACCCGGTGTTCCTCCAGACCGGCGCCACCAAGGGCGATCAGATCGAAATCACCGACGGCAGCATCTCGCCGGGAGACAACGTGGTGACCCAGGGGGCCCTCTCGCTCTACGCCGAATCGAAGAAGAGCCAAAGCGCTGTGGCCGCCAGTGGGGAAACCCCCGCCGCTGCTTCTGATGCCCCAGCCACTCCAGCCGCTGCTGCCACCCCCTCGGCCGCCGCAGGCCTCAACCCCCTGGTGATCGGGGCCGGTGCTGCGGTGGTGGTGGTGGGCGGTGTGGTCGTGGTCTCTCGCTTGGGAAAGAAAACCTGACCTCCGCGCCCTTCGCGCTCTCCCGCACCCCCCAACCCATTCCCATGCTGGAACGCCTGCTCAACCAGACGCTGCGCACCTCGATTGCCAGGCGCTGGCTGGTGGTTGTGGCCG
The DNA here is from genome assembly GCF_024345975.1 of Cyanobium sp. Cruz-8D1. Taxonomy (GTDB): domain Bacteria; phylum Cyanobacteriota; class Cyanobacteriia; order PCC-6307; family Cyanobiaceae; genus Cyanobium. Next base: position 3,580 of record NZ_JAGQCD010000018.1, on the reverse strand, counting down.
CCTTCCTGATCACCCTGTGGGGCCTGTCGATCCTGAGCCGCATGCCCCTGGATGTGTTCCCCCCGTTCGCTCCGCCCCAGGTGGATGTGCAGACCACCGCCGATGGCCTGGCACCGGAAGAGGTGGAACGGCGCATCACCGTGCCGATCGAATCGGCCGTCAACGGACTGCCGGGAGTGGAAACCGTGCGCTCCTCCTCGAAGGTGGGGCTCTCGATGGTGCAGGTGGTGTTTGCGCAGAACGCCGACATCAACCGGGCCCGCCAATCGGTGGCGGAACGCCTGCAGCAGATCGAGGCGGAGCTGCCAGCCAATGCCAGCGCGCCGGCCATCTCGCCGCTGGTGTCGCCGCTGGGCACGATCCTGCAGTACGCCTTCACGCTGAAGGGCGGCGGCCCGACCACGCCGATGGAGCTGCGCCGGATCGTTACCACCACCTTCAACAACCAGATTCTTGCGGTACCCGGTGTCTCCCAGGTGACCCTCTATGGCGGTGAAGAAGCCCAGCAGCAGATCCAGATCGATCCCCAGCAACTTCAGGCCCGCAATGTGTCGCTGCAAGCCGTGGCTGAGGCCGCCGCTGCCGCCAGCGCCAATGCCCCCGGCGGCTTTCTGATCGCAGGCGGGCAGGAAAAACTGATCCGCGCCGATGGCCAGGCAAGCAGCCCTGAGGACCTCGCCGATTCCGTGGTGACAGGCAGCAAAGGCCAATCGCTCCGGCTCGGGGATGTCGCCGAAGTTCAGCTGGCCAGCGCCCTCAAGCGCGGCGATGGCAGCTTCAACGGCCAGCCGGCGGTGGTGCTGATGATCAACAAACAGCCCGACATCGACACCCCCAGGGTGACCCGCGAGGTGGAGCAACGCATCGCTGCCCTCAGCAAGACCCTGCCGGGCGACATCCAGGTGACGCGCAGCTTCCGACAGGCCAGTTTCATTGAAACGGCGATCAAGAACGTCAGCGCTTCCCTGATCGAAGGGATCCTGATCGTCTCGGTGGTGATGCTGCTGTTCCTGATGAACTGGCGCACCGCCGTGATCAGCCTCAGCGCCATCCCCCTGTCGTTGCTGATCGGCCTGATGCTGATGCGCGCCTTTGGGCTGGAGATCAACACCATGACCCTCGGCGGGCTGGTGGTGGCGATCGGCTCGGTGGTCGACGATTCCATCGTCGACATGGAGAACTGCTACAGCGGACTGCGCCGCAATCAGGCGGCTGCCCAGCCCAAGAATCCCCTGCAGGTGGTGTACGAAACCTCGGTGGAGGTGCGCCAACCGGTGATTCTCTCCACCGTCATCATTGTGGTGGTGTTCGCGCCGATCTTCAGCCTCACGGGAGTGGAAGGGCGGATCTTCGCGCCGATGGGCCTGGCCTATCTGCTTTCGATCGCCGCCTCCACCCTGGTGGCACTCACCCTCTCGCCAGCGCTCTGCGGGATTCTGCTGGCGAACACACGGCTCCCCGCCGAGAACACCTGGATCGCCAACTGGGTCGAGAGGGCCTACCGGCCATTGCTGGAGATGGTGCTGATCTCCCCCAAACGGGTGCTGGCAGCAGCGCTGGCCATGGTGGTGCTGGCCTGCGCCATCCTGCCCAGCCTCGGGCGGGTGTTCCTGCCGGAGTTCCGCGAGAAGTCCCTGGTGAATTCGATGGTGCTTTATCCCGGCGTGTCGCTGGAGATGACCAACCGTGCCGGTTTGGCCTTGTCCAATACCCTCAAGGCCAATCCACTGTTTGAGTGGGTGCAGGTTCGTACCGGCCGGGCCCCGGGAGATGCCGATGGGGCAGGCGTCAACTTGGCCCATGTGGATGTGGAGTTGAGTGATGCAGCGATGAAGGATCGCCCTGCCGCCCTCGCCGCACTCCGCCAAGCCTTTCTTCGCCTTCCAGGCGTGGCACCCAACATCGGCGGCTTCATCTCCCACCGCATGGATGAGGTGCTCTCGGGTGTGCGCAGCGCCATCGCCATCAAGATCTACGGGCCCGACCTGGCCGAACTGCGCAGGATCGGCGAGCAGGTGCGTGACGCGATCGAGCCGATCGAGGGGGTCGTGGATCTGCAGCTCGAACCCCAGTTGCCCATCCAGCAGGTGCAGATCGCTTTCGATCGCAAGGCCGCCACCGCCAACGGACTGATGATGCAGCAACTCGCTGATGCGGTGGAGATCGCCCTCAACGGCAAGACGGTGGGCCAGGTGGTGAGCAACGGCACCGATCGCACCGATGTGGTGGTGATGCTGCCAGAGCAATCCCGTAACAGCCTCGATGCCCTACGGGCTATTCCGATCGCCACCCCCGCCGGCACCATGCTGCCGCTGGGATCCCTTGCCCGGATTGACAACGGACTGGGCGCCAATGTGGTCAACCGGGAAGATGTCTCCCGCTTGATCGTGGTGTCTGCCAACGTCAGTGGCCGGCCACTGGGCACGGTCGTCGGTGACATCCAGAACACCATCAACAACACGATCAAACTGCCAACTGGGTACCTGACCCGCTATGGCGGGCAGTTCGAGTCGGAGGAGCGGGCCACCTCCAACCTGGTGCTCTACAGCCTGCTGGCCACGGTGGTGATGGCCGTGTTGATGTTCGTATCCGTCAAATCTCTGCCGGCGACGATCGCCATCCTGATCAACCTGCCTTTGGCCCTCGTCGGTGGCCTGGTGGCCATCCTGCTCAGCGGCGGTGTGCTTTCGGTGGCCTCCCTGATTGGGTTCATCACCCTGTTCGGGGTGGCAGTGCGCAACGGCCTGCTGCTGGTGGACAACTACAACCGCCGCCACGCCGAAGGCATGGAGCTCAAGCAGGTGATCCGCGCCGGCAGCCTGCAGCGCCTCAACGCGATCCTGATGACGGCTCTCACCTCCGCCCTGGGCATGGTGCCGCTGGCGTTGGCCTTCGGGGCAGGCAACGAGATCCTGCAACCGCTGGCGATTGTGGTGCTCGGAGGCTTGATCACCTCCACCACCCTCACCCTGCTGGTGCTGCCGGCTCTCTATGCCGCCTTCGGCGGCTGGTTACTGCCTCGCCACGAGCCAGCCCTGCGCGCCCCCCTCTAGATCAACCTGCTCAAGGCCATCGGGGCTTCAGAGCGATGCATCTCCTGGCCCTCCCCAGCCGCAGCCGGCCTGGCCCGAACTCCTGGCGCTGCTATCCATGGGAGGCGTGGGCTGTGGGCTTTCGATCTGGCTCGATTGTCTGGCGCTCCGCCACGCCCATGCGGGAGAGGACGAGAGCCCAAACCATCGAGAGCAGGTGGTCTGGCACGCCCGTGACCATGGGCGTGCTGGGGGTATCACCGGCATGATCACAACCGGGAACGATGAGTCCCCTCCACGCCTCCACAGCAAGTCCCAGGCAAGTTCAAAGACTAAACCACGCCAGGTTGGCGCAACGTAATGGATTGAAGAGGCTCCGGGGCCTTGCCGATGATCTCTGGGTTGCTGAACAACCGCAGACCCTGACTGCCCGACACAAGTCTGAGAACCCTTGCGACAGAATGGGTCTCAGTCAATGGGGTGGGCAGGGAGCCATGGGAGCTTGGGGCTGCGAAACCAATCCAATCCCCTGTGGATCCCCAGACCCG
>NZ_JAGQCD010000017.1 GCF_024345975.1 Cyanobium sp. Cruz-8D1 | reverse complement strand
CATTTCACGCCACCCACCACTTTCTCACCAGCTTGCGCACCACGCCAGAAGCTCTGCTGCGACAGGTGCGGGACCGTTGGAGCATTGAGAGCTGGCACTGGATCCGGGACACACAGCTGCATGAGGACGCCCACCGTTACCGGGGCAATGGCGCTGGCGCGATGGCGAGCCTGCGAACGGCAGCCCTCAACCTGCTGCGCCTCGCCGGATTTCAGTCGATCCGAGCCGGACTACAGGCGGTGATGCATGACATCACGACGCTGCTGGAGATGGCGATGCGCCAGCCAGAACCGAACCCATGCTGAAACTTTGAATCAGCCCTGCCTCCCGGGTGGCCGTGTTCACCATGAGATCGGCGCAACTGAGCCGATCGGAATTGGCGACACCGCGCCAGTAGGCGGTGCGCCGCAGGTGGGCGCGGATGCGGGCCAGCAGCTCCTCGATCGAGAAGGGTTTGAGGATGTAATCGTCGGCGCCGGAATCGAGCGCTTCAACACGGTCGCGGATGTCGTCGTGGCAGGTGAGCATCAGCACGGGGGTGATGTCGCCGCTGCTGCGCAGCCGCCGGCAGATTTCCACGCCGCTGAAATCCGGCAGCGTCCAGTCGAGTAGGACAAGATCCGTTGTGGCATCGCGCAGGTGGATCAAAGCTCCCTGGCCGTCTTCGGCTTCGCTGACGCTGTAGCCCTCGCAATTCAGTTCGCCGGCCAGGAAGGTGCGCATGCGTGCGTCGTCTTCGACGATCAGCAGTTGCGAGGCCATGGTCAGCGGGGCGGCCCTTCCTTCAGCATGAAGCCGACGCCGCGCACCGTCTGGATCAGGGTGGGCTGGCCGGCTGGCTCCAGTTTGCGGCGCAGGTAGCGCACATACACATCCAGGAGGTTGTCGTCGCCCAGCCAGTTTTCGCCCCAGAGGGCATCAAGGATGGCGCGACGCTCCTGCACCTGGTTGGGGTGACGCAACAGATGCATCAACAGATCGAACTCCTTGGCCGTGAGATGGATGGATTCACCGCCCCTGGCCACTTCCCGGCTGGCGGGATTCACCTCCAGGTCAGCCATCCGCAGCACACCGCCTTCCTGTTCATCGATGCCGCTGCGGCGCAGGCGGGCCCGCACCCGGGCCAACAGCTCTTCGATCGAGAACGGCTTGATCAGGTAGTCGTCGGCGCCGGAATCGAGCGCCTCCACCCGTTGCTGCACCTCATCGCGGGCCGTGAGCATCAGCACGGGCGTGGAAATCCCCCCTTTGCGCATGCGACGGCACACCTCCACACCGCTGAAATCGGGCAGGTTCCAATCGAGCAGTATCAGATCCCAGGTTTGGCTGCGGATCCTGCCCAGGGCCTGCTGCCCGCAGGTCGCTTCTTCGCACGCATACCCTTCAACGGCCAGCTCGGAGGAGAGGAAGCCGCGCAACTCGGGATCGTCATCGACGATCAGCAGGCGGGCGCCGGTCATCGGATCGGTAGGGTTGAACGTCGCTTGGTCAAAGGAAAATAAAGCTCTCTGGAGTTGAGAGGCGCGATCGTTTCACATTATACCAGGGTGAGAATTGTCTTGCAACCTTGCAGGCATCCTTGCCGCTTTGTTGTCTCTACGCGTTCGAGCAGGTGAAGACAGCCCCAAGCCGGCTGAGAGGGGCTGGCCTGACAGGGATCAGCCCGCGACCACGCTTTGGGTATGAAATTAGTTTTGGCACCGATCTTTGGCCCTGATGGGGCGGGTGACCCCATCGACGACGCGGCGACAGTACTGTTGCGCCATTCCGCCTCACCGCACATGAGCAGAAGCTCATTCCCCGCGAGCCTGGTTACTATCACGAAGGATTTGTACACGTGATGGGTTCGAGCCCAAGGCCTCACTGACGCACCCACCCGCCGCACCATGGTTGCCAGTCGGGCCGGAACCCGCCCCCTCTCCGCGCGCATGGCCCGCTGGGGCCTCGCCATCGTGGCGCTCTATGGCCTGATGGCCGTGCTCACGCCCCTGCTGGTGCACGGCGGCCTGCTGCCCGATCCCAATGCGGGCCTGGACAATCCCATTTACGCCCAGCCCTCGTTCGGGCACTGGTGCGGTACCGACCGTCTCGGCCGTGATGTCTGTGTGCGCACCCTCGCCGGCAGCAGCGTGGCCCTGCAGGTGGTGCTCAGCGCCCTGGTGCTGGCGCTGGTGATCGGTGTTCCGCTGGGCATGGTGAGCGGCTACCTCGGCGGCGGGGTCGACCGTGTGTTGGTGCTGGTGATGGACACCTTGTACACCTTGCCGGTGCTGCTGCTCTCGGTGGTGCTCGCCTTTCTGCTTGGCCGGGGCCTGCCCAATGCCGCCGCTGCCCTCTGCGTGGTGTACGTGCCGCAGTACTTCCGGGTGGTGCGCAACCAGTCGGCCCAGGTGAAGGCGGAACTGTTCATCGAGGCGGCCCGCTCCCTCGGTGCCGGCCCCGCCTGGATCCTGCGGCGCTACCTGTTTCGCAACGTGATCACCTCGGTGCCGGTGCTGCTCACCCTCAACGCGGCCGATGCGGTGCTGGTGCTGGGGGGGCTGGGTTTTCTCGGCCTCGGCCTGCCGGAAACCATCCCCGAATGGGGCAGTGACCTGCAGCAGGCCCTCACGGCCCTGCCCACCGGCATCTGGTGGACCGCCCTGTTTCCTGGATTGGCGATGTTTGTGTTGGTACTGGGGCTGTCGTTTCTGGGCGAGGGCCTGGAGAACTGGCTCAGTGGCTCTCTTGCCGACCTGAAGTAGCGTTTTGTTGCTCTGTGGTATCGGCAATGCCCTGGTGGTTGGATCTGGTTCTGCTTGGTTCCGCCGTGCTGCTGTGGGTCAAAGGCGGCAACACGCCCGATGACGTCTGGAGTGTCTTCCAGAAGTTCCTGTCTGTGGTGGCCGTACTGGTGGTGCTGCTGGGCGGTCGCCAGATCCTGTTGGAGGTCCTGGTGCTGGCTTTCACCATCTTTCTGCCGAATGCCTCCCGCTTTGATGGCGGCCCGATCAGCACCGCAGACGCTCCCCCCGCGGCAGCTCCTCGAGGATGGCGCCTTCGGGGCTGAGGGCCCGCTGAGGCGTCTTGCCTGCTGCGGCAGCTGGCTGTAAGTCTCTTACTCTCGCGCCACACCGGATCGCCGTGCGGATCACCAGCAAGGGTCAGGTCACGATTCCTCAGGCCATCCGCGAGCTGGCTGGGCTGCATCCCAATTGTGAGGTGCAGTTTCGGCTGGTGGGTGATCAGGTGGTGCTGGAAAAGACGGATGGCCAGGCCGAGCAGCGGGGCGAGGAGGCCTTGATGAGGCTGCGGGGCCACCGGCCCCGGCAGGGTCTGAGCACCGAGGCCATCCTGGCCCTCTGTCGCGGTGAGGCCTGATGGCCCTGGCCGCCGCTGCAGATCACCCCAGCGTGTAGGTACCAGAATCGGATTCCGTCAGCCGATGGCCTTGGAAAGACGTGCGGCTCAGCGCCATCTCAAGCACCGTTTCCAGACGGATCATCCGACCATTGAGGTCATCGATGCGGCGTTGTTGTTCCTTCATCAGCCCCGCCATATCTTCCACCTTGTCGTTCATGCGGATCACGGTGGTGAGCGCCGACAGAATGCGGTCGGTCACGCTCATGGCTGTGGCTGAACTGACGGCTTGGCCTGGAGAGCCGCACGAACCTCGGCAAGGGCATGATCGAGCGCCGCTTCCGTGCGCGCCGTGCTGAGCTCGAGTTGTTTCAAGGCCGCGTCCAGGGCATCGGTATCGGCCTGCTCCTCAGAGCTGCCGGTGGCATAAGCGGCTCCAGCCTCACGGAAAAACTGTCCGAGTGAGAGCCCCATCCTGTTGGCTTGATCGGCATAGGCAGCTTTCTCAGCAGGCGTCATCAACACCGCAACGCGCTCTGTGGCGCGCTCAGCGGCGGTCTTCGAGGAGATCGACATCGGTCCCATGTGATGAACATGTACAGCAAAGGCTAAGGCCATCACGGCTCTGCCTATCCGTTCTCGCTACGCTCAAACCACTCCCGGCCTGTGGCGATGACCCTCACCACCAGCCCAGCGCTTGCATCGCAGCTGAGGCTGCCTGCCGATCTGCGGCTCACCCCGGACCAGTTTGCGCTGGTGTGCGCCGAGAACCGTGAATCCGTGCTCGAACTCACAGCCGGCGGCCGGGTACTGCTGATGACGCCAACAGGCAGCGAAACGGGTTCCCGCAGTGGTGAGCTGTTCTTCCAGCTCAAGCTTTTTGCCCAGCACCAGGGCCGTTGGAAAGCTTTTGACAGTTCCACCGGCTTCCTATTGCCGGATGGCTCCGTGCTCAGCCCCGATGCGTCCCTGGTGCGTCTCGATCGTTGGCAGGCCCTCAGCCCCGAACAGCGCCGTGGCTTCGCCCCGCTCTGCCCTGACCTTGTCGTGGAACTGGCAAGCCCCAGCGACGAGGGGCCCCGCGGCCTGACGGCATTGCGCCGCAAGATGGACGCGTATCAGGCCAATGGTGCCCGCCTGGCCTGGCTGCTGCTGCCTGACGAACAAGCCGTGGAGGTGTGGTCGGCCAACGCTGAACCGCAGCGACTGGAGCCGTCCCTGGTGTTGGAAGCCAGTGCAGAGTTCCCTGGATTGCAGTTGCAGCTGGCCGAGATCTGGGCTGGCTGAACGGTCTGCGGCGGCCCGATCAGCAGCGCAGACGCACCCCCCGCGGCAGCTCCTCGAGGATGGCGCCTTCGGGGCTGAGGGCTGGGTAGGGGCGCCCTTCGCGGCGGCACCAGGCCGCCACCTGCGGGTAGGCCCACTCGAACAGCAGCGGCCCATAGCGGTCCGGGGCCACACCTTCGCCGTGGCTGGGCAGGCATCCCTTTTCCTGCCGTTGCCGCAGGGTCTCGAACAGCAGGATCGCGTTCGCCACCGACACGTTCAGCGACTGCACCATGCCTGCCATCGGGATCACGATCGCCTGGTCGATCGCGGCGGCGGTGGCCTCGCTCAGTCCCCATTTCTCCGCCCCCAGCACAAAGGCCGTGGGCCCGGTGAAATCACAGTCGCGGTAGTCCACCGCGTCGGCCCCCAGGTGGGTGCCATAGAGGCGGAAGCCATCGGCCTTCAGCAGCGCGATGGCATCGCTGCTGCGCTCATGCCGGTGCAGCGCCACCCATTTCTGGCTGCCCAGGGACGTGGCGTTGAAGGTGGGCACCCTCCCTTTCAGGCTCACGGCATGGGCTTCGAGCACCCCCACCGCATCGCAGCTGCGCAGGATCGCCGAGAGGTTATGGGGCTTGTCCACATGCTCCAGCAGCACCGTCAGATCGCCCATGCGGCGATCGAGCACCGCGCGCAGGCGCTCGAAGCGGCGGGGCAGCAGCGGCATGGGCCTGGTAAAACGCCATCATCGACCTTGCCAGCTGCACGGCCATGTCCAGGGTTGCTGCCGACAGCGAGCGTCCCTTCGACAGCCGCGTCTACGCGATGGTGCGCCGCATCCCCCACGGCCAGCTGGCCACCTACGGCCAGGTGGCGGAGCTGATCGGCGCCTACGGCCGCGCCCGCCAGGTGGGCTGGGCCCTGCGGCGCCTGCCGCTGCCATCGGCGGTGCCGTGGCAGCGGGTGGTGAATGCCCAGGGACGCATTGCGATGAGCCCCGGCCGGGAGGGCAGCGACTGGATGCAGCGCCAGCTGCTGCTGGCCGAAGGCATCGCCGTGGCCGCCGACGGCCGCCTGCCCCTGGCCCGGCACCGCTGGCGGCCTCCGCTGGAGCTGGCCGAGCCCTCCTGTACAAAGGAGTGAACCGTCTCGGGAGCCCGCCGATTCACGCCAGCGAGATCGTTCCCGGCGACACCATGCCCGGCCTGGCCTCCCGCCAGCTGGCCTGGCAGGTGCTCCAGGCCGTCGCGGCCGGCGCCTATGCCGATGCCGCCCTGGAGCGTGAGCTGGCCTCCCTGGCCCGCGCCGGTGGTGGCCTTTCGGCGGCCGACCGCGGCCTGGCCACCGAAATCGCCTACGGAGCCATCCGCCAGCGGCTGCTGCTGGATGGCTGGATCGACGCCCTCGGCAAGGTGTCGGCCCTGCGCCAGCCGCCGGCCCTGCGCTGGTTGCTGCATGTGGGGCTCTACCAGCTGCTGTTCAGCGATCGGGTGCCGGCGGCGGCGGCGGTGAGCACCAGCGTGGCCCTGGCCAAGCGCGTTGGCCTGGGCCGGCTGGCGCCGGTGGTGAATGGGATGCTGCGCTCCCTGCTGCGGCGGCGGGAGCCGCAGGGGGGCACCCAACCCTGCACCGAACCCTGGCACGGGCTGGCGTTGCCGGCCGAGGCCGCCGCCGCCCTGGCCCTGCGCCGCTCCCTGCCCCCTTGGCTCAGCGCCGAGCTGCTCGGCTGGCTGCCGCCAGAGCGGGCCGAGGCCTTTGCCCTGGCCTGCAACGCAGTCCCCGCCCTCGACCTGCGCGCCAACCGCCTGCGCACCAGCCGCGACGAGCTGCTGGCGCGCTTCGCGGCCGCCGGTGTGGCCGCCCGCGCCCTGCCCGGCGTGTCCCACGGCCTCACCCTGCTGGAGCGGGTCGGCGATCCCCGCGACCTGCCCGGCTATGCCGAGGGGCTCTGGTGCGTGCAGGACCGCAGTGCCCAGGCCATCGCCCCCCTGCTCGATCCCCAGCCCGGCCAGCGGATCCTCGATGCCTGCGCCGCCCCGGGCGGCAAGAGCACCCACCTGGCGGAGCTGACCGGCGACGCCGCTGAGCTGTGGGCGCTGGATCGCTCCGAAGCCCGCCTGCGTCGGCTGGATCGCAATGCCGAGCGCCTCGGACTCACCTCGATCCGCTCCCTGGCCCTCGATGCCACCGCCCTCGCCGCCGCCAAGCCCCACTGGCGCGGCTCCTTTGATCGCGTTCTGCTCGACGCCCCCTGCTCCGGCCTCGGCACCCTGGCCCGCCATCCGGATGCCCGCTGGCGCATCACCCCGGACGCTATCGATGGCCTGGTGTCCCTGCAGCGCCAGCTCCTGGACGCGTTGCTGCCCCTGCTGGCCCCCGGCGGCCGCTTTGTTTATGCCACCTGCACGGTGGAACCGCGCGAGAACGGCGGCCTGATCGCCGCGCTGCTGGCGGCCCACCCTGGCTGGAGCCTGCTTGAGGAACGCCAGTGGTGGCCTGAACCGCCCAACGGGGAGTGCGGCGGCGGCGATGGTTTCTATGCGGCGGTGCTGCAGGGGCCGGACGGCGGCTAGGGCGGCAGTTAGGGCGGCGGCGGTGGTGGCGGGGCGATGGCGGGGGGTGGTGGCGGCGGCAACGGGGCGGGGGGCGCCACCGGCGCCGGAGCCGCTGGTGTGGCCGCTTCGCGGGAAGGGGCGGGCCGCGGCGCCGGGGCGGCAGGCGCCGGGGCATAGTCGGCCGGCGGGCGCTCGCTGGAGGGTTCCCAGGTGGGCGGAGAGGTGCTGCTCGGCTCCTGCTCCGGTGGCTCCCAGCGCTGGCTCTCGCGCGTCTCACGGTCGTCCGGCCTGGCGTCGGGCTGGGTCTGCTTCTGGCTGCGCACCGGCTTGAAGCTGCCGGTGAGCACGGGCTTGGGCGGGAACTTCTGCACCGGCATGCCCCTGGTCACCGGTTCCATGAACGCCCGCCAGGCGTAGGTGGCCAGGACGCTGGTGGTGCCCGTTCCCTTGTTGTTGTCGTACCCCAGCCAGACGCCGGTGGTGAGCTGGGGAATCGAGCCGATGAACCACAGGTCCCGCGCCCCCTCGGAGGTGCCCGTCTTGCCGGCCACCGGCCGGTCGGGCAGGGCGGCGCCACCACCCGTACCGCTTTGCACCACCTGCTGCAGCATCCACACCATCGCGTCGGCGATGTCGCTGTTCACCGCCCGGGTGCCGCGGGGGCCCTTGGCCCGCCGTGACCAGAGCAACACCCCGTCCGGCCCGAAGATCTCCTCGAAGGGCAGCGGCTGGTTGTACACGCCCCGGTTCACCATGGCCGCGTAGGCCGCCGTCATGTCGAGCACCGTCTGGTCGTTGGAGCCGATCGCCATCGACAGATAACGCCCCAGCTCCCGCTGGATGCCCAGGCTCTTGGCGGTGGCGATCACCGGGTCGTAGCCGAGCTTCTGCAGCAGGGCCACCGCCACGATGTTGAGGGAGTTCTGCATCGCCGTGGCCAGGCTCACCCGGCCCATGTAGCGGTTGCCGAAATTCCTGGGACAGTACTTGCCGAAGCAACGGGCGGAATCGACCACCGTGTCCTCCGGCTTCATGCCCTGCTTCAGGGCCGTGAGGTAGATGAACAGCTTGAAGGTGGACCCCGGCGAACGCAGGGCCTGGGAGGCCCGGTTGAACTGGGTCTTCTCCCAGTCCTTGCCGCCCACCATCGCCCGCACCAGACCGGTGCCCGGTTCCATGGCCACCAGGGCCCCTTCCATGCTGCCGGTGGCGTAGCTGTCGATGGTTTTCTGGGCCTCCACCTGCCACGCCGCATTCAGGCCGCTGCGGATCGTCAGCCCGCCCACCTCCAGCTGCTCGTCGCTGAGCACCTTGGGCAGCTCCTGTTCCAGCCAGCTGGTGTACCAGGGGGCCGGGTTGTAGAAGTACTTCGGCTCGGCCGGCTTCAGCGCCAGGGGCGTGGCCTCGGCGCGCGCCAGTTGCACGTCGTCGATGAAGCCCGCCTCGCGCATGCGCTGCAGCACAATCGAGCGCCGTTGCAGGGCCACCTCCGGATTCACCAGCGGCGAATACACCGACGGGGCCGGCGGCAGGCCGGCGATCAGGGCGGCTTCCGACAGGGTGAGCTGGTCGGGGCGTTTGGAGAAGTAGATCCAGGCGGCATCGGACACGCCGTAGGCGCTGGAGCCCAGATAGACGTAATTGAGGTATTGCTCGAGAATCTGCGCCTTGCTCAGCTGGCGCTCGATCTTCCCGGCCAGGGCCGCCTCCTTGAGCTTGCGCACGATCGTGCGGTCCTGGCTGAGGAACACGGTGCGGGCCAGCTGCTGGGTGATCGTGCTGGCCCCCTCCTCCACCGCGCCCTGCTGCAGGTTGCGCATCACGGCCCGGCTGATGCCGAGCAGGTCGATGCCGTCGTGCTGGTAGAAGCGGCGGTCTTCGGCGGCCACGAAGGCGCGCTGGATCAGCAGCGGCATCTTGCCGGCGGGCAGTTTCTCGCGCGTGGCCGGACCCTTCTTGAGCAACACCTTGCCATCGGAGGAGAGGATCGTGATCGTCCCCGGCCGGTTGAAGCTGTTGATGCGGCCGGAATCGGGAAGCATCCCGTCGAGGGCCCTGACCAGGGTTGTCTGGCCCAGGGCCACCAGCCCACCGGCGGCGGCCGCCGCCAGGGCCGGCACGAGCAGGCGCCAGTGGGAGCGCCGCGCCGGTCGGCTGGTCATGGCAGGGTCAGGTCGCTGTGGCCGATCGCCAGGGCTGTCACGAGCATGCCGAGCACCAGGAAGGGCTGGGCGCTGGCCTGATACTTCACATCAAAGGCGACGGGATCACGCAGCAGCCAGATGTCCTGGAAGGTGATCTGGGGGACGATCAGCAGCACCAGCAGCACGGCGGCGAAGTGCTGGCCGATGGCGATCAGCACCGCCACCATCGCCAGCTGGAAGAGGTCGATCATGCCGGCGCTGATCCAGCTGGCCCGTTCGATGCCGAACACCACCGGTAGCGATTGCAGCCCCAGGGCCCGGTCGCCTTCGACGCTCTTGAAGTCGTTGACAACGGCAATCCCCAGCCCCGCCAGGCTGTAGGCCAGGGTGAGCAGGGCTGTGGCCCAGGTGAGCTGGCCGAACAGGGCCTGGCCGGCCCACCAGGGCAGGGCGATGTAGCTGGCGCCCAGGGCGTAGTTGCCCAGCCAGCCGTTCTGCTTCAGCTTCAGCGGTGGCGCCGAATAGATGTAGCTGACAAACGAGCCGCCCAGCGCCAGCAGCAGCAGCACCGGCGTGCTGTGGCCGGCCCAGACATCCAGGCCCCAGGCCACGGCCAGCCCGGCCAGCAGCAGCACCACGATCTGCAGCCGCACCTGGCCCAGGGGAATCGCCCCGGAAGGAATCGGCCGGTAGGGCTCGTTGATCGCGTCGATCTCGCGGTCGTAGTAGTCGTTGATCGTCTGGGTGTAGCCCGCCAGCAGCGGACCGCTCATCAGCATGCAGGCCACCGAGGCTCCCACCTCCGGCAGGGTCCAGTGGAAATTTCCCGACGCCGCCGCGCCGCAGATCACGCCCCAGATCAGGGGGATCCAGGTGACGGGCTTCATCAGCTGCAGCCGGATCTTCCAGATGTTGGAGCTGCCGGTGGCGCCCTTCATCCCGAGCAGCTGCCTTGCGCCACCGGAGACGCCTGGCGAGCCGGCGCTGCTTTCGGGCCTCTGGCTCATGGGTGGGCCGTCTCAGGCAGGGGTGATCTCATCATCGAAGAACCAGGTGGTGGTCCCTCCGCTCAGCTCCACCACCACGCCGACCCCCGTGCCATCGGTGACCCGGAAGTCCTTGACGGTGCCGGTGGCATCGGCCTTGAGGGCCGCCACCAGAGTGGCCGGAATCCGATCGCGCACGCGGGTGACCCGCACCTTCGAACCGATGGTGATGCCAGCCTGGGCCATGTCCGGCGGGATTAGAAAGTGGAGAAACCTTAACAGCGAACCCTTGGTAGCCAAACGGATCATCCCCTGTCTCGACGTGGCCGGGGGCAGGGTTGTCAAGGGCATCAACTTCGTTGGTCTGCGCGATGCCGGCGACCCGGTGGAACTGGCCTGTCGCTACAGCCTCTCCGGCGCCGACGAACTCGTCTTCCTCGACATCGCCGCCAGCCACCAGGGCCGCATCACCCTGTTGGACATGGTCGAACGCACCGCCGAAGCAGTGACGATCCCGTTCACCGTGGGCGGCGGCATCGTCAGCGTTGAAGGCATCACGGAGCTGCTGCGGGCCGGTGCCGACAAGGTGAGCCTCAATTCCTCGGCGGTCCGCACCCCGGAGCTGGTGACGGCCGGTGCCGATCGCTTCGGCTGCCAGTGCATCGTCGTGGCCATTGATGCCCGTCGCCGCGCCTCCACTGGCGACGCCGCCACGGCCTGGGATGTCTTCGTCAAGGGCGGGCGGGAGAACACCGGCCTCGATGCGGTGGCCTGGGCCCGGCGCGTGGTGGCGCTCGGTGCCGGCGAAATCCTGCTCACCTCCATGGATGGCGACGGCACCCAGGCGGGCTACGACCTGGCCCTCACCCGGGCGGTGGTTGAGGCCGTCGAGGTGCCTGTGATTGCCTCCGGAGGCGCCGGCTGCATCGATCACATCGCCGCCGCCCTTGATGGGGCCGGGGCCTCGGCCGCCCTGCTGGCCTCCCTGCTCCATGACGGGGTGCTCACGGTGGAAGCGATCAAGACGGATCTGCTGCGGCGGGGTCTGCCCATCCGCCCCCTGCTGGTGCCCGCAGCGACAGCCTGAGGAGTCCCAGGCCGTTTCCATCGCAGTCGCTGCTTCAATTCACGTAACATTAAGGTCCACACGCGGATGGCGGTGCATCGGTGAACGCCTTCCTGCTCCTGCCAACGCCCGTCGTCACGGCCATCGCGCTGCTGGTGGTGCTGGTGGTGATCTCCTTGGTGGCCTGGGCACTGCAGTTGATGCAGGCCGCCAACGACCGCCGTGAATTTTCGCTGATGCTGGCCGGCTGCATGGTCTGCTCGGCGGCCGTCGGCCTGGCCGCCGTGATGGTGCTCACCTTCACCAGCCCGGGCCGCCTCGAAGCCCGTGGCCTGACGGCCCCCGAGCTCGAACCGGCGGGCGTCAGCCTGGATGGGATCGTGCTGCCTTGGGAAGACACCCCGACCGCCCGCCTTGGCAACAGTTGATCCCGAGCAGATCAGTGATCTGTTCGACGCCATCGCCCCCCGCTACGACCAGCTGAACGATCTGCTCAGCCTGGGGCTGCACCGCCTCTGGAAACGGCAGGCCCTGCTCTGGTTGCGTCCCCGGCCCGGCCAGCGCCTGCTCGATCTCTGCTGCGGAACCGGCGATCTGGCCCTGGTGCTCGCGTCTCGCGTCCGCCCCGGCGGTCTGGTGCTGGGCCTCGATGCGGCCGCCGCGCCTCTGGCGATCGCCCGCCACCGCGCCGCCCGTCAGCCCTGGTTGCCCCTGCAATGGCAGCAGGGCGATGCCCTGGCCACCGGCCTGGCCGCTGGCTGGGCCGATGGGGCGGTGATGGCCTATGGCCTGCGCAACCTGGCCGATCCCGCCGCCGGCCTGGTGGAGTTGCGGCGCCTGCTGCGGCCGGGCGGGCGGGCCGTGGTGCTGGATTTCAACCGGCCCGATCCCGCTTCTGTCCCGGCCGCCTTCCAGCGCTTCTACCTGCGGCGTCTGGTCGTGCCGGCCGCCCGCGCCGTGGGCTTGCCCGAGCAGTACGCCTACCTGGAGCAAAGCCTGGCCCGTTTCCCCACCGGCCCTGTCCAGGAAATGCTGGCCCGCGCCGCCGGATTTGCCGTCGCCCGGCACCGGCCCCTGGCCGGCGGCCTGATGGGGCAGCTGGAGCTGCTGGCCTGAGTCCCCGCTTCAGACCCTCGCCGCAGCTTCCGCGAGCACCGATCTGGCAGCATCGAGCCACCCTTCCTGCCGTCCTGGCCAGAACCCGACCGGCGCACCATGCTTTTCCAGGACATCATCGCCAGCCTCAACCGGTTCTGGGCCGACCAGGGCTGCCTGATCCTGCAGCCCTACGACACCGAAAAAGGCGCCGGCACCATGAGCCCCCACACCGTGCTGCGGGCGATCGGCCCGGAGCCCTGGGCGGTGGCTTACCCCGAGCCCTGCCGGCGCCCCACCGACGGCCGCTACGGCGACAACCCCAACCGGGCCCAGCACTACTTCCAGTACCAGGTGCTGATCAAGCCCTCCCCGGATGCCATCCAGGAGACCTACCTGGCCTCCCTCGAGGCCCTGGGCATCCGCGCCAAGGACCACGACATCCGCTTCGTGGAGGACAACTGGGAGTCCCCCACCCTGGGGGCCTGGGGTGTGGGCTGGGAGGTGTGGCTCGATGGCATGGAGGTGACCCAGTTCACCTATTTCCAGCAGTGCGGCGGCCTCGATTGCCGGCCGGTGTCGATCGAGATCACCTACGGCCTGGAGCGGCTGGCGATGTACCTCCAGGACGTGGAGAGCCTCTGGGACCTGCGCTGGAACGGTGAGCGCAGCTACGGCGACATCTGGCTGCCCTTCGAGAAGGGGCAGTGCACCTACAACTTCGAGGCCGCCAACCCCGAACGTCTGCTGCAGCTGTTCGCCCTGCACGAGGCCGAGGCCGCCGATCTGGTGGCAGCGGGGCTGCCGGCCCCGGCCCTCGACCACGTGCTCAAGTGCAGCCACACCTTCAACCTGCTCGAGGCCCGCGGCGTCATCTCGGTGACCGAGCGCACCGCCACCATCGGCCGCATCCGCCATCTGGCGCGGCAGGTGGCGGAGGCCTGGCTCGAGGAGCGCCGTGCCCTCGGCTTCCCCCTGCTGACCCCACCGCCGGCGTGAAGCGGACCCTGCTGGTGGGGGTGTTGGTGGTGGGCGGCTTCCAGGCCGGCCGGCTCACCGAGCGGGCCATCTGGCCCTGCCGCCTGCGCCCCCTCGCCGCCTTGGTGGCTCCCCTGCTCGGTCAGGAGCTGCCTAGCCCCCAGCTCTGCGAGCTGATGCTGAAGCTGCCGAATTTCTGAGGCGCCGCTCGCGCCTGCGCGGCCAGCGTCAGGGAGCCACCGCTGGGGCAGCGTCCGGTGTCGCCGCCAGCGCTGGGCCCCTGGGCGCCCCGCCGAAAAAGAACTTCACGCCCACTTCAATGCCGTTCAGGTTGGTGCTGAAGCCGTTGGAGCGATCGTCGCCGTTGTTCCACTTCAGGCCCATATAGCGCCAGGACAGGTTCAGATCGGTGTTGTCGCCGATCGCATAGCCCAGGCCCACCTGGGCGTTGCCGCTGAGGTCCTGCTGGCCCGCCAGGCCGAAGCCGCCCACGTCGGCGCGGGCGAAGGCCCGCAGGCGCGGCGAGAGGAACACGCTGGCCTGGGTGCCCACCAGGGGTTGCACCCAGGTGCGCTGAAAGCTGCGGCTGGGCTCCAGCAGGGTGCGGCCGAAGGGGCCAGCAAGGGTGGCGGCCAGGTCCAGCCGACCATCGATCAGCCGCAGGCCGGCATAGGGGATCACCGCGTAGCTCCCGGGCTTGCCGATGGCCGATTCCCGCTCGCCGAAGCGGTAGCGCAGGGCCAGGTCGTAGACCCCCAGCTTCTGGCCCACATCGGCCGTCCCTGTGAACAGACTGCGGGGACCCACCAGCCGGCTGGCCTGGTCGCCCAGGTCGATGTACCAGAGATCACCCAGGAGGCCCAGGCGGCCCTTTTCGACGCTGCCGCGAGCGGAGGCGGCGAAGCGCAGCACGCTGAGGATCTCGCCGAGGTTCTGGTCGACTTCGGCCTCCTGACCACTGATCGTGGTGGTGCCGGTGGTGCGCAGCGGCGCCAAGCCGTAGAGCTCAACGGTGCCACTCCAGGGGTTGACCGTTGGGGCCTGGGGGGCCGGGCTGACGGCCGGTTCAGCCAGGCTCGTCGCCGGCCACAGCGGCGGCAGCACCAGGGCCAGGCCGGCCAGGACGGGAACCAGACGCTGCGTGCGGTCGTTCATGGCAAGGGCGCAAGGGACAGGGAAGATGGATAGGAGGCTCAGGCCCGGAGGCTGGTGCGGGGATGCTCGCCGAACAGGCCGCGATAATCGCGGGCGAAATGGCCCGCGTTCAGGAATCCCCACCGGGCGGCCAGCTCGGAGATTCTCGTGGTCTGGGGATCGGCCAGCAGCAGGGCACGGCGCACGCCGTGCAGGCGCTGGAGCTTCAGGTAGGCCATCGGGCCCATGCCCAGGTGCTCCTGGAATCCCTGCAGCAGGCTGCGCCGTCCGGCCGCGACCTGGCGGCAGAGCCCATCGAGGTGAATCGGCTCGTCGGGATGCTCCGCCATCCAGGCCTGGGCCGCTTTCACCAGCTCGATCCGAGCGGGCGGCCGGGCCAGCCGTTCGCTGTGGCCGTTGCGCTGCGCCAGGGCCTCCACCAGCAGCGGCACCAGGTCGCCGCACAGCAATTGGCGCGTGGCCGGATCCTGCATCAGGGACGGGTGGCGCTCGGCGAGGCGGAAGATCCGGCGCAGGCAGGTCCGCACCCGCTGGAAGCGCAGCGGATCGATCGCCTGCCAGTTGCCCTCCGCCAGCGGCTCCTCCAGGCCAGGGCCACCGAGCTCCTGGGCCCACTGCAGGAACCGCTGCCGATCCAGGCTCAGCAACGCCAGGCTGCACCGCTCCGGGGTGGTGAGGTGGATCTCCCCGGCGGCGGCCAGACCGAACAAGGCCGTAGCGGGCAGTTCCATCCCGTGGGAGCGGATCCCGGCCTGAGCCTGGTCCGCGCCCAGATCGAGGGCGATCAGCTGGCGACCGTTGGGTTTGGGCCCACCCCCGTGCAGGGGCCGATCGAAGCGCAGCCGCAGCACCTGGAGCGCCCCAAGGTCGAGCGGCAGCAGCTCGCCGTGAAGACGTCCGCCGGCGAGCTGGGTGAGCTGCACCGGCAGCAGGGAACTGAGCACCGCCTCCAAGGCCGCGATGTCGTGGCTGGGGCCGCATGAGGGAGAAGGGGAATCGCACTTTTTGAGTGTTCGGATCCGTCCTCTCTGGGCATCCTTTGGGAGCGTGCCCTCCGATTCCGTGGCGACCGTCACGTAACGACTGGGGACCTGAACTCTCTTCCTACCCCACCACTCCCTCGCCAGCCATGCCCAACGGCCAGCCCAACATCCTCATCCTCTGGGGCGACGACATCGGCCAGAGCAACCTCAGCTGCTACAGCGACGGCCTGATGGGGTACCAGACCCCCAACATCGACCGGGTTGCCAAGGAGGGCGGCCGCTTCATCCACTACTACGCCGAGCAGAGCTGCACCGCCGGCCGGGCGGCCTTCATCTCCGGCCAGAGCGTGTTCCGCACCGGCCTCAGCAAGGTGGGGCTGCCCGGCGCCGAAATGGGCTACCGCGCCGAGGATCCCACCATCCCCGAACTGCTGCAGCCGCTGGGCTATCGCACCGGCCAGTTCGGCAAGAACCACTTCGGCGACCGTGACGAGCATCTGCCGACGATGCACGGCTTCGATGAGTTCTTCGGCAACCTCTACCACCTCAATGCGGAGGAGGAGCCGGAGCTGCCCGACTACCCGAGCGCCGAAGACTTCCCAAATTTCAAGAAGAACTTCGGCCCCCGTGGCGTGTTGCATAGCTGGGCCAATGGCGACGGCACCCAGCGCATCGAGAACACCGGCCCGCTGACCAAGAAGCGGATGCAGAACTGCGACGAGGAGTTCATGGCCGAGGCCAAGCGCTTCATCCGCGACGCCGTGGCCTCCGGGGAGCCCTTCTTCGTCTGGTTCAACACCACCCACATGCACTTCCGCACCCATGCCCGTCCCCAGGACGTCGGCCAGGCGGGTCGCTGGCAGTCGGAGTACCACGACGTGATGATCTATCACGACAACTGCATCGGCGAGATGCTTGATCTGCTCGATGAGCTGGGCATCGCCGATGACACGATCGTGATGTACAGCACCGACAACGGCCCGCACATGAACAGCTGGCCCGATGCCGGCATGACCCCGTTCCGCAACGAGAAGAACTCCAACTGGGAAGGGGCCTATCGGGTGCCGGCCCTGGTCCGCTGGCCCGGCAAGATCGCCCCGGGAACGCTCTACACCGGCATCGTCAGCCATCTCGACTGGCTGCCCACCCTGCTGGCGGCCGCCGGCGAACCGGAGATCAAGCAGAAGCTCCTGGAGGGCCACACCGTGGGCGCCAAGACCTTCAAGATCCACCTGGATGGCTACAACATGCTCGACTACTGGACCGGCCAGAGCGACAAGAGCCCCCGGGTGGAATTCTTCTACTTCTCCGATGACGGCGACCTCACCGGCCTGCGCTACGACAACTGGAAGTTCGTCTTCATGGAGCAGCGTCAGCCCGGCACCTGCCAGATCTGGGCCGAGCCGTTCATCGTGCTGCGCCTGCCGAAGATCTTCAACCTGCTCACCGACCCTTATGAGCGGGCTGACGTCACCTCCAACACCTACTGGGACTGGATGCTGGACCACGCCTTTGCTTTGGTGCCGGCCCAGACCATCGTGGGCCGATTCCTGGCCACGTTCCAGGCCTATCCGCCCCGCCAGAAGGCCGCCAGCTTCTCGCTGGAGGAGGTGATCAACAAGATGACCTCCGCGGCCAGCGGCGGCCACTGAGGAGGGCCCACCATGCAGGTCGCGCCATGACACCGGGGCGCCCCCCGGCGCGGGACATGGTCTGGATCCCCCCCGGCGATTTCCTGATGGGCTCCGACCACCACTACCCGGAGGAGGCCCCGGCCCACCGGGTGGCGGTGGCGGGCTTCTGGATCGACCGCGCCCCGGTCACCAATGCCCAGTTCCTTCGCTTCGTCAAGGCCACGGGCCACGTCACCGTGGCCGAGCAGCCGGCCGATCCGGCCGCCTATCCCGGCGCCCTGCCGGAGATGCTGGCTGCGGCCTCGATCGTGTTCGTGCCTCCGCCGGGGCCGATCGGCACGGGCGATCCCTACCGCTGGTGGCAGTACCTGCCCGGGGCCTGCTGGCGCCATCCCGAAGGACCGGGCAGCTCGATCAAGGCCCGCGATCACCACCCCGTGGTGCATGTGACCCACGCGGACGCGGCGGCCTATGCCGCCTGGGCCGGTAAGCAGTTGCCGAATGAAGCCGAGTGGGAGTGGGCAGCGCGCGGCGGGCGCCAGGATGGCGAATTCGCCTGGGGGGATGAGCTCCACCCCGGCGGTCGGCCCATGGCCAACACCTTCCAGGGGGACTTCCCGCACCACAACAGCCGGCTCGACGGCTGGGAGCGCACCTCGCCGGTGGGGGCCTTCCCGCCCAACGGCTATGGCCTGCTCGACATGATCGGCAACGTCTGGGAATGGACCGACGACTGGTACGTCACCCATGCCAGCGGAATCGACAACCCCGGTGGCTGTTGCCGGGAGGCCAGCATCGATCCCGCCTCCCAGCACGGCAGCCTGCCCCGCAAGGTGGTCAAAGGCGGTTCGTTCCTCTGCGCCCCGAGCTACTGCCGCCGCTACCGGCCCGCCGCGCGCCTGGCCCAGGGGATCGACACCTCCACCTGTCACATGGGCTTTCGTTGCCTGGTGAGGCGCTGAGCCATGGCGGAACTTCCCCTGATGGAGTGGTTCGATCGGTTCGCGGAGGCCCTGCGCTTGGTGCTGGAGGCCGTGTCGCTGGTGTGCGTGGCCCTGGGTTTCGCCGCCACGCTGCGCCTGGGCCTGCGTCAGATCCGGCGCCAGGCGCTGCTCCTGGGCCACGGACGCCAATCCCAGGGGCGGCGGTTCAACAGCCTCCGCCTCACCTTCGGCAGCTGGCTGTCGATGGCGCTGGAGTTTCAGCTGGCCGCCGATATCGTGGCCACCACCACCGCCCCCTCGAACCAGAACCTGATCCAGCTGGGGGTGATCGCCGTGATTCGAACGTTCCTCAACGTCTTTCTGGGCCGGGAAGTGGAACTGGAGCTGAAGTTTGAGGAAGCCCAGCGCCAGCAGAGCCAGCCGAGTACGCCCACCGACACCACCGCTTCTTTCTGATGGCGAACCTCAACAACGAACTGGCCAAGGAGCGCAACCGTGCGGCGGCCGAGCGCACGATGATGGCCTGGATCCGCACCTGCCTGTCGCTGATCAGCTTCGGTTTCGGACTCGACAAGATCATCGGTGCCATCAACAGCAGCCGCTTCGATCGCAGTGCCCATGCCGGCCTGAGTGTGCGGCTGATCTCCATGGGTTTCGTGCTGGTCGGGATTGTGGCGATGGCGGCGGCGACCCGTCAGCACCTGCGCACGCTCAAGCTGATCCGGCGCGACGACTTTCTTTACGCTGATCAGCGCTCGATTTCCATCTTCACGGCGGTTGCCCTCACCGTCATCGGCATCTTTGCCTTCGTGTTGCTGATCATGGGTTCCCCTTTCGCCTGACTGCCATGCCCCAAGCCGCCGCCTTTCTGGTCACCGCCACCATCGTGACCCTGATGTTCAGCCTCGGTCTGGGGCTGAAGCAATACCCGTTCCGGCTGCTCAGGGATCGCCCCGCCTTTCTCGGGCGCGTGATGCTCGGCACCTGCGTTCTGGTGCCCCTGGCGGGGCTGGCGCTGGTGCTGCTGCCCCTGCATGGCCTGCTGAGCCGGCCCGCCTGGGTGGCCATGGGCCTGATGCTGGCGTGTCCCAGCGCCCCTTTGATCCTGTTCCGGGTGCGCAGCAGTGGCGGCACGGCCGAGCTCGCGGCGCGGCTGCAGATCGCCGCGGCGCTGCTGGCCATCGTCACGATTCCACTGCTGGAGATCGTGTTCCGCACCGGCGCCGGCCTGCGCGGCTGGGAGATGGTGGATTGGGGAATCACCCCGGCCCAGGTGGCGGGCCAGGTGCTGAAGGTGCAGGTGCTGCCGGTGATCGCCGGGGTGCTGCTGGGGCAGTGGAAGCCGCAGCTGGCCCAGCGCTGCAGCCAGGCCCTCGGCAAGCTGGCCACCGTGCTGCTGCTGATGATGATGGTGGCGCTGGTGCTGCTCAGCGGCAAGCTTCTATTGCCCTTCCTGCAGCAGAACCTGGTGGCCCTGGCCGGTATGGCCATCCTCAGCGTGCTCAGCCTGGTGATCGGCTACGGCCTCGCAGGCGCGGACCCTTTGGAGCGCCGCACCGTGGCCCTGGTGACGGGCATGCGCAACACAGGCCTGGCCGCCCAGCTGGCGCTGACCTACGGCAAGGCGCTGCCCGGTCTGATCCCCGGCATCCTGTCCTATGTGCTGATCACGGTGATCGTCACCACCCTGTTCTTGAAATGGCAGCAGCGGGAGCTGGCGCCCACCGGCTAACCCTCTGGCGAATCAGGCGTTCTTGTCGTTGGTCTTGGGCACGGTGCTGGCGTTGCCGTTGCGGATGGCGTGATAGCCGGGCGAGAGGATCTCCACGTCGGCGGCGGCGAACTGATCCTGAAGCGCCGCCAGCACATCCGAGAGGGTCTGGCGGTAGGTGTCCGGTGCGCGCACGAAGGCGGTGAGTTCGTAGCTGATGTGGAAGTCGTTGAGAGAGGTCTGCAGCACGAACGGAGCGACCTCGTCGGTGAGGCCCGCCACGCTGCCGGCCGCCGCCAGCATCAGCGCGTGCACCCGGCGCCAGGGCACGTCGTAGCCGATGGTGATGGTGGTGGCGATCGCCACCGGCTGCCGGATCTCCCGCCGCGAAAAGCTGTAGTTCACCACCGAAGCACCGATCACGCTGGCGTTGGGAATGCTCACCAGTTCGTTGCGGGGCGTCTGCAGGCGGGTCACCAGCAGGGCCCGGTCCTGCACCACCCCCACCACCCCGTTGATCTCCACCCGGTCGCCTTCGCGGAAGGCCCGCGTATAGATCAGCATCAGGCCGCTGATGATGTTCGTGGTGACGGCACTGGAGCCGATGGCCGCCAGGGCGCCGAGGAACAGGCCGGCCCCCTGGAACACCTTGCTGCTGGAGCCAGGGATGTAGGGAAAGGCCGCCGCCAGCCCGAACAGACTGAACAGAATCGTCACC
Organism: Cyanobium sp. Cruz-8D1; assembly: GCF_024345975.1. Lineage (GTDB taxonomy): Bacteria > Cyanobacteriota > Cyanobacteriia > PCC-6307 > Cyanobiaceae > Cyanobium. The sequence goes on along the minus strand of NZ_JAGQCD010000017.1, from coordinate 55,598 downwards.
AGCCGGGAGGTGGGCAGGGCCCATTCCTGGTAGAAGCCGGGGAGGCGGATCCGCCCGTGGTGGATGGCCCTGAACCAGGCCTGGCTGGCCCGGATCACGAGCCCCGTGATCACCAGAACCACCACGATGGACAGCAGGTTCGGAATCGCCTGCACCCCCGAGCGCAGGACACCCAGCAGCGTGGTTCTGATCTGACCCCGCAACCCTTCGGCGATGCCTGCGGTGGGAGGGAAGAATCCCAGCAAAAGGGGAATCAACAGGTAGCTGACCACCAGCACCAGTGTCCAGTGCACCAGCTGGCGCAGCCATTGCATCAGCTGGCGCACCTGATCCGCCTCGACGAACCCGGCCACACCCAGGCGGCCCAACCCCTGCATCACGAAGTGGGAGCGTTCGGCGAAATGGCGCCGAAGCCGCCGGTTGAGCCGTCCCTGCAGCCGCAGCCAGAGGATGTAGACCGCCAGCACCAGCGCCGCCAGCGCCGTTCCCTTCAGCCAGGCGCTGGAGGTATGGGTACCCCGGTAAGTGCTGATCGCCCGCCGCAAGTCGTCCCGGTAGCGGAGCGCCAGCTGCTGCCGGCTCAGACCGAAGCAGGCACCGGCGGGATCGTCCACGCCCAACTCAGGCGTGAAGCGGCCATCGCTTTTCAGGATCCCGACCAGGGAGAAAGGTGGCTGCTCCTGCACCACGATCTGGTCCGGTTCGAAGCTGCGGTCCTCGGCCAGTTGCTGAAGGCGGACGTTGCTGCGACCCACATAGTCGTCGATCTTCTGGGCGCCTGGAGCCCGGCGGATCTCCAGATCGCTGCGGCCATCAAGGCCGATGAAGCCGGGTGTGGGTGCACAGCCTGCCTTGGCCTCCGCCGAGGCGGTGTCCGCCATGGCCCAGGTGGGCCTGGGTGGCAGGCTCAGCCCAAGGCCGAACACCAGCACCAGCAGGGTGGCCAGCGCGCCGAGGCGCCACCGCGTGCGAGGCCCATTGTGTCGCTCGACCACCGTTCCCCTGGATCAGCCGATCGGATTGTCCCGTGGCGGCCCAGTGGCGTCGATGGCTGGTGTGGTCGTGGCTTTGGAGGTCATCGCGGCCTCAGGGAACCCTGGAGCATGCTCCGTTCTCCCCTGCTGCCCCTGCTGTTGCTGCTCGTGGTGCTGGTTCAGGCCCAGTTGCGGCCGCTCCAGCCCGCCGCCGGGGATCCGCTGCGGCTGCTCGACGGTGGGGATGGCCCCCAGCTGGCGATCCTGACGGGACATCTGCTGAGCGATCCGGTGGCCAGCGCGGCTTCCGAGGCCGCCCCCGCTGGCCAGGCCGGCCCCTGCCGGGTACTGCTGCAGACGGCAGGGGGCCGCAGCGAGCTGAGCTTCGGCACCTGTCCGGCGTTGCGCGAAGGCTGGGGCGTGCGGGTGAGCGGACAGCTGCGGCGCCCCCGGCCGGCCCCCCATCCGCTGCTGGCCGGGCCGGCCGAGCGACTGGCCCGCCAGGGCAGCTGGACCCGCCTGTCGGTGGAGCAGCTCGAGGTGCTGCGCCGGCCCGCCACCCCGATTGCCGACCTGCGCCGCAGCATCGCCGCCCGTTTCGTGGCCGCGGCGGGGCCGGAGCGGGGCGGCCTGCTGGCGGCCCTGGTGCTGGGCAGCGCCGTGGTGCCCCTGCCGGCCGAATTGCGCGCCGACTTCCGCGTCGCCGGCCTCTCCCATGCGCTGGCGGCCTCGGGATTTCACCTCAGCGTTCTGCTGGGGGCCGTGCTGGCCCTGGGCCGGGGCCTCGGCCGCTGGGCCCGGCTCGCCCTGGGCGGTGGCGCCATGGCGCTGTTCCTGCTGCTGGCCGGGGCCCAGCCCTCGGTGGTGCGGGCGGTGCTGATGGGGGCCATCGCCCTGGTGCTGCTCGAGAGCGGCCGGCGGGGGCGGCCCCTGGGGATCCTTGGCCTGAGCCTGGCGGCCATGTTGCTGCTGCGGCCGGCCTGGCTCCACGACGTCGGCTTCCAACTCAGCGCCGCCGCCACCGCCGGCCTGGTGCTGACGGCCAGGCCCCTGGAGCAAGCCCTGGCCGAGCGGCTTGGCGGTAGGCCCCCCGGCTGGTGGGCCTGGCTGGCCCCCGCCCTGGCGGTGCCGCTGGCCGCCAGCCTCTGGACCCTGCCGCTGCAACTGCTCCACTTCGGCGTGGTGCCCCTCTACGCCGTGCCGGCCAACCTGCTCGCGGCTCCCCTGCTGACGCCGCTCACCCTCGGGGCGATGGCCCTGGCACTGGTGGCCGTGCTGGTGCCGCCCCTGCTGGCGCCGCTGCTGGGGCCCCTCGGCTGGCTGGCCGCCTTACTGCTCCAGCTCGCCCATGTCGTCGCCGGCCTGCCCCTGGCCCAGTGGCAGAGCGGCCGGCCCCTGCCCCTGCTGGTGCTGCTGTTCACGCTGGCGTTGCTGGGCCTGGTGCTGCCGGGCCTGGACCGGCGCTGGCGGCGATGGGCGGCCGGCCTCGGCCTCGGGGTGCTGGTGCTGCACCTGGTGCTGCTGGGCGGCGACCAGCTGCTGCTGGTGCACCAGGGGGAGGGGGGGCCCGGCCGTGATCTGTTGTTGGCCCGCCACCGCGGCCGTGCCGCCCTGGTCAGCAGCCGCGCCGATGGTTTCAGTTGCCGCCAGGCCGGCCAGCTGGCCCAGGGTCTGGGGGTGGCCCGCTTTGATTGGGCCCTGCTGCTCGATCCGGTGGCGGGCGCCGATCCGGCCTGCTGGAGCCGCCAGGCGGCGCGGGTGGTGGCCTATGGCGATGGGGCGGTCCCCCTGGCGGCGGGGCAGCGGTTGGCGAGCCGGGGGCTGGCGGTGCAGGCCCTGGCCATGGACAGCCACGCCCTGCGCCTGCAGCTGGGCCACCAGCGCTGGCTGCTGCTGCCCGATCGGCAGTCGCTGGCCAGCTGGCGGTCGGGCCAACCGGCGCCAGCCGCAGGGGCGGCCTCTGGGTCGGCGGCGGAGTCCGTCTGGCTGGGGTTCCGCCCCCGGCCCGCCGACCATCGCGTCCTGCTGGTCCACGGGCCGCGGCAGGTGTGGCTCAGTGGACCGGGACCAGCCGGAGCCCCCCTGCCGCCAGGCTGGCGGGCCAGTGGGGCGAGCGGGGTGCTGACCGCTCCGTAAGATGCCAATCGGCCGAAGGGCCTGGAGAGGTGGCTGAGTGGTCGAAAGCGAACGACTCGAAATCGTTTGAAGGGAAACCTTCCGTGGGTTCGAATCCCACCCTCTCCGTTTCAGAGCTCAAAACGGGGATTCCCAAAGGTTCCCGTGATGTCCCACTGATTCCCGAGACCCACTGCCCTGTACTGGGTTTTCTGCTGTTTGGGCGTCCCATGGCATCCCAGCAAAACCCAGGCAAGCAAAAAATTGTGGTGGTGTAAGTGGTGGTGTAAAACTGGGGTGGTGGTGTAAACGGGGTCTTGGCTCTAACCGACAAGGAAGTTCGCGCTCTGCCACAGGGATCTCGGCGATACCGGGTCTCGGACGGCGGCGGCCTGCTTCTTGAGGTCGACCCCGCCGGCGGCAAGTACTGGCTATGGCGGCACCGCTTCCCGCCCACCAAGGACGGCCGTCGGCAGGATTTGCGCATCGGGCCATACCCCAGGACTTCGCTCAAGGCTGCACGCGACATCCGTGATGAGCAGAAACGTCTTCTCTATGAAGACGGAATCAATCCCTGTGATGCCAAGAAACGCACCAAAGATCAGCGCTGGGGCAAACATGCCCAGCTCACCTTTGAGGCCGTTGCACTCGACTGGCACGCCACCAAAACGGCCGGCACCTGGACGGAGCGGCACAGCGATGACGTTCTCAAGAAGCTCAACAAGGACATCTTTCCCGCCATCGGCGGCATGGCCATTGATGCCATCACCGCTCAGGACTGCCTGGCCGTGCTGCGCTCCATCGAGCAACGCGGTTCCAATGAAACCGCCAAGCGCTCCCTGGGCGTGATCAGCCAGGTGCTCGATTACGCCGTCGCCATCGGCCACTGCACGATCAATCCGGCCCACTCCCTCAAGCGCCACGCCCCCGTCAAGCAGACCACCAGCCACTACCCCTGCATCGCCTGGAGTGAGCTGCCTGAGCTGCTGGCGGCCATGCGCGCCAACAGTATCGGCGCCGATGCCAGCACCCTCAACGCCATGGGCTTGCTGGCCCTGACCTTCGTGCGCACCAGCGAGCTGATCGCCGCCCGCTGGGAGGAGCTCGACTTCGAGGAGGCCCTCTGGACCATCCCGGCCGAGCGCATGAAGGGCCGACGTGGCAACCGCCGTGAGCACCTCGTGCCCCTCTCCCGCCAGGCCGCGGCGCTGTTCCATTCCCAGCACGCCATCAGCGGCCCCAGCGGCTACGTGTTCCAGAGCCAGCGCACCGCCACCGGCTTTATCAGCAACAACACCGTGAACATGGCCCTTAAGCGCATGGGCTTCGATGGACGCATGTGCGGCCACGGCTTCCGAGCCCTGGCCATGACCAACATCCAGGAGCAGCTTGGCATCGACCTACGTATCGTTGATCGCCAGCTCGCCCACATCGAGAAGAACAAGGTCACCGCTGCGTACAACCGCGCTGAGTACTGGCCGCAGCGCGTCGAGATGATGCAGCGCTGGGCCGATTTAATCGATCAGGTCCGCTGAGACAGTCAGCTTCCGCGGGTTGCAAGCGGCGCACAAAAAAGCCGGCCCCGTTAAGGGCCGGCCAGGGCTGTTGTTCGGGCGGCGGCGCCGTTGATTCGCTCACCGTCCACTCGGCTGTTGCACTTCTGACTGGATCCGCTGCTCGATCCAGGCCTCCAGGTCGTCCTGGCACCAGGCCACCGTGCGGGGTCCGATGCACACCTGCCGGGGGAACTGCCCCTCAGCGATCAGCTTGTAGATCGCCGTGCGCGACAGCCCCACCTTCTCCTTGACTTCCGGCAGCCGCAGCAAGCGCCGGTTCGAGGCGTAGCTCATGGTCTCACCTCCCTCGGCGCGATCCATTGCACCTGCGGCGGCACTGGCCCCGCCAGCACCAGCAGCACCGTGCTCAGCTGAAAGACCAGCACCAGCCACAGCAGCCACTGCAGCTGCCGCAGGCTGCTCAACCGCACGGTGGTGCTGATCGGTCGGTGCGTGCGGCAGAAGGCCGGCAGCTGTGGCTGCCCCATGGGCCGCGGCGTGCGGCCGGGGTGTTGGGGGTGGGCCATCAGAACGGCACCTCCCCATCGGCGAACTCATCGCCGTAGTCCTCCCCATCCGCCAGCGGGATCGCTTGCTGCTGGCGGGCAGCGGCTTCATCGGCCCTGTAGGCCTGCTCCGCCGCCTCGATCCAGGCGGGATCTGTGCCCTCGCGGACGCTCAGCGGACCGTAGAAGCCGATCGTGACGTTGCGCGGCACCGCATCAGCGGCGGCCTGGTCTTCGATCTTGGGGCCCTTGGGGTTGCCGTCCTGGTCGTACTGCTGCGCCCAGCGGGTCTCGAGTACCAGCACATCCCCCACAGTCAGCCGGCCGCGGCGGTGCTGACGGCGCGCCTCGATCCACTCGCCGAATCCCTTGGCCTTGAGGATCAGTCGCACCCGATCCCCCGGTGCCGGCACTCCGCCCTCATCACCGATGCGAGCCTCCATCGTCGTGCCGGGCATGGCGATGGCATGGATGACCATCTCCTGCTTCACCTTGGGCCGGCCCTGCCGGTCGGTGCCGTTGGGGATCGATTCCATCGCGCCGCTGCTGAGGTTCTTGCGCAAGCGGTCGCGCTGCTCCGGGCGCACGATCGCCAGATAGGCCACCTCACCGAGGCGCTGTTGACGGATCACCGGCGCCGCGATGCGGCTGCCGTCGTTGAGTTCAATCGCCATGGGACTTGCTGTTCAGGGTGGAAGAGAAAGAGGTCAGGGGAAGCAGGGGCTCCAGGCCGGCACCCAGCCGCAACAGGTGATGGGCGGCGCCCGAGAGACTCAGCTGGTGCTCGGCCGACAGCTGCTTCACCTGCCGGTAGACATCGCTGTGCACGCAGACGCACAGGTAGTGACGGCCGTGCTGCGACCGCGGCTGGGGCCTGGCGTAGGCGCGATGGCAGACGCTCATGGCGTTCCTCCCGCCAGCTCGCGCTCGAACACGTCGATGAAGTCCTTGTGGCGTCGCTGGGTGATGCGGTCCTTGATCGTCCGCACCTCCCGGGGCACCTGGAAGTGGTGGCGGAACTCGATCGTGAAGCGCTTGCGCGCCTCCTGATGCATCGCCCCGAGGAACTTGTGCAGGGTGGCGATCTCCTCGTCCGACAAGGGCTCCAGGCCGGAGTCGCCTGCTTCGGGCCCATCTGGAACGCCGGTGTCCCACTCGTCGTCTGCGGCCTCAGGGTCGTCAGAAGCGTGGGCGGGGGCGGCGGCTGCAGTGCCGACGCTTGAAGCGCTCGCGCCCGGGGCACCTGGCTGCGACGGCCGTGGCTGCGGTCGCACCTGATCCGGCTCGATAGTCAGAGGAGAGTTGCCCACAGGAATGCCCAGCAGGCCCGCCAGCAGGGAGGCGGTGAGCGCATGCCAGGCCGCACTGCCCTCCTGGGGCGCCTGGGCCTCGCTGAACTCCTCGGCGCCGCCGCGGTGCCGCAGGGTTACCCGCAGCACCTCATGCTCCTCGTTGATCAGCTTCTGGGCGCTGAACGAGAAGCCCAGGGCAAAGGCCGGCGCCGCCGCCTGAACAACCTCCTGCATTGAGGTGTCGGCGATGGCGGCCATCTGGGACTGGAACTGGGCCAGGCCCTCGGCCCACTGGGCGCGGGCCTGCTCGCGGCTCTGCAACAGGGCCTGGTTGAGATCAAAGACGGCGGTGGGACCTGGCGTCGGCTCCATCCGCCCGCAAGGGGTGGTGGTCATCGAAGGCACTGCGGGACCGGCGCCCGCTTGCCCAAGATATTAGCGGCTCGCTAATCCGAATCTGTATCCTGTGCAACGCATGACATGGCGTACTCCGAACCTGCCCGGGAGGTGTTCGTGCCTGCCTCAGCTGGCGCCCGACTTGGTGGACCATTCCTCCAGCCAGCGCTGCGGCAGCCACGCCTCTCCGTCCCACATGCCCTGCAGTTGCTCGGCGGAGTACGGCTCAAAGCCGGCCAGCATCGCCTGAAAAGCCTGCCGCTGCTTGACTGGCGCTGCCTTGGAGGCGGAACTCAGGGCCTCCATCACGCCGATGCCGTGCTGCTTGGCGGTCTGCGCTAGCTGGCCGCGCCACTGCTCGCTCAGCTTTGCCGCTTCTGCGGCATCGACCTCGGGCTGGGCCGGCACGGCAGGCGCCTGGTAGGCGCTCGGCACCGGCAACAGCCCCAGGTGGCAGCTCCAGAACTCCGCTGGCCCCCACACCCGCTCCTCGTCATCCACCAGGGGCTTGGCCTGGCTGATCAGATCTTTGAGGGCGCGGGTGCGCACGCCGCTGAAGTCTCTGGCGGCCAGCCGGCGGTTGACCTCGGCGAGGGCAAAGAAGCTCTCCGGCCGCGGCTTGGGCGCCTTGCCGTTTTCGAACACGCTCAAGGTGCTGGGCGCCATCACCTCAAAGCCGGCCTCCTTGGCCCACTTGTAGGCGGTGTACTGGGTCCAGTTGTTGAGCTCCCGCCAGCGCCTGAGCATGCGCCCGAACTCCTGACCGGCTTCGAGCTGCTTGGCCTCGATGTACCGGTACTCAGAGCTCATGCGAACTGGGATCTGGCCATTAGCGAAAGGCTAAGGCATCCCAATCATGACCATGAACCGGTGACGTGCCTGTTTCAGAGCGGTGTGGGCGCTGGCGACCATGTCTTGGACGCTCGCTTTGGCCTGCCCCGACCAGCCCTGGTGACGGGGTGGTGGACGGGGCGCCGCCCTCTCCGCCGGGCGTATCGCGACGGTTTCACATTGCCCATCGGCACCACCCAACCGCCGGTAACAAGCGGCGCAGGCCAGCAGATGGTCTCGCGCAGCAGGCGCTCCAGCTGCTGGCGCTGCTCCGGCTCCAGCAACGCCACGGGCTCGACGATGCGGCTGTCGGGTCCCAGGGTCCAGTCGTCGCGTTGGCAGCCGTAGACCCAATCACGGCCGTCGGGCGCCTGCGCCCAATGCAGGGCGCCGAGCTGGTCACGCTCGATCGCGATCTCCAGCTGCCAGCCGCTGGCCAGATCGAGCCGCATCCGCCCCCACCAGATCTCACTCCAGGGCCTGTCTGCCAGGAAGGCCTCTCCCGCCAGCAGCGCCCGCAAGGCCTGCTGGATCTCGGCGGCGCAGCAGCGGCTCAGGGGGTGCAGAGCGGGTGACGCAAGCCATTGCCACGGCACCACAACGCCTACTCCCCTGGGGCGATCGGTTTGCCGCAACAGCGGCAATGGCCGGGATGGCGGACGCGGATGCGGCAAAAGCCATGGGAGTCGGCTGTGGGCTGCCTGTGGGGCACCCCTGCCGTCGGCACTCCTGGCGCGGACGCTGCAGAGGGAGGTTGCCCGCTGACCTGCAGGCCGTGCTCACGGATCAGCCGGCAGGCCAGATAGGCGCTGGTGCGAGCCTCCTCCAGATGGGGTGAGGCGCTCATCGCCACCAGCTTGCGGACCTTCTCCGCTGCCCGATCCGCCGCTGCGCTGTCGACCATGCCCTGTTCGCCAATCGGATCAGCTTAGCGAGCCTGTGCCAGCATGAATAAGCTGATTCGACATGCCGAGGTTCCCATGCCCTCGATGATGACCCCGCTCTCCGTGCAGTTCACGCTTGAGCAGCGGGACTGGCTGGATGCGCGCACCCACGGCGGTGCGCTCTCGCGATCCTCAGTGATCCGGCTGATCGTGGCCGAGGCGATGGAACGCGACCAGCTCGCCAGCAAGCCCCGTAAGCGCCAGGGGCTCGATGGCCAGCGCTGAACCAGCCGCCCCCGCCCAGGCCTGCATCGACCACGGCGCAGCCGAGCAGTTCCTCTCCCTGCTGGGCAAGGACCCAGCCAGCGCCCGGCTGCGTGCCTTCCCCCACCGCGCCAACCCCGCCAAGGGAGCAATCGGCGCCCGCAAGGGTCCTTTCGAGCTGGCAGTGGCGGAGCAGTGGCAGCGGGAAGGCCGGGGCATCTACCTGGTGATCAACGACGGCGGCGACCGCAAGAGCGAGATCACGGCCTGCCGGGCGTTCTTTGTGGAGTGGGACGACCGGCCGATCGCCTGGCAACTGAACGCCTGGCGCGAGCTGGGGCTGCCGGAGCCCTCGCTGATCGTGCTCAGCGGCGGCAAGTCGGCCCACTGCTACTGGCTGCTGGAGCAGCCCATCCCGCCGCAGGAGTGGGCGCCGCTGCAGGCGGAGCTGATCGCCTACGCCGGCGGTGACCCCCACTGCAAGGACGCATCGCGGGTGATGCGGCTGCCCGGCTGCTGGTATGTGGATGCGGCCGGCGAGCCCACCGCCCTGGTGGAGCTGGTGCACGTGAGCGGCCAGCGCTACGCGCCTGAGGACATCGCCCTGGCGCTGCTGCCCGATGAGTTCGCCGAACCCGCTGCAGGCCCGGCGCCGCGGCACGCCATCCCCTTGGATGAGCCCAGCGAGCGGCCAGGGACTGGGATCCCTCTGCCAAACCTCGACGACGAGGACTTTGGGCCGCCGCGGCCGCTGGAGCAGATCCGCAGCGCTCTGGCCGCCATCCCCCGCCGTGTGGCCGGCAGCAACACCTACGCCGACTACCGCAACCTCCTCTGGGGGTTGATTCAGGCCTGCGAGCAGGCCGGCCACGACCGGGAGCTGGCGATCGCCTTGATGGAGGCCCACAGCCCCTCGGTCAGCTGCGGCTGGGACATCCGCCAGGTGGCCAGCTCCGGCGGCGAGCAGATCAGCGCCGCCACGTTCTGGTTCCACGCTCGTCAGCACGGCTGGCTGCCGCCGGAGCCGGCTCACACCCCCAGGCCTCCCGGGGCGCAAGCAACAGGCAGCCGCCGAAACCAGGGCGACACCGGCGGGCGCCATCCCGGCGGCAAGAGCGCCGACCGCACAAGCAGCAGCAATGCCAGGGGCACCAAGAGAGCTGGGCCTGGTGCAGGCCCGCAGCGCTTTTCCCCCAGACCCGACACCCGGGTGCGCTGGGGGAAGGTGCATCTGCCGATTCCAAAGCGGCTACAGGCGCTTGAGCACTGCATCCGCTCGCTGGCGGTCCGGGAGCGCAACAGCCTCTGGCGTTACGCCCGCGTGCGCGAGGCCCATGCCGCCCTGCAACTCAAGACCGCCCTGCGGCTGCAGGAGATCGGCCAGCTCACCCTCGAGGCTCTCGACCTGCGCAACGGCAACCGCTTCCACGCCCTCACGGAAGACGAACGGGCTGCGATGCCCCCACCGGCGGTGCAGTGGGAAATCCCGGGCTGCATCCCGCGCCGCGACCTCTCGATCGTGGGCGGCCGCGCCAAGGTTGGCAAGACGCGGCTGGTGCATGCCCTCGCCCGCTGCCTGCTCTGCGCCGAGGACTTCCTGGGCTTCGGGGCGCCAGAGGAACCGCGGCCGGTGATCCTGGTGACCGACGACCAGGGCGATGGCGACACCGCCCAGATGCTCCAGCAGCTGGGGATCTGGGATCACCCGTTGCTGCTCTGGTCACGCCGCTTCCGCGCCACGGAGGCCAACCTCGATGCCCTGCTGGCCTGCCTGGCCGAGCACCCCGGAGCGGTGGTGATCCTCGATTCATTGCGCTCGATCACCCGCAGCTGCTGCTTTGGGGAGAACGACCCGGAGATGGGGTCGCTGATCTACGACCTCAAGCACCAGATCACCGATGCCGGCGGCACGTTGCTGCTGATCCACCACTGCAACAAGGCCAACGACACCACCGGCACCGAGGCCCTCTCGGGCCACAACGCCATTGCTGGGGCGGCCAACACGATCTTGACCCTGCACTACCTGGCCAAGGGCAATCGGCTGATCAAGGATTCACCGCAGCGCCGCCTGGTGCGCGAAGCCCGCTCCGGCCCACCCGCCGATCTGGTGGTGGCGATCGATGGCAGCAGCGGCGCCTTTGCCCGGCTGGGCACCTACGACGACCTGCAGGAGCAGCAGGAGCAGGAGAGCGATCTCGATCGCGCCGCTCAGCGGGTGCGCAAGGCCAGCGAGAAGCAGAAGGAGGCTCTGCGGTATCTCCAGGCGCTGCACACCAACGGCCTGGCCGGGGTGGGCCTGCTGGAGCTGCTGCAATCGATCAACGCGGCGCCGCCGGAGGCGCGACTGAGACGAGATCTGGAGGGAGAGGCGCTGAGCATTTACACGACCCTCGGCCGTTTCCTCAGCAAGCTCGACGGCCTGGTGACGACAACCAGGGTGGGCACCAGCGGCCAGAGCTACTACCTGCGCTACGGGCTCAGTGACGCCGGCGCGGAGTGGTTGGCGCGTGAGTTCGACCTGTAGGGGGCTGAAATCCTTGTTTTCTTTCCCATCGACTGCGCCGCAGGCATTTTCAGCGAATTTGTGGGTGCGTTTTTTTTGTCAAACTCTCGAATCTTTGCTGCCACCACAGGGCATGAGCAACGCGACGCCGCTGGCGTGAACGCTCGTCGTACAGGGGCTGGAATCTTTGCTTTCTTTCCCATCGACTGTGCCGCAGTCGCTCTCAGCGATTTCGCGGGCGTGTTTTCTTTGACGATCTTTCGAATCTTTCATGGGTGTCGTCCCTGGCTTCGGGGGGGCAAAGATCGTCAAAGATTTCAAAGATTGCGCTGGGCCCAGATCGCCCCAGATCCACTGCGCCAGAAGGGATTGCAAAGAATTGAACGATTTTGGTGTATCACGTGAGGTTCTAGTGATCAGGCGTTCTTCCACCCCAACCAGCTGCGCTGCTGTCGTTCTCCCCAGCGGCTGGCTGCCATCGATCCCAGGTCTGCGGCGCACCGACCCGGAGCACCGCTACTGGCTGGGGGACCACCTGTTCGCCGTGTCCGTCACCGGCGTGGTCGGCTCAACCAAGAGTGACTGGGCGATGGCCCGCATCGAGGCCACCCGCCACGTCTGGGAGCCGAGGGGCCACACCGTGCACCTGGCGCTGGAGGCCCTGCTCAAGGCGCGCTTCCTTCCCCTGCTGGAGGTCCGCCACCAGGCAAGCCGGCAGTTGGAGAACCTGCGCTCGGGTGACTACCGGGACTGGATCGAGCCGCTGCTGGCCCACCCCCACTGGCAGCAGGTGACGGTGATCGCCTCCGAGCGCCCTACCTGCTGCCTGGTCCGCAACCTGGCCGGCACCTACGACACCGGCTACATCCAGCACGCCGGCGGCCTGCGGGTGCTGGCTGATCTCAAGACCCTCTCCAGGCCCGGCTCGGGCAGCTACTGCACCCGCGCCCAACTGGGCGGCTACATGGCCCTGGAAGCCACCTGGGGCGTGGAGTACGACGCCGGCCAGACGATCTGGGCCCGGCCGGGGGAGACCCGCTTCTCGCCGCTCTATTCACGCGAGGAATGCCTGGCGGCCTGGGCAGCGGCCTGGGCGGGCTACGTGAGCAGGTTCCGGCCGTGGTGATGCACTGTCCGAACTCATCTATTCGGACTATCGAGCCGCTATGGTTTGTTGCGGGGGCTTCTTGCCTGCGCCTCTTCGCTCCTTGCTGGCTCTGCTGATGGCTGCCACCACCGCCAGCTCTTCCCCAATGGCTGGCGCCGCCCTCGACGCACTGCTCGATCGCATCACGGTCCTCAAACTGCAGCTGAAGGCGATCGAGGCCGAGCTCTCCCCGCTGCTGGAGCAGCTCAGCGGGGCCCTGGAGGCCGGCGAGCTGGATGCCTCCTTCTCCCACAACGGCTGCAGCTTTTGCTGGTCGGCCGGGCGCACCAGCTACGCCTACCCCGAGCCACTGCAACAACAGGAGCAGGCCCTCAAGGAGGCCCAGCGGCTGGCGGTCGCCACCGGTGCCGCCATGGAGAAGCACGGCAAGGCGTTCTGGACGATCAAGCCGGGCCGGAGCTGAACGATGGCCAATCCCCAGAAGCGCAAGGGGGATGCGGCCGAGCGGGAAGCGGCCCAGCTGCTGAGCGATCTGCTGGGCCTGGTGGTGCGCCGCAAGCTCGGCGCCGGCCGCACCACCACGGCCGGCGGTGACACCGGCGACCTCGATGGCGTACCGGCCCATGTGATTCAGGTGGCCAGCTGGGCCAACACCGCCGCCGCGGCCCGCCTCAAGCCAGACGAGGCCGCCCTGCAGGCCGAGCACGCCGCTGCGGGATTCGCGGCGACCTTGGTGCGCTTCCGCGGCGGCACCTGGCGGGTGGTGCTCACCCCCGAGCAGTGGGCCGCCTACGTGCGGCTGATCCTGAGGCAGTCCCCCCAGGGGACGGCGCTCCCTGATCTGCCGCCCAGTAGTGGAGGTGGAGCATGAGCCCCGAGCAGCCACCGACAGCGGGCGCTTGCTCAGAGGCGGGCACTGAGTCGCTGGAGGAGCTGCTTGCTGCCCCGACCCAGCAGGACGACGACGGCAACCCGATCTGGCCGGCGGCGGATCCCAGCCGGCCGGTGGGCAAGGGCAACCCGCCGCGGGGGCGCCGCAGCCAGAGCCACAAACCCCGCGCCACCCATATGGAGGTGGAGACCCGAATCGCCGAAGCGCAGCTGTGGATCGCCCAGCGTCTGCCACTGGCACAGATCAGGGAAAAAGCAGCCCATAACTGGGGAATCACCAACATCAAAACGGTGAGCCGTTATCTGGCGCTGGCTCGGCAGCGGATGGTGGAGGAGCTGATCTCTGACCGGCGCCGCCACCAGGCTGAGCAGATCTTTGCCCTCAATGACTGCGCCAGGCGGGCGATGGACGCCGAGCAGTTCAACGCGGCGGTGGGCGCCTTCCGGGTGATCGCCGAGATCGGCGGTCTGCTGCGGGCACCGATCAAGCCGCCGGAGCCACGGGCATGACGGCGAGCACCGCCGCCACTGCGATACCAACACCGGTGCTCACGCCTCAGGCCCCTGCAGAAGGCGGCCTGCTGCTGAGCGAGCTCGACCCCTGGGGCGATGCCGGCCTCCTCCACCTCCCAACGGCCACTGCTGCCGAGCCATCGGAACCCCAGAGCCTGCGCAGCTTCATCGCTGAGGCCTACCCCCGCTACGGCTTCCACCGCTGGGCTGAGGTGCTGATCGACCTGCTCCAGCAGGTGGCCGATGGCCAGCTGAGCCGCCTGATCGTCACCTGTCCTCCCCGACTCGGCAAAAGTCTCCTGGTTTCCAAGCTGTTTCCGGCCTACTTCTTGCAGCGCTACCCGCACCTCTTTGCGGCTATCGCGTCGTACTCGGCGGAGCTGGCCTACGCCCACTCCAGAGAAGCGCGCCACTTCTACCGGGTGACCGGCCACTTGCTGGCCCGGGACTCGGCGGCGGTGGGCAACTGGCTTACCCGCCAGCGGGGCGGGTGTATCGCTGCCGGAGTCGATGGCCCCTTTACGGGTAAGGGCTACAGCCTGGGAATCATTGACGACCCCTACAAGGGCCCAGGTGATGCCGCCAGTCCTGCGCTGCGGCAGAAGCTGATCGACTGGCTGCGATCGGTGTGGCTCACCCGCGCCGAACCGGCCTCAGTGCTCGGACCGGACGGCAGCACCCAGCCGAACCTTTCGGCCCAGGTGGTGGTGCTCACCCGCTGGGACCACCAGGATGTGATCGGCTGGCTGCTGGAGCAGGAGCTGGGGGAGGCGCCGCAGCACTGGACCGTGCTGGACCTGCCGGCCATCGCTGAGGAGCCAACCGAGCGGGCCAAGCTGCCGCCCACCTGCACCCTGATCCCCGACTGGCGCCACCCGGGCGAGGCCCTGTGCCCTGAGCGCTTCCCCTTGCCGGAGCTGCTCAAGATCCGCGCCCGACTTGGCGCCTACTGGTGGGCCGCGCTCTATCAGCAGCGGCCCAGCCCGGCATCGGGTTCAATCTTCCTGAGGCAGTGGATCCGGCCGCCCTTCCCCCGCGAGGACGACAGCCAGCGCCACTACGCCCTGCTGGCGCTCTCCTGTGACCTGAGCTTCAAGGGGGAGGCGGAGAGCGACTACTGCGGCTTCTGCTTGGCGGGCCTGCTGGCACCACCGGCCCGCTCTGCCATCCCCCGATCGGGTGAATCTCAGGGCCCATCGGGGCCAAAGGAGTTGGAGATCGAGGTTCTGTGGGCGGCGCGGCACCGCTTTGGCCTACCGGAGGTGATCCGCTTCCTGCTGGGCTGCCTGCAGGCGCTGGAGCAGCAGGGCCTGCGGCCCAACGCCGTGCTGATCGAGGACGCCGCCAACGGGCCGGCTGTGCTGCAGACGCTGCGTCGCCGCGTGCCGGGGATGCTGCCGATCACTGCCCGCGGCAGCAAAGAAACCCGCGCCCATGCCGTCGCCCCCCTGGTGGAAGCAGGCCAGATTCGCTTCCTCCACCGCGCCCAGCCGCTGGTGGAGGAAGCGATCCGCTTCCCCAAGGGCAGCAAGGACCTTGTGGATGCCTTCTGCCACGGCGCCCTGTGGCTGGAGGGTCGCTACTGGAAGGCCCAGGGCATCCAGCCGGTGGTGACGCCGCTGCTGGTGAGCCGGTGAGCGAGTCGATCGTGTCAGCGGTGCGGGAACATCCAGCGCCATCGGTGTGCGAGAGCCCATCAGCCGAAGCGCTTGCGCCAGTGGTGTTGCAGCTGGTGCTGCCGCTCACGGTGGTGCTGGTGGGTGATGCCGCTGGTGCGGAGCGGATGCTGCGGCAACGGCGCTACCGCCGGCCGGCGTGCCATGCCCGAGCAGAGCAGCTGCTTATCAACCTCCACGCTCCAGTGCGTCACCTCCCCAGAGCCCCAGGGCAGCGGCCCACTCGCTGCAGGCCGCGGCGGGAGCGGCCAGTGCAACCCCATGCCGCTGCAGATGCCCTGGCGCTGGAGCACATGGACCTGGCGGAGAAGATCGCCGGCAACTTCGCTCGGCGCACTGTTCACCCCAAGGAGGATCTGCTCCAGTTGGCGATGATCGGGCTGATCAAGGCGGCCCGCCGCTACGACCCTTCGCGGGGACCATTCCGTCCCTACGGGCGCACCTATGCCAATGGAGAGATTACCCACTTCCTGCGGGACAACGGCTTTCTGCTCAAGGTGCCACCCACCTGGCGGGAGATTCATGCACGGGGGCAGCGATTGCTGACTTCAGGAGTAGGCGTGGGCGAGATGTTGGTGCGGCTAGGGATCAGCCGAGAGCAGTGGATTCAGATCGTCGATGCATGCTCTGTACGGGTGGTTGCTTTTCCTGTTGAGTGAACGCTCAGCATCAGCGGCAGCGCGCAGCGCCGACCGCTAGGGAGACTCTGGAAAACCAAGGCCATTCGCGGGACAATGGCCCTGTAATCGCAGACCAGGACTGAGGTAATGGGTGGCAAGCAGCTCGGCTTCTCTGATTACGAGCTCACCACCGCCAAGAAGCAGACCAAACGGGAGAAGTTCCTCGCTGAGATGGAGGTGGTGGTGCCTTGGCAGGTCCTTCTCGATCTAATTGAGCCCCACTACCCCAAGACCAGCAAGAAGGGCGGCAGACCCCCGTATCCACTGGCCACCATGCTGCGGATCCACCTATTGCAGCAGTGGTATTCGCTGAGCGATCCGGCTATGGAAGAGGCACTGATCGAGGTGCCCACCATGCGCCGCTTTGCCGGCATCGAGCTGATCAGCGACCGGATCCCCGATGAGACGACGATCCTGGCCTTTCGTCACCTGCTGGAGAAGCACGATCTGGGCGAGCAGATTTTTGAAACCGTCAAAACCCACCTCAGCTCACGGGGAATGACGATGCGCCAGGGCACGATCGTGGATGCCACCTTGATAGCGGCGCCCAGCTCCACCAAAAACAAAGACGGGAAGCGCGATCCGGAGATGCACCAAACCAAGAAGGGCAACCAGTGGTACTACGGGATGAAAGTCCATATCGGCGTCGACAAGGACTCCGGCCTGATCCATTCAGTCGTCACCACGGCTGCCAACGTCCACGACCTCACCACAGCTGCTGAGTTGCTGCATGGTGATGAGGAGGTGGTGTACGGCGACGCTGGTTACCAGGGCATCGCCAAAAGGCCTGAGATGGCAGGCACCGCAGCAGAGTTCAGGGTTGCAATGCGGCCAGGCAAGCGCCGAGCGCTGCCCGACACTCCAGATGGAAGGCTGCAGGATTTGATCGAGGCTGCAAAGGCACATGTCCGTGCCAAGGTCGAGCACCCATTCCGGGTGATCAAACAGCAGTTCGGATTCCAAAAAACCGGGCTGCGCGGCCTGGCCAAGAACAGCTGCAAAATCAATGTGATTGCAGCTCTGACGAATCTGTTCCTGGCCCGGCGACAGTTACTCGCAGCAGTGTGAGCAAGGGAATGGTGTTCCTAAACATCTCGATTCAGTCTCAAATACCAGCCAGATGATCCCGAAATGTGCCGATAGAGCCAACAATTTCCGGCCTCAGAGGCAAATCAAGGCCAAAGGCAGCTTTGCCGGTCTCAAGAGGCACTTAACTCCCTGTTGCCCAGAGCTTCCCTAGTGCTTTTGTTAGATGCTACCGCGATATTTTCAACGCCGGGATAAGCCACATCGTTTATTTCTGCACGGTCCGCTAGTTCATTTGTCACCTCGTGCCTCCGGGATGAATCCGCGCCGCCCTTGATCATTCCCCGTAAATCGTATGACGTTCACGTTGCTGAGTGGCCCGTCATCCGGAACTTGGTTCCTGTTTTCGATGATGATGACTTGCGCGTCGGTGAAGGATGCCTTCACGCTCTCCCAGAAGTGCTTCTTGATGTCCTGCGGAAACGTCGACTCCCCAGCGTCTGGCTCTTCGTAGACGAGCAGCGGCGAGTCGATCAGGACGAAGTTAGGGAAGGGACGCTCGCCTTCGATGCAAAGCCGAAGGAGCGCGAGGTTGAACGCCGCCCGAGTGATGGCCCGTACCCCCTTGCCATGGCTCTTCCGCGCTCGGCCCGAGATCACCACGTCCTGGTCGTTCTCGCTGAACGAGACGCGATCGAGGTCGGGGAAGTGCCACGCCTTCAGAAGCGCTTCGACCTCACGACTGAACGGATCGGCCTGCGCGGTGCTAACAGCTGCGCCAGCGACGGCCATCTTCTGCTTCTTCTTCGGCCTGTTCGCCTCCTGGAGCAGCTCTTCGAGTTCCTGAATTCGCTCGAGGTGCTCGATCGCCTTGCGGCAATATTCCGCGCGCACACGCAGCTCGTCGACCTTCTTGGAGGCGACGTCGACTAGCTGCTCCATCAGTTCATTTAGCTCCGACGAGATCGCATCGAGTTCGGCTTGGCGAGTGTCGCGGGTACCTTGGAGCTGCTCGATTTCGGAGGCGTTGGCGGCTCGCGTGGTCTGAAGGTCCTGGAGCAGCTTCGAGGTCTTGGCAGCCTCGGCTTTGCACGCTTGTGAGACGTCCGCCGGTGTCGGGATCGCCTTCGGATGTTCGTGATGCTGGTGTTCGGCGAGCGCGCCACAAATCGGGCACCGCTCCTCCTTGAGCTGGTCGAGCCGAACCCCGGCCTCGGCGATCGCCTCCAGCCGTCGCAAGTCGGACTCGTACTGCTGCCCCAGCAAGTCGAACCGCGTCTGCAGCTCCGACAGAACCGCGAGCTTCGACTGGACCGCCTTCAGCGCCTTCCACGCCGTGCTGCGCTTCGTTTGCAGGGGCACCACGCTCGCCTGCGCGGCGTTGCGCTCGGCGAGAGCCGTTTGAATCAAAGCTTCGATTCGGGTCAGTCGGTCGTGCTCCTCGGCGAGAGAGCTCACCGCCTCGCCAAGCTCAGCGAGACGTTCCCGCGTCGCCTTCAGCAGGCCTTCGAGCAGTTCGACCTTGCCAGCCTGACGCCCCTTCGCGACCTTTGAATCTTCCTTCGCGATGATCGAGGAGTCGTCGGTGCCCGTGAGCAGGAGGCGAAACACGCCGCTCTCGACGGTCTTCGACGTGAACTGCCCACTGAGAACCGGCGAGTCCTCCTTGATGACCGTCTCCTCGTCGATGATGACTAGCCGGGCGATGTCGCGAAAGCTGAGCGGCCTCGTCTTGCCCTGTTCATTGGTGCGGACCTTCTTTGAGCCCAGTCCCGACAGGTCGAGGAGGAACTGCGAGACGGTGTACTCCTTCCCCCCTTGGTGCTTCGCTGCGAGCACACGGTCGGGCCGCCCGTCGGTTTTGCAGAGCACCTCACCGCCCCGGAGGCTCCGCTCAAGCGAGTAGACGCGCCCGTCGCTGTTGGCCTCGATGTCGATGACGACGGAGCTGTACCCCTCCGCTTCGGGGATCTCCTTCGGCGCGGCGCCACCGCCGAGCGCGTAGTCAATGCACTGAGCGATGAAGCTCTTGCCCGAATCGGAGGGGCCCCCGATGACGTTCAGTCCGCGCATGAACGTGACCTCGGCCGGCACTTTCCCTGGTCCGATGAGCGCGAGACGCCGAAAGGCGAAGCCGAACTTCATGACGCCTCCTCGGTCCAGAGAACGGACTCCATCGAGAACTCGGCGCCCCACGTGCCGATGCGCTCGCGGACCATCAAATCGAGCTCTGTGTTGTCGAGGGCGCCGAAGCTGTCGACCACCCAGTCAGCGCGATCACGCAGGCCCGCGAGGTACTCGGTGCTGAGCGTGTCGAGGAAGTCAGCGGACTTTTCGGTTGCGGCGAAGAAGATGCCGCCGCCCTTGTAGACGCGCTCGATGAGCCCACGGCTCTCGTAGAGCGTGATCCCATCTTGAATCACGCCGCGACGAACGAGGATCTCTCCGCCGCGATGGGGAGTTCTCGGATGCAGCCCCTCGGGGCCACCCTCGATGTCGTCGGAGTGGACGAGGAAGTAGTCGAAAACCACGAGCCGCTGCAGCGCGTACGCAGAGGGGAATGCCGTGGTCAGCACGCAGAGAGAACGCAGGCCGATCTCCACGGGCCCGTTAAAAGGCGAGACGACGTGTGTGGGCGTCTCGGATGTCATTTGACCCACCGGACCTTTCCGTCGTTGGCGATCTGGTGGCAGATGCCTCCACGGTCACGGGTATGGATGCGCGTGGTGAGAGGGTTGCTCGTGAGCTGCAGCGTGCGGGCCGTCTTCACCACCGCGAGGACACATTGATAGCCGTCGGTTTGGCTACCACGCACTTCGTCCTTGATGCCGGAATGGACCTCGTCCTGCAGCTTCTCGAACTCGCCCTGAGGCAGCGTGTCGCGCGAGAAGGTCCTCAACCCCTCGGCGCTGTAGAACTCAACGCGCGCGTCGTGGAAGTGCTCGCGGAGGTCGTCGCGGGACGCGAGCCCCGCATCGAGATCCTTCAGGTCCTGCTTAAGGTGATCCGCATACGCACGGCGAAGCTCACCGACGAAGACCGCTTCGTTGTCAGTCGGCACGCCTGGCGGCGGCGTTGGCTCAGGGCGCGGCGGCAGCCCACCTCCGAAGCGCGCCACGTACCAGCGGGTCTTGGCGTGCGCCTCGATGATGTGGAGGAGCGGCTTGGTCTTGAAGATCGAGAAATCGAGGTTTGCGATGTGCTCCTTCATCGCAGCGTCGCAGTCGACGACCTCGGTTTTGGTGATCTCCGTCCGACACGCTTTGTCCCAGTTCGTGAGAAGTCCGTCACGGAGCACGTGAGGCTTCTTCAAGAGGTTCGAGAGCTTCGGGCCCACACCCTGCGGCGCGACGAAGAAGTAGTTCCGAGGGTACGAGTATTCGCCCTTCAGTGTGTAGTACGCGAGCTTGCCTAGCTCGACCCAAATGTCGCCGGGCGCGAGCACCTTCTGGTAGTGCTTGCACTGGTAGTTGTCCCATGCGCCGTTGCCGCCATTCACGGTGGCGATGACGTCGCGTCCCATGTCACCTGCCCCGCCGCACCGCTCGACAAGTTCGTACTCGTCGCGCAGCGAGTCGACCCACTCCTGAACGAAGTGCTCCCACTGGTCAGGGCTGAAGAGCCTCACGCGGTCCACGGGATGTACCGGAAGCCCCGACGCCACAGCGTCAGCAGCCAGACCGGACGACGGCGCCGGAGGCTGAGGGATCTGAACGGGCGGCGGAACCTTGCTCATGCACTCAACCAACTACGAGGGACCTGGGACTCCTCACAGGCATCCTTCTCAGTCAGTCCGATGGGCTCGGGGGCATTTAACGCTAGGTGGGCGGGCCCCGCTAGGAGATAGCCGGGCACCTGGCAGTGAGCACAAGAGCCAAAAATCATTCTGAAGTCTAGAACCGCCGCAAGGCAATGAATCCTGGGCAGGGAGCTCTGCGCGCCTGGTTTTCAACGAGCCCACATAGGAACCCAAGCCCCGCTGTCTTGTCAACCTGTTTGCCCTGATGCTCTGGCCAAAGCCATGCAGATCCTGCATAGCCCTTCCTGCCGTCCATTGCTGCCACTGGCAAGAGCTGTGACCACAAGCAGCAGCCAGTGCTCACCACCCGCCGCCGCAGGACAACCACCCCCAGCGGCTCCTCCTCCCCACCAGAGACGCAGCCCCAGCCCCCAGCCCAGCCCCCCTGGCTGGAGCACCCCACCCTCTCCGGCCTGCGCGACCGCCTGCAGTTGGTCTACGACTGTTGGACCCTTCTTGAACTCCCTGACGGCACCAGTCGCCGGCCGCTGTATCTAACCCGTGGCATAGAAGAACCCGAGACCTGCTACCTCAAGCGACTGGAGGCAGCCCGCCCTACCGGCTTCTACCGCGATGCCCTGCGCACCTACGCCGGGATGTTGTCGCGCCTGGCCTGGCAGGAGCTGCCCGACTCCCTCACCCGGGTGGCCACCGATGTTGATGGCCAGGGCACCGACCTGGGGGTGTTCCTGTTCCTGGCCGACCTGCTCACCCTGCGCGATGGCGGCTGCTTGATCCTGCAGCTGCCGCCCCAGCACCGCTGGCCCTCAGAAGGTGACCGGCTGGAAGCACTGGCCAAGGGTGACCGCCTCTCCCTGCCCCGCCTGCAGCTAGTACCCAGGGGCGACCTGCTCAACTGGCGCCACCCCGCCGAGGGCGCCAGCGGTGCTCCGGCATCGGGCCCAGTGGAGATCGTCTGGCGGGAGCCGCGCCGCCAGGCCCTGCCGCCCCGTTACGCCACTGGCAATGCGGCCGTACCCACGGTGGTGATCGATGCTCACGGCGGCCTGGTGCCAGATCCACAGGCATGGATCTACCGCAGCCTGTCGGTCACCGATGACGGCCTGGTGCTGCGCAGCTGGCAGGCCAACCCCAACCCCGGCGCCGTTGATGGCTACGACGTGGTGCCGGTGGGTGAGCCTTCGCTGCTGCCGCAACGCTTTGACCTACCGGCCCTTTGGTACTCAGTGGATGGCAGCGCCTTTGGCGAGGGCGATCTGCCCCACCTGGGTCTGGCCCACCAGTACCTCAATCACTACCGCTGCCGCAGCGATTACGAGGATCTGTTGTCACGCACCGCTCTACCAGTGGGCGTGCGCACCGGGCTGGTGGATGCCTACGGCTTCCGCCGCAGTGATGGGGCCCTGGGCTCGAGTTCGTCGACTGGAGGCACAGATGCCCAACGCCCCCAGCGGCTGGTGCTCTCCACCTCCTCCTTCATGGACCTGCCCGAGGGCGCCAAGTTTCAGTGGGTCGAAATAGAAGCCCGTTCGCTGGCAGAGCACAGGGCCTACCTGCAGCAGCTGGAGGAGGCCATGCGCCGCGACGCCCTGATCCCAGCTGGTGGCCACGGCCCAGCCCGCACCGAGCTGGAGGTCTCGCTCACCGCCGGCCAGAGCTTTGCGGTGCTGCAGTCGTTGGCAGGCCAGAAGAGCTCGATGCTCAGCACCCTGCTGCGCCAGTGGACCCGTCTCACCGGCGAAAAGCTCTCCGACACCCCGGCCTGCAACGTGGAGATCTGCCCACTGGTGCCGCCGCAACCGCCGCGTAAACCCCAGCCCTCAGTGCAGGAGTGGCTGGTGCTGCATGAGCGGGGTGTGATCGATGGGGCTGAGCTGCGCCAGCAGCTGGGGCTCGATGGCGCGCCAGCAGCCTGAACAACTGCCAATACGGACTAACGTGATGTAAGTCCAGTCTTGCGGTGCTGCTTGCTATGGCCGTAACCCCTTACCGCGTTACCCCGGCCCGAATCGGCAATTCTTCTGGCCTGCGGCTGCCTGCAGCCTTCTACCGGGACCATCCCCAGTTCGCCGGTGCTGCCGGCCAGGCGGAGGTGCTTGATGAAAACACCCTTCTATTGCGCCTGGAGCCAGAAGAGCCGCAGCAGGGAGAAGCTGAGGAGGACAGCCTGCTGCTCGGGCTCTTCCTCGATTTCCTCAGCCGGCAGGCACTCACTAGCGATCCAGGCCCGGTTCTCTACACGGAAGCCATGGCGGCAGACGACGACGAGCTGCTGGCCGGCGTGACGGTTGAGGCCGCAGACGAGCCGCTCGGGGCATGAGTGCGCCGCTGGTGCGCCATGGCTGGGAGATCGCCTTCCAGCCCCAGCTGTTTGCGCAGCAATACGTTGAGCTCAAAGCCGAGGTGAGACGGCTTAAGCAGGAGCTCGATCCCCAGGCGTTCGCGTTGCATCCCCAGGTGAAGTTGCTGGCGGCGGTGATGGAGGGGATCAAGGAGCGGATCGCCTCCGATCCCTACGCCAGCCGCTTTGCTCTCAGCGGTCCGTTGCGCCGCTATGGCCGGCTCAAAGGGCTGGGCCTGCCGGATCGCTACCGCCTGTTCTTTCGCCCCTTTGAAGCAGAGGGACGGCGCCTACTGCTGATCCTCTGGCTGGGCTTCCCCCGCAAGGACGGCGATCGCAACGACTGCTACGCCGTTTTCTCGCGCCTGGTGCAGCGCGGCGAGCTGCCGGAGGACTGGGTGAGCTTGCAACGGGAGCTCGACGCCGGCTGAGCTGGCAAACGAGGGAATGTCCCAGTCCTCCCCACCCACCTGCACCTGGCGCTCCGGCGACGCAGAAGCCCTGCGTATCGCCCTCTCGATTCCTGTCAGCGCACCCTCTCTCTCGGCCCTGAACCGGGAGATGGCCATGCTCCAGACCCATTACCCCAAGGGCGTGTGCACCGCCCAGGCCCACCTCGATGCCATCGCGGTCCTGAATCAGAAGCTGGCAGCTTTAACCCCGGCGGAAGTGAACAGCCCAATCCGCAGCAGCCGCAAAGGCGTGGCCGGTGGCGTCGTTCCCAACCCGCTGCCGCTGAGCAAGTTGGCGGTGGTCGAGTACGCCACCGAACTGCTGCTGGAGGAAACCGAAAGCGAGTGGAACCCTGCTGGCCCGTCCCCGGCGGTGGTTCTTGGGAAACAGCGCAGCCAGCACATCGGCCAGCTGGCACTGCTCCTGCCGCGGCTGCAGAACTGGCGCCAGTGCAACACCGATCCCTTCCAGGGATCACTGGTGCGGGGCTGAGCGATGGAGCAACCCCTCTCGCCGCTGAACCAGGGCCTTAACCCCGTGCGGGCCGCAGGGCAGTGGGGCCAGCTGGTGGGCTTGCCAGCAGCCTCACCGGCAATCGACAACCGGGTGGCTCAGCCGGTGGCGGCGCCCCTATGGCTCGCGTTGCAGCCCTACGCCAATGCCCGCCTCTGCCTGTTTGAGGTGGACCGGCCCGAGAGTCGCAGTCCGGTTCCGATCCGCCGGCACGTGATCGACTGCTTCCTCGAGCAAGCCGGCATCGTGGGCGGCTACAACGACACCGCCCTCACTGACCCGGGTGATGTGCTGCTGCGCGGCTACCTCTGCCGCTCAGCAATCCTGCCGGTGAGCACCAGCAACACCTTTGACTGGCTGGCGGCCGAACTCGATTGGGCCACACCCGGCTTTCGTGATGAGGCGCCGCTGCCCTGGGATCCAGAGCTGCTGGGAACGGTGCAGGCCCCCTGCCAGGGGGTGATGTGGCTGGGAGATCTTGCCCAGTTGTCGCCCCAGGGCGGGCTGCCCAATGGCGGCCGGGCCCAGTTTGCGGGATGTCTGGTGTGAGGCGGCTTCGCCTTCCCGCACGACTTCGCGATCACCCCCAACTGGGCGGTGTTTTTGCAGAACGCGATCGCCTTCAACCCCCTGCCCTTCCTGCTGGGCCAGAAGGGCGCCGCCAAATGCCTGGCCTCCAAGCCCGGCGGCCAGGCCCAATTCTGGCTGATCCCCCGCGATGGCGGCGCCTATGCGGGCCAGCCACCAAGGATCGTGCCGGCGCCCGAGGGCTTCGTGTTCCACCACCTCAACGCCTGGGAGATCAGCGAAGCCGGCCCCGATGGCTTCGGCGGCCAGGTGGAGGGTCCGGCGCTGGTGGTGGAGAGCATCTTCTATGCCGATTTCCCCTCGATCGGCCCCGACACCGACTTCCGCACCATCGACTTTGACCTGATCCCCGAGGGTCTGCTGGAGCGCTGCACGATCGATCTGGCCAAGGGCACGGTGGGCACCGAGGGGCTGAGCGAGCGCTGCTGCGAGTTCGCCATGGTGAACCCCCGCCGCGAAGGCCTCAGCTGCCGTTACGGCTGGATGGCGGTGGCCGAGCGTGAAACCGGCAACGATCCGCTCCAAGCGATCAAGAAGCTGGATCTGGTCAGCGGCGAGCGCAAGGTGTGGAGCGCCGCGCCGCGGGGCTTTGTGAGCGAACCGGTGATGGTGCCGCGGACCGCAGGTGCGGGCCCCGAACCCGCCGAAGACGACGGCTGGGTGCTGTGCATGGTGTGGAACGGCGCCCGCTGCGCCAGCGATCTGGTGATCCTCGATGCCGCCTCCATGGAGGAGCTGGCGGTGGTGGAGCTGCCGCTGGCGATCCCCTACGGGCTGCACGGTAGTTTTGTGGAGGGGTGAGGGGGTTTGGTGGGGTTCAGCCCGTCCAGATCTCTTCAAGATCCACCGCCAGCCCTGGGAAGTGGGGATCTCCACCGAGGCGGCTGGCCGCTTCGAGCCGCCGCGGCTGGGCCGGGGACTCCGCCAGTGGCTCCCAGATCTCCACGGCCCGCTCAGCCGGAATCAACAGCCAGCCGAGGCGGGCGCCGTTGCGCTGATAAGCGGCCATCTTCTGGCGTAGGGCGCTGAGGCCGCGGGGGCCTTCGTCGCTGGGGCTGGCCAGCTCCACCACCAGATCGGGACAGAGTGGGGCGAAGGTGCGGCGTTGCTCGGCGCTGAGCCCTTCCCAGCGATCGAGAGCCACCAACGAGGCGTCGGGGCTGAGCACCGAGTCGTCAGGAAGGCGAAAACCGGTGGAACTGTCGAACGCCTTCCAGCTGCCGGTGGCACGGGCCCACGCCTGAATCTGAAAGACCAGATCGGCGTTGCGTGCGCCGGTATCGCTTCCGGTGGGGGTCGTGCAGATCAGGGAACCATCGGCGGCCAGCTCCAGCACGGAGTCTGTATTGGCCCCACACAGTTCGGCGAACTGCTCGGGAGTGAGGCGCAGGCCTGCGCAGAGCGAAGCTGGCAGGTTGAGCGATTCCGGCAGCCCGGCGGCGCCCCATTGCTCACCGGACGAGGTCTCCAGGGGGCGGGGCGGAGCGAGCATGGGCCCAGCGAGTGCAGAGTTTCACGCTAAAGGCGGTGGGGGCAGGTGAGGGCGACGCTGGATCACGGCCTGTTCAAGCGGCTGCTGGCGAGCGGCGATGAGAGCAGCTGATGGCAAGGCCCAGGCCCAAGAGAGCGACGACCCAGGCCGCTCGCTTGATTTGGCTGCGCGCCGGTGGCCTCCAGGCTGGGACCGGATCGGCCTGGGCCAGGTGCCGGCGCTGCGCTGCCGAGGTTCCGGCTGAAGGGCAGGTGCTAACTTGCGGAGGCAACCCGGAGCGGCCCTGGACCCAGGGTGACAGGAACCTGACGACCAGCAGCGGAGGTGGACGCTTTTGAAACTGCCCAGCCCCACACCCCCCCCCCAAACATCAATCAAAATTGCGCAGGGACATATACATCTCCGAATTTGGGAAAGCAACTTACAAGCTTTCAGAATTCTTTATATTTACTCACTCTGACTTTTTAACCCATCCTCCAGTCCTATGGCAAGCACTTTCAATCCCGACCGGCGCAGCCGCTGGTTATCGCTGGCCAAGTCAGCCTTTGGCGCTGCCTTTACGGTGGTGGCGATCACCGCCGGCCATGCCCACGCGGCGTCTAGTATTTTCATCACCGAAGTAGCGCCATGGGCCAGTGGCAGCTCGCCAGTGGCCGCTGACTGGTTCGAACTAACCAATATAGGCACAAGTGCCGTAAACATCATAGGCTGGAAATTCGACGATAACTCCAACAGTTTCGCATCTGCTGTCGCTTTGAGCGGTATCACAAGCATCGGCGCAGGTGAATCTGTCACCTTCATCGAAGGTGCTACCATCAACACCATTTTCCGCTCCAACTGGTTCGGCGCAAATCCCCCTGCCAGCTTACAGATCGGTAACTACACTGGTTCAGGCGTGGGATTGAGTACATCTGGTGATGCCGTAAATATCTATAATGCTACTGGTGTTCTCCAAGCTAACGTCGTTTTTGGTGTATCACCAGCAGGCCCCTTTGCCACCTTCGACAATGCCGCCTTGTTAAACAACGCCACGATCTCCACACTGAGCGCGGCTGGAGTCAACGGCGCGTTCATCGCCGTTAACAGCAGCAGTGAAATTGGTTCACCTGGCACGATTGGGTCCCCTACCACTCCAGCTGTACCTGGGCCGCTGCCACTTCTCGGTATCGGCGCAGCCTTCGCCTACAGCCGTCGGCTGCGGGCAAGGCTGCGCTCTGGGTCGTCCTCGCCCCTGAACTAAGGCAGCCCTCGGGTTCCCTGATTGCCTGTTGGCCCCGCCGCAGTGGGGCCTTTCTTTTTAGAGCTATCACCGTCTGCGCTCGTTCAGCCGTCAACCTGTCAGGGTTCCAGTCAGGCCAGATCAAGAGCCTGAATCACCGCTGCTGCGATCGCAACCACTTCCGTCGCCGAGAGGCGACCCAGGGGACCTGCACCTGGTCGGCATACGCTGGAGCAGACCATTTGCTCAGCGAAGGGACCAGGTGATAGCCAGCGGTTCCCAGATCTCCACCGCCCGCTCCGCAGGAATCAGGAGCCAACCGAGCCGGGCGCCGTTGCGCTGATAGGCGTCCATTTTTTGGCGCAGGGCGGTGAGGCCGCGGGGCCTTCGTCGCTGGGGCTTGCACCACTGGTGCTGGCGAGCTCCACCACCAGATCGGGGCAGAGGGGAGCGAAACCGCGGCGTTGCTCGGCGCTGAGGGCCTGCCAGCAGTCGAGGCCCACCAGAGAGGCATCGGGGCTGAGCACGGAGTTGTCGGCGAGGCGGAAACCGGTGGAACTGTCGAACGCCTTCCAGCCGCCGGTGGCACGGGCCCAGGTCGTGATCTGAAAGAACAGTTCGCCATTGCGGGCGCCTGTATCACTTCCGGTGGGGGTCATGCAGATCAGGGAACCATCGGCGGCCAGCTCCAGCACGGCGTCTGGATTGGCCTGGCACAGCTCGGCGAGCGTGCAGGTTTTGGGGCCAAGGGCGGTGCCGGCAGCTGGTCGCGACTGCGGGCATGGGCGCCTTGAGCTTGGGCAGCACTTCGGGGCGGACTACGGCCCCGGTGGCATCGGTTTATTGGAACAGCCGCTACTGGGAGAGGCGATCCAGCTGGTGCTAAGGCCCCACAGCGTGCTGGTGCTCAGAGCTGGCGACACCTTGAACATGATCGCCGAGCGCTACGGCACCACCGTGGCAACCTTGCGGCGGAGCAACCCGCAGCTGGAAAGCACCCAGACGATCACCTCAATCGAGGGTGATTCTCTGGCGGTACTGGCTGGCCGCCATGGCACCACGGAAGCCAAGGTGCGCAGCCTCAACCCGGTGCTGCAGCAAAGCGAGACCTACGTCACCGCAGAAGACGACACGTTAAGCAGCGTGGCGGCCGAGCAGAACCTCACTCTTTCTCTGCTGCGCGAGTTCAACCTGGAGCTGAGCAGCTGGCCCAGCGAGGAACCTCTGCCGCCTGGCACCACCCTGCTGCTGCCCGTCTACCGCTCCACCACACCCATTCCTCTGGGTATGCAACTGCTGGTGCCGGGTTATCTGCCCTCCACCCAGCTACCAGCGGGGGAGTGGATCTACCTGCCGGCGAGGCGCTCTGCTCCTGTGCTGGAGGAGCTGCCTGCTTAGACGGGGTGGTGCTGCGACCCGTAGCTCATGCCTCCACCAGGCCCAGGTGCTCGACGTAGGGCTGGAAGTCCCGGTCGCTGAAAAGCAGCGGCAGGTTGGCTTCTATGCAGGCGGTGGCGATGATCCCGTCGATCGTCTTGCGCACCGTGATCCCTTTGCGGCGCAGCTGCCTGTAGTTCTCAGCCGCTTTCCAGGCGTTGCTTCCCTCCAACAGAGGCAGCAGAGCTAGGGAACGGAACAACTGCCGGGCGGTGGCCACATCCCGCTCGTTGCGGAATCCCTGCATCACCTCCACCAGGATGAGGTCGCCGATCGCTAGTGGCGTCACCCCGAGCAGCGCATCCAACCGATCCACCTCGGGGGTACTGACCCCATTGAAAAAATCGATCCAGACCGAGGAATCAACAACGATCACGGCTGCTTGCCCGCAGGCTCCTCATCCAGGCGTTGGGCCTCCAGATCACCTTCCCACTGCAGGCGCCCGCGGAAGGCGCGAATTTCTGCTTGCTGCTGCAGCTTGACCAGGGTGCGCAGCCCCAACTCCACGGCTTCCCGCTTACTGCGTGCTCCACTGGCCTGCATCGCCTGCTTCATCAGGGTGTCGTCGATGACGATGTTGGTGCGCATGACTCGAGCACTCAAGCCGGTGTGTAGAGCTTAGGCCAGGCATACACATTCTCAGGGCCTGGCAACAGGGAGAGCGAGCGCAGCCCGGACGGGGCGCCCGCAGCACCACAGCCGTGATGGGTGATGTCCTCTTCCTTCTTCTCTGACTTCAGCCGCACTTGCAGCGGCACCGCTCCAGCCCCCTTGGCCCCTACTGCTCCAAGGCAGGTCTACGGCCAACAGCAGCAGCAGCCCAACCAGGGCCCCGCTGGCTCTGCTCCACCTGCCACTGACCCGGACCTTCTCGATAGCGACGAGGACGAGGGCGGCAGCGGTGATCTGTGCGGCGCTGACGACGGCCTCGATTCCGCCATACCCCAGGATCCCACTGGCAGCAGCGACACCGACGACGCCCCTGCTGCCACCACCAGCAATGCTGAGCCGCTGCGTGCTGAGCGCCGCCGCAGCAACCAGCTCGAGAAAGAGCTGCGCAAGGCTCGCGCCCAGCTGTCGCGCTTCTCGGAGATCAACCCCGATGAATACGCCCGCCTGCAGGACGCTGAGCGCAAGCGCGAGGAATTTGAGCGCCAGGTTGGCGACCGCGAACGCCAGCTCAATGAGGCCAACATCCGCCGAGTGCGCAGCGTTGAAAAAGAACGGGACGAAGCCCGCTCCCAGGTGCAGAACCTGCGCAAGGAACGCTTGCTGGAACGCCTGTTTTCAGAAGCGGAAGGCCGGGTCGGCGGCGATGAGCGAGGGACGTTCTTTGACACCTTCGTGACGCTGTGCGGTGGTCACTTCCAGCTAGGGGATGTGGACGGCCGTGAGCGGCTGCTTCCTGTCGATGGCAAGGGTCAACCCCTCACCGCCGATGGCGTAGCGCTGAGCGATGGCGATTACATGGAGGAATTGCGCCGTCACCCGGTGTTCAGCTTTCTTTTCCAGCAACGCAGCGGCTTGTATGCGGGCACGGTTGCAGAGGCGGGCCATGACCACAGCGCCGCGCCAAACCTGCAGACCCTGAGCACCGCCGAGCTCTACCTAGAGGCGGTCAAGGCCACCACGCCCCGGGCGCCGGCTCCTCGCCGCTGATCACCAAAGGGGCTGAGGGAATGGCTTGGTATCTGGTGTTCTGGCGCAACCGCTCCACATCCACCGTGGTTCCGGCCGCCAGCGCCAGCCAGGCCCGCTCACGTGCCCGTGCCAAACAAAAGCGTGGTTACGGGGCGATCGTTGCTGCACGCCGCGCCAATAGCCAGGACGCCGGCTTGATCAGAAAAGGGACCTGGGTAAGGCGCCGACGGGACGGCACAAGCCCCCAGTTCGGCTCTGCTCGCTCCAAGGCCAGGGCCAGGCGGCAGCGGAGCAGCTACCGCCATTGGCTGTAAAGCCAGGCCATCAAGCGGCAGCCGGGCCAGAGCCCCCCTGGCTCAGCAGACCGAGACGGTGCAGCCGGGGGTGCCCTGCAGCTTGCGGGCAAAGGCAAATGCCTTCTCGGCAGGGATCAGCCGCATCTTCTTGACGGGCTTACCGCGGCGGCCAAAGAACTCGACCTCACAGGGAGTGGAGCCGAGCTTCTGAACGCCGGGCTGATAGCGGTGAACCACAAGCAGGCGGACTTCACAGACGGGGCCTTGGGGAGTGGCCATGGCTGGGGTGGTGCGGAGAACACCGACCAAGCGCCCCGCAGATGAGCACTAGCCAGGGGCGAGAGCAGCGAGCCTTGCGTCAGCCCTTGCTGGTGCGAGCCGTAGGGGCATGCTGCGGAGGGGTTCTGCAACGCCCGGCCAGCCAGCCTCCAGTGGCAACGGTGCAAGTGTCGTGCTGATTTCTCACCGCGACAGGGGAGCAGAGGTGTTGGCTCTCCTGGGATCGAGGGCTGTCTCAGCTGCTCCCGTCAAATCTGATGCGGCCCGCCGCGCAGCGGCACCCTGCTAGCCGGCTCTGCATCACCCCGGCCAACGTTCGTCTGTGACCTGGTTCATTGGCCCCGGTCTTGCTGGTGGCAGGGCAATCTCTGGTGGCGGCCCCTTCCTGCGGTCCTCACATCCCCTGGCCGGAGTCGCGGAGCCCGAGCAGGCGCGAGAGGCGGAACGGCGTAGGCCGAATGGGGGCCCAGGGCCCCCGCAGCATCAGACGACCGGCATGCACCGACTGCACTGCAGCCCACCCCGCCGCAATGCGGCTTCTGCCTCCACCTCCTGGCGGTAGCTCAGCTGGGCTTCTGCTTCCAGGGCGCTATCGATCTCATCGACCCGCGCCAGGCACTGCTGGATCGCCGGCAGCACCTCTTCCTCCAACCGGGAGATCTCCTCTTCTCCATAGGGCCGATCAATCCAGGTGCGGCGCAGTGGCCGGCCGGCATGGCCCCGCAGGATTGATTCGATGGCTTTGCCGCAGGACTCCAGCAGCAGGAATGGATCTTCCTCAGGCCGGCAGAACGGTGAGGCGGCAGATGAGAGCGTGGCCATGGTGATCGGCGCCAGGTGTGGCGCAGCGATGGGACCGATCCCAGCGGAGGCCCGACCGCAGGAGGGCCTCAGACTGGAGAGGCCCGGAGCAAGCCCTCCTTCCGCTCCCAGGCGTTACCGGTCCATGCGCGTGAGCGCTGCTCCGCCCAGCAGTGCCAGCAGCAATTTGAGGGTGGAATCAAACCCGCCCTGCAGCTGCTCCAGGGTGCCGGGGCAGATCTGCCCGATCGATCGCCCCTCCAGCGCCCGCTGGCCGCAGACCCCAGCGGCGAGGGAATAGATCAGCAGCTGGGTACCGATCACCACCGCCAGGATCTTGAAGACGAACCGCTCGCGGTCGAACGGCGGCTTGGGCGGCCGGGGCAGTGGGCCTGAGTCCATCGCTGCTCTTCCCTCGCGATCAGGCCCCAGCTGGCGGCAGCACCAGAGCCGCCGTCACTTTTTTTCCTGGAAGACCCCCACATAGACGGTGCCCTGCCGGTGGAGGGGCAGCACCTTGTCGCGCAGATCGGCGTTGTGCAGGCGAACGCAACCGAGGGTGGGGTGCAGCGGCTGCTGCGCTGCCCAGGCGCCGGGCCAGCCGCAGGCCGATCCACCGCCGTGGAGCATGATCCCGGCCCGACCCACGGCCACCTCCTGGCCCTCCATCTCCTCCATGTCGAAGGAATACCAGCCGTAGGCCATGGCGGTGTCGCTGCAGGGCGGGTTGGGGTTCTGCTCGTAGTCGGCGTAGAGCTGGCCAAGCCTGTAGAGCCCCGGCGGGGTGTCAGTGCTGTTGTGGCTCCAGTCGGTGTCGGCGCCTTGGCCGCGGGCCAGGCAGGGGATCTTCCAGAGGAACTGGCCGTTGTGGTCGTAGGCCTCCATGTCCTCGTCCCGGTCATTCACCAGCAGGTAGGAGTCGCCGGGTTGGACGGGTGCTGCCAGCTGCGGGCCGGCCATCCCGGCCTCCTCTGAACCGCGGGGATCCAGACCACCGGCAGGAGCTGCTGGGACCGGGGGCGCGACCGGCTTCTCGCTGAAGGTGAGCGCCCAGGGAGCCTGCTCATTGAGCACGGCCTCGCTGCCGGGCAGGGCAGCGATCGCGGCATGGAGGGTCCAGACGCCGGAAACCTGCTGGGGTTCACCGCGAAAGGCTTCAAAGCGGTCCTGGAACCGCTCGGGGGTCATGGGGCTGGCCATGGGCATGGTGCTGCTGAGCCCTGTTGCCAGTGCTGGCTTGGGGCCGCCGGCTGCAGGCACAAAGAGAGCGCCCCAGCCGCAGCCGGGGCCGCCCGCCTCAGAAAGGCAGCTCGCTCTCGGGGCACCAGAGCGGCACCGAAGCTGGCGTGGCCACCTGGCGCTCAAAGAGCAGATCAGCGCAGAGCTGCTCCAGCCGCTCCAGAGGAGCCGGGCGGTGGGCCGAGGCCTCTTCCCACAGCAGCTCCAGGGTGCGGGAGCTCAGGAGCTGGAAGGCGCGGATCCGGGATGCGGAAGCCATGGCAGGCGTAGCGGAGACCCCGAAGCAGGCCGGGCGGGGTCAAGGGGCAGCCCCCTCTGCAATGCGGAGCGCAGCGCAGCCAACGCACCAGTCCGGCTGACTCGCGTCAGCCCTTGAGGCCGCCCGGACCATGAGGAGGGCTGCGCGTAGCCGATCCACCAGGAGCTGGGCCACTACGGTTCTGTCTCCTCGGTGGTTTGGGGCGTGGGTCACCTGGCAACAGCTGCTGTTGTCACTGGGGCGAGGCCCCGGGAGTGTGCCCTTGGGCCTGACCTTGATCGAGGCGCAGAAATACGCCCGCCGCGCCGAACAGCTGGCGGTGCTCAAGACCTTTGCGGAGGGGGAGCTGCTGCGCCGCCTGCCCTTCCGCAACCTCGTGGGCGGCTCCCTGAGCTTCCCGGCCGAGACCAAACTCCCCCGCGTCGGCTTCCGCGCCGTCAACGAGGGCTATCGCCAGAGCTACGGGGTGATCAACTCCGATTCGGAGTTCGTGCACCTGTTCGGCGGCGACCTGGATGTGGACCGCTCGATCGTGGATCTGCAGGGCCCTGAGGCCCGTGCTGCCCAGACCGAGATGAAGGTGCGCTCCATGCGCCTGACGCTGGAGGCGGCGATCATCAATGGCGATGACACCTTCGATCCGCGGGCGTTCAACGGGTTGAGCAAGCGCCTGGCACCTGGAGAGGACCAGACGATCGACAACGGCGGCAGCACCCTCAACCTGCTGGCGCTGGAGGCGCTCACCGACAGCGTGATCGGCTACGGCGGCGACAAGGTGCTGATCGCCAGCAAGGCCGCCCGCCGCCAGATCAGCACCGCCTCCCGTCAGGCCGGCGGTGACCTCTATGAAGTGATCGACGGCCGCCACTACTTCGAGGGGATCGAGATCCTGCTGGTGGAGGAGGACGCCGAGGGCAAAGCCGTGCTCGGCTACGACGAACCAGTGGGCACCACCTCGATCTACTGCTGCGTGCTCGGGGATGCCGCCGTCTGCGGTCTGCAGGGCCCATTCGAGGGGCGCTACGGGATCTCGGTGCGGGACTTCGGGGAGGTGCACGACGCGCCGGTGTTCCGCACGCGGGTGGATTGGTACGTGGGTTTTGCGGTGTGCAACCGCAAGGCCGCCGCACGCCTGTTCAACGTGGCGCCCATGCCGCTGGTGCTGCTCTGAGCAGCGTTTGATCAGCTCCGCAAGACCCTGGCGGCACAACAGATCTTTTCCCCCTGTTCTTTGTTCTGGAGACCCTTCCATGACCTCTCAAGCCACTCGGCTGCTCGACGCCCAGACGGTGCTCGTCGGCTGGATCAACCACTCCGCCACCGACTGCTACGAGCACACCCGCAGCAGCGGTGATGTCGTCAACCTCGGCACCGATCTCGATGCCACCAGCTCCTTTGTGCTGGTGGCTTCCCACCCCGGCCATAGCGGGGCGGTGACGGTGACCCTGGAGCTGGCGCCGCTGTTGGCTGACGGCACCGCCGGCAGCTGGATCACCGCCGCGGCCGTCGCCTTCCCCTCCGCTGGCGGCAAGGTGGAGGCGATCATCAGCGGCGCCGCGCTGCTGATCAACCCAGCCGACAGCGAGCTGATCACCCCGCCCTGCCTGCGGCTGGCGCGGGCGATGGTTTCGCCTGGCACGCCTGCCGGGATGACCGTGGCGCTCACCGCCAACCAGGGGCTGTGAGGTGAGCGGCATGAGCAACCCACTCGACACCCTCAACATGGCGGCCGGAGCTGAGGCCCTGCCGCTGGAACTGCTGCAGCCTCTCGACAGCAGCAACCCCGCCTCCACGCCAGTTCGCCTCTCGGGCCCGGAGCAGCGGCTCAACGTCACACCCGATCCGGGTGTGGGCGATGTAGCGCTGCTGCCTCCCAGCCAGCTGCTGATCGGCAAGGACGGTGCGACTCGCTCGATCTGGCCGGTGCACCTGGCCGGCTGGCAGGCCCTGGGCTGGCAGCTGCTCAACCCCGCCAGTGGCGGCGATGAGCCGGTCCCAGTGGACACCGCGGACATCGCGCCGGAACCGGAGCTGGTGGATGGGCTCGACCTCGAGCCGGAGCAACCAGCAGCGACGGAACCCCTCCCAGCACTCGATGAGCCCACTCCTACCGACGACCCGCTGGAGACCACCACCGATGGTGGCGAGGCCCTGTTGGCTTCTGAGCCCACCGACTTCCAGGCCATGACCAAGGCCCAGATCGTGGAGTTCTGCTCCACCGTCTACGGCGTGGAGCTCGATGGCAGCCAGACCAAGGCCGAGCTGGTGGAGCAGGCGATGGCGCTGGAAGCCCAGGCCAGCGGCAGCAACGAGGGCACTAACGATGCGGCAGATCTCGCTGCCCTGGAGCTGGGGGATGCCCTGCTCTGATCACAGCGGCCAGGGCTGCCCCGGCCAGCGCATTCCTGGCTGGGGGCTGGCAACAGCTCTGCAGCACTGCCCTGGCGCCGATGGCCACTCCCGATCCGGCTGTGCTGGCCGAGCTGACGGCCCAGTGCCGCAGCAGCAGCCGGCCCCAGGGAGTGATCTTCCTGGGCCAGGCCCAGCTGCAGGACGGCGGAACCCCTGAACCGCCACCAGCCGGGGGCGTCAGTTCGGTGCAAGCTCTGGCGCCGCTCATCAGTGCCACTGCTGGCGATGGGGTGGTGGTGATCGCGCTGGACCTGCGCCTGCTCAGCCCCTTGCCGCACTGATTTCTCCCCTCCACCTCTCTCCCCTTCTGCACTGATCGCCATGGCCACCACCACCGATACCCGCACCAGCGGCCGCTCCCTGCCCCAGCCCAGCGACCTGCTGCTGGTGCAGCGCGGCAGCACGCCCTACCGGGCCACTGCCGAGGAGGTCAAGGCGTTCATGCTCACGCCGGCCACGGCGGCGGCGATCGGTGCAATCAAGCCGGGCACAAACCTCAGCGTTGATGCCGATGGCACCCTCCATGCCGCCATCTCCGGTGCCCTCACCTACCGAGGTGCGATTGACCCCACCACCACTGAGGCTCCGGCTGGCGCTGCAGTGGGGGATGTGTACTTGG
The DNA here is from genome assembly GCF_024345975.1 of Cyanobium sp. Cruz-8D1. GTDB lineage: Bacteria > Cyanobacteriota > Cyanobacteriia > PCC-6307 > Cyanobiaceae > Cyanobium. The sequence continues at coordinate 19,034 of NZ_JAGQCD010000017.1, read as the reverse complement.
CTAGTGCTGGCGGTCCTGCCCTGGCGAGCTGGAGCGGCATCGCGGGTCAGGACATCGCCCAGGGGGATCTGCTGCTGTTTGACGGGGAAGCCTGGAGTGCAAATGCCGCCCTGGGCCCCGACGGTGCCGGCGTGATCCGCATCCAGGTGGCCGCACCACTGAGCGTTGATGAAAGTGACCCGGCCCAACCGCTGCTGAGCGTTGAGCCCGCATCCACCATCGCTGCAGGCGTGCTGCGCCTAGCGGCTGTCGAAGACCTAACCGCCGGCACCGAGGGCGCCGCTGTCGATGCAGCAGCCCTCAAGGAAGCCATGGCCACCGCCCAGCCGGCCGGCGACTACATGCCGCTGGACCTGAGCACCCTTCCAGCTCTGCCCTGAGCGCCCCAGCTGATGACCCTCCAACCAGGCGACCTGCTGGCGATCACCCGCTCCACCGGGCCCCAGGCCGGTACCTATCAGCTGCCGGCGGCAGCACTGGCGGAGTTGCTGAACCCGTCGCCAGTGCTGGCTATCAGTGGCGTGCTCTGGTCAACCGTGCGCTCAGTGGCAGAGAACAGCTGGCAGGCGATCTGCTGGTCGCCGGAGCTGCAGCTCTACGCCTGCGTGGCGAGCAGCGGCACGGGCAACCGGGTGATGACCTCAAGCGATGGCATTCGCTGGAGCCCCCAACTATCAGCAGCCGATCTGAACTGGGTGGCGCTCTGCTGGGCCGCCGAGCTGGGGCTGTTTGTCGCCGTCAGCGACAGCGGCACGGGCCAGCGGGTGATGACCTCACCGGATGGCCGCAGCTGGACCCTGCGCCAGACGCCTGCCATCAACAACTGGACATCGATCTGCTGGGCACCAGAGCTGGGCTTGCTCGTGGCCGTGGCCAGCAGCGGCACGGGCAACCGGGTGATGACCAGCAGCGATGGCCTCACCTGGATAGCCGGCCCGGCTGCCGCAGATCAGGAGTGGCGCTCCATCTGCTGGGCGCCTCAACTGGGGATATTCGTGGCGGTGAGCAGCACCGGCGGCAACCAGCGGGTGATGACCTCAGCCGACGGCCGCAGCTGGTCCCTGCGGAGTGCGGCCAGCACCAACAACTGGATGGCACTCTGCTGGGCAGCGGAGCTCGGTCTGCTGGTGGCGTTGAGCAGCAGCGGCACAGGCAACCGGGTGATGACCTCCCCCGATGGCAGTAACTGGACGAGCCGGACCTCAGCCGCTGATAACACCTGGACCAGCCTCTGCTGGTCGCCGCAGCGGGAGGTGCTTGTGGCCGTAGCCAGCAGCGGCAGCAGCCGGATCATGACCAGCGCCGATGGCATCACCTGGACCGTGCGCAGCACCCCAGCCTCTATCAGCTGGCGATCGATCTGCTGGTCACCCCAGCGCAGTCAGTTCGCAGCAGTGAGCAACAGCGGCACTGGCAACCGGGTGATGGTGAGCCCGTGACCCATGACTGACACCAAGGCACCCCTGCCAGTGATTGGCTCGCGCTGCTGGAGGGTTCTGATCAGCCCAGAGAGCAGCGTCACTGTGCTGAGCCAAGGGGCCTCAGCCCCCGCCTGCCAGCTGCTGGCGCAGTGCCTCAAGAGCCTTCTTCTGGGCCCGCTGCACCGACATGGCACTGATCTCCAGCCGCTCAGCTGCAGCGCGGAGTGACAGGCCCTCAAGGATGGTGAGCCTCAGGGCCGTGGCTTGAGCTGCCGGCAGCTGATCTACTAGCTGCTCCAGCGCTTGATCATCAGCGGGCCCGGCTGCTTCTTGCTCTGGGCTTGCCAGCTGATCGAGCAGGCACGGCTCGCCAGCAAAGCTGGCATCGAGGCTGCTGTGGCCGAGGGGGCAATCCCCTGCTTCATGGACGCGCTTGGGCACACGCACTAGCCGCACCCGATCACGCAGGTGATGCTGCAGGGCACCGGTGATGCAGCTGCGCAGATAAGGAGCTGCGGGCTCGCCGGCTCTGCAGCGGGGAGCAGAGCGGACCAGGGCCTCACGGGCCACCTGGATCAGATCCTCCCGCTCCACCAGCGGGAAGAGGCGCCGGGCGGCGGCGGAAGCCAGGGCATCAGCCAGGGGCAGGTGCTCCAGCACCAGGGCATCGCGGGCACGCAGGGCAGAACGGACGAGAGGCTGGGGCTGCTGCTGGCGGCGCGAGGGGGAAAGCGGGGAAGCCATCTGGGGACGGCGGAGAACCCCACCCCCACCGGCCGGCCGCAGCGCCACGGCAAGGACGCCCCCCTGGGGCGCCTGGCCCGATCCTTGACGCGGCGTGAGGACTGGCCGAGGGAGGCGGTGGGTGTGCGCCGGTGCGGGGGCAATTCCCTCCCCCACTGCCGGTGCTGCAGGGTGCCCAGCCCAGGGACCGCCCAGTCGGAACCGTCAGGCCGTTGCGGTGAGCCGCCTCAGTGAGGAACCTGCAGCGTCCACCCGCTCGCTGGTGAGGGAGGCATCCATGGATCCAGGAAGCCCAAGCCCACGGGCGCTGTGGCAACACCCGAACGCCGGAGGCGGTGTGCCTCCGGCCCCGGGGGCTCAGAGCACCCGCACCTCGGCCTGGGGACCGAGCACCCGCTGCTGATTGGCAGCCAGGATCAGGGCCTGCTCGCGAGGCACGTAGTGCGGCTTGGCGCTGATGCGCCCCTCGCGATCGAGGAAGAGCACCCGCAGCAGCTGGCCGGCGGCATCGAGGAGATGCACCGAGATGATGCGGATCGGGCAGGAGCGGCTGAGGGGAGTGGCGGCCATGGCTGGGCTGGCGAACGACACCGCCGTTGAGCCCCGGCGCCGCCAGCGCCGCGCAAGGGTCGCGGAGCGACTCGCGTCAGCCCTTGCGCGGTGCGCAAGCCGGGGCAGGCCGGGTGGCGTAATCGCCAGAGCCCAAGGCCTGCCCACCAGCAGCAGGCTCAACCCCCATCCGCCGCAGGTGCTTCCGGGCAGACCAGATCGGCAGCTTTGCGGGCATCGCCGAGCAACTGCAGCAAGATCTGAAGCGACTCTCGCAGTAGCTCAATTCAGTAGCTCAGCAATCTATTGCATAGCTAAAAGGCGGAGTTGCCGGACACGAAAGCCCAAGACAATGAAGCAGTTAAAGCCAAGCCTCCTTTTATGGCCTTGGGGGCGGACCATACAGGATTACCGCCAGCTTAGGCCGTAGCTTATCGCTATTAATCCTAGAACTCCTCAAATGTTGACCTGTCATCGGGATAGGTGTAGTGCGGGAAGATCCAATGGGCCCCATTGCTTGTCCCCGTGATTGCCCTCCACACTGAGCCCAGGCTGTCTATATCTTTACATCCGTAATAAGTGTCGGTCGTGACCTCGTAATCAATGGTTATCTGATCTCCTGCCATGGTGGCGTCAGTGAACTCGTGATCAAGGTACGTCGTCCGGCAGTCTCCATCGTCGACCTTAAGGTCAAGAGCAGGACGAAGTTCATCTCGAAAACCCTTAATGTATTCCAAGTAGTCTGGCTCGTCGTCCTCGGACGATATTGGAATAGGTATTGCGACGTGGTCCTCTGTCATGGCATTAGATCTCAGAGCCTATAATTATGTTTAGTACAGACCCGGCTTATCCACCTTCAGCGCCGACGAGTTCTCCAGCACGATCCGCGCTGTGGCCTCGTCGATACCGCCAGGCGCCCGCACCTTGACCTCCAGGGACATCTCAATCTCCACCCCTGGCAGCGCCTGCAGGTGCGACATCACCTCGACCAGGAACTTGCCGACCTGGGGACCTGCCGTCACCGAGTCCAACTTCACCGAGGCGGTGTAGGTGGTGGGGAGGCTGGGTTTTGGCGGCGGTGGTGGGGGAATGGGATCTGGTCCAGGCCCAATGACCGGTGGCTTGGCGATGCCCGGCCCCGTTCCACCGGCCCCAACCACTTCTGGCTTCGAGGCCTGTCGCTTCCGCTCCTCTTCAGCCAGCCGATCCGCCTCGATCTGGACGGCCGCTACCTCGTCTTTCACCACCAGGCTCGTCAAAGATGCCGGGCCAGTGTTGGGGCCCTGCTGGGGCCTCAAGCCGCTGTAGCGCCCAGTGCCCTCATCGAAGTCATCGGCAAGGTGAAATGTGGCTTCACCGGTTAGGGCAGCCTGCTGATTCACCAGGGCGTTGAGGATCACCTGATCGGTAGCCACGCGGGGCAGGTAGAGGTACTTGCGGCTCCAGTCGACAAGGTCGCGGACTGCCACATGGGGCTTGTCGGTCCAGAGGAAGCGGTTGAGGTCGTCGCGGATGCGGCGGGCACCAAGTTGCAGGAACAGCACGTCCTCCTGCACGCAGCGCTCACTGGCCCGCTCGGCCAGGCTTCCCTTGCCGCTGGTGAGCTTCTTCTCGTCCCAGAGTGCCCCACCGGGGCCCGGCTTGCTCTGATAGGGGATCAGCAGGTGGCACCAGGTTTCTGGGATGCGGCTGGCCACGGCCTGGGTCGCTTCCGCGATCTTTCCAATCGCTTGGTTCTTCTGGGCGACCGTGAGGTTCAGCTCCAGCTCGTTGTCGATGATGTGCTGCCAGGCGCGGCGATCGGCCAGGGCGTGGAAGAGGTTTTCAAGATTGGCTTCATCGGGAGCCAGGAAGATCAGGGTGTTGGCGAACTGGCGGGGGCTGTTGCCCCGGCTCTGCAGGCAGGTTGCGGTCCATTGCCTCGCCGCGCTGAACTCAACGCCCTTGCGATGGGTGTGCTGCGCCGCGAGGAGCACGAGCCGGGTGGCCGCTTCATCGGGGACGGCACTGTTTTCCAGAGGGGCCGCATGAAGACCGGCGAAGTCGCCCCGCTTGGTGGCCTCCTGGGCAAGGCGGGTGTTGAGTTCAGCCAGCAGCTCTTCGCGCTGGCGCAGGTAGCTCTCGCGGTGCTCCTCGGCGGTGCGGTTGAGGTTGGGGCGGGTGTCGATCCAGTAGCGGTCGCCGTCCTGCTGGATGAAGCGGCCCCGATCGCCGAGGCGGCGCAGGGCATCGCCGAACACGCCGATCGGCTCGCCCGGCATCACGCAGGCGAGCTTCACCCGCTGATCGCCGATCCCTTTGCGCAGGGCATCCGCATCTGGGGCGGTGCCGATGTAGAGGGAGCGGGCCACCCGCTTGCAGGCGCTGACACGGCCGAAGTTGGGGTTCTCCGTATCCAGCCGGGTGGGGGTGGATTGGGGGCCATCCACATCCTGGGAAATGATCGGCTCCCACTGGTTGTCGAGGAAGCGCACCAGCTCGTTCTTGACGTCGTTGTCGTCCAGCGGGATCGAGCTGGGCGTGATCAGCAGGTCCTTGCTGTTGCTGTTCCAGAGGCCCTCGATCGTGAGCGCCAGAAGGCGCAGCACGCCCCGAGTTCGTTGGAAGCGATCGAGGGTGCTCCAGTCGTCGTAGAGGCGCTTGAACAGCTCAGGGTGGATCGGATAGGCGCTGATCAGCAGGTCGCGGTAGCCCGCTTCTCGTGTTTCGGCCGGGAATTCTGAGGGGTTCTGGGAATAGAGGTCGGTGAAGCTGCGGACCACCGCATCGCGGGCGGCGCCGGCTTCCTTGGTGGTGATCGGCTCGAACAACCGCCTCCGCACAATCTCGAAGCCCTCATTGCCGGTGGCAGGCCGCCATTGGTAGGCGATGCGGGTGACCACGTTTTTGAGGGCCGAGACGGCCTTCTCGCCATCATTGCCGCCGATCTCGTTGACGCTCTGGGGAACAGAGATCAAGAGCAGGGCATTGGGCACCTGCTTCACGGCTTCGGTGAGCGCCTGCGCGAAGGACACCTGTGAATCGAAGGTGCCTGCCGGCAGGGTGGCGTTGCTCACCAGGTTGCGGGCGTAGGCCACCCACTCATCCACCAGGATCAGGCAAGGGGCATGGGCGGTGAACAGGGCGGCCAGATCCTGGGCACCGGGGGCCACTCGCTGCAGATCACTGCTGGCGATAAGGGCATAGCCATGGGCCCCACCGAGCTGATAGGCGAGTTCACCCCAGAGGGTGTTGACGACGGTGCCATCGGGATAGGTGGTGGCCTTGGAGGGGCTGAAGGCGGTGCCCACCAACACGGCGCGGCCTGGCCACGGCTGGGGTGAATGAGACTGTGATAGCCACTTGATACAAAATCTACATTAGATTTCAGGATAGCAGCCCCTAGCCCACTGCAACTTACTGCAATAATTTCAACATTCATCAGGCTCATTCAGTTAGCCAAGAAACCTATTATTCTGATGCCACTCAAGGTGCGAAAGGTTTGGCCTGCTTGATGGATTCTCTGGCAACGTCACCAATTTCCTTCCATGCAGAGCATAGTACTCACGGCCGTTTGAAAACTCCTCGCGAATTCGCTTGCTGACTTCGATGTTGAACTCTCTTGTCAGAGTCAGATATCCACCATCAAATAATGTGTGCAGATCGGATCTCATGAAGATGCCATTGGAAACCTCATGTGGTCCCTCCTCGGAATAGGGCTTAATGTGCGCTGCTTCCAGGACTGGCAGTGTTTTCTCCCCTGTGATTGCACACTTCCGCGAGTAGGCATCCATGACCAGAATACGAAAGCCTCCCTGACCAAGCCTTGGAGCCACAAGCTGCGGCTTGCCGAATCTGTCAATTGGTTCATATGGCTTGTCTGTACTATTTCTCGGATAGCTAGCCGAAAAGACTGCCTGAGCCTGCTCGAACAACCTCAGGCCTTCGCTGCCCGGCGCGATCTCGTAGCTCTTGCCAGTAACGATGTTGCCCGACCAGTCTGATGGTGGGTCAATGGTCTCATTGTCTTCCAGGTAGAACGGCTGAGTCAAGATTGTGCATCCAATGATCGGGTTGAATTCGTTATCCCTTCGATGCCCCTGAATCATGCGTCGAAACTTTTCCATGGAATCGGTACCATTGGCTGTTGCGAAGGCCTTCCACGCTAGATCAAGACTTAAAGTCGTGTGACGTACGAAGAATGCGCCACCCACGATCCGATGATGAGGATATTTTGACTTAAATAGGAAAAGCTCGCCAGGCTCCAAGGCCTTGAACTGGTTGGTAGCCTTTGGCCGCCAGAAGTTCATCTCATCAGCATTACTGCTGCGGAGGTAACGGAACCAATCCGTATCGGTGATGCCAATATACAGTTTCATGGCATAAGCATAACCTTGCCAAGATTTAAAAGAGGATTAGCGAAAAGTGTGGCTGAGATCAGCCGCCAACAACTAAACGAACCAATGCTATCTGCAACGCAGTCGACGGGAATGGCTGATACGGTTGCCATTTTGTGCATCTCAATCATCGCCTTGTTGATCAGCACCGCCACCGGGTTCAGATCACTGGCGTAGGCCTCCAGCCCCAACCGCTGCGCCTCAAGCGGCAACGCCCCACCACCGGCGAAGGGATCGTGGAATCCAGGCAGCTTCTCTGGGTTGAACAGCTCTGCAGCCTCGGGGTGATCGGCGTTGTCGGCGCAGGCCCTCCGCCAACTGCGGTGGATCTCTGCCCGCGTCCGATTCAGCACCTGCTCGTTGGTGGTGTTCTCCCAGGTCACCAGCTCGCTGATCAATCCGAACAGCCGCAGCCGCTCGTTCTCCTGGGCTTCCTCAGTAGGGAACTCCTCCGGCACCGCCGAGGGGTCGTCCACCATCTGGCAGAAGATCACCGCCCGCGCCGCCGCCAGAGGCCGCCGCGCCCACCACAGGTGCAGGGTGCTCGGGTGGCCATGGCGGATGCTCTTCTCTTTCGCCGAGGCCGCATTGATCGCCTCCAGCGGGATAGCGATCTCGATCAGCTTCTTGCGGCGGTGGACGGGGTGGGGGGTCATGGGGTCGAATAATTCTCAGGGCCAAGGATTAGCTCTAAGGGCTGCAATGCCGCAGATGAATATGTGTCCAAATGAGGCAATACTGAAGAGCGGATTTCATCTAAAATTAAATCAACTATTGCTTCCTCCGCATCCTCTTCGATTAAGCCTAGATGGCCTTGAACGCAATAATATTTACTCAACCTCTCTGGGACGTGATGAGGTGCGTTCAGGTTGAAAACATCAATAGTTGTTTGGCCGCGTATTTTGTCGTTCACTGAGAGCCCATCGCGTACGGAAACCCTACCGTCAGAGCCGAAGACAAGAAAGTGCCAAGGATCCTCCCTATCGGGCTTGATAAGATCAGCTAAATTATAGCCACTAAAAGGATTACGGCTGCTGTCCTTGTAATGTCCGCAGCAATCATTTCTATTACAGCTTCCAAAAAGATTGGTCCATTCAAACGTGAGGTCGGGGCGTTTGCCTCGATTTGCGAAATGTTCAATGTGACGACCGTTTTGAAGTCCAGCTTCACAGTAGGCACATACACCACCCTGGATGCTTAATAACGCAATCCAAATCTGATTTCGATGGTCACTGGATGGAGTGCAAGGTTCTTTGACAGACCATTTATCAGTGTTCGGATTGTATTGGGTTAAGAAATTCGGATTGAGAGGCGTGCGGTATAGGAGCTTCATGCTTAACCCTCCTTGCCAGAGCGATCTGAAATTTTCTTGCGGATCATTCGAAGGCGGATAGCTTGATCACACTCAACAATCTGTTGAGAGCTTTCTCCAAAATGCTCGATGAGATCTGCACGAAGACTTTCGGCCTCTGTTGATGTCTCAAGGTCTTGGCTGATTAGTGCATGATAACGAGTTAGTTCCTTCGCGGCTTTAAGTTCTCCCCAGATAGGATGAACACCCATTACATCCGAGAGAATGCGATCACTAGGTACTGCTGATGTTTGTTTTATCGGGCTGGTTACGAGACCATCTTTGATCACTCGAATATGCTCCTTGCTAATAGTGCTTATCACTTCAGAGCTATGAGTAGAAACAAGAAACTGGATTTTGGGAAATACCTTTATAAGCCGAGAAAGCACGGACTGTTGCCACTCAGGGTGGAGATGCATATCGATTTCATCAATAAGTGCAATCCCCGGAGTGAGGTTTGCCACTTCCCTTCCCAAGTGTGGATTTAGCTGAGAGCATCTAAACACCATGTCGGCAGCCATGGCGAGCATGTTGCGCACTCCATCTGATAGAAGGCGTACTGGAAACACGCGACCATCGGCATGAAAAGCCAGTAACTCTTGATTGACATAGTCCCATCGAACCCCCTTCCAGCCAGTGGGTTCTAAAATTTGTTGAATGGTATCGCTTACTGCATTAAGTCTCGCAATGGCTTGATGACCTGCCGATAGCCCGCTGACGTGTTCTGCTTGAGCTTCGCTGCTCATTGGGGAGAACCAAGCAAGGAATGCCTTATAGCTTGAATTTGGATTAAGGCAATCCCTGTAGCCACTTAGCCGAGACTTGCTACCAACGTAAGCGCTTTTCTGTGGAATCTGAGAAAACAGTCTCCCAGTTCCGTAATAAGATATTAGAGGAAGAGTGACAGGCGCTTCTTCGCCAGCCTGTGAGGAAGGACGAGGCTGGATTCCTTTCAAAAGTTCTTTCGCAATTTTGGCAAGATCTTTGGCATCCTTGATTGTAGTCTTTGCTTTTGGCTGATCTGATCCAAGCTCTCTTGCCCAGGATACTGAATGCCCAAAGAGAATCGCCGTCGCGTTTAACTTTGTATGCTCTTGAGGTAGATAGTTCTCCATACTGCCACCGGGGGCAACGAAAAGTTGAATGTCTTCTTTCTTGAATCCCGGAGAACTCACCTGCTTCTGTATAGTATCGACAAAGAGCCGAAGCGAGATCGCAACTCCATCAAGAATTGCTGTCTTGCCTTCCCCATTGGGTGCTGAAAATAACGTTAGTTTTGGGTGAAAATCAAGCTTAACAGTATCAAAGCAACGATATCGAATTAGTTCAAGAGTCCGTATGGCAAAATGATCATCGTCGACATTGGGCCATCCGCTTAGTCTTTCACTCTCTGACCAGCCATCAATTCCTAAAAGCTCGAGTAGACTCACCTGATCACCCGCATTATCATTACTTGTCATGTTAATGAGCCCTGTTGCCAGCCGCCAGCAGTTGCTGGAGGTTCTTGGTGATCTGGGTATCGCCAAAGCCCGGCACCCCCCAGTCGATGCCGCTTACGTAGACCGGCGCTGCAGCCTGATCCCCCGTCACGGCCACCAGGGCCAGCCGGAAACGGTGGGGCGAGTTGCGGCCGGTATTCACCTCATTGATCGTGAGCGTCACCGAGTCGGCCCCATCAATGCGGCCCTTCACCTCGATGAAGAACAGATCGCCCTGGTCATCCATCGATTCGATGTCGTAGCCGATGCCCCGCTGCGCACTCACGTCCCGTGGCATGCGCCCCAGTGCCTTCTCCGCCTCGAACACGGCGTTCATCGCCAACAGCTCCACCCGCTTCCGGGCGGCTGCATCGGGGCCGGCTTCTTCTGCGGCGCCACTGGCCTCCAGCAGCAAGCCCATCGGAATCACCAGGGTTCCGCCCTTGAGGATCGGCACCTTGGCGCTGATCTGAGCCTCCAGCGCCAGTTGGACCTTGCGCTTCTCCAGTCGGGCCAGCAGGAGTTCGTAGCGCTCCTTGGCCACCTGGGCCGGGAGCCGCACCTGTTTGCCGGCCGACTCCTGCAGCTTGAGTTCTTCGTAGCGGCGGTACCAGAGGTTGATTTCCCGCTGCATCCGTGACTGAATCTCCTGGCTTGCCTTGGCAATCCGCTCCAGCCGTTCACCCTTCACCTCTTCCAGGTGCTCGGGCACCAGGGTCGTGAGGGCCTGGGTGATCACCAACTGATCCCAATCCTGCGCCAACCAGCTCTCGCTGAGCACCCCTTCGATCTGCTCACGCTCCCCTTCTTTCAAGGGTCGGTAGTCGAGGTAGGGCGCAGAGCCAGCAATGGCAACCTCGCCCTGGCGGTTGATCTCCAGGAATTGCAGCCGATTCGAGACCAACTCCTGCTTTCCATGGCGGTTGCGGCGGCCGTCCTGCAGCCCATGCTCCAGGCAGAACAGCATCCGCGGCTCAGTGCCCAGATCCCGTTCATCCACCAGCACCGCCCCTTGGCCGAGCACGGCGCCATCACGCTCCAACACCAGGGATAGGCAAGCCTCCAGCAGCGGATGGCCAGGGCTCACCAGCTCCGCCCGCGGGGTATCGGCAACATGGTCCTTCTCGAAACAGATCCGTTCGTAGCGCGCATGCACGGGTATCCCGAAACCGATCTGCTGGTTGCGATCAAGCAGCAGCGGTGGCACGTAGGTGATCTCGTAGCGGCCCTTCTCCCGGTCGAACACCTTGCCGCCCAGCCGCCGGAACGCCTGGATGAAGAAGTCGTGGACGTAGTGAGGATGGATGCGGCGGGCCATCGCCCGTTCCATCTGCTGCCGGAGCAGCTCCACCTTGTGGACATCCATGCCCTGCTGGACCAGGGCCCGCTCGTTGAGCAACTGCCGCAGATGCTCCTGGTTCACGGCCCCTTCGATCTCCAGATCCATCTGGAGCTGCCGTTCGGGTTGCTGGTTGTAGCGCACGGCGTCCATCAGCAAGTCCCGCAGTGACCGACCTGAGAAAAGTTGCCCGAGCACGTCGAAGACCTTGTCGCCGAGGGCTTCTCGGGCGATCTCCAGCTTGTGGAGAAGCTGGATGTAGACATCCCCCTCGCGGGTGTCCTTGGCCAGCAGGTTCCAGAGATGGCAGACCTCCTTCTGGCCGATCCGGTGGATGCGCCCGAAGCGCTGCTCCAGCCGGTTGGGGTTCCAGGGCAAGTCGTAGTTGACCATCAGGTGGGCCCGCTGCAGGTTCACACCCTCCCCGGCAGCGTCATTGGCGAGGAGCACCACCACCTGCGGATCGTTCATGAAGGCATGCACGATCTGGCGGCGTTTGTCGCGCGCCACCCCGCCATGGATCTCCACCACCGCCTCCGGCCGGCCCAGCCGATCGCGGATCTTGATGGCTAGATCCGTGAGGGTGTCCTTGAACTCGGTGAACAGCACCAGCTTGCGGCGGCCGCCATTGGGCTCGCGCATCTGCTCGTCATCCAGGATCCGATCAAGTTCGCTCCACTTGGCATCGCAGCGTTGATCCACCACCTTCTTGCTCAGCCTCTCCAGGCCCTTGAGGGTTTCGATCTCGGACGCCAGCTCTTCGAGGGTCTGGGCTGTGGTGGCGTTATCGGTGAATGCCTCCTCAGTGGCTTCCACTTCCCCGGCGGTGTCCTCCTCATACAACTCGGCGATGTCGTCGTCGCTGATGGCGCCTGGGTCGAACTTGGCATCAAGAACCAGCTTGCTGCCCGCCTCACGGCCCTCTAGGAGCAGGCGCTCCTCCTTGAGCCGGCTCTCCAGCCGCTCCCGCCGTCGTTCCAGCGAGCGATGGATGGCGAATGGTGAACTGGCCAGCCGCCGCTGCAGGGTCATCAGCGCGAAGCCCACATTGACCCGCTTCTTGGCGCCGCCCTGCTGGTTGGCGTTGCGGTCGGCGCGGTTCATCTCGTCGCGCACGTATTCGGTCACCTTCTCGTAGAGCACTTTCTCAGGCTCGGAGAGTTCGTATTCGGCTGTGTAGCTGCGGCGCTCGGGGAACAGCTTGGTTCCCGAGAATGTGTAGAGGTCTTCCTTCACCAGCCGGCGCATCAGGTCCGTGGGGTCGCTGCGGTGCACGGCATCCTTCTGCTGCCCCGCGAAGCGGTCCTCATCCAGCAAGGCCATGAACAGCTGGAAGTCCTCGTCCTTGCCGTTGTGCGGCGTCGCCGTCATCAGCAGGAGGTTGCGGGCATGGCTGCCCACCCGCTTACCCATGTCGTAGCGCTTGGTGCGCTTCACCTCATTGCCGAAGTAGTGGGCGCTCATGCGGTGGGATTCATCGAACACCACCAGGTCCCACTCGGGCGCCTGCTCCAGTCGGGTCTGCAGCTCCGCATCGCGCGAGAGCTGATCCATCCGGGCGATCAGCAACGGCCGCTCCGCGAAGGGATTACCCAGGCCGGTGGCGTTGATCAGATCGCGGGTGAGCAGTTCGAACTGCAGCTCGAACTTCTCCTTCAGCTCGTCCTGCCACTGCTCTGTCAGAGAGCCCGGCGCCACGATCAGACAGCGCTCCAGCTCGCCACGGATCAGCAGCTCCTTGATCAGCAGGCCGGCCATAATCGTCTTGCCTGCGCCGGGGTCGTCCGCCAGCAGGAAGCGCATTGGCTGGCGGGGGAGCATGTGCTCGTAGACCGCGCTGATTTGGTGGGGCAGCGGGTCGATCGTGCTGCTGCTTACTGCCACATAAGGGTCGAACAGGTAGGCCAGCCGTATCCGTTCGGCCTCCGATACCAGCCGGAATAGCTCGCCGTCCCCCTCGAAGCTCCACTTGCGGCCACCACCCACCAGCTCCAGGTCGGCCTCATTGCTGCGGAACAGCAGCTGCTCGCCCAGGGCGCCGTCCTGCCCGCGGTACACCACCTTGCAAGCGGCCTCCCCCAGCATCTCGGCGGACACAATCCGGACAGCCTCGCGGCCCACCAGGCCCCTGACCTGGGCATCGGGCATGAGGTCTTCCAAGCGGGCGGTCATCGCGGCGTGCCCCCCTGTGGTTCGACCGCCTGTGGCGGGTGGGGTGGCATGGGGGGCAGGTGACGCTGCGGCCAGTCTGCACCTAGCGGAAGCGATGTGGCAGCACAACAGAAGCACTTGGAGCCGCGAGTCTTGGATCTATGCACGGAGCGCATAATTTCAGCCCTCCAGCTGTTGCGCGGCGCCGATCCGGCCCAGTTCCCGGGCGGTGTGCCGCAACACCGGGTGCTCCTGCCAGTCGGCCGGCAGCGCCAGCCATACCGGACTGTGGGGTCGGGAAGCCTGGGGCCCGTGGCCAAAGGGCCAGCGCTGCAGGGAGGCCCAGGTGTCGGCCTCCCGATCGGCCACCACCAGAGCCAGGGTGCTGCCCTGGATCCGGCTGATCCAGTCATCTGGGGTCTGCAGGCTGTTGCCCCCGCTGCGCAGGGGGAGCCCCAGCTCCCGCAGGAGCCGCCGCAGGCCGGGCGCCAGGCCGCGATCGGGCACCAGCACCTCCGCAACTCGCCCCCCTGAGGCCGGCCTGCCGGGGACAGCGCCCACCAGCACTGGCGCCTCGGGGCAGAACGCCAGGGCCAGGGGCAGCTCCCCCAGCGGCAGCAGCTCCAGCTCCTGGTGGTTCAGTCCTTCTGCTTCCTCCAGCTCCAGGCCTGAGATCAGGGCGCCATCGAGCACGCCCTGGCGTACCAGCTCCAGCCAGTTGGCCGCCGCCCGGAACCGCTGAGGGGTGGGCAGCAGCCAGGGGCAGCCCGCCAGCAGGGGGTGATGGAGCAGATCGCTGCCGATCCGGGCGACACCAGCAGCCAGGCGATGGGCGCGGCAACCCAGCCGCAGCAGGCGCATCGCGGCCGAGGTGCCATAACCGCAGCCCCAGAGCTGGCAGCGATCGCGCACCAGGCCGAAATCCTCCGAGAGGAGCCGGTAGCGGCGGCTGATGGTGGGCTGGCTCAGCTGCAGGTGACGGCTGGTCTGCACGGTGGTGCCGCAGAGCTCCAGCAGATCGAGCAGGCGGATGTCGTGCAGCAGCTCCGGCAGGCGGTAGTGATGGGCCTGGGCCAGCGACGGGGGGCGCGGGGAAGCCATGGGATGGATGAGGCGCTGGGAGCAGCCTCAGCAGCGCAGGCGGTTTTGGTGCCGTTCTTCCTGCGAAATAGCAAAGCCGTCAGACAGATCCCAGTCGTGGTTTGGTCCTAAATCTGCTCTTTCGCTTGTAGAGCCTTGCCGTGGCACGCCCCAGCGGCCACGCTGTGGCCATGACCAGCCCACCTGTTGCGCCCACGCCTGCGCCCCTGCGCTGCCACCTGCTGATCGGCCCGCCCGCCAGCGGCAAGACCACCCTGGCTGGCGTGCTGGCCCAGCTCACCGGTGCCGTGGTGCTCTCCACCGATGTGGTGCGCGGCGAGCTGTTCGGCGACGCGGCGGTGCAGGGCCCGTGGCGTGACATCGAAGCCCTGCTGCACCAGCGCCTCCGCGAGGCCGTGGCCGCCGGTACGCCGGTGATCCTCGATGCCACCCATGCCCGCCGGCCCTGGCGCCTGGCGATCACCCAGGCCCTGACCTTGCCGGTGCCGGTGGAGTGGATCGGCTGGTGGCTCTACACGCCGCTCGCCACCTGTCTGCAGTGGAATCAGACCCGCAAGCGCCTGGTGCCCGAGCCGGTGATCCGCGAGATGGCGGCCGCCCTGGCCGATCCGGCGTTCGGGCCATCCCGGGCGGAGGGATTCGCGGCGGTGGTGGCGGTGGTGCCCACCCACGGCCGCGAGTTGGAGGCCCTGCTGCGTGATGAGCTGGCGCGCCTCGATCACCGCATCCGCTCGGCCCGCAACCGGGAGAAACGCTTCCAGCTTCACGGGTACTCGCGCCTACTGGATCTGGAGCGGCTGCTGCACCTGCTGCGCCTGCTCACCACCTACCCCGAGCTCTCCGCAGCCGACCCCGCCACCCGCGCGGAGCTGGAGGCGATCGTGTCGCCCCTGCCCGAGGGCGACCTGGCGGATCAGGCGGCGGCCTACCTGCGGCGTCTACACGGCGATTGCTACGGCGATGCCACCGCGATCCGGGGGGATCTGGCCTGGTTGGAGGCCAATGGCTTCTGCAGCGCCGAGCCCTCCTTGGCACCGATCCAGCTGGCGCCGCCCCAGCCTGAGCCGCCAGCCACAGGCCCCTGGCCCGGTGGGGTGAACGGTGGCTTCCCGCCCATGGGCGATGGGCCGGTGTTCATGCGGGTGTTCACCCTGCTGCGCCACCTGCTGCAGCAGCCCTTTGATCAAGCCGAGGGCGTGCCCTTGCCCGAGCACCTGATCGAGCGCACCGAGGCCATCCCCGGCGCCTACCTGCCTTCCGAGGCCGCCACCCTGCGCAAGGACCTCGAGAAGCTGCTCACCCCCTATGGCTTCCGCCACCGCAACGACAACGTGCGCCACGGCTATGCCATCGGCACCGCCCTGCTCTCGGCCCACCGGTTGCGGGAGATCCACGGGGTGGTGAGCCAGGCCGCCGGCCGGCTGGCCGATCCCACCGCCCAGGATCTGCTGCGGGAGCTGGAGCAGCGGCTCGCCTGGGGAGGCATCGCCGTGGACGGCACCACGCCGGTGCGGGCGTTCGCCAACCGCTCGATCGTGAGCAGTGCCCTGGTGCGGCCCGATTCCCTGGCCGCCGAGCGGCAGGCCGAGGCCCTGGAAACGGCGATCGTGGAACGGCGGCGGATCGAGCTGGAGCGCTACGTCTCGGTGGGCTCCTTTGCGGACAGCCCAAACGGCTCCTTGCGCGTGTGGCCGCTGCAGCTGCTGTTCCACAACATCGGCTGGTATCTGGTGTTCGAGGAAGACGCGATCGGCACCGGCGTGGGCCTGATCCGCAGCGAACGGATCGACCGTCTGGCCCTGCGCCGCAGCGAACGGGGCAACCGGCGCAGCGACGAGGCCCACAGCCAGGCCCTGCGGCGCCTGGAGCTGCTGTTGCACCACAGCGGCGGCATCTATTTCGGCCATGACCTCAAGAGCCAGCTGCGGCTGGCCAGCCCCAATGCCCGGATCCGCGTCAAGCAGCTGGTGACGCTGCGCTTCTGCTGCCAGGGCTGGTGCTTTGCCTTCATCCGCGAAGGCCTGCAGCGGTACCCGATCGAGCACACCCGCTTCTCCAGGCCCCTGCCCGGTGAGCACTGGTGGCATCACCCCAACGCGCCGCACGTGCTGGAGCCCGGCAGCCCCAGCGACACCCACCCTTATCCGGTGGAGCTTGACCTACCTCCCTGGACAATGGAGCGCGACATCGATCTGCGCAACTGGTTGTTCGGCTTCGGCGCCGGCATCCGCATTGAAGCCCCGCCGGAGCTGCGCCAGGAGCATCAGGAGCGGCTGCAGGCCGCCCTGGCGGTGTACCAACCGGTCTAAAAGAGCGCACTACAATGTCATGACAACGAGAGTGGGGTGATGGCGCGCGATCAGGTGCTGCAGCTGCGGGCCTCGGCTGAGCAGCGCCAGCTGATTGATCAGGCCGCAGCGGCAGAAGGGATCAGCCGCACCGAATTCATCCTGCGCAGCTGCCAGGAGCGAGCACGGGATGTGCTGCTCGATCGCACGCTGTTTTCTCTGACGCCGGAGCAGACCACGGCCCTGCTGGTGGATCTGGAGGATTCCGGCGCTGCCGCCCAGGATCAGGCCAGCATCGACCGTCTGCTCGAGCTGCCGCTGCCCTGGCATGCGCCCGCCTGAGCCCCTTGGCCCGCAGCATCAGCTGGAAGGCTTCGACTGCGGCAACGCCGCGTTGAACCGCTGGCTGCAGCAGCGGGCCCTGGCCAATGAGCGCCAAGGGGTGTCGCGCACGGTGGTGCTCTGCCCAGACGAGGGCAACGCCGTGATCGCCTATGCCTGTCTGTCGGCTGGGGCGATCGTGCTGGCGGAGGTGCCCGGTGCCTTGCGCCGCAACATGCCCGACCCCCTTCCCGTTGTAGTGCTCGGCCGATTGGCGGTGGATCGTCGCCAGCAGGGCCAGGGCCTGGGCCGCGCCCTGGTGGCCGATGCGCTGCGGCGCAGCCTTGCCGCCAGGCGTCTGATCGGCGCCAGAGCCCTGCTGGTGCACGCGATCGACGAGCAGGCGGCTGCGTTCTACCGCTCGCTTGGATTTCGCCCCTCGCCGCTCAGTGCCTCGACGTTGATGCTGCAGCTCTCAGAACCAGCCGACTGACACCCGCCCCAAAGCTCCCCACGCCACCCATCCCATGGCTTATCCCAACATCGAAGCGATCCTGGAAGAAGGCGGCGACATCACGGTGGGGCGTGTCGGTCCGATCGAGTGTGTGGCCTCCGCCACCACCAGTTACGACTGCCCGGTGATGTTGGTGCGTCGCGAGGGGGGGAGCTTCGTGGCGCTGCTGCGGCGACTGGATCGCTCGATCGCCAAAGCCTGGGAGCAGGAGATCACCATCGACGAAGTGAATGGTTGAGTGGCTTCAGGACAGAGGCGGCTCGGCCGACGCGTCGTCGCCATCCGCAGGTGTCAGATCCCTGCGGCTGTTGCGATCGCGCAGGCCGTCCAAACGCGACCTCACGGCCTCCACGTCTTCCAGTGGGAAGCGCCAGTGCCCCCCGGCGGTCTGAAAGGCACCAGGAAACCAGCCACCCTCCAGCCAGTTCTTCACGGTGTTGGCCGACGACACCCCAAGCAAGGTGGCGGCCTGCTTACTGGTGAGCGGGGCAGCTGCAGCACTGGCGACCAGCCGATCAACCAGGTCGCTGCGACCAGCCTCCCGGAGGGCGGCGGTCACATCGCTGAGGAGAGCCGGGCTGATCGCGCTCATGTGCCGAACTTACGCCCAAAGCATCAAAACCGTCAGTTGAGCGAGCGGACCCGACGCTGCTTGCGGGAGGCCTGCTCGATGGTTTTGAGCTCCTCGGCCTCCTGCTGCAGCTCACCGGCGACGGCCTCCAGGTCGTCTGCGGCGTCGCGCAGCTGGCTGCTCAGCTTGAGGCCCTGCTCAATCGAGGCGCTGTAGGCCGCTGCGGCCTGATCAATCTCGGCGAACAGCTCTTTGTATTCCTCCGGTGGGTTCCGGTCCCACTCGTCCATGGCGACCGCCGCCTGCTGCAACACCCCCAAGGCGGAGCGCCAGCTGGCCTTGAGGCGGAAATCGAGATGGCGCAGATCCACGTTGGCTCGCTTGAGCTCCTGGGTGCTGGAGACCTTTGCCAGGGACAAGACCTGGCCCTTGAGGTCGGCCAGCGAGGGCTCTTTCTGCCGCGCAGGCCTGTCACCAGCCGAAGCTTTGGCCGTTGCCTTGGCTTTGGCGGCTGGCTTGGCTCCTTTCGCTGCAGGGGAAGACTTGCGGGGCATGGTGCTCACTCAGCGAGGCCCAGCCCCAGCTGCTCACCGCCGCGCAGTTGCTCCAGCTCCTGCCGCAGGGCCTGGCTGGTCTGCCGTTCGATCCTGAGGGCTTC
This sequence comes from Cyanobium sp. Cruz-8D1, assembly GCF_024345975.1. Classification (GTDB taxonomy): domain Bacteria; phylum Cyanobacteriota; class Cyanobacteriia; order PCC-6307; family Cyanobiaceae; genus Cyanobium. The sequence continues at coordinate 172 of NZ_JAGQCD010000017.1, read as the reverse complement.
GCGCAGCTCATCGCGCTCACGCCGGTAGCGGTTGGTGTGGGCGACCTGACTGCCCGACACAAGTCTGAGAACCCTTGCGACAGAATGGGTCTCAGTCAATGGGGTGGGCAGGGAGCCATGGGAGCTTGGGGCTGCGAAACCAATCCAATCCCCTGTGGATCCCCAGACCCGT
>NZ_JAGQCD010000016.1 GCF_024345975.1 Cyanobium sp. Cruz-8D1 | reverse complement strand
CGATTCGCTTGCGCTCATCTTCCCATCACTCACCTGACGGATCACGTCCGCCTTTTCCCCATCGCTCACCACCGCGCCTTTTGAACGCAGCAGCATGGGGTGGTTTGGAGCCTGCCCCTGCAGGCCGGCTCCGGGAGGCCACACTCCCATCCTCGATGTAGTTGCGTCAGTGTTCATGATGAACGTTTGACTCGTGGCACAAGTAGCCGAAGGCTTCTCCGAAGGAGTGGGCCTCCCACTTTTTTCGCAGCACCAGCAAGGCCGCCATCTCCGCCATGGCCTTCTCCTTACGCTGCAGCTCCTTCTTGAGAGCCTTGATCTCCCGCTGGTCCTGGGCGCGGAGCTTCTCGAGCTCCTTCTGCTCTTTCAAGGTCAGCACTGGCTTTTGATTGGCATCCTGGGCTGCCTGCCGCCAGCGGCTCACCTGCTCAGGGAAGAGCCCCCGCTCGCGGCAGTAGGCGCTGAGCTCGGTGGCGTTCAACCCGGCCGTCTCCAGCACCACCGTGAACTTGTCGGCAGCGCTCCAGCCTTCTGGTTCCTTCTCGGATGCCGGCACCACCTCTCCCTGCAACCGCCAGGCCTTCCTCCATTTGTAGAGGGTGATCACGTGGATGCCCAGCTCTTCTGAAATCCGGGCCACGCTCTGCCTGTGCGGCGGGCTCATTCGCCTCCTCACATCAGCCTTGACGGCCTCGCTGTAACGACGCATTGGTCACGTCCTCAAGCCCCCGGGTGTACGGATGAGAGGGGTGACATCTTTCCTGAACCCGGGGGCCGAAGAGGCGGCAGAGCAGGAGAATCTTATCTCAACTATTGGCGAGATCGTATGAACAATGGGTCCCTCTCCAGGAGATTCATGAAACAGTTGCTATATGGGTAGAGCGCTGGATATAACGAAGGAAGTTGAAGGTCAGATTCTTGAGGCCCCACCAGGCTTCATTCCTTTCTAGCCCAATCTTTCTCGTCAGCTTTCCACCCATGGACATAGTCATGCAGCCGAAGACATGCTCCACACAAGCTCTGATTGACGACTTGATCCGATTCAGTTCCATGGCTGCGTCGCTGAGAGGATGATTGCGAGCACCTTTTTCATGGATCAGGCTTTCGAAGCCACCGAGGTTCAGAAGATCCTCAAAGCATTTACCTGAATACGCCGAGTCTGCCCAGACATAGTCATGCTCGTTTTCTGGATCCAGCAAGCGTGGAAGCATCTGACTGTCGTGGATATTGGCGGGAGTAACAGCATATCGGCGGATGAATCCATGGTCGACATCGATGCAGATGCTGTTCTTGTAACCGAAGTAACTGATGCTGTTCTTTGTTGTCCAGCGCGCATCTAAATCCTTCTGCTGCAAGCGATCTGGATTGTCATCCCAGCCCTCCGGCAGCCTCCCGGCATTGATTTCATTGTTCTCCTCGCGGGTATTGCGTTGCTTGGGAACCGGGACGAGAGTCGCATCGATGATCTGGCCACCGCGGGCTTGGAGGCCCTGGGAGCGGAGGTATGCCTCAAACCTCTCGAAGAGCTCCTCGATAACTTCCGCCTTGCGCAGTCGTTCTCTGAAGAAGGCGACAGTGGTGGCATCTGGAATGCTGTTCATCACACCAAGCCCGACAAACTCCTCAAAGGAGCGCCTGTCATTCACCTGGAATTCAAGCTATTCATCGCTGAGGTTGAAAAGCTGCTGGAGAACGAGCATCTTGAAAAGGATCAGCGGATCAATCCGTTTGCGTCCTGCGTTGCTCTTCCGCTCGTGGGGGTAGCCCTTCTCAAGCAGTGGGCGGAATGATTCCCAGGGGATTGAATCAGCCAGGCTCTTGAGAACCGGCTTTTTTCCCTGGAGCTTTGTGACTCTTTGCTGCTCGTCCCAGAAGCCTCTCTGACCCACAGTTGTCGTGAAGACTGCTCAACCGATCATAATCGGAATTATGCCTCAATCAAGTGTCTTGTTGATTTTTCGAGGTGCCCTAGGATCGCATGGATACAATAGCTCGACCATGAAACCGCACCTCGCATGAAATAAACGTTGCTCAGCGCTGATTAAAGCGTAGATAGCACGACATAGAGGCTTGAATATCACCTGTAGTTCGGGTCTCAGACGTGGAGATAAGCCCATTCCATTTCCTTCTGTAGTCACTACATTCTTTTAGAGAGGGCAAACCACGATAGACATCTGGAGAAAGAATACCGCGTGCACTGATCCACTCACCGGTTCGAGCCCAGTAATAAGTAGGCTGTAGAAATGATGTGAATAAAGTGATCCATAGACCAGCCACGACAATCCAACGCATCAATAGACGCAATGACGTGGCTTCACCACTGACAGCAACTAGTGAAGGCACGAATAGAGAGATCATATAGTACCGAAGTTCCATTGATTGAGGCAGAACCATGAACAGAAAACTAGTAATCAGCAGTCTACGTCTCAATATCAATGATGGCGTCAACTGTAGATGGACTCCGCTCTTTGAGCCATAAACGGACAACATGGCACCAAGGGAAAGGAGTAGGAAAAGAAAACCGTTAGAACCGCCGGTGACAATCCACGGATAATCCGGATGAACTGGCTGATACTCCGGCTTGGGCAGATTATGATTATGCCAGCTTCTGTTAAACGACAAACCAGCCTTAGAGCGAATGATGGGATCAATCTCATAAGCAGAGACCACGTAAGACGCGGCATTAGTCAAAATAGGAATTCTAGGTACGTACTGAATTGGAGACGCATGGCGCTGCTCCGTGCCGCTAAGCCCAAGAACACTGACTGGGTAAAATGGGTTCCCGAATCGGGCAATATTCTGTAGTGGTTGGGCGAAGATAAGAGCGATCAGAATCGCCGCAAGAAGCATAGGTCGCCTTTGGGGAGACAAACCTTGACCTCCAAAAGAGGCGCCATCCTGCCAACGGAAGAAAGTCGCAGCGGCCAATACCACCATAGCCATAAATAGCCCTTGAAACTTGACATTGGCAGCCAGAGCAAGACAGAGCAATGCAAGGAGATCCCACCATCCAATCCACAGGGTCTTTCTATGATCACCATCGCGTCCAGATGCTGACTGAAACAAGACAAGAGAAGCAGATAAAATCAAGGTATTGACAAAGAAATCCTGCAAAGAGGAACGAAAACCATAAATTGCCACTGGAAAGGTGAGGCAGCAGCAGACGATAAGAGACCTGGAAAGGCCTAAAAATCTTCGGGAGCAATAGACAAGCAGGCTCAGCGCAAAAAGATTCGGAACGATAAACAATCGGGGATGATTCCAGACCAAGCCAGGTCCAAGCAAGACGCGCCAGAGCGAGGGAAAGCCTTGGTAGCGTCCTTCGGTAACATTTGCAAAATCAGGCGCTCCTGGAAGATGTAGAAACCTTGCCGAGAACGGCAAATGATACATCAAAGAATCTGCTGGAAATGCATCGAAGAGCAGCAGAGAAAAAAGCAGAGCCAGGATCGCCGCCGGCAACGGATGCAGCAGCAGATCAAGGAGGCGACGAACACCAGCGAAGTTCATGCTTCGGCGAGCAGGAAAACAAAACAAAAAAGGCTGAGCCATAAGCCCAGCCAAAACTTACTTCAGAGCCGAATCAATCAGTAGCGGTAGTGGTCGAGCTTGTAGGGGCCTTCGACGGGGACGGCGATGTAGGCCGCCTGCTCGGCGGTGAGCTCGGTGAGCCGGGCGCCGATCCGCTCGAGGTGCAGACGGGCCACCATCTCGTCGAGGTGCTTGGGCAGCACGTAAACCTCCTTGCCGTAGGTGTCGCCCTTGCTGAACAGCTCGATCTGGGCCAGCACCTGGTTGGTGAACGAGTTGCTCATCACGAAGCTGGGGTGGCCGGTGCCACAGCCCAGGTTCACCAGCCGGCCTTCGGCCAGCAGGATGATCCGGTTGCCGCTGGGCAGGATCACATGATCGACCTGGGGCTTGATGTTCTCCCAGGCGTACTGCTTGAGGGACGCCACATCGATCTCGTTGTCGAAGTGGCCGATGTTGCACACGATCGCCTGGTTCTTCATGGCGAGCAGGTGCTCGTGGCGGATCACCTGGTAGTTCCCCGTAGCGGTCACGAAGATGTCCACATCCGCCACCACATCCTCGAGGCGCACGACGCGATAGCCCTCCATGGCGGCCTGCAGGGCGCAGATCGGATCGATCTCGGCGATCATCACCGTGGCGCCGAGGCCGCGCAGGGACTGGGCCGAACCCTTGCCCACATCGCCGTAGCCCAGCACCAGGGCCACCTTGCCGGCCACCATCACATCGGTGGCGCGCTTGATGCTGTCGACCAGCGATTCACGGCAGCCGTAGAGGTTGTCGAACTTGCTCTTGGTGACCGAATCGTTGACGTTGATGGCCGGGAACGGCAGTTCGCCGCTCTTCTGCATTTGGTACAGACGGGCCACGCCGGTGGTGGTCTCCTCGGTGACGCCCTGGATGTTGGCGTAGATGCGGGAGTAGAAGGCGGGCTGCACCGCCAGCCGCTGGCGGATGGAGTGGAACAGGGCCACCTCCTCCTCACTGGAGGGGTTGTCGAGCACCGACAGATCCTTCTCGGCCTTGGTGCCAAGCACCACCAAACCGGTGGCATCGCCACCGTCGTCGAGGATCATGTTGGGGGTGCCGCCATCGCCCCACTCGAGGATGCGGTGGGTGAAGGCCCAGTACTCATCCAGCGTTTCGCCCTTGTAGGCAAACACCGGGATACCGGCGGCGGCGATGGCGGCGGCGGCGTGGTCCTGGGTGGAGAAGATGTTGCAGGAGGCCCAGCGCACCTCGGCACCGAGGGCCACCAGGGTCTCGATCAGGACAGCGGTCTGGATCGTCATGTGGAGGCTGCCGGCGATCCGGGCCCCCTTGAGGGGCTGCTCGGCGCCATGCTTCTCGCGCAGGGCCATCAGGCCGGGCATTTCGGTTTCGGCGATCGCCAGTTCCTTGCGGCCCCAGTCGGCCAGGCCGAGATCGGCGATCACGTAGGAACTGGTGGCCTGAACGCCAGCAAACGCAGCCTCAGGGCTGGAAGGTGTTGCCACCATGAAGAAAAAGCTCCCGGACGGGAGGACGAAACAATGGAAATATCTGCAGAGACGCCGAGGCTTCGGGCTCGCTGGGAGGCAATCTACAAGGGTGGAACCGAATGACGCGATCGAGGTGTGCCAACTGGCGGACCCCTCCGCCACCGACGCCCTGGGGCGGCGACTGGCGTCGCAGCTGATCGCTGCTGGTGCCGGTGGCGGCGCCCTGCTGCTGTTGCGGGGGGAGCTGGGGGCCGGCAAGACGGCGCTGGTGCAGGGGCTGGCCGCTGGACTGGGCATCGTCGAACCGATCACCAGCCCGACCTTCGCCCTGGCCCAGCACTACGACACCGACGCCGGAGCTGACGCGGGCGCCGCGGCCCTGGTGCACCTGGATCTCTACCGGCTGGAGCAGGGCGCCGCGGCCGATGAACTGTTCGCCCAGGAGGAGGAGGAGGCCCGCCGTATCGGCGCCGTGATGGCCGTGGAGTGGCCCGAGCGGCTCAGCTTCCGGCCGCAGGGGGCCTGGGAGGTGGACCTGAGCCACCCTGAAGATGGTGAGGGCCGGCTGGCCCGGATCACACCACCAGGCTTCACTCCGCCGCGATCCTTGCCTGCAGCGCCGCGATGATGCGGGCGTTGGCGGCCGGAAAGGGGTAACCGGCGAGCTCCTGCGGCGCCACCCAGCGCACCTGCTGGGAGGCCAGCGGCTGCGGCTCCCCCGCCAGCCAGCGGCAGAGGTGCACCACAAAGCGCAGCCGCTTGTGGCTGTAGGCGTGCTCCAGGGTGATCAGCTCCTCCCCCACCGTCACCTCGATGGCCAGCTCCTCGCGCAGCTCCCGCTGGATCGTCGCTTCGATCGCTTCGCCCGGCTCCTGTTTGCCGCCCGGAAACTCCCACAGGCCGCCCAGCAGGCCCTCCTGCAGCCGCTGGTCGATCAGCACCCTCCCCTCGCCGTCCTGCACCACCCCCACCCCGATCACCTGGAAAGGGATGGGGGTGGGGGTGTCCTTCACGGGGAAACGGCCGGGATCGCCGGCAGCGTAGGCAGCGCAGCGTTCGCGCCAGGGGCAGGCGCCACAGCTGGGCTGGCGGGGGGTGCAGACGCCGGCGCCCAGGTCCATCAGGGCCTGGTTGAAGGCCCGGGGCCGCTGGGGGTCGAGGACGGTGTCGCTCAGCCGCCAGAAGTGGGCCAGCTGCCGCTTTGGCGGGACCGGATGGGCCACCAACCGGGCCAGCACCCGCTGGACGTTGCCATCGAGAATCGGATGGGCCAGATCGAAGGCCGAGGACAGGATGCTGGCGGCGGTGCTGCGGCCAAGGCCCGGCAGGGCCATCCAGCCCTCGAGCGTGCGCGGCCAGGGATCGCCACCAGCGGCTGGGGCCAGGTACACCGCGACGAGCTGCTTCGCCCCCGCGTGCAGGCGGCGGGCCCGGGCGTAGTAGCCGAGGCCCTGCCAAAGCATCAGCACGTCGTGCTCGCTGGCGGCGGCAAGGGTTCTGAGGTCGGGGAACGCCGCCATCCAGCGCTGCCAGTAGGGCAGCACCACGACCAGCTGGGTCTGCTGCAGCATCACTTCCGCCACCCACACGCCGAAGGGATCGAGGGGCTCACCGGGCCCGGGGCGCGATCCGTCGGGACGGAGCTTCCAGGGGATGGCATGACGTCCATGGGTCTCCCACCAATCCAGCAGGGAGTACCGAAGCGGCTCCAGCGGACCCGGATCCAGCACGTCGCGCCTTAAACGAATCCCCCCGGCCGGGGCCGGGTGCTGGAGAGAGACACATTCCCCTGAGCTAAACCCTGGGCGGCCACAGGCGAGGGGGCCGGCCGTGGCGGCGGCTGGGGCACGGCCACCACGTTGAAGGCGATTGACCAGCGCTCGCCATCGCCGCGGAAGGGGGGCACCGAGTGGGGCTGCCAGGCCGGAAAGACGTAGAAATCCCCAGGCACCGGCAGCACGTAGTGGGCCATGCCGGTGCGGAAGCTCTGGATGTGCCATTCCTCCGGCCCATGGAAGCAGAGCTGGCCGTCGAAACGCTCCGCATTGATCTGGGGCGGCACCTGCAGGAACAGCACCCCTGAGAAGCTGCCGCCATGGGTGTGGGTGGGGTTGTAGTCGCCGGCGCGCTGGGCATTGAGCCACAGGTCGATCATCTGCAGGCCATAGCGGCCCGGCGTCCAGGGACCCCGGCCCTGGGGCGGCTGCTGGTCAATCACATGGCGGATCCAGCGCTCACAGGCCGGCAGGATCACCGAGCGGCAAAGCTCGGCGGCGGCGGGATGGTCAGGGCCGAGCTCCCGCTGCTGGGACAGCTGTCCTGCCAGCTTCACCGATGCATCGGGGCTGCGTTCGGGCTGGGCGAGCACGGCGCGGGCCATGGCCTGCAAATCGGCCAATTGAGCTGAAGGCAACTGGCCCTGCAGCAGGTAGCGGGGGAAGAGGCTGACCACCTCCATCGTGGGCTCTTCCGAGGCTGCCGAAGGATTGCCGGCCATGGAAGCGGGGGTGGGTGCTGGGCTCAAGCCTCGCAAACGGCGGAATCAGATGACCACATAGGCCTGGACGGCGTCGCTGAGGCGGCGCAGACCGGCCAGCCCGTCCCGCTCCAGGTTGCGCACCCGGTCGCGGCTGATGCCCAGAATGCGGCCAATGCCGGTGAGGCTCATCGGCTCTTCGCCGTCGATGCCGTAGCGCATCTTCAGCACCCGGCCCTGCAGCTCCGGCAGCTGCTCGAGCAGGGCCCGCAGGTCCCCCTTGAGGCACTCGCCGTCCACCAGGTCGGCCGGCAGCAGGTCGTCCCCGGCCAGCAGATCCAGCAGCTCGGTGTCCTCGCCATCGCCCACTTTGGTTTCCAGGCTCACCGGCTGGCGGGCCCGGCAGAGCAGGTCTTTCACCTCGTCTTCGGGGAGTTCCACCGCCAGCGCCAGTTCGCTCAGGGTGGGGGTGCGGCCCAGCTCCTGGCTCAGTTCGCGTTGGCCCTTCTTGAGCTTGTTGAGCGTTTCGGTGATGTGGATCGGCAGCCGGATCGTGCGGCTCTTCTCGGCGATGGCGCGGGTGATGCCCTGGCGGATCCACCAGTAGGCGTAGGTGGAGAACTTGTAGCCGCGGGTGGGGTCGAACTTCTCGACACCCCGCACCAGGCCGATCGTGCCCTCCTGGATCAGGTCGAGCAGCTCCATGTTCCGCTTGGTGTACTTCTTGGCGACGCTCACCACCAGGCGCAGGTTGGCCGCCACCATCCGCTCCTTGGCGCGGCGGCCGGCGTGCAGACGCTTGCGCAGCACCTCGGGCCGCAGGCCCACCGCCACCGCCAGCTCCTGCTGGCTGGGATCGGTACCACCGGAGCGCATCTTGAGCTCCTCGCGCGCCTCCTCGAGGGCCATCAGCTCCTGCACCTGCCGGCCCAGGGTGATCTCCTGCTCATGGCTCAGCAGCGGCACCCGGCCGATGTCGCGCAGGTAGGAGCGGACCAGATCACCATCCACGGGCGGCATGGAACGGCCCGGGGAGGGGCGAACCACGGACTGAACAGCGGCGGGAGTCGACGGTTGAGCAACGGCGAGGGCGACGACCATGGAGCTGATCCATAACTGTCTGTAAAGCGTAACATAAAGAAGTGTGAACTCCTCTCACAAACCGCCAATCCCTGCGGTCAGCCGGTGCCCAGCCGCGGCAGCAGCAGCTGGGCCGTCTTGAGATAGATGAAAACGCCCGCCACGTCCGTGGCCGTGGTGATGAACGGGGCCGACATCAGGGCCGGATCGAGCCCGAGGCGGGCGAACAGCAGCGGCAGGGCCGCGCCGGCGGTAGCGGCCAGGGTGGTGATCGCCACCAGGCTGATGCCGGCTGAGGTGGCCACCAGGGCGCTGCCGCCCATCGTCCAGGCCCAGGGCACGACCACCACCGCCAGCAAGCCGCCCAGCAACGCTCCGGCGACCAGCTCCCGGCCGATGGTGCGCCAGGGACCCAGGGACTGGAGCCGCTGGGTGCTCAGGCCCCGGATGACCACGGTGGAGCTCTGGGCCCCCACGTTGCCGCCGGTGCCGATCAGCAGCGGAATGAAGGCCGCCAGCAGCACCACCTGCTTCAGCACCAGCTGTTCGGAGGCGATCACGGCCGAGGTGCCGGTGTTCGCCACCAGCAGCACCAGCAGCCACACCACCCGGCGACGCGCCACGGTGAACAGGTTGCTGCGGAAGTAGTCGTCCTCGTCGCCGGCCTGCACGGCGCCGGCGGCGTAGAGGTCGCGGGTGGCCTCCTGCTGGATGACGTCGATGACGTCGTCGACGGTGACGATGCCCACCAGCCGCTGTTCCCGATCCACCACCGGCACCGCCAGGAAGTCGTAGCGCTGGATCACCCTGGCCACCTCCTCCTGGTCGGTGTCGGTGGCGACGCTCATCACCTCCCGCGTCATCACATCCCCCAGCCGGTCCTCCGGATCCGCCGTCACCAGATCCCGCAGCGAGAGCATGCCGCTGAGGTGGCGCGAGGCATCGGTGACATACAGGCTGTAGATGGTCTCCGTGTCCCGGGCGCGGCGGCGGACGATCTCGAGGGCCTGCTGGGCGCTGTGGAATTCCTTCAGGTCGATGAATTCGGTCGTCATCAGACGGCCGGCTGTTTCGGCCTCGTAGCCCAGCATCTGGGCCGTGACCCGCCGCTCCGCCGGACTGAGCTCCGCCAGCAGACGCCGCACCACCTTGGCCGGCAGTTCATCGAACAGCCGCACCCGGTCGTCCGGGGACATCTCCTCCACCAGCTCCAGCACCTCACCGGAGCGCAGCCGCTCCAGCAGGCTCTGCTGCACCGAGCCATCGAGGTACTCGTAGACCTCAATGGCCTCGTTCTTGGGCAGCAGCCGGAAGGCGAGCGCCTGCAGCGTGCGCGGCAAGGTGCCGATCGCCTCGGCGGAATCCACCGGCTGCACGGGTTGCAGCAACAGCTTGGCGCCGTCGTAATTGCCCGCCTGCAGCAAACCCTCCAGCTGGCGGGCCACCACCTCGGCGACGGCGGAGGCCTCAGCCATCGCTCCTCACAGGGCCGGTGAGTACGAGTGTATGGGCAGAGCCGCTAGGGTCCGCCTCGAACACTGCTTGCTGGTACCCATGGCCCTGAACGTGAGCGACGTGGTGGTGCGCACCGCCAGCGGTGAGGAGCGCCGGCTCGGCGCGTGGGCCGGGACGGTGTTGCTGGTGGTCAACGTGGCCAGCCGCTGCGGCTTCACGCGCCAGTACGCCGGCCTGCAGAAACTGCAGGAGACCTACGCGCCCCAGGGCTTCACGGTGCTCGGCTTCCCCTGCAACGACTTCGGCGCCCAGGAGCCGGGAACGCTGGAAGAGATCCAGCAGTTCTGCTCCAGCACCTACGGAGCCGACTTTCCCCTGTTCGACAAGGTGCACGCCACCGGCTCCAAGACGGCGCCCTACGACACCCTCACCCAGGCCGAACCGGCGGGCGACGTGGCCTGGAACTTCGAGAAGTTCCTGATCGGCAAGGACGGCAGCGTGCTGGCCCGCTATAAGAGCGCCGTCGAACCCGACGGGGCTGAACTGGTGGCCGCGATCGAGACGGCCCTGGCGGCCTGAGCAGCGCCAGACTGCCTCCAGCGCAACAGCGCTCGTGATGGGCTGGCTGGGATTCGCCGAGCTGGTGATCCTCGGATTGCTGGCCGATGGCCTGTTCCGCAGGCTCGGGGTGCCCGGCCTGATCGGAATGTTGCTGGTGGGCGTGATCCTGGGGGTGGTGATCCTGGAATGGCGCCAGGATCTGGCCCACCCGATCGCCGCCAAGCTGGCTTCGATCTGGGTGTTCGCCGAACTGGTGCTGTTCGTGCTTGTGGGGGCCCAGCTCAACCTGGCGGTGGCCTGGCGCAGCGGCCTGGCCGGCCTGGCGGTGCTGGCCCTGGGGCTGCTGGCCCGCTCGATCGGCACCCTGGCCTGCCTGCACGGCCGCCCCGTCAGCGCCGGTGAGCGCCTGTTCGTGGTGGTGGCCTACACCCCCAAAGCCACGGTGCAGGCGGCGATCGGCGCCATGCCCCTGATGACGATGCAGGCGGCGGGACTGCCCAGCGGCGCTGGCGAGGTGATCCTGGCGGTGGCGGTGCTCAGCTGCGTGACCACCGAGCCAGCCGGCGCCTGGCTGAGCGCCTGGGTGGCGGATCGGGTGCTGAAGCCTGAACCGGCTGACGCGTGAGTTGTTGTTTGGTCGGATCGCCACCCACAGGGGCCTGGCTCAGCCCGCCAACCAGCCGCGGCTGGCCCGCCCGGCTGCGGTGGACGCTTCCACCTGGAGCCAACGGCGGCCACCGGGCTCCATCCATTCCCGCAACACCCGCAACGGAGCCCCCGTTTCCAGCCGCACCAGCACCGGGGCCTGGCAGCGGGGAGAGCAGTGGAGCCCAAGGCTGCCGTTGCTGAGCAGGGGCTCGGCCTGGCGCTCGCGGCGCCGGACTTCCGGCAAGCGACGCTCGCCGCCGCCGGCGGGCAGGGCTGCCGGGGCCAGCAGGGCAAATCCCAGCAGGGCGGCCCAGCGCCAGCCCGGCAACGGCATCGGATGGCGTGGGGTCATCAGATGTCGAGCTGGGCGAAATCCAGCTCAGCGCTGTGGGCTTCGATGAATTCCCGCCGAGGAGCCACCTTGTCGCCCATCAGGATCGTGAAGATACGATCGGCCTCGAGGGCATCTTCGATTTCCACCCGCTTCATCATGCGGGTCTCCGGATCCATGGTGGTTTCCCAGAGCTGCTTGGGCATCATTTCGCCCAGGCCCTTGAAGCGCTGGATGTTGTAGTTGGCCTTCTCCCCGAAACCGGAAAGCACCTTCTTGAGCTCGTTTTCGTTGTAGCAGTAGTTGTGGTTCTTGCCGCGCTCCACCTTGTAGAGCGGCGGGCAGGCAATGTAGATGTAGCCGCCTTCCACCAGGGCCTTCTGATAGCGGTAGAAGAAGGTGAGCAGCAGGGTGCGGATGTGGGCACCGTCCACGTCCGCATCGGTCATGATGACAATGCGGTGGTAGCGAAGGTTCTTCTCCTCGAAGTCCTCCCCCTTGATGCCTAACCCGAGGGCCGTGATCAGGGCCTGGATCTCGGTGTTCTTGTAGATCTTGGCGTCGTCGGTCTTCTCGATGTTGAGGATCTTGCCGCGCAGGGGCAGAATCGCCTGGAAGCGACGGTCACGGCCCTGCTTGGCGGAGCCACCGGCCGAATCCCCCTCGACGATGTAGATCTCCGATTCGCTCGGGTCACGGGAGCTGCAGTCGGCCAGCTTGCCGGGCAGGGTGGAACTCTCCAGCACCGACTTACGCCTGACCAGCTCCCGCGCCCGGCGGGCGGCTTCAGCGGCATTGAAGGCCTGGATCGCCTTCTCCAGGATCAGGTCGATCACCTGGGGGTTGAACTCCAGGTATTCCCCCAGGGACTCACCCACCGTCGTATCGACGATGCCGCGCACCTCGGTGTTGCCCAGCTTGGTCTTGGTCTGGCCTTCGAATTCCGGCTCCGGCACTTTCACCGACAGCACGGCCGTCAGACCTTCGCGGATGTTCTCACCGGCCAGGTTGGAATCGGCGTCCTTGCGCTTGCCGCGCTTCTTGGCGAAGGTGTTGAGGGTGCGGGTGAGCACCGTCTTGAGGCCCTCGATGTGGGTGCCGCCATCCACGGTGCGGATGTTGTTGGCGAAGCCCAGGATGCTGTCGGAATAGGCATCGACGCACCACTGCAGGGCCGCCTCCACTTGGACGCCGTCCTTGGTGGCATTCACATAGATGATCTCCGCATGCAAAGGATCCTTCTCCGCATTCATGTAAGCGACGTACTCCTTGATGCCGCCTTCGTAGTGATAGACCTCCTCGTGGGCGTCGCCGGCGGCATTGGTGGCCGCAGACCGCTCATCGCGGAAGACGATGCGGACCCCGCCGTTGAGGTAGGCGAGCTCGCGCAGACGGGCCGAGAGCGTGTGGTAATCGAACTCGATGCCGCCGCTGAAAATCTCCAGGTCGGGGAGGAAGCGCACCGCGGTGCCAGTGCCGGCATCGGGGGCGTCCTCGGAGGCAAGGGTGCCGATGGGCAGGCCGCGCTCGAAGCGCTGGCGGTGGACCTGGCCCTGGCGGTGGACGGTGACCTCGACCCACTCGCTGAGGGCGTTGACCACCGAGATGCCAACGCCGTGCAGACCACCGGAGACCTTGTAACCGCCGCTGCCGAACTTGCCACCGGCGTGGAGCACGGTGAGCACCGTCTCCAGGGCGCTACGGCCGGTGCGGGGGTGGATGTCGGTGGGGATGCCGCGGCCGTTATCGGTGACGCTGGCGGAGCCATCCGCGTGCAGGGTGACCACGATCGCGTCGCAGTGGCCGGCCAGGGCCTCGTCCACTGAGTTGTCGACCACCTCGTAGACGAGATGGTGCAGACCCCGGGGGCCGGTGGTGCCGATGTACATGCCCGGCCGTTTGCGCACCGGCTCCAGGCCTTCCAGCACCTGAATCTGCTCGGCGCCGTAGGCCGCTTCGACTTTGATGGCGTCGCTCATTCAGTAAGGGGCTCCCCAGGGGGCTGACAAGGGCGGCGAATCCCAGGGGCGGTGGGGCGGCAATGGGGCGAAGCGGCTCCGAAAGGACGCTGCGCAAGGGTCAATCTACCATCGCCGTCCCGGAGGGGCGCAGAGGCGCCTCTGGGAACCGATTTGTGCGAGGGGTGCAATCACCCCACGATCCCGCCTCCGGCAGGATGGCCCGATCTTTCCTGCCGCGCCCGGCCTGCGGCCGCCGCTCCCGACCCCCGTGGCGTCCCCCCCTGGAGCCGAAACCGGTGCCGATCTGCCCCTGGTGATCGCCCTGCTCGGCCCGACGGCCAGCGGCAAGACCGCCCTGGCGATCGAGCTGGCTGAGGCCCTCGATCTGGCCGTGCTGTCGGTGGACTCCCGCCAGATGTACCGCCACATGAACGTGGGCACCGCCAAGCCCACCCCCGAGCAACGGGCCCGGGTGCGCCACGAACTGCTGGATCTGAGCGACCCCGACCAGCCGCTCACCCTGCAGGAGTTCACGGCCCTGGCGGGCGCCGCCATCGCGGCGGAACACCGGCGCCGGGGCGTGGCCCTTCTGGTGGGGGGCAGTGGGCTGTATCTGAAGGCCCTGCTGGCGGGCCTGCAGCCACCGGCGGTGCCGCCCCAGCCGGCCCTGCGGGCCCAGTTCACCGCCCTGGGCCAGGCCGTCTGCCACCGGTTGCTGCTACAGAGCGATCCACGGGCCGCAGGGCGGATCGCCCCGGCCGACGCGGTGCGCACCATCCGGGCCCTGGAGGTGCTCTATGCCACCGGGCGGCCCCTGTCGGCCCAGCAGAGCCAGTGCCCTCCCCCCTGGCGGGTGCTGGAGCTGGGCCTGGATCCGGACGACCTGGCCCAGCGCATCGGGCGCCGCACGGCCGCCCTCTACGGCGGCGGGCTGGTGCAGGAAACGGCCCAGCTGATCGATCGCTTCGGCGCCGACTGCCCGCTGCTGGAGACGATCGGCTATGGCGAAGCCGCCCGGCTGCTGCGGGGCGAGCTGAACCGGGATGCGGCCATCGCCCTGACGGAACGGCGCACCCGGCAATACGCCAAACGCCAGCGCACCTGGTTCCGGGGCCAGCACCAGCCGCTCTGGCTGACGGATCCGGCCACCGAAGCGGCTTCGGAGGCGGATGTGCTTCAGCGGGCGGTGGCGGCGGCCATGGGCGGTTTAGGGTGAACAGCTAACCGCCCCTGTGAATGCCTCCCCGTCCCCGTTTTGATCGCCGTGCTCCCGTGCGGGAGCTGCCCAACATCAACGACCGCATCAGCTACCCCAACCTGCGTGTGGTGGATGCGGACGGCAGTCAACTGGGAGTCATCACCAGAGAGGCGGCCCTCGAGGTCGCCCGCGACCGCGAGCTGGATCTGGTCCTGGTGAGCGAGAAGGCCGATCCGCCGGTCTGCCGGATCATGGATTACGGCAAATACAAGTTTGAGCAGGAGAAAAAGGCCAAGGAGGCCAAGAAGAAGTCGCACCAGACCGAGGTCAAGGAGGTGAAGATGCGCTACAAGATCGATCTGCACGACTACCAGGTGCGCATCGGTCAGGCGGTCCGCTTCCTCAAGTCCGGCGACAAGGTGAAGTGCACCGTGATCTTCCGGGGCCGGGAGATCCAGCACACGGCCCTGGCCGAACAGCTGCTGTATCGCATGGCCAAGGATCTCGAAGAGAACGCCGAGATCCAGCAGCCCCCCAAGCGGGAAGGCCGCAACATGATCATGTTCCTGAGCCCGCGCAAACAGGCGGCTGGCAAAACGGCAGCCGCCGCAGCCGGCTGATCCAGCCCTCAGGCTTGCCCCTGGCTCTCTGGTGCCCCCAGCACCTGAACGAAGGCCTCAAGCAGCAGTGACCAACCCTGCTCCGCGGCCTCGGGGCGATGATCGGGCCGGGACGAGCACATGAAGCCGTGGCCTCCTTCCAGCAGCACCAGCCGGTGGGGCGGTGCCTGGACGTCGGCCAGGGCACGGGCGGCGTTGGCCGCGCCGAGGGCCGTTTCGATCGCCGCCACGTCGGCCGGGGGGATGAGGGGATCGCCATCGCCGCAGACGCACAGCAGCGTGCCACCGATCGACGGCACCAGCTCCAGGCTGGCGGGACCGCCGCCGGGTCGGCCCGTGGCCACACCGGCTCCGTAGAAATCCACCGTGACAACCACTTGGGGCAAGGTGGCCGCCAGCAGGGCGACGTGGCCGCCGAAACAGAAGCCCACACAGCCCAGGCCGGCGGCCGACGCGGGCAGCTGCTGCTGCAGCCAATCGGCGGCGAGACCCACATCGGCCAGCAGCTGGTCGGTGCGGGTGCGCTCCTTGTGGCTGCGGCCCAGGGCCAGGTCGCCTGGGCCATAACCCAGCTCCAGTTCAGGGGCCGTGCGGGCATAGAGGGGCACCGCCAGGGCCGCATAGCCCGCCTCGGCCAGCCGCTGGCTGACGCTGCGGATCCAGCCGTTGAGGCCAAACACCTCCGGCAGCACCAGCACGCCGCCCCGGGGCGGTGTGCCGACGGGCCTGGCCCACCAGCAACGCAGCGGAACCTGGTCCGGCCGCCGGGGCTCGAGCGGCAACCAGGAGGCGGAGGTATCGGAGTGGGACAAACCGGCACAAGGCAACCGGCACATGGTCGTATGACAACGAGGGAATTGTCACGGGGCCCAAAGCTCCTTAGGGTGGCGACCAGACCCCCTGGCCACACTGGCGTGCGTTTTCACATTCAGCAGGAGAGCGACATCCCGGCGTCGACCCAGCTGTACAACCAGATCTGCTTCGCCATCGCCGCCCGGCACTACCCGCCGGGCCACCGATTGCCGAGCACACGCCAGCTGGCCATGCAGACCGGCCTGCACCGCAACACGATCAGCAAGGTCTACCGCCAGCTCGAAACCGACGGCGTGGTGGAGGCCATGGCCGGCTCCGGGATCTATGTGCGCGATCAGCAGAACCCGCGCGAGATCAAGCCGCCGCCGGGGCTGCGCAGCAAGGCGCTGCCGGACATCGACCGGGAGGTGCGCCAGAGCGTTGATGGGCTGCTGAATGCCGGCTGCACCCTGCAGCAGGCCCGCGAATTGCTCACCCGCGAGATCGACTGGCGGCTGCGCTGCGGCGCCCGGGTGCTGGTGAGCACCTCCCGCGAGGACATCGGCGCCTCGATCCTGATCGCCGAGGAACTCAGACCCAGCCTGGAGGTGCCGGTGGAGGTGGTGCCGATCGAAGAGCTCGAATCGGTGCTGGAAACCTCCAGCAAGGGCACGGTGGTCACCAGCCGCTACTTCCTGCAGGAGGTGGAGCAGATCGCCAAAGTGCATGGGGTGCGGGCCGTGCCCGTCGACCTCAACGACTTCGGCCACGAACTGGGCATGCTCAAGGAGCTGCGTCCCGGCAGTTGCGTGGGCCTGGTGAGCATCAGCCCGGGGATCCTGCGGGCCGCCGAAGTGATCCTGCACAGCATGCGGGGCAACGAACTGCTGGTGATGACGGCCAATCCCGACACCAGCAGCCGCCTGCTGGCGTTGCTGCGGGCCTCCAGCCACGTGATCTGCGACAAGCCCAGCCTGCCCCTGGTGGAGCAGACCCTGCGCCAGAACCGCGCCCAGCTGATGCGCCTGCCGATGGTGCACTGTGCCCAGAGCTACCTTGGCGCCGCCACCATTGACCAGTTGCGCAAGGAGATCGGACTCCTCGCAGCCTGAGGGCGAGCCGAGGCTGGCGGGTAGAATAGCTGAGGTTTCTACCATGCAGGCCCATGGGCATGAACATCAAGGACCCCAGGGTCCATGCCATGGCCAAGGACCTGGCCGCGCGCCGGGGCACCAGCGTGACGGAGGCCGTTCGCCAGGCCCTGGAGGCGGAGCTCACCAGAACAACGGCGCCCGGGCCTGACAACGTTCGCTCCACCAGACTGGAAGCCATCCGTCAGATCCAGGCACGCTTCTCGGAGCTGCCCATCAAGGATCCGCGTTCCTCCCGCGACCTGCAGAACAGCCTCTATGACGACCGTGGCCTGCCGATCTGAATGACCCCATCCCCCATGGTCATCGACACCTCAGCCTTTCTGGCGGTTCTGTTCAAGGAAGAGGAGGCCGAGGCTCTGTCCGTGCTGATGGCGGAGGCCCCGATGCTGCTGATGTCAGCGGCAACGAAGCTGGAAGCCTCCCTGGTGGCCGAAGGAAGCCGCTTCGGCGCCTCCAGCGAGGCCGTCGACTCCCTCTGCCAGGCCCTGGACATTAAGGTGCTGCCCTTTGATCAGAGCCATCTGCTGTGGGCGCTCAGGGGCTGGCGCGAGTTCGGCAAGGGGCACCAGGCTGGCCTGAATCTGGGCGATTGCTTCAGCTACGGACTGGCCAGGGCCCTGAACATGCCGCTGCTCTGCAAGGGGGATGACTTCACAAGCACCGACGTGCGCTCCCCCGAACCGGGCACCTGAAGGATCCCACCATGCTCGATGCACTCAGGGCCGACCTGGCCATCATCCGGCAGCGGGATCCGGCGGCCAGGGGCACCCTGGAGATCCTGCTCTGCTACCCGGGCTTCCACGCCCTGGAGCTGCACCGCCTCAGCCACCGCCTGTGGCGGCTGGGGCTGCCCCTGCTGCCGCGGATGCTGAGCCAACTGGGGCGCCTGCTCACCGGGGTGGAGATCCACCCCGGGGCCAGGATCGGCCGCGGGGTGTTCATCGACCACGGCATGGGCGTGGTGATCGGCGAGACCAGCGTCATCGGCGACAACTGCCTCCTCTACCAGGGGGTGACGCTCGGCGGCACGGGCAAGGAGCACGGCAAGCGTCACCCCACCTTGATGGACAACGTCGTGGTGGGGGCGGGAGCGAAGGTGCTGGGGGCCATCACCGTGGGCATCAACACCCGCATCGGTGCCGGTTCAGTGCTGCTGCGCAACGTGGGGGCCGACAGCACCGTGGTGGGCATTCCCGGCCGGGTGATCCACCAGGCGGGGGCTCGCATCGATCCCCTGGCCCACTCCGCCCTGCCGGATGCGGAGGCATCGGTGATCCGCAACCTGATGGAGCGGATCGACAGCCTCGAGAACGACGTCAACCGGCTGCAGGCCTGCCTGAAGGAAGTGGCCGCCGGCAGGCCGCTGCAGGAGCCCTGCAGTGGCAACGCCCAGAACCTGCGCGATCGGGAGATCCTGGAATTCCTGGGCGAAACCGCGAATGGGGAGGAGACCCCCCTCAGGCCGTCACCGCCTGCGGCACCTGGGGCTGGAACATGAACATCGAGTAGATCACGTTGCGGCGCATCTGGGTCATCATCTCCAGGAACATGTCGTACCCCTCGTTCTTGTATTCGATCAGGGGATCTTTCTGGCCATACCCCCGCAGGCCCACCGACTCCCGCAGGGCTTCCATGGCCTGCAGATGTTCACGCCAGAGGGTGTCGATCTGCTGGAGGATGAAGAAGCGCTCCGCTTCCCGCATCAGGCCGGGGCGCATCTGTTCGATCTGGCCCTCCTTGATGTCATAGGCATTGCGCATCTGCTCCTGCAGGAAAGCCTTGAGTTCCTCCATCGAGAGACCACCCACCTGGTCGGGGGAGAGATCCTCCAGCAGGTAGATGAACTCCTTGACCTTCTCCACCAGACGGGTGAGATCCCACTCCTCAGGCGGCAGATCAGGATTCACATAGGCCTCGACGATGTCGTCGATGGTGCGCTCGCCATAGCCGATCACCTGCTGCTTGAGCTCCCGGCCCTCCAGCACCCGACGTCGCTCGGTGTACACCGCCTTGCGCTGGTTGTTCATCACCTCGTCATACTCGAACACCTGCTTGCGCATGTCGTAGTAGTACGTCTCCACCTTCTTCTGGGCCCCCTCAAGGGAGCGCGTCAGCATGCCCGATTCGATTGGCATGTCCTCCTCCACCCGGAAGGCGTTCATCAGGCCCGCCACCCGGTCGCCACCGAAGATGCGCAGCAGGTTGTCTTCAAGGGAGAGGAAGAAGCGGGTGCTGCCCGGGTCGCCCTGGCGGCCGGCCCGACCCCGCAGCTGGTTGTCGACACGGCGCGACTCGTGGCGCTCAGTGCCGATCACATGCAGGCCTCCGGCGCTGCGGACCTGGCCCTCCTCCTGCTTGACCACCCCGTCGTACTCGCCGCGCACCTGGGCGATCAGCTCCCGCAAGCGCTGGATCTGGGGATCGTCGGTGGGGGCCTTCTCCGCCGCCTGGGCGATGCGGTCCTCGAGTTCGAGCACGGTCAGGGTGCGATCACCCCAGGCCGCCACCAGCTCACGGGAGAGGCTGGCGAGGGCCGTCTCGGTGTCAGCGGAGAGGCTGCAGGGATAGAGGTTGCCGATGGCCCGCGCCTCGCTGGCCGGTCTGGAGCTCGGCGCCACGGCGCCACCGAAGCCGGCCGGCGCTTCGGTGGAACGCTGCAGGGGCACAGGGGGACGGTGGCCCTCCTCGGGGCGCACCAGCCGGGGCAGCAGCACCTCCCGCAGCTTGAGGCGGGCCATGTAGTCGCTGTTGCCGCCCAGGATGATGTCGGTGCCCCGGCCGGCCATGTTGGTGGCGATAGTGACGGCGCCGGCCCGGCCCGCCTGGGCGACGATCTCGGCCTCCCGCTCGACGTTCTCCGGTTTGGCGTTGAGCAGGTTGTGGGGGATCGCCTGCTCCTGCAGCAGGGTCGAGAGCAGCTCCGACTTCTCCACGCTCGTGGTGCCCACCAGCACCGGACGGCCGGACTGGTGCACTTGGGCGGTCTCGGCGGCCACGGCCTGCCATTTCGCCGTTTCGGTCTTGTAGACCTGATCCGGCCAGTCGGCGCGGGAACGTTTCCGGTTGGTGGGCACCACGGCCACCTCCAGCTTGTAGGTCTTCTCGAACTCCACTTCCTCGGTCTTGGCGGTGCCGGTCATGCCGGCCAGCCGGGGGTAGAGCAGGAAGAAGTTCTGGTAGGTGATGCTGGCCAGGGTCTGGGTCTCGGGCTGGATCGGGAGGGCTTCCTTCGCCTCGATCGCCTGGTGCAGGCCGTCGCTCCAGCGGCGACCGGGCATCACCCGTCCGGTGAACTCGTCGACGATCACCGCGTCGGCGTCGCGCACGATGTAGTTGACGTCCTTGACGAACAGCTCCTTGGCCTTGAGGGCGTTGTTGATGAAGTGGGCCCAGGGGTCCTGGGGGTTGAAGAGGTCCAGGACGCCGAGCAGCTGCTCCGCCTTCTGGTAGCCCTCGTCGGTGAGGGTGACGTTGCGCTGTTTCTCGTCGACTTCGTAGTCGCCCTCGGGATCGATGCCGTCCTTGCCCATCTCGGCGGCACGCACGAGCTCGCCGGCGATCCGAGCCGCCTGCATGTACTTTTCCTGGGGCCGCTCGATCTGCCCAGAGATGATCAGGGGGGTGCGGGCCTCGTCGACGAGGATCGAATCCACCTCGTCGATGATGCAGTACTGAAATTCGCGCTGCACCACCTCAGCGATGTCGCTCGCCATGTTGTCGCGCAGGTAATCGAAGCCCAGTTCGGAGTTGGTGGCGTAGGTGATGTCGCAGGCGTAGTTGCGGCGCCGCTCTGGGGGGCTCATGTCCTGCTGGATCAGGCCAACGCTCAGCCCCAGGAAGCGGTGGATCTGGCCCATCCACTCGGCATCGCGGCGGGCGAGGTAGTCGTTCACCGTCACCACGTGGACCCCACGGCCTGTGAGGGCATTGAGGTAGGCCGGCAGGGTGGCCACCAGGGTCTTGCCCTCGCCGGTCTTCATCTCGGCGATCTGGGCGTTGTGCAGCACCATGCCGCCGATCAGCTGCACATCGAAGTGGCGCATGCCCAGCACCCGCTTGCCCGCCTCCCGCACCACCGCAAAGGCCTGGGGCAGCAGTTCGTCGAGCAGGGCCTTGCGCCGCGCGGCCGTCTCGGGCTTCTCCAGCTTCTGGCGGAACTCGGCCGTCAGACCCCGCAGCTCCTCGTCGCTGAGGGGCTCGATCTCCTCTTCCAGCAGGTTGATGTCGGACACCAGCGGCTGGTAGCGCTTCAGCTTGCGGGCATTGGGATCACCCAGCAGCAGCTT
The DNA here is from genome assembly GCF_024345975.1 of Cyanobium sp. Cruz-8D1. Lineage (GTDB taxonomy): Bacteria > Cyanobacteriota > Cyanobacteriia > PCC-6307 > Cyanobiaceae > Cyanobium. The sequence goes on along the minus strand of NZ_JAGQCD010000016.1, from coordinate 55,348 downwards.
GAGCATGGAGAAAGCCTGTCCGTAGTTGCCTACCCTACCATCGCAAAACCTTGGCCGAGAGCCAAGAAACGTGCTGCTGCAAGGGTTCTCGGCGTCTGGTGCGTCGGGGATCCGCACCTGGGGGGCCACGGACCGCGGCGGCAGCACCGGCCTGGCACCGGCCAACGAGCAGGATTTGCAGCGAATGCCCGCCACCCCGGCCCGTTGAGCAGCGCCCCCCCCAGGCCCCCAGTCCCCAGCGCAGCCCCGGTCCGGCTGGTCCGCCACGGCGGCCTGTGCCTGCGCCTGCGCTGGCGGCTGGCGGCCCTGGGCGGCCTGCTCGACGGCCACAGCTTCTGGGCCACCGGCCGGCAGCGATCCCAACTGGGGCGGATGCTCAGCGGCAGCCAGGTGGTGGTGAGCGCCTGGCAGGGGAGAGAGCTGGTGGGATTCGGGCGCGCCACCAGCGACGGGGTGTTCCGCGCCGTGCTCTGGGACGTGGTGGTGGCCGAGGAGCACCAGGGCCGGGGACTGGGCCGGCGGATCGTCGAGGAACTGCTGGCCAGCCCGCCCGTGGCCGCCGCCGAACGGGTCTACCTGATGACCACCAAGGGAGAGGGCTTCTACGAACGGCTGGGCTTCAGCCGGGTGGACGGCCAGCGGCTGATGCTGAAACAGACAAGCGGATGAAGAGATTCGAACTCTCGACCCTCTCCTTGGCAAGGAGATGCTCTACCACTGAGCTACATCCGCAGTTGACGGGGCCAGCACTTTTGCCGATGACGGCGCTGGGTTTGGCCTGGCCGAATCACTCCGGCCTGTTGAGCATGCCCCATGGGGGGTCCCTTGGTCAAATGGGAGAGGGGAGCTGAATACGCATGGTCATGGGTACCAGGCGGAAGCGCCCGGAAAGTCCGCAGGTGGCAGCTGGGACTTGCCCTGTTTGGCACCTTGGGTCTTACTTGCCAACAACTTCCCATTCCTGCATCAGCCTGACCTCTGGGCTGGCATCACCGGCTCTGATAAAGCAGCGCTGTCCGGTTACAACGGTTCTGCTTTTAAGTCCCATGGATGGCGAACAGCCATTCAGGTCATTTACGCAGTGATGCTGAAGCGGACCAGGCCTTACACGCCGCTCAGACCACCAGCAGGCTCATGCCCCAGTTCACCAGCACCAGGGCCACCCAGGCGGCACCGCCGATCAGGATCAGGCGGTTGGAGCGGCCGCTGTCCTCGGTGCTCGCGTAGAGCACCGGCACCGCCACGATCAGGGCGAAGGACATCACCACCAGGGCCAGAACGGTGAGAGTGTTGAGGATCTGCATGGGGAAGCAAGGCTCGAGGCCGGATCAGGCAGCGACAGGGATCCTGCCATGCAGAGCGGGCCGCTGGCCTGCCGCTGGAGCCATCCGTCACACGTTGTGGGGGCCGAACAGATCCCCGGCCGCCGCCAGGGCCCCCAGACCAGGGGCCGCGGCGTCCTTGGGGGCCAGCAGGGGCTGGTGGGGAGCCGGGAGCTCCTGCAGGGGCCAGTCGATGCCGATCGCCGGGTCGTTCCAGGCCAGGGAGCGCTCGCACTCCCGGCTCCAGTAGCCGGCGGTCTTGTACTGCACCTCGGCCACCGGGCTCAGGGTCAGGAAGCCATGGGCGAAGCCCACCGGCACCCACAGCTGGTGCTGGTTCTCGGCGCTGAGCCGTTCGCCCACCCACTTCCCCAGGGTGGGGGAGTCCTGGCGCAGGTCGACGGCCACATCGAACACCTCCCCGAGCGTGCAGCGCACGAGCTTGCCCTGGGGGTGCGGCGCCCGCTGGAAATGCAGGCCCCGCAGCACCCCCTGCACGGAGCGGGAGTGGTTGTCCTGCACGAACTCGGGGGCGTCGGCGTCCTCCCCCCCGAGGGCATCGGCGAAGCGGCGCCGGTTCCAGCTCTCGCTGAACCAGCCCCTCTCATCGGCGTAGACGGCCGGGGTGAGCAGCAGGGGGCCTTCGATGGCCAGGAACTGCACGTTCATCGTTGGGGCTCCAGGGCCAGGTGGTCGCTGGCGGCCTCCTGCAGCAGACGCAGCAGGTAGTCGCCGTAGCCGGATTTCTTCAGGGGCAGGGCCAGCCGCTCCAGCTGGCCGTGGTCGATCCAGCCCAGACGCCAGGCCACCTCCTCGGGGCAGCCCACCTTGAGGCCCTGACGTTTCTCCAGGGTGCGGATGTAGCTGGCCGCCTCGTGCAGGGAGTCGGGGGTGCCCGTGTCCAGCCAGGCCATGCCGCGGCCCATCAGCTCCACCCGCAGCAGGCCCTCATCGAGGTAGAGCTGGTTGAGGTCGGTGATCTCGAGCTCCCCCCGTGGCGAAGGACGCACCTGGCGGGCCCGCTCCACCACCGTGTGGTCGTAGAAGTACAGGCCCGTCACGGCGTAGCGGCTACGCGGCTGGGCCGGCTTCTCTTCGATGCTCAGCACCCGGCCGTCGCCGCTGAACTCCACCACCCCGTAGCGCTCCGGGTCACTCACCGGATAGGCGAACACCGTCGCCCCCGGCCGCTCGCCGTTGGCTCCCTGCAGCTGGGGGATCAGGTCGTGGCCATGGAACAGGTTGTCGCCCAGCACCAGGGCCGCCGGGGCTCCGTCGAGGAAATCGGCGCCGATCAGGAACGCCTGGGCCAGGCCATCGGGGCTGGGCTGCACCGCATAGCGGATCTCCATGCCCCAGGCCGACCCGTCCCCCAGCAGCCGCTCGAAGGCGGCCCGGTCGGTGGGGGTGGTGATCACCAGCACCTCGCGGATCCCCGCCAACATCAGGGTGCTGAGCGGGTAGTAGATCATCGGCTTGTCGTACACCGGCACCAGCTGCTTGCTGACGGCGGTGGTGAGGGGGGCCAGGCGCGTGCCGCTACCCCCCGCCAGGATGAGTCCCTTGCGGTTCATGGCTGTTGCTTGGCTAGCGCCGCCATCAGGCTGCCCATCTCCAGGGCCTGGAGGCCGTAGCTCCAGCCCAGGTTGCTTTTGATGCCGGCCCGCTCCAGGGCCTGCTGCAGGGTGTCGGTGGTGAGCACCCCGAAGATCACCGGCACGCCGGTGTCGCGGGCCACGGCGGCCACCCCCTTGCTCACCTCGGCCACGACCACATCGAAGTGGGGGGTGTCGCCGCGGATCACCGCCCCCAGGGTGATCACCACCTGGTAGCGGCCGCTGGCGGCCAGCCGCTGGGCCACCAGGGGAATCTCGAAGCTGCCCGGCACCCAGGCCACGTCGAGCTGGCTGCTCTCGGGGCCCACATCAATGCCGTGGCGGGAAAGGGAATCAAGGCAGCCGCTCAGCAGCTTGCCGGTCACCAGATCGTTGAAGCGGGCGATCACCAGGCCGATCCGCAGACCGGCGACATCGGTGAAGCGACCTTCGAAAACCGTCAAGGGATCAGACCACGCAGAAGCTCACGACCCAGTTGAGCAGCATCCGGGCCTCCTCCGCCAGCCTCGTGAGGGTCTCCCCGGCAGGCCCCCTACGATCGGGGCGCTCCAGGCGGCGGGCCCATGGCCAGGGAAGTGCAGCAGCAGCTCCCGCTCAGCGACGACGCCAGCCTGCAGGGCGACTTGTTTGGGGGTGACGTGGCGCCGGCGCCGGAGCCCGAAGTCGGCTTTGATGAGCAGACGCTGCTTGCCGATGCCAGCGCCAGGCCGCGTGCGCGGCGGCGGCGGCCAGTGGCTCCAGAGCCGGAGCCGGCCAAGAGCGAGAGCCCGGAGCCCGACGACGACCTGCCCCGCTGGCACCACCATTCCCTGGTGGATCCGGCGGCGCTCACCCCGGTGCTGCGGCACTACGTGGAGCTGAAGGCGGCCCATCCGGACCGGGTACTGCTCTATCGCCTCGGCGACTTCTTCGAGTTCTTCTTCGAGGACGCGATCCTGCTCTCGCGTCTGCTGGAGCTCACCCTCACCGGCAAGGACGCCGGCAAGGCCCTGGGCCGGGTGCCGATGGCGGGCATCCCCCACCACGCCGCCGAGCGCTACTGCGCCGACCTGGTGCGCCGCGGCCTCAGCGTCGCCCTCTGCGACCAGCTGGAGGCCACCCCCGCCAAGGGGGCCCTGCTGCGCCGCGGCATCACCCGGGTGCTGACCCCCGGCACGGTGCTGGAGGAGGGGATGCTGGCGGCCCGCCGCAACAACTGGCTCTGCGCCGTGGTGCTCGACGGCGACGGCAGCCACGCCGGTCGCTGGGGCCTGGCCGTCGCCGATGTCAGCACCGGCGAATTCCGGCTGACCGAACGGGACGGCAGCGGCAGCCTGCACCAGGAGCTGCTGCAGCTGGAGCCCGCCGAGGTGGTCTGGCCCGGCCAGGGGGACACCCCCGCCTGGTGCCCCGAGGGCCTGCGGCTCACCCCCCTGGCCCGCACGCCCTTCGAAACCACCGAAGCCGCCGCCCTGCTGCGCCGCCGTTTCCGGCTGGCCAGCCTTGATGGCCTGGGGCTGGGGGAAGCCCCCCTGGCGCTGCGGGCCGCCGGGGGCCTGCTGGCCTACCTGGACACCACCCAGGCCGAACCCGCGGCCATCCCGCTGGAAAGGCCCCGGCTCTGGCACGCCGGCGACCAGCTGGTGCTCGACGCCCAGACCCGCCGCAACCTGGAACTCACCCGCACCCAGCTAGGCGGCTCCCTGCAGGGCTCCCTGCTCTGGGCCCTCGACCGCACCACCACCGCCATGGGCGGCCGCTGCCTGCGGCGCTGGATCGAGGCCCCCCTGGTGGACCGCGCCGCGATCCTGGAGCGCCAGGAGGCGGTGAGCGAGCTGGTGGAGCAGCGGCCCCTGCGGCTGGCTCTGCGCCGGCTGCTGCGGCCCATGGGGGATCTGGAGCGCCTGGCGGGTCGGGCCGGCGCCGGCAGTGCCTCCGCCCGCGACCTGGTGGCCCTCGCCGATGGCCTCGAGCGCCTGCCCCGCCTGGCGGCCCTGGTGGCCTCCTGCCGCAGCGCCCCCCTGGTGGTCCTCAAGGGTCCCTGGCCCGAGCTGGCCGCCCTGGCCGAACAGGTGCGTCACCACCTGGTGGAGACGCCGCCCCTGTCGCTGAGCGAGGGCGGGCTGCTCCACGACGGGGTCGATCCGGTGCTCGACGGCCTGCGCAACCAGCTCGACGACCAGGAGGCCTGGCTCTCCCGGCAGGAGGCGATCGAGCGCCGGGCCAGCGGCAACCCCAACCTGCGCCTCCAGTACCACCGCAGCTTCGGCTACTTCCTGGCGGTGAGCCGGGCCCGGGCCGCCGCTGTTCCGGACCATTGGATCCGCCGCCAGACCCTGGCCAACGAGGAACGCTTCGTCACCCCCGAGCTCAAGGGCCGCGAAGGCCGGATCCTGCAGCTGCGGGCCCGCACCTGCCAGCGGGAGTACGACCTGTTCTGCGAGCTGCGCCGCAGCGTGGGGGAAGCGGCAGGGCCCGTGCGGGCGGCCGCCCGGCGGGTGGCGGAACTCGATGCCCTGGCCTCCCTGGCGGAGGTGGCGGCCACCTCTGGCTACTGCCGGCCCGAGCTCAGCGAGGGGCGCGAGCTGGTGATCGAGGCGGGGCGCCATCCGGTGGTGGAGCAGCTGCTGGTCGACGCGTCCTTCACCCCCAACGACCTGCAGCTGGGGTCTCCGGAGGCTGACGGAGCACCGGCACCAGATCTGATCGTGCTCACCGGGCCGAATGCCAGTGGCAAGAGCTGCTATCTGCGCCAGAGCGGCCTGCTTCAGCTGATGGCCCAGATCGGCAGCTGGATCCCGGCGCGCTCCGCCCGCCTCGGCATCGCCGACCGCATCTTCACCCGGGTGGGGGCCGTCGACGACCTGGCCAGCGGCCAGTCCACCTTCATGGTGGAGATGGCCGAAACGGCCAACATCCTTCACCACGCCAGCCCCCGCTCCCTGGTGCTGCTCGACGAGATCGGCCGGGGCACGGCCACCTTCGATGGCCTCTCGATCGCCTGGGCCGTCGCCGAGCACCTGGCCGACGGCATCGGCGCCCGCACCATCTTCGCCACCCATTACCACGAGCTCAACGAGCTCGCCGAGCTGCTGCCCAACGTCGGCAATGCCCAGGTGCTGGTGGAGGAAACCGGCAACGACCTGGTCTTCCTGCACCGGGTCTGCCGGGGCGGCGCCAGCCGCAGCTACGGCATTGAGGCCGCACGCCTGGCGGGCGTTCCTGCCTCGGTGGTGCTGCGGGCCCGCCAGGTGCTGGGCCGGATCGAGGCCAACAGCCACGTGGCGGTGGGCCTTCATGGGGGATCCAGGGCCGCCTGATCCTCGACTGCCTGATCCTGAGCCGCCTGATCCAGCCAGGCCCGGCGCAACAAGGCATTGGCGGCGGCACCCACCAATCCGGCGCCGCCCTTGCTGCCCTCCAGCCTGATCTGCACCAGATCGCTGGCCGCCAGGTGGCGCTTGCTCTCGGCCACCCCCACGAACCCCACCGGCATGCCGATCACCAGGGCCGGGGCGGCGATGGTTCCGGCCTCGACCAGCTCCAACAGCCGCTCCAGGGCCGTGGGGGCGCTGCCCACCAGCACCACCGCCCCCGGGTGCTCCAGCAGCGCCCGCTCCATGCCCGCCGCCGCCCGGGTGCCACCGGCGGGAGCGGCGGCCGGCGCCCAGGCCAGCACCGAATGGACCGGGTTGGCGAAGGTGCGCCGGGCCATGGGCGCCACGGCCGCCGCGGCCATCGCCGTGTCGGTGAGGATCGGCGCGCCGGCCGCCAGGGCTTTGAGGCCGGAGGCGCAGGCCCCCGGGCCAAGGCGCAGATCCGGCGCCAGGGCCAGATCGCCGCTGCTGTGCACCAGGCGTTCCAGCAGCTCCCGCTCCACCCCCTCCAGGCCGGTGGGCCCCAGCCAGGCGCGGATGCGCCGCACGCTCTCCCGAAAGATCGGGTGATCGAGGCAAGCCTCAGATCTGTTGATCGCCTGGCTGTCCATCGCCTGCGGCGCTCCGAGCTGCCCCGCCGGCGCGGTGATGGCCACCGGGGCGGAAAGGGCGAGGCTACGGGATGCACCCTGGCCGTGCTCCGGGTGAGCGGGGGCCTCTGCCGAGCCAGATCAAAACCTGTACATTGTGTACAGAATAAATTTTCGCCTGCGCACCCCAGGACACCCTCGGCGTCCTGGAGGCCAGGAAGCGCTTTCCGGAGCTGCTCGATCGGGCCCATGGGGGCGAGGAGACGCTGATCTCGCGCCACGGTCACCCTGTGGCGGCCCTGGTGCCGCTCTGGCGGCGCCATCGTCCCCAGCGGCAGGCCTTGATCGCCCTCAGGGGCAGCGGCCGCGCCTGCTGGCCGGATCCGCTCCCGCCGAGCCAACCCTGGCCGGTCCAGCCCCTGGAGAGCAGCACCGGCCAGTCCCTCGGCTCGGCTGTGGCCGTCGACGCCACGGTGCTGATTCCCTACCTGCGCGGCGACGCCTCCAGCCGCCACTCGGAGCCCCTGATCGCCGCGATCGCGGCCGGGCGCTGGCGCGGCGTGCTCAGCATGGCCACCTTGATGACGCTGATGGAAGGGCCCCTGCGCCTGGGGGACGAAGCCCTGGCGGCCCGCTACGAAGCGGTGTTCAGCGACCCGACGGCCTGGACCCTGGTGAGTCTCACGCCCCAGGTCGCCCTGGCGGCGGCGCGCCTGCAACGGCCAGGCCTCCACGCCGCGGTGGCACCCGACGTGGCCCTGGAGCTGGCCTCGGCCCTGCAGGGGGGCGCCACGGCGATGATCAGCCGGGACCCCCGCCTGCTCGCCGCCCTGCCCCTGCCGGCGCCACCCCTGCCCTGATGCCGATTCACCTCTACTGGGGCGACGATGAAGCCGCCCGCCAGCGGGCCCTGGCGGCCCAGATCGAGGCCCTGGTGGATCCGGCCTGGGCCACGATCAACCTCAGCCGCCTCGATGGCGGCGATCCCGGCCAGGCGGCCCAAGCCCTGGAGGAGGCCCGAACGGCCCCCTTCGGCGCCGGGGCCCGGGTGGTGGTGCTGCAGCGCAGTCCCTTCTGCCAGGCCTGTCCGGCGGAGCTGGCCGCCCAGCTGGAGGCCGCCCTCGAGCTCATCCCCGCCGATGGCCACCTGTTCCTGGTGAGCGAGGGCAAGCCCGACGCCCGGCTGCGCACCACCAAGCGACTGCGGGCCGTGGCGGAGGAGCGGTCCTTCACCCTGCCGCCGATCTGGGACGGGGCCGGCCAGATCGAGCGGGTGGAGAGCGCCGCCCGGGAGCGGGGCCTGGCCCTGGCCCCGGCGGCGGCCGAAGCCCTGGCCGAAGCGATCGGCAGCGACGGTCTGCGGCTGGCCAGTGAGCTGGAGAAGCTGGCGCTGCACACCGGCAGCGCCGCGGGCCCCATCACAGCCGAGGCGGTGGCCGCCCTGATCGGCGGCCAGGTCACCAGCAGCCTGGCCGTGGGGGATGCCCTGCTGGCCCAGCGCCCCGCCGAGGCGATCGCCCTTGTGGAAGCGCTGCTGGAGGCCAACGAACCGGCCCTGCGCATCGTGGCGGCCCTGGCCAGTCAGATCCGGGGCTGGCTCTGGGTGTGCCTGCTGGAGCGCAGCGGCGAGCAGGACGTGGCCGTGATCGCCAAAGCCGCGGGGATCGGCAATCCCAAGCGGATCTACGTGATGCGCAAACAGATCCGCGGCCGCAGCCCCGAGCAGCTGCTGGCCCTGCTGCGCCGCCTGCTCGACGTGGAGGCCGCCCTCAAGCGCGGCGCCGACCCCGGCGATGCCTTCCGGGACGGCTTCCTGCTGGCCGCCCTGGCCCAGCCCGGCAACGCCCCGCGTCGATAATCGAGCCCGACGCGCCGGCGACGAGCCCATGGGCCTGCTGATACAGAAGTTCGGGGGGACGTCGGTGGCTGACACCGAGCGGATCCGGGCGGTGGCCCGCCGCATCGCCGCCAGCCGCGAGGAGGGCCACGAACTGGTGATCGTGGTCTCGGCCATGGGCCACACCACCGACCAGCTCACCGGCATGGCCGCCAGCCTCTGCAGCGACCCGCCGCGGCGGGAGATGGACATGCTGCTGGCCACGGGTGAGCAGGTGTCGATCGCCCTGCTGTCGATGGCCCTGCACACCGAAGGCGTCCCCGCCGTCTCGATGACTGGCACCCAGGCGGGGATCATCACCGAATCAGCCCATGGCCGGGCCCGCATCCTCGAGGTGCGCACCGAACGGCTGCGCCGCCTGTTGGAGGACGGCTACGTGGTGGTGGTGGCCGGCTTCCAGGGCACCAGCAGCGGCCACGCCGGCACCCCGGAGATCACCACCCTGGGCCGGGGCGGCTCCGACACCTCGGCGGTGGCACTGGCGGCCGCCCTCGGCGCCGACGGCTGCGAGATCTACACCGACGTGCCCGGGGTGCTGACCACCGATCCCCGCAAGGTGAGCGATGCCCAGCTGATGGCCAGTGTCAGCTGCGACGAGATGCTGGAACTGGCCAGCCTCGGGGCCGCGGTGCTCCACCCCCGGGCCGTGGAGATCGCCCGCAACTACGGGGTGCCCCTGACGGTGCGCTCCAGCTGGAGCCAGGCCCCCGGCACCCGCCTCACCAGTGGTCCGGCCCGCCCGATCGGTAGCGAAGGGCTGGAGCTGGGCCGGCCCGTGGATGGCGCCGAACTCGAGACAGACCAGGCGGTGCTGGCCCTCTCCCATGTGCCCGACAGGCCGGGAGTGGCCGCCACCCTGTTCGAGGCCCTCGGCGCCGCCGGGCTGAACGTGGACCTGATCGTGCAGGCCACCCACGAGGGCACCAGCAACGACATCGCCTTCACCCTGGCGGCGTCGGAAATGGAACCGGCCCGGCGGGTCTGCCAGGAGGTGCTGGCCGCCATGGGGGCCGATGGCGCCCGGCTCACGGCCGAAGCCGGCATGGCCAAGCTGAGCATCGCCGGCGCCGGGATCCTGGGCCGGCCGGGGGTGGCAGCCCGCCTGTTCGACACCATGGCCCGCCTCGGCATCAACCTGCGCCTGATCGCCACCAGCGAGGTGAAGGTGAGCTGCGTGGTGGAGGGCCCGCTGGGGGCCCGGGCCCTGCGGGCCGCCGGGGAGGCGTTCGAGCTGGCCGACCAGCAGCTGCGCCACGATCCACCCCCCTGCCACCTGGGCGATCCGGCGGTGCGGGGGGTGGCCCTCGACCGCGACCAGGTGCAGGTGTCGGTGCGCCGGGTGTCCGATCGGCCGGGGGCCGCCGCGGCCATCTGCCGGGCCCTGGCCGATGCGGGCATCAGTCTGGACGCCATCGTGCAGTCGGAGCGCACCCACGGCGGCCCCGAGGACCGGCGCCGGGACATGAGCTTCACCCTGCGCCGCGACGACCGGCCGGGGGCCGAGCGGGCCCTGGCCCCGGTCCTGCGGCAGTGGGACGGCGCCTGCTTCGAGGAGGGCCCGGCCATCGCCAGGGTCAGCGCCGTGGGTGCCGGGATGGCCTGCACCGCCGGCACAGCGGCACGGATGTTCCGTTCCCTGGCCGAGGCGGGCATCAACATCTCCCTGATCGCCACCAGCGAGATCCGCACCAGTTGCGTGGTGGCGGAGGCCGATGGGGTGCGGGCCCTGCAGGCGGTGCACCAGGCCTTCGGCCTCGGCGGCACCACCCGCCACGCCGCCGAGGGAACGGAAGCACCCGCAACTGAAAGCACCTGCCCTTCCTAGGGTTGAGCCGGCACCAGGGTGGCGGCATGTTGGTCCGGTTCTGGGGAACCCGCGGTTCGATCGCCAAACCCGGCCCCGACACCTTCCGTTTCGGCGGCAACACCTCCTGTGTGGAGGTCCGCTCCGACGCCGGCACCCTGCTGGTGATCGACTGCGGCACCGGCGCCCACGACCTCGGCCAGGCCCTGATGCAGGAGCGCCCCGACGGCATGGAGGGGTCGCTGCTGATCAGCCACACCCACTGGGACCACATCCAGGGCTTTCCCTTCTTCGCCCCCTTTTTCGCCCCCGGCCACTCCTGGGACGTCTACGGACCCAGCGGCCTCTCGGGCAGCCTGCGCAGCGTGCTCTCCGGCCAGATGCAGCACGCCTACTTCCCGGTCACCCTCGACCAGTTCGCGGCCACGATCCGCTACCACGACCTGAGCGAAGGCACCTTCCGCCTCGGGGACGTGACGGTGACGACCCATCACCTCAACCATCCCGCCCTCACCCTGGCCTACCGGCTCCAGGCCGATGGGGCCACGGTCGTCTACTGCTGCGACCACGAACCCCACACCGCCGAGCTGGCCAGCGGCCTCGGCCCGGTGTCCGGCCAGGACCTGCACTACGCGGAGTTCATCGAGGGGGCCGACCTGGTGATCCACGACGCCCAATACACGGCCCTGGAGTTCCCGGCCAAGCTCGGCTGGGGCCACAGCTCGGTGGAATATGCCGTGCGGATCTGCGAGCAGGCTGGGGTGGCCCGGCTGGCGCTCACCCACCACGATCCCCTGCGCAACGATGCGGCCATCGACCTGATCCTGGCCCGGGTGCGTGCCGATCTGGCCGATCGGGGTTCCCCCCTGGAGGTGATGGCGGCCTCGGAGGGACTGGTGCTGCGCACCTCCCCCACCCCGGGCGCCGGCGCCAACCCGGAGGCTGGCGGGGGCGCAAGCCAGGTGGAGACGCCCAGCGGCCCTCCGGCCCTGGTGTGGGTGGCGGACAGGGATCTGGAGGCCGCCCTCACCACGGCCCTGCGCCTGGAGGACCTGCCCTGCCGGGTGGCCCGCACGGAAGCGGAGCTGATGCAGGCCTTCGAGCGCCAGGGGGCCTCGCTGCTGCTGTTGGAGCCGGCACCAGCAGCAGAAGGCCCCGGTCTGCTCCGCCGCCTGCGGGAGTCCCTGGGCTCGGCGGTGGCCGACACCCCCATCCTGATGCTGGCCGCCGAGGAGGACCTGGGCCGGCGGGACGATCCCCTGGTCAACGAGTGGCTGGTGCGGCCCATCTCCGAGAGCTTCCTGCGCGCCAGGCTTCGGGCCTGGAGCCTGGGCAGCCCCTGCCGCTGGCAGCGGGCCCGGCCACCGGGCGACGAGCGGCGGCGCCTGCGACGCCTGGGGGAACTGGGCCTGCTGGACACGGAGCGGGAGGAACGCTTCGACCGTCTGACCCGGATCGCCGCCGCCGCCTTTGATGTGCCCATCGCCCTGATCAGCCTGATCGATGCGGAGCGGCAATGGTTCAAGTCGTGCCACGGTCTGGCCACCGGCCAGACCTCCCGTGATCTGGCCTTCTGCGCCCATGCGGTCGCCCAGAAGTCGGATCTGCTGGTGGCGGACACCTGGCTCGATGACCGCTTCGCGGACAATCCGCTGGTGCTGCGGGAGCCGCGCATCCGCTTCTACGCGGGCTCGCCCCTGATCCTCGACGATGGGACCTGCCTGGGCACCCTCTGCCTGATCGACACCCGGCCGCGCCAGCTCAGCAGCACCGAGCTGGCCCTGCTCCACGACCTGCGCGACCTGGTTCTGCTGGAGATCTCCCCCACACCATGGCCCGTCGCCGTTCCCCGATCCTGAACGGGCTGGCGGCCGGGCCGATTGCGTCTGGTGCGGGGCGGTGTGCTGCAGGCCGAACCGATCCGTGGTGTGCCCGAGGTGCTGGCCGCCGGCCAGGGGGGCCTGCTGGACGTGGCCTCAGCGAGCTGCAGGTGCTGTTCGCGGTGCCGCAGCGCAAAGCCGGCAGCCCCGCCAGGGGCACCGCAACATCCAGGGGCTGGCCATCGATCGCCAGGGCGGCCGGATCTGGGCCAGCGAACACGGCGCCAAAGGCGGCGACGCGCTCAACCGGATCGAAGCCGGGGAGAACAACGGCTGGCCGACGGTGACCCACAGTCGTGAGTCCTTCGGCCCCGCCATCGCCCCCTCCGGCCTGGCCGTCTACAACGGTGATCGCTACCCGGGCTGGCGGGGTGATCTCTTCGCCGGCGCCAGGGTGAGGGACGTGCGCCAGGGACCGGACGGTTCCCTGTCTGCGCTCACCGATGGCGCCGGCGATGGCCAACTGCTTCGTCTCGAACCGATTGAACAGACTGGCCCACGGCCATGGGGTAGGAAAGGTCAGTCTTCACGAATGATTCCCATGGCCCGGCGCGGCGCGTCATCCTTCCTGAGCGACTTCAAGGATTTCATCAACAAGGGCAATGTGGTCGATCTGGCGGTGGCCGTGGTGATCGGCTCCGCTTTCGCCAAGGTGGTCGATGCCATCGTCAGTCTGGTGATGACCAACGCACTGGAGCCGGCCCTGAAGGCCGCGCGGGTCGATTCGATCAGCGCCTGGCCCGCCGGCACGGTGGTCGTGGCCCTGATCAACTTCCTGGTGATCGCCTTTGTGGTGTTCCTGATCGTGCGGGCGATCGAAGGGATGCGTCGCCAGGAGGAGGCCAAGGCCCTCGATGCCGGGCCCGACCCCCAGGCCGAACTGGCCGCCGCCGCCAACCGCCTGGCCGAAGCGCTGGATCGGCGCGCGCTCTAGGCCGCTGGCCGACCCACCAGCTTGTGGCGCAGCTTCTTGATGCGATCGCGCAGGTTGGCGGCCTCCTCGAACTCCAGGCCCTTCGCCGCCGCCTTCATCTTCTCCTCCAGCTGGGTGATCAGCTCGGGCAGCGCATCGAGAGGCACCTGGTACGGCTCGGCCTGTTCGGTCGCCGCCTCAGGTTGGTCGTCGTTGAGTCGGCGTGACTGCTCAAGCGAGGTGAGGATCGCGTTGCCCGCCCGCTTGCCGGCCGGCGTGGGGGTGATGCCATGGCGTTCGTTGTAGGCATGCTGGATCACCCGACGCCGTTCGGTCTCGGAGATGGCCCTGGCCATCGAATCGGTGAGGTTGTCGGCATAGAGGAGCGCCACCCCATCGATGTGGCGCGCCGCCCGACCGATGGTCTGGATCAAGGAGCGTTCCGCCCGCAGGAAGCCCTCCTTGTCGGCGTCGAGGATCGCCACCAGGGACACCTCGGGCAAATCAAGGCCCTCCCGCAGCAGGTTCACCCCCACGAGCACGTCGTAGGCGCCATTGCGCAGGTCCTGGATGATCTCGATCCGTTCGATCGAATGGATCTCCGAGTGCAGATAACGCACCCGCACCCCGTTCTCAGCCAGGTAATCGGTGAGGTCCTCCGCCATCCGCTTGGTGAGGGTGGTGACCAGCACCCGCTCCTGGCGATCGGCCCGCACCCGGATCTCCCCGAGCAGGTCATCGATCTGGCCCTCGGAGGGGCGCACCTCCACGATCGGATCGAGCACGCCGGTGGGGCGGATCACCTGCTGTACCACCTGCTCCTTGCTCTGGGCCAGCTCCCAGGCGCCGGGGGTGGCCGACACGAAGATGGTCTGCCGCGCCTTGGTCCAGAACTCGTCCCCCTTGAGGGGCCGGTTGTCGGCGGCGCTGGGCAGGCGGAAGCCATGCTCGATCAGCACCTGCTTGCGGCTCTGATCGCCGTTGTACATGGCCTGTAGCTGGGAGCAGGTCACGTGGCTCTCATCCACCACCAGCAGCCAGTCGTCGGGGAAATAGTCGATCAGGCATTCGGGCGGGGTACCGGCCTCCCGGCCCGACAGGTGACGGGCGTAGTTCTCGACCCCGTTGCAGTAGCCCACCTGCTCCAGCATCTCCAGGTCGTAGGTGGTGCGCTGCTCCAGGCGCTGGGCCTCCAGCAGCCGCCCCTGGCCGTTGAGCAGATCCAGGCGTTCGCGCAGCTCAGAGCGGATCGCCTGGATCGCACCCTTCAGCCGCTCCTTCGGCGTCACGAAGTGCTTGGCCGGGTAGATGTTGATCGCCTCCAGGCTCTGGAGGATTTCGCCGGTGGTGGGATCCACATAGCGGATTGCCTCCACCTCATCGCCGAACAGCTCGATCCGCACCAGCCGGTCTTCATAGGCGGGTCCGATCTCCAGCACATCGCCCCGCACCCGGAAGCGGCCGCGGCTGATCTCAATGTCGTTGCGGGAGTACTGGTTGTTGACCAGGTCCCGGAGCGAATGGCGCAGATCGAGCTTGTCGCCCACCTCGAACTTGACGGCGGCCTTGAGGTACTCCGAGGGGATGCCGAGGCCGTAGATGCAGCTGATCGAGGCCACCACGATCACATCGCGCCGCTCGAACAGCGACCGGGTGGCCGAGTGCCGCAGCATGTCGATCTCCTCGTTGATCGAGGCGGTCTTGGCGATGTAGGTGTCCGAGGTGGGGACGTAGGCCTCGGGCTGGTAGTAGTCGTAATAGGAGATGAAATATTCAACGGCATTGTTGGGGAAGAATTCCCGCAACTCGTTGCAAAGCTGGGCCGCCAGGGTTTTGTTGTGGGCCAGCACCAGGGTGGGACGCCCCGTGCGGGCGATCACGTTGGCGATCGAGAAGGTCTTGCCGGTGCCGGTGGCCCCCAACAGGGTCTGGAAGCGCTCGCCTCCATCAACGCCCTTCACCATCGCTTCGATGGCGGTGGGTTGGTCACCCTTGGGGACGTAGGGGGCGTGAAGCTGGAAAAGCATCAGGCCATTCTGGCGTTCACCCCCGGGGAACGGCTCGGCGGGGATAACCGATCAACCCACCCCGGAGACCGCGGCCATCGCCCTGGTGAGCGGCACGTCCAGACCCATCCAGCCCAGCACCACGCTGCTCAGGACGCTGTAGGCCAACGCCCCGAGGATGGCGCTGATCAGACCGTTGTGCAGGCGGAACCCCTTGATCAGCCAGGCGGCCAGGCTGAACAGGATGATCGTGATCAGCCAGTTGAACAGGAACGACACCGGGCTGATCAGCCCCCCGAAGGAAGAGACGAACCAGATCGGCCCCAGCAGCAGCTTCAGGGGGACGACCAGCAGGGTGCCCAGCAGGGCGATGATGATGGCCGACAGCAGGGCGGCGCTGAAACTCGCCAGCTCCACCCCCACGGGCAGTCGCGCCACCAGCAGCAGAATCAGGGCCCGGATCGGCCATTGCAGGAGCCAGGTCAACGAGCCCATGGGAAGCGGTGCCGCAACCCTTTCAGCTTACTAAGGCCGTTCGCTTTGAACCACCGCCGCCATCGGCATCGCTTCCCGCAGGGCACGCACCACCGCCACCATGGCGAGTTGGTCGTCGAGGCGATTGACGGCGGAGCCCACACCGACGCCGGCGGCTCCGGCGGCCAGGGCCATCGGCACCGTGACGGCCGACAGACCGGAGGCACACAGCACCGGCACGGCCACCGCCCGGCTGATGGCATGGGCGGCCGCCAGGGTGGGGGCTGCCTTTTCGATCAGCCCCAGGGCGCCGGCACTCAGGGGACGGGCGCTGGTTCCCCCCTCGGTCTGGATCAGATCGGCGCCCGCAGCCACCAGTTCCACCGCCAGCCGTTCCTGCGCATCGAGGGGAAGGGTGTGGGGCACGGTGACCGAGAGCACGGTTTCGGGCAGCAGCTCGCGGCTGCGGCGGGTCAGCGCCAGCACCTCGTCAGCACCGAAGACGCGGCCCTGGGGATAGAAGCTGTCGTAGTTGCCGATTTCCACCATGGCCGCGCCGGCGTCCACGGCTGGCGGGAACAGGGCCGGATCCACCGCCGAAACACAGATCGGCAGCTGGGGTGCCAGCTCGCGGGCCAGGCGCACCAGGCCCGGCTCACAGGCCAGATCCACCAGGTCGGCGCCACCGGCGGCGGCGGCCCTGACCACCTGCTGCACCCGGGCCGCCTCAAAGTTGTCCAGCCCGGCGATCACCTTCAGCGCGCGCCCCTGGCGGATCGCCTGCTGCAGGGCGGTGGGCAGGCTGGAGAGACGGGACATTGGCGAGCGAACGGAAGCGTGACGTGATTCTCCCACCCGACCCAAGCCAGCCGCGGCGGCCCTGGGGACGCGACCAGGCGCGCCTGCACCGCCATCTGCTGCGGCGCCCCTCCCTGCTGCCGGCGGGGGAGCGCCTGCTGCTGGCCGTGTCGGGGGGGCAGGACTCCATGGCCCTGACCACCCTCCTGCTCGACCTGCAGCCTCTGCATGGCTGGCGGCTGCAGCTGTGGCACGGGGATCACGGCTGGCGCCCCGACGCCGCGCGCCAGGCCAATGAACTGCTACAGTGGGCCCGCAGCCAGGGCCTGGAGCTGGTTGTTGATCGGGCCGATCCAGTCCCGGGCAGCGAAGCGGCAGCCCGGGACTGGCGCTACGGCTGCCTGGCCAAGGCGGCGCAGCGCTGGCCCTGCAGCCATGTGGTCACAGGTCACACCGCCAGCGACCGGGCCGAAACGGTGCTGCTCAACCTGGCCCGCGGCAGCCACCTGCGCGGCCTCGCCAGCCTCGGGGCCAGTCGCCGCCTCGGGCCGGAGGCCGGCGCCTTGCAGCTGGCCCGCCCCCTGCTGGTGTTTGATCGCGCCGACACCGGCCGTCTCTGCCGGGAGCGCCGCCTGCCCGTCTGGGAGGACAGCAGCAACGCGGATCGGCGCTTCGCCCGCAACCGGCTGCGCGCCGAGGTGATGCCGGTGCTGGAAGCCCTCCACCCCGGAGCCAGCCGGCGGATCAGCGCCCAGGCGGAACGGCTGGAGCAGCAGGTCGAGGCGGAGGCAGAACTGCTGGAGCTGGCCCTGGGGGCCCTGGAGGCCGAAGCGACTCCCGGGCAGCTGCCACGCCGGCGGCTGGCCAGCCTGGCCCCAGCCAGCCAGCGCCGGCTGCTGCAGCACTGGCTGCACCGGCACCTGGGGAACGCCCCGGGCGCCACCAGCCTCGACAGGCTGGTCAGCCGGCTGGCCCGGGGAGGGGATCCGGGCTGTCTGGATCTGCCTGGAGGATGGCAACTGCACTGGGATCGCAGCACACTGTGGGTCCGCACCCATGACGTGCTCCATGGCTGAGACCACCGCCAACGAAGCCGCCCAGCGCTACGCGGTGATCGAGCAGGCCTACGCGAAGGAGAACTGGGCCGTGGTGCTGCAGGAGGGGGAGGGACTGCTGCTGCAGCTGCGGCAGTCGGACAACCCCCAGCTGGTGGGACTGCAGATGCGGCTGCAGCTGCTGCTGGGGCACACCCAGCTCTACGGCTGTACCGACAAGAGCGCAGCTGCCGGGTACTACAAAGCCGTGGCGGCCCAGAGCAGCGAAGCCGCCCTCACCAGGATCGCCGCGCAGGGACTGAACCAGTGCGGCATCGAAGAACCGCGCGCCGAGCCAGCCCCGACTGAGGCCCCCACCAGCGGTGTCCCAGGCCCGGCGGCCCCCTGGCTCACGGCCGCAACAACGCTATCCGTACCAGCCCCCATCGAGGCTGTCGAGACCCAGCCCCTCCTGGAACCTGCGGCTGCGACGCCAGCCGCCCCCTGGAGCGAGCCCTCGCTGATTCCAGAGTTGGTGGAAGAGCCCGAACTTATCGAGCTGCACCAAGCCGATCCATCCCTGGCCGAGGACGTGGAACTGGACTGGAAGGAACCGGTCCCAGCCGCCACGGCGGCGGACATCGCCGATGAGGACCTGCTCAGGGGCTTGATGCTGGTCCAGATCGGCTGAGGCCGAGGCCCCAGCCGAGGCGATCGGCGGATCAGCCGGCAGGGGCTGCGGAGCGGCGGCGGCGGACGCGACCGGTGGGTTCCGGCTCCTCAGGAGGGGCCTTGGTAACAACAACCGCGGCGGCGGCTGGCGCCGGGGCCGCCATGGTGGCCGCCGGCGCCGCAGCAGCGGCCGTCACCAGCTGGCGCTGGGGCACGGCGGCAGGAGCCTGGCGCGCGCCCCCCTCCCGACGGCCGCCGCGGGGCGCCGGACGGGTGTCGGGCTCGGCATCGGCCCGGCCCTTGTAGGCCGGCGTGCCGGCAGGGGCGGGCTGCACCAGGCAGATGATCAGCGGGTCCACCTGCAGTTCGCGGCGCAGGCGGCGCTGCAGGCCCACCTCCACCTCCCGTTGCACGCCCACCCAATCCACATCCGGAGCCTTGCCACCGGTGTTGCGGGCGAGCTGGTTCCAGCGGTTCTCCAGCACCCAGGTGATCTCCCTTTCGGCCCAGACCGAGAGCTTGCGGGCATCGGCGGCGGTGACCACACCGCGCAGATTGACCCGGGGCGGCGCCGCCATCACGCCGTCGGTGGTGATCACCGCCAGCAGGGTGATCACACCGTCCTCGGCCAGCTGCTGGCGTTCCTTGAGCACCCGGGCATCAACGATGCCGTTTCGGGAGGCGTCGAGCAGTTCGATGCCGGCCTTGACCGGTTCGCCCTTGTGGATGGTGTCGGGGGTGAGCTCCACCACGTCACCGTTGTCGATGATCAGGATGTGGTCAGCCGGCACCCCCATCGACTGGGCCGTCTTGGAATGGCAGACGAGCATGCGGTGCTCACCATGCACGGGCACGAAGAATTTCGGCTTGGCCAGCGCCAGCATCAGCTTGTGGTCTTCCTGGCAGCCGTGGCCGGAGACATGGATGCCCTCGCCTTTGCCGTAGACGACCTTGGCGCCCATCATCATGAGGCGGTCGATGGTGTTCACCACCGAGATGGTGTTACCGGGGATCGGGCTGGCCGAAAAGATGATCGTGTCAGTGGACTTCACCTGCACCTGGGGGTGCTCGCCGCGGGAGATGCGGCTGAGGGCCGCCAGCGGTTCGCCCTGGCTGCCGGTCATCAGCAACAGGGTTTCGCGGTCGGGCAGGTCACGGATCTGCTTGATGGGCACGAACAGTTCATCGGGGGCACGCATGTAGCCGAGCTCCCGGGCCTTGGCGATCACGTTGAGCATCGAGCGGCCCAGCAGACCCACCTTGCGCCCGTTCTTCATCGCAAGCTCCAGGATCATCGAAACGCGATGAATCGAGCTGGCGAAAGTGGTGATGATGACCCGGCCTTCCGCCTGGCTGATGTGGCGATCCAAGTTGGGGAACACGGACCGCTCCGGCGGTGTGAAGCCAGGGATCTCGGCGTTGGTGGAATCGCTGAACAGGCACAGCACACCCTGCTCGCCGTAATGGGCCAAGCGCTGGATATCGAAGGTCTCGCCGTCGACAGGGGTGTGGTCGAACTTGAAGTCACCGGTGAAGATGATCACACCGGCGGGCGTGGTGATGGCCAGCGTGAAGCTGTCGGCCATCGAGTGGGTGTTGCGGATGAACTCCACCTTGAAGTGCTGGCCGACGTGCACCACATCCCGCGGGCCCACCGTCTGGATCGTGGTGCGGTCGGTGACGCCCGCCTCCTCCATCTTCCCCTGCAGCATCGACATCGCCAGCCGGGGGCCGTAGATGATGGGGATGTTGAAGTTCTTGAGATGGTGGGGAATGCCGCCGATGTGATCTTCGTGGCCATGGGTGACCACCATGCCGCGGATGCGCTTCTGGTTCTCGCGCAGATAGCTGGTGTCGGGCATCACCACGTTGACACCATGCATGCCATCGCTGGGGAAAGCGAGGCCGGCATCGACGAGCATCAGCTCATCGCCGTATTCGAAGACGCAGGTGTTCTTGCCGATCTCATGCAGGCCGCCCAGGGGAATGACGCGCAGACCCTCGTGCTTGGGCTTGGTTCCGTTGCCGTTGCCGGAGCGGATAATGGGATTGACGTTTGGATTGGACATGTAAGGAAGGAACTGGGGTAGTGGAAAGGAACGGGAAGCGGGAGCGGATGTGACTCTGGAAATCAGCCTTGGCGTCAGGTAGGACGCAGGGCGGCCAGGATCGAGGAAAGGCGCTGTCGCACGTCGGTATCGGCGGAAAGAAGGGGAAGTCGGGGGGCACCCACCGGCCAGCCGCTGATCTCAAGGGCGGCTTTGACGGGGATGGGGTTGGTGGTGCAGAAGAGGGCCCGGCACAGGGGCAGCAACTGCTGGTGCGCGTCGAGGGCGGCGGCAACGTCGCCGCTCAGGTGGGCCAGGAGCATGGCCCGGATCCTGGGGCCGACCAGGTGGCTGGCCACGCTCACCACACCCACGGCGCCCACGGCCAGCATCGGCAGGGTGAGGGCGTCATCACCGCTGTAGATCGCCAGGCGATCGCCGCAGAGCTCCCGCAGCCGGCTGACCTCCTCGGTGCTGCCGCTGGCGGCCTTGAAAGCCACCACATTGGCCTGATCCAGCAGGCGGGCGGTGGTGTCCGGCGCCAGGCTGCAGCCGGTGCGGCCGGGGATGTTGTAGAGCATCAGCGGCAACTCCGGTGCGGCCTGGGCCACGGCCCGGAAATGGGCTTCCAGGCCCTCCTGGGGAGGCTTGTTGTAATAGGGCACCACCACCAGGGCGCCATCAGCACCGAGGGCGGCCGCCTCGCCGGTGGCTTCCACTGCCTCGGCGGTGCAGTTGCTGCCGCTGCCCGCCAGCAGGCTGGCGCGGCTCCCCACCGCCCCCTTCACGGCGGCGAACAGCTCATGCTGCTCCTGCCAGCTGAGGGTGGGAGATTCCCCTGTGGTGCCGCACAGCACCAGCCCATCGGATCCATGGCCGACCAGGTGATCCGCCAGCCGTGCCGCCAGGTCGAGATCGACGGCACCGTCCTGCCGGAACGGGGTCACCATGGCGGTGAGCACCCGGCCGAAGGGGGCCTCGGGCGACGGGGCTGTGCTCGGCGCCTGCAGGGTGGCCGTACTCAAGCGCCACCTCCCGAGCCCGCCGCTGCCACAGGGGGTTGACGCAGCAGTTCGGCGATCTGGATGGCATTGAGGGCCGCGCCCTTGCGGATCTGGTCGCCGCAGAGCCACAGCTCCAGGGCCCGGGGATCGCTGAGGTCCTGGCGGATGCGGCCCACGGCCACCGCGTCCCGGCCGGTGACGTCGGTGGGCATGGGGAAGCGGTTGGTCTCGAAGTTCTCGATCAGCTCCACGCCGGGGGCGGCCGCCAGCAGGGCGCGGGCCTCGTCCACGGGAAAGGGCTCCTCAAATTCAATGTTGACGGCTTCGGAATGGGCCCGCAGGACCGGCACCCGCACGCAGGTCGCCGTCAGACGCAGCTGCGGCAGTCCCATGATCTTGCGGGTTTCGTGGAGCATCTTGAGCTCCTCCTCGCAGTAGCCGCTGGGCTCCAGGGGCGAGTTGTGCAGGAAGAGGTTGAAGGCCAGCGAATGGGGCAGCACGGCGCTCACCGGCTCGCCGCCATCGAGCACGGTGCGGCTCAGCTGGCGCAGTTCCTCCATGGCCCGGGCGCCGGCCCCGCTGGCCGACTGGTAGGTGCTGAGCACCACCCGGCGAATCGGGCGCCGGGCCGCCAGCGGCGCCAGGGCCAGGGTCAGCAGGATCGTGGTGCAGTTGGGATTGGCGATGATCCCGCTGTGGGCGAAGGCGGCCTGGGGATTCACCTCCGGCACCACCAGGGGCACGGCCGGATCCATGCGGAAGGCGCTGGAGTTGTCGATCACCACGGCGCCGGCCGCCACCGCGACCGGGGCCCACTGCCTGGAGACCGAACCACCGGCCGAGGCCAACACCAGATCGACGCCCTCAAAGGCCCCGGGGCCGACCGGCTGCACCCGGATCCGCTCGCCCTGCCAGTCCAGTTCCTGACCGGCGGAGCGGGGGGACGCCAGCGGCACCAGTTCGGCCACCGGAAAGCCGCGTTCCTGCAGCAGGGCCAGGAGTTCCTGGCCCACGGCACCCGTGGCGCCGAGGATGGCGATGCGCAACGGCCTTGAAGGCAGCTGGCGCGGAGGGGAGGTCAGGGTCGCTGAGACGGTCAACGGGGAGAAAGGAACAGGTGGCTGGACAGGGGTCAGAAAAGAGACTGCGGAAACGGGACCCTGAAACAAAACCGCCGACCTGGGGCCGGAAAGAAGTGTTCAGTTGGGGATATGGGCGCGCCGTTGCGTCAATTGCACAATACGTGGCAGGGGCCCAAAACGGTCAGTTTCTAGGATGGGGTGCTGCCCCGAGCGAACCCGTTTCATGAGTCCTGCCGCCAGCACCGAAACCAACCTCCGGGTGACCACCTCCCCGCGTCCCGGAAGCCGCCTGGCCGTGGAGGTCGCCGTGCCCGCGGGGCGCAGCCAGAAGAGCTACGACGCTGCCCTGGAGAAACTGAGCCGCAGCGTGAAACTGCCTGGTTTCCGCAAGGGACGGGTACCGCGGCCAGTGCTGCTGCAGCAGATCGGACCGCTGCGGATCCGCGCCACCGCGCTGGAAGACCTGGTGGAGGCGGTTGTGCGGGAAGCGATGCAGCAGGAGGCCATTGAGGCCATCGGCCGGCCCGAACTCAACGAAGCCTTCGAACTGGTCCTGCAGCGCTTCACCCCGGGCGAGGAGCTCACCATCACCCTGGAGATGGACGTGGAGCCCATTCCCAGCTTGCGCAGCACGAAGGGCTTCACCGCGGAAGCCGAACCGGTGCCCTTCGACCCCGCCCGTGTCGACGAGCTGATCGAACAGTCGCGCCGCCAGCTGGCCACCCTGGTGCCGGTGGAGGACCGGGCCGCTGCCGGCGCTGACGTGGCCCAGATCGCCTTCAGCGGCACTTTCGTCGACAACGGCGAGGCCATCGAAGGTGGCAGCAGCGAGGGGATGGAAGTGGAGCTGGAGGAGGGACGCATGATCCCCGGTTTCGTGGCCGGCATCGTCGGCATGGCCGTCGGGGACAGCCGCGACGTGACCTGCCGCTTCCCCGACAGCTACCCCCAGGAGCAGGCGGCAGGCCGCGACGCCCTGTTCGCGATCACCCTGCTGGAACTCAAGACCCGGGAGCTCCCCGCCCTCGACGATGCCTTCGCCCAGCAGGCCAGCGACAAGCCGACCCTGGCCGAACTCCGCGCCGACCTGGAGCAGCGCCTGCGGGAGGACGCCGAACGCCGCCATCGGACCAACCGCCATGAAGCCCTGCTCACAGTGCTGGTGGAGCAGCTGGAGGTGGAGCTGCCCGAGACCCTCATCCAGCAGGAGGTGCGCAACCTGATCGAGCAGACGGCCGGTCAGATCTCCCAGCAGGGCATGGATGTCAAAAAGCTGTTCACCCCCGATCTGGTGCGCAGCCTGATGGACACCTCCCGGCCTGAGGCCGAGCAGCGGCTGCGGCGCACCCTGGCGCTCAAGGCGCTGGCCGCCGCCGAGAAGATCGAGGTGGCCGCCGCCGACCTGGAGGCCAAGCTGATCGAGATCCGCCAGGGCCTGAGCGACAGCGCCTCGATCGACCAGGAGCGGCTGCGGCTGGCCGTGGCCGAGGACCTGCTGAAGGAGAAGTTGCTGGAGTGGCTGGAGGCCAACAGCACGATCACCGACAAAGCCCCGGCGGCCGAAGAGGCGTCGGAAGCAGCCGGCGCGGAGGAGCCCGCCACCGAGGAGCCCCCCAAAGCGGCGAAGACGGCGACGAAGGGGGTGGCAAAACCGAAGCAGGGAGCCGCCGGTGCCGGGGGCAGCAAGGCTCAAGAGGAAGGCGCCCAGCCATAGATTGAGGCCACTCCCCCCGTCCGCCAGCGAATCCGCGTGATCGACGCCCCCTCGCCCCTGATCCCCGACTGGCTGCCTGCCGCCCTGGCCGGCCCGTCGGGGACACGGCCCCATCCCGTGAGCAACCTCTGGCAGGGACCCCTGCCATGGAACGGCATGGCGACGCCTGGCCCCACAGCCGCTCCGGGGATTCTGCCCACGGTGGTGGAGCAGTCCGGCCGCGGCGACCGGGCCTTCGACATCTATTCGCGGCTTCTCCGCGAGCGCATCATCTTTCTCGGCACCGGCATCGATGACCAGGTGGCCGATTCCCTGGTGGCCCAGCTGCTGTTCCTCGAAGCCGAGGATCCCGAGAAGGACATTCAGATCTACATCAACTCACCGGGCGGTTCGGTGACCTCCGGCCTGGCCATCTACGACACCATGCAGCAGGTGGCGCCGGATGTGGTGACCATCTGTTATGGCCTGGCCGCCAGCATGGGGGCCTTCCTGCTCACCGGCGGGGCCCCTGGCAAACGCATGGCCCTGCCCAATGCCCGGATCATGATCCACCAGCCCCTCGGGGGCGCCCAGGGCCAGGCCGTCGACATCGAGATCCAGGCCCGCGAGATCCTGTTCCTGAAGGACACGCTCAACGGGCTGATGGCCGAGCACACCGGTCAGCCGCTCGACAAGATCGCTGAAGATACCGACCGGGACTACTTCCTTTCCCCAGCGGAGGCGGTTGAATACGGACTCATCGACCGGGTGGTCGATGACGCCCCAGCCCCTGCCGTCCCCTAGGGCGTCGCCCCTCCACCGCCTCCTCCTGGGCGGCCAACGCCGCTCCCGCCGCCTCCTCGCCGATGGCCAAGTTCGACGCCCATCTGAAGTGCTCCTTCTGCGGCAAGTCCCAGGAACAGGTGCGCAAACTGATCGCCGGGCCTGGCGTCTACATCTGCGATGAGTGCATTGATCTCTGCAACGAGATCCTCGATGAGGAACTCGTCGAGCACCACGGCCATGGCCCCCCGGGCCGGCCCGTGGCCGATGGCAGCCGCAAGGCCCCGGCGAAGAAATCGGCCAAGCCCGCCCCCACTCTCGCCACCATCCCCAGGCCCCAGGAGATCAAGACCTTCCTCGACCAGCAGGTCGTGGGTCAGGAGGAGGCCAAAAAGGTGCTCGCCGTAGCCGTCTACAACCACTACAAGCGCCTGGCCTGGCAGGGGGACGGCAAGGGCGAGACGGACCAGACCGCCACCCGCCTGCACAAATCGAACATCCTGCTGATCGGGCCCACCGGCTGCGGCAAAACCCTCCTGGCCCAGTCCCTGGCGGAGATGCTCGATGTGCCCTTCGCCGTGGCCGATGCCACCACCCTGACCGAAGCGGGCTACGTGGGCGAGGACGTCGAGAACATCCTGTTGCGCCTGCTCCAGAAGGCGGATCTGGATGTCGAACAGGCCCAGCGGGGCATCATCTACATCGACGAGATCGACAAGATCGCCCGCAAGAGCGAAAACCCCTCGATCACCCGCGACGTGTCCGGTGAGGGGGTGCAGCAGGCCCTGCTCAAGATGCTGGAGGGCACCGTCGCCAACGTGCCCCCCCAGGGGGGGCGCAAGCACCCCTACCAGGACTGCATCCAGATCGACACCAGCCAGGTGCTGTTCATCTGTGGCGGCGCCTTTGTGGGACTGGACGACCTGGTCCAGAAGCGGATGGGCCGCAACGCGATCGGCTTCCTGCCCACCGATGGCCGCAGCCGCGTGCGCACCGGCAAGGACAAGCAGTCCAGCGACGTGATGCGCCACCTCGAACCGGAGGATCTGGTGCGCTACGGCCTGATTCCGGAGTTCATCGGCCGCTTGCCGGTGAGCGCGGTGCTCGAACCCCTCGACACCAGCGCCCTGGAGGCGATCCTCACCGAACCGCGGGACGCCCTGGTCAAACAGTTTCAGACCCTGCTCAGTATGGACAACGTGCGGCTCGAGTTCGAGCAGGGCGCTGTCGAGGCCATCGCCGCCGAAGCCCATCGTCGCAAGACCGGCGCCCGGGCCCTGCGGGGCATCGTCGAGGAATTGATGCTCGACGTCATGTACGACCTGCCCTCCCGCCGCGATGTGCAGACCTTCACCATCACCCGCGAGCTGGTGGAGCAACGCAGCAAGGCCAAGGTGCTGCCGATCAGTGCCGCCGCCGACCTCGACGGCCACCGGGGCGAACAGGCGACGGCCTGAGGACACCGAGCGGCCATCCGTACCCGGGCCCAACCCATGGGGCCACCGCGGCAGCGCGAAGCTGAAGAGTCCGTCGTTGCCGCGCCTTGGCCGCCGCCGATCACCTGCAGGCCCCTCGCCAGCACGGCCTGTTCTTGCACCACGGCATTGACCTGGGGGACGGCACCGTGGCGCATTACCTGGAGGGCCGGGAGATCCTGCGCAGTCCTTTGCAGGATTTCAGCCGCGGTGAACCCATCACCGCCGTGACCTATCCCGAAGGGGAGTGTTCGCCGGTGGGGGTCACCCTGCGCCGGGCCATGGGCCGCATCGGCGAGCAGCGCTACAACCTGCTGTTCAACAACTGCGAGCACTTCGCCCACTGGTGCAAGACCGGCCGGCACCGCAGCGCCCAGGTGGAGGACTGGTTGCACACCGGCAGCCTCGGGGCCCTGGCCCTGGGCCAGTTCGTGCCGGCCGCCGTGCTCACCGGGGCCCGGGTGCTGCTGCGCCAGGGCCAGTCCCTCGCTGAGACCCTGGCCACAGGGCTGGACCCCGAGCAACTGGCCCGGGGCCGGGAACTGGCCAGGCTCAGCCTGGAGCAGCTCGATGGCCTGCGGCTGTGGCTGCAGGCACGCCTGGAGGAGGAGCTGGCCCGGGCCGAGCGGCGCTGGGGCGAAGGCACCGGGGCGATCTCGACGGGCTCCGAGGGCTTTGAGCAACTGCGCCTGGCCGGGCAGCGCCTGGCCGACCAGCTGGCGGCGGTGGAGGAGATGGAAGAGCGGCTGCAGCGCCTGCTGGAGCCCGCGGGCCCTGATCCAGCCGACGGCGGCCCGCCTTAGGCTCCTGATCCGGTCAGGGCAGGGTGCATGGTCCAGGCCTACGAGCCCCTTCATCACAAGTACCGGCCCCAGCGTTTCGACCAGCTGGTGGGCCAGAAGGCTGTCGCCGACACCCTCAGCCAGGCCCTGCTCCAGAACCGCATCGCCCCGGCCTATCTATTCAGTGGCCCGCGGGGCACCGGCAAGACCTCGAGCGCCCGGATCCTGGCCCGTTCGCTCAACTGCCTGGCCAGCCCAGCCCCAACGCCGCAGCCCTGCGGACGCTGCCAGCTGTGCACCGACATCGCCGCCGGCAATGCCCTTGATGTGATCGAGATCGATGCCGCCTCCAACACCGGCGTCGACAACATCCGCGAGCTGATCGAACGCTCTCGCTTCGCTCCGGTGCAGGCCCGCTGGAAGGTCTACGTGGTGGACGAGTGCCACATGCTCTCCACCGCCGCCTTCAACGCCCTGCTCAAGACCCTGGAGGAACCGCCGCCGCGGGTGGTTTTCGTGCTCGCCACCACCGATCCCCAGCGGGTGCTGCCCACCATTCTGAGCCGCTGCCAGCGCTTCGATTTCCGTCGTATCCCCCTGGAGGCCCTGGAGGGTCACCTGCACTGGATCGCCGCCGAAGAGTCCATCGGCATCACCCCGGAGGCCCTGCACCTGGTGGCCCAGCGCTCCCAGGGGGGTCTGCGGGACGCTGAAAGCCTGCTCGACCAGCTGAGCCTGCTGCCGGCGCCGATCGCCGCCGCCGCGGTCTGGGACCTGCTGGGGGCGGTGCCGGATCAGGAGCTGCTGCGGCTGGCCATCGCCATGGCCGCAGCCGATCCCCTGCAGGTGGTGGAGGGCTGCCGCGAACTGCTGGATCGGGGGCGGGAACCTGCCGCCGTGCTCCAGGGCCTGGTCAGCCTGCTGCGCGACCTGCTGCTGGCGGGGGTGGCGCCGGACCGGCTGGAGCTCACCAGCGTGTCCCCGGAGCTGCGAGCGAAGCTGCCCGAGGTGGCGCGCCGGATCGGCAAGGCACGCCTGCTCGGGTGGCAGTCGCAGCTCAAGGGCAGCGAGCAGCAACTGCGCCACAGTGTTCAGCCGCGCCTGTGGCTGGAGGTGCTGCTGCTGGGGTTGCTGGCCGAGCCGGCCACCGTGGCCGCCGCACCAGCCGGCACGGGTCAGGCCTGCGCTGAGGTGCCGCGGCCTGTCCGCACCGTCGACCCCGTGCCAGCGACCTCAGCGATCGCCACCGCACCGATGGCTGCAGTGGACGTGGCGGCCCCCGAGCCGGAGCAGACCACGACCCAGAACCTGCCGGAACTGTGGCAACAGATTCTGGCCAGCCTGGAACTGCCTTCCACACGGATGCTCCTGTCCCAGCAGGCCCAGCTGCTGCGGCTTGACGAGCGTCGGGCGGTGGTGCGCGTGGCCGGCACCTGGATGGCCATGGTTCAGAGCCGCCTGCCCCTGCTGGAGAAAGCGGTGGCCAGTGCCCTGGGGAGCCCGCGGCAGCTGTCGCTGGAGGCCGGGGGGTCAGAAGGAACGCCACAGCCACTGCCGACGGTTCCAGTCCCCATGGACCGGCAAAAGCCCCCACCCTCCGATCAGAGGGGAGGCGAGCAGCCCGAGGGGAGCCTGCCCGGCCCTCGCCTTGAGACTGGCGGACTTCCAGCCGTCTCCATCACTCCCCGGGAGCAGGCCAGTGATCCTGTCTCCAAGGAAATCAAGCGAGACGTGACCAGGGCCGGACCGCCCTCTGGTGTCCATCCCCGCTCACCTTTGCACGAGAAGGCCCGCACCCTTGCAGACTTTTTCGGCGGTGAAGTGATTGAAGACTTCGAAGATGTCCCCTGATCCATGGACGTACGAATAGGGTCTCAAGTGGTGTGGAGAGGCTAGCGCCGAACCCGGAATTGGCGAAACACTTTTGCGCCTCCAAGGAGGATCCAGACGAGGAGGTTTTTGCGGATCTTCGGAGACTTTCCTGCCGCTCCGATCGGATCCCACAAGTACTCCACCATCAGCAGTCGAATCGTCTCAAAAAGAGAGCATAGAACGCGACAGGAATGGAGCGCCGATTCCGAACGGGTCAGTAAGACAATCTTGTACTCAAGCAATGCATAGAGATGCGGGAGCTTGCCCTTTTCTATCGACGCCGTCGAAGCACTACCGTGGACACGGTAGCCGACAAGTGGCTTGTCAAGATAAAGAAAAAGACCCTTCGCCGCAAGCAACGACCAACACAACCAGTCCTCATACTGAGCCAACTGAACATAGGCGAAGGGGATTTCCTTGAGCGATGAAGAGCGAACAAGGACCGAAGAGTTGCAGATGTTGTTTCTAATCAAGTAGTCATCCAGGGAGCGAAATTTATAGGGCCGGGCGGGATTTCGAGAGAAGCAAGACTCAAAGAATGCACTTCTACTCGCATCTCCCATAACGTAAACTCCTGTATGGCAGAGCACGACTCCAGGTCGATCATTCAATAGCTTGACCTGGACGTCAATCTTGTCCGGCGTAAAGACATCGTCGGCGTCAAGAAATGCCAGGTATCGCCCTTTGGAAGCACAGAGTCCAAGATACCTGGATGAGCTCACTCCCAAGTTGATTCGCCCTGGGTGAGAAAGAATTACCAGGGAAGGGAACTCGGCCTCACGCAGTCGAACCAGCTCTTCCCATGATCCATCCGTTGAGCCGTCATCAACAACAACCACCTCAACTGATAAGTCATGCGAGCACTGGACAGATCTGATCGCCTCTCCAACAAAGTCCTTTGCGTTAAAGTATGGAATGACGACGGAAACATCAACACCTGACATCAGAACCCTCTTGATGAATGTCGCCCCGACAGGAAAGCCATTCGATCTCAAGGTAAAAGGCGCCTCACCACTCTGCTCAACCAGCCTCGGAAACAAGCTCCGTCTGGCCATCAGGATCTTCGGATGCTCCCTCAAGCGGGTTGGGCTCCGCTTGCTCAGCGCCAAGGTGAAGCGTCTTCACCCAAACAAGGCGCTTGGGCAGCAGGGCCATCTTCAGCGTCACCCAGGGGATCACCACGAACCAGTGGACCAGGTAGAGGATGCCCAGGCCCGCGCTGAAGGGGTTCATCGCCGGCAGGGGCGGCCCCTCCGACGGCCTCCGGCAGCCCGTGGCGATCGCCAGGCCCGAGAGGGCCAGGGCCACGATCGAAAACGGCCACATGGTGGGGGCCGTGCGGGTGAGCACGGTGGCGAGCAGATCGGCACTGGCCACCACCGGCAGCACGTACTGGAGCAGAAAGAAGCAGGTGAGATCGAGCTTCTGGCTGAAACCAAGCCGGTTGGAGACCAGGCCGGGGCCGTAGTCGAAGAAGCGCTGCAGCCCGCCCTCGGCCCAGCGCTGGCGCTGGCGCCACAGGGCCGGCAGCGTCAGCACCGCCTCCTCCTGCACCGGGGGATCCCACAGCACGCCGATCGGCAGGCCCTCGAGCAGGAAGCGGAAGCTGAGGTCGAGGTCGTCGGTCACGGTGTCCTCGTTGAAGCCACCGACTTTCAGCAGCGCCTCCCGGGAGAGCAACTGGCCATTGCCCCGCAGTTCGGCCACCCCGCCGTTGGCCAGACGCCCCTCCTGAATCATGGCGTCGAAGGCCATCTCCATCGCCTGGGCGCTGGTGAGCAGGTTGGTCTGGGCATTGGCCACCGCCTTGCGCAGCTGCACCGCCGCCCAGCCACCGGCCTCGGCCCAGGGAACCAGGCGCTCAAGCACATCAGACTGCAGATCGGCATCGGCGTCGAGCACCAGCATCCAGCGGCCAGACAATTGCTGGAGCACCAGATTCAGGGCCCCTGACTTGCCGCCCCCCGCCTCCCTGGAGCGGCGCAACACCCGCAGGAAGGGGTGGCGCCCCTGGAGCTCGGCCAGCAGTTCAGGGGTGCGGTCGTCACTGCCGTCATCCACCACCCAGAGGGTCAGCTGGCCCTCGGGCCAGCGCAGGGCGGCGATGCGCTCCACCAGGCGGGCGATCACCGCCTGCTCGTCGCGCGCGGCCACCACCACGTCGACGGCTGACGGCGGCGCGGCCGACCCAACGGCAGAAAAAGAGAGGTCCGGCTGGGGCGTGTCGTTGCTGCCACGCCGGAAGGCCTGAAGCAGAACGGTGCGCAGGCTGTAGCCCCCCAGAAGGGTGGCCAGGGTGATCGCCGGCACCAGGCTGCGGCCGGGGGGCAGCCAGTGGGGGGCGATGCCGACCAGGCCACAGCAGGCGAGGAACAGGGCCGCCTTGGCACGGCGGCGATCGCTGTCACTGCCGCCGGCAGCCATGGTGGTCCTCATCCAGGTTGTGACTCTAAGGGGAATCGGCGCCGGCACCGAGGGGCTGCAACGTGGTGCCGGGGTAATAGTGCGCCAGGATCCGGCGCGTGCTCCAGCCGCGGCCGGCCAGATCGATCGCTCCCGCCTGGGAGAGACCGGCCCCATGGCCGAAGCCCCCGCCGACCAGCTGCCAGACCCCCGCTCCCGCCGGCTGCAGGGTGAACAGGGTGCTGGGCAAGGTGCGCAGGGTGCGGCGGATGGCATCCAGCCGCAACACGGTGCGGCCCTCCGTTCCCTGCACCTCCAGGGCCAGCACCCGGCCGCTGGGGCCGCGGGCCAGCACCTTCAGGGCCGTGGGCCGCCCCACCCCCCGCTCCGGCCCCAGGGCGGCGGCGATCTGGGCGGCCGTGAGCTGCCGCTGCCAGCGGAACACGGGATGGTCGGCCCCCCAGGCCGCCTGCCCGTCCCGCAGCAGCACCGGCAGGGCCGCCGCGGCCAGGGGCACGGGGAACCGGGCCTGGAAGGAGGCGGGCCCGTCGGGGAAGGCGTTCAGGTACGGGACCGGCGCACCGCTCCAGGCCTCCTGGAAGGCGGCGCTGACGCCTCCGTTGCTGGCGTGGTAAACGGCGTGGATGGGCCCATCGGCGCCGATCAGCACGGCCAGCCGGGTGGCGGCGATGGCCTGGCGTACGGCGGCGCCGGCGTGGCGGGGATCGCTGTACACCTGGCACTGGGTGTCGGCGCAGAGGTGGTAGCCGTCCACCACGAAGCGGTGCTGGTTGCGCACCGCCCAGGTGCGCGCCAGCACGGCCTGGGCCTCAAGGGCCGCCGCCGGCACCCCGGCACCGATCTCGTGGGGAACCACGCCCTCCAGATAGCGCTCCAGGGGCACCTGCTCCACCAGGCTCCAGCCTCCGTGCGCATCGGCCAGCAGCTGGAAAGGGCCGGTGTAGGCCCCCTGCTTCCAGAGCAGGCCCCCGGGGGCCTCGATCCTGATCGGGCCAACCAGGGGCACCACCCCCTGGGCCCGGCGCAGCTCCAACCCGACCCGCTCGGCGACCGTCCGCTCGAAGCCGGTCAGCCGCACGCCGTCGGGAAGCGAGGCGGGCTCGGGTGCCCCGGCCGGAGCCCACACCTCCCAGTCGCGGGGCCTGGCGATCGCGGCCTCCACCCCCGCGGCGCGCCAGAGCCCGGCCGCCTGCTCGGCGCTCTCGAAGCTGGCGAACGGTCCCAGCACGCGGCGCCGCAGTGGCGTGGGCTGGGCCAGGCCCTCGCGGCGCCAGTGCAGCACCAGCTCGGGGGACTGGAAGCGCTGCCCAGTGGCATCGATCAGGGTGAGCAAGCCGCTGTTACTGCGTAGCCGCAGGGGTTGGGCCGCCTTGGCCTCAGCCGG
This sequence comes from Cyanobium sp. Cruz-8D1, assembly GCF_024345975.1. Lineage (GTDB taxonomy): Bacteria > Cyanobacteriota > Cyanobacteriia > PCC-6307 > Cyanobiaceae > Cyanobium. The sequence goes on along the minus strand of NZ_JAGQCD010000016.1, from coordinate 22,439 downwards.
CACCGGACCCAGCCGTGCCGCCAGGGCCACCCACAGCACCGGGTTCGCCGCCGTCAACGGGGCCGGCCGGGCCACCGGCCAGTGCATCGGGGCGGAGGGCTCAGGGGCAGGCGCGTCCGGAGCGGTGGCGCCCGCGGTGGGGAGAGGTGGCGGGGCGAGCGGCCCCTGGTCGGCCCGGCAGCCGGCCGGGAACAGGAGCACCATCACCAGCAGCAGCCTGGGCAGAACAGGGGGACGCAGCGACATCGGCACGGCAGGGGTTGGAGGGGGGTACACCCGCGTCGTAGTGTGCTTCTTTGTGCCTGCGCCTACCGAGATGCCGAAGCTCAAGACCCGCAAAGCGGCCGCGAAGCGGTTCAAGGCCACCGGCACCGGCAAGTTCATGCGCCGGCGTGCCTTCCTCAACCACCTGCTCGACCACAAGAGCCCCAAGCGCAAGCGCTATCTGGGGACCATGGCTGTGGTTGACGATCGCGACCACGACAACGTGGCCCGGATGCTGCCCTACGCCGGCTGAGTCCGGTTGAGCTCCTTCAGGAGCTTCTGCTTTCCTGTTTTTCCACCCAGAGATCACCTCCCATGGCCCGCGTCAAGAGGGGCAACGTCGCCCGCAAACGCCGCAACAAGATCCTTCGCCTCGCCCGCGGCTTCCAGGGGGGCAACGGCAGCCTGTTCCGCACCGCCAACCAGCGGGTCATGAAGGCCCTCTGCAACGCCTACCGCGACCGTCGCCGCCGCAAGCGTGATTTCCGCCGGCTCTGGATCGCCCGGATCAACGCTGCGGCCCGCATGAACGGCCTCAGCTACAGCAAGCTGATCGGCGGCCTCAAGCGTGCCGACGTGCGCCTCAACCGCAAGATGCTGGCCCAGCTGGCCGTTGCTGATCCCTCCAGCTTCACCGCCGTGGCCACCGCGGCAGGCCACTGACGCCGTCCTCCCAGCTGCGACCACCCGGCCGGCCCCGATGAACGACCTGCTGCCCCAGGCCTACCTGCTGGGCCTGATCGCCTTGCTGGGCATCGCCGCCGTTGTGGTCGGGCGCCAGATCCTGCGGGTGCGGCGCGACGAGCTCGCCATGGCCCGGCTGGGGGGCAACGACAAGGCCAGCAGCCCCCCCAGGGATGCCACCACCCTCTATGAGCTGGCGTCGGTTCAGCTGCGCAAACGTCTGTACAGCGAGGCGCAGGTCAACCTCAAGCAGGCCCTGAAGCTGGCCGACGCCGAGAAGGCCCCCGCTGAGGCCCGGGCCCTGATGGAGAACGCCCTCGGTTTCACCTTGGCGGCCCAGACCAAGTACGCCGCGGCTGTCCGTCACTACCGGGCCGCGCTGCGGGCCAAGGCCGACTACCCGGTAGCGATCAACAATCTGGCTTTCGCCCTGGAGAAACAGGCCAAACCGGACGAAGCCCGCAGCCTCTACGAACAGGTGCTGCAGCTGGAGGCCTCCAACAAAACGGCCCGCAAGCGTCTCTCGATCCTGGAACGCCGCAGTGGCCAGGAGCCCGGCGGCAAGGCTTCCTGACGCCCTCCTGGCCATTTCACCGAGGGGCGCGCCTCACCAGAGGCCGCGCACCGGTGCAGGCTGACCCGACGGAGTGGTGGTGGCCGTTGTTTCCGGAATCAATTGCAGGCGCCCACCAGGGGTTGTGAGGCGCGGCGCCCGCCAGCCGCTCAGGGACAGACCCTGCACGCTCTGAAAGGCGCCACCGGGCTCCAGGGCGCCGCCGAGGGGATCCCCCAGCAGCAGCAGGTCGAGCTGGTCTGACTTGGCGTTGAGGTTCCCCTGCACGGGCGACTCGACCCCACCGATGGCCATCGCACCGCGCAGGTCGACCATCTGACCCATCGGTGTGGCCCCATCGATCCGCAGCTGGACAGGCACGGCCGGACCGCCGCTGAAGGACTGGTAGCGGCCGGTCCAGCGACGGGGCATCTGCTCAGCGATCAGGCGGGCCCGGGCGATCGGATCGAAGGTCTCGACCTCACCACCACGGTCACCGCCCTCCTGGTCGATCGCCTGCATCGAGGGCGGGGTGAAGGGCACGAACCCATCGGCGGCCAGGGGGCTGGCGGCAAGCACCGGGCTGACGGCAAGCAGCAGGGGCACAGCGGCCAGGGGCACCGGCATGGGATGGGTCTCGGAGGCAAAGGGCAGACTAATCGGGATGCGCCCATCCGCCGCCCGTCTCCGACCTTGACCGCCATCTCCCCCTCCCCCTCCCACGACGAGTTGGTGATCGCCGGCCGCCGCTTCCGCAGCCGTCTGATGACCGGCACCGGCAAGTACCCGAGCCTGGAGGCGATGCAGGCCAGCCTGGAGGCCAGCGGCTGCGAGATCGTCACGGTGGCGGTCCGAAGGGTCCAGAGCGGGGCCCCGGGCCACGGCGGCCTGATGGAAGCGATCGACTGGAGCCGGATCTGGATGTTGCCCAACACGGCCGGTTGCGCCACCGCCGAGGAGGCGGTGCGGGTGGCCCGGCTGGGCCGGGAGCTGGCGCGGCTGGCGGGCCAGGAGGACAACAACTTCGTCAAGTTGGAGGTGATCCCCGATTCCCGCCATCTGCTCCCCGATCCCTTCGGCACCCTTGAGGCCGCTGAACAGCTGGTCAAGGAGGGCTTCGTGGTGCTGCCCTACATCAACGCCGATCCCCTGCTGGCCAAGCGGCTGGAGGAGGCCGGCTGCGCCACGGTGATGCCGCTGGGCTCGCCGATCGGCTCGGGCCAGGGCATCCGCAACGCCGCCAACATTGCCCTGATCATCGAAAACGCCAGCGTCCCGGTGGTGGTGGATGCGGGCCTCGGGGTGCCCAGCGAAGCCGCCCAGGCGATGGAGATGGGCGCCGATGCCCTGCTGATCAACAGCGCCATCGCCCTGGCGGGGGATCCCCCGGCGATGGCGAGGGCCATGGCCCTGGCCACCGAAGCCGGTCGCACCGCCCTGCTGGCGGGCCGGCTGCCGCAGCGGGTCGACGCCAGGGCCAGTTCCCCACTGGAAGGGCGTGTGACGATCCATTGACGATCGGAGCGATCAAGGCAGCCCTCCATAGGGTTTGCCGCAACCCGATCCCCCAGCCATGCAGGTCACCGAAGAAGACGGCGGCAAGCTGAATGCCTTTGCCAAGGAGCCCCGCATGGTGCTCCAGGAGCAGGGAGAGCCCAACGGCGCCAACAGGATGCTGCTGATCGGCGGCCTCGTGCTGGTGACCGTGATGGTGGCGGTGGCCGCCGGCATCAGCTGAGGCTGGAGGGGCCTCTGAGGCCTGTAGTAGCTTGCCCGTCTGAGCAATTGCTCGTTCAGGAGTCTGGGGTGAAGGTTCTCGTTCTCGGCGGCGACGGCTTCTGTGGTTGGCCCTGTGCCGTGAACCTGGCCGAAGCCGGACATGACGTCGTCATCGTCGACAACCTCAGTCGACGAAAGATCGACATTGATCTGGGCGTCGAGTCGCTGACGCCGATCGCGACCATCCAGGACCGCCTGCGGGCCTGGGACCAGGTGGGTGGCCGCACGATGCGCTTTGTGCATCTCGACATCGCCGCGGAGTACGACCGGCTGCTGGCGCTGCTGCGCAGCGAGCGCCCCTCGGCCATCGTCCACTTCGCCGAGCAGCGGGCCGCCCCCTACTCGATGAAGAGCAGCGCCACCAAGCGCTACACCGTTGACAACAACGTCAACGGCACCCACAACCTGCTGGCGGCCATCGTCGACAGCGGCCTTGACGTCCACATCGTGCACCTCGGCACCATGGGCGTCTACGGCTACGGGTCCCACCGCGGTGCCACGATCCCAGAGGGCTACCTCACCGTGGAGGTGCCCCAGCCCGACGGCACCTGCTTCACCGAGAAGATCCTGCACCCCACGGATCCGGGCAGCATCTATCACATGACGAAGACCCTGGATCAGCTGCTGTTTTTCTACTACAACAAGAACGACGCGATCCGGGTGACCGACCTGCATCAGGGCATCGTCTGGGGCACCAACACCGACCTCACCGAGCGGGATCCGCGGCTCACCAACCGCTTCGACTACGACGGCGACTACGGCACCGTGCTGAACCGCTTCCTGATGCAGGCCGCGATCGGCTATCCCCTCACCGTCCATGGCACCGGCGGCCAGACGCGGGCCTTCATCCACATCCGCGATTCGGTGCGCTGCGTCCAGCTGGCCCTGGAGCACCCCCCCGAGCCCGGCGAGAAGGTGAAGATCTTCAACCAGATGACCGAGAGCCACCAGGTGGGCGAACTGGCCCGCAAGGTGGCCGCCCTCACCGACGCCGAGATCAACTACCTGCCCAACCCCCGCAAGGAGGCGATCGAGAACGATCTGATCGTCGACAACCGCTGCTTCATTGAGCTGGGCCTCAAGCCCACCACCCTCGATGACGGCCTCCTGGTTGAGGTGGTGGACGTGGCCCGCCGCTGGGCCGACCGCTGCGACCGCTCCAAGATCCCCTGCCTGTCAGCCTGGACCCAGCGCCAAGCCGAAGCGATCAAGGCCTTCGCCTGATCACCCGCCTGTGAAGATCGCCTTTTTCACCGAAACCTTCCTGCCGAAGGTCGATGGCATCGTCACGCGGCTCACCAAGACAGTGCAGCAGCTGGTGGCGGCCGGCGATGAGGTGCTGATCTTCTGCCCCGAAGGGGCCCCCGAGTCGTACATGGGGGCCCGGGTGGTGGGGGTACCGGCGATGCCCCTGCCGCTTTATCCCGAACTGAAGCTGGCCCTGCCGCGGCCGGCGGTCTCCGAGGCCCTGGATCGCTTCGCTCCCGATCTGGTCCACGTGGTGAACCCCGCCGTGCTCGGCCTGGGGGGCATCTGGCTGGCCCGCAGCCGTGGTCTGCCGCTGGTGGCCAGTTACCACACCCACCTGCCCAAGTACCTGGAGCATTACGGCATGGGGATGCTGGAGCCCCTGCTTTGGGAACTGCTCAAGGCCGCCCACAACCAGGCCCAGCTCAATCTCTGCACCTCCACCGCCATGGTGGAGGAGCTGGCCTCCAGGGGCATCCAGCACACGGCCCTGTGGCAGCGCGGCGTCGACACCGACCTGTTCCGCCCCGAACTGGCCTCCGCCGCCATGCGCCAGCGGCTCCACGGCAGCCACGACGACACCGGCCATCTGCTGCTCTACATCGGCCGGCTCTCGGCGGAAAAGCAGATCGACCGGATCCGGCCGGTGCTGGACGCCATGCCCCAGACCCGCCTGGCCCTGGTGGGAGACGGTCCCCACCGCCAGCAGCTGGAGCGCCATTTCGAAGGCACCGCCACCACCTTCGTGGGCTATCTGGCCGGTGAGGAGCTGGCCTCGGCCTATGCCAGTGGCGATGCCTTCCTGTTCCCGTCGAGCACCGAAACCCTCGGCCTGGTGCTGCTGGAGGCCATGGCCGCCGGTTGCCCGGTGGTGGGGGCCAACCGGGGCGGCATCCCCGACATCGTCAGTGACGGCGTCAACGGCTGCCTGTACGACCCCGATCAGCCCGCCAGCCTGCCGACGGCCGTCGAACGACTGCTCGGGGACCCGGCGGCCCGCCGCCAGCTGCGCCTGGCCGCCCGCGAGGAGGCCGAACGCTGGGGCTGGCCCAGCGCCACGGCCCAGCTTCAGGGCTACTACCGCCAGGTGCTCATCCCGGCTTGAGCGGCGCCGGCGGCTTCACCCCCCGGAACCAGACGCTCATCAGGGCCTTCACCATCGGTGCCGCCACCGTGCCGCCGTAACCACCGGAGTTCTCGCCGAAGGCCACGATCACCAGGGTGGGCTTGCCGGTGGCCGGGGCATAGCCACCGAACCAGGCGTGGTCGGGGCGGGGTGGATCCTCGGCGGTACCGGTCTTGCCGGCCACGGGCGGCAGGCTGGGGTCGTTGAGGATGGTGGCCGTGCCGGTGGTGACCGCCTGGCGCAGGCCGTCATGCAGCACCCGCAGGGTGGCCGGCTTCAGCCCCAGCCATTGGCGGGGATACTCGCGTTCCACCAGGTGGGGGGTCACCAGCCAGCCGCCGTTGGCCACCGCCGCGTAGAGCCGGGCCATCTGCAGCGGGGTGACGGTCACCGCGCCCTGGCCGATCGAAGAGGTGATCGTGTCGACCGGCGTCCAGGGTTCGCCGAGCACCTCCTTCTTCCAGGCCCGGTCCCCCAGCAGCCCGGGGGATTCCTCGGCGGCCAGCTCGCTGCCGGTGCGGCTGCCGAAGCCCAGGCGGCGGGCCGCCTTGAACATCTCTTCGGGGCCGACCATCAGCCCCACCTTGTAAAAAAAGCTGTTGCTGCTCACCCCAAGGGCGAAGGGGAAGCCGATGCTGCCGAAGGAGCCGTGGTCGGCATAACATTGGCCGTAGTAGCAGAAGGAGCCCACCGTCGGCACGGTGGATGTTTCATTGAGCTTGCCAGACTCGATGCCGGCGATCGTGGTGATGACCTTGAAGGTGCTGGCCGGCGGGAAGCCCTGGAAGGCCCGGTTCAGCATCGGCGCCTCCGGCCGGTTGAGGCTGTTCCACTGGGCCGTGGTGGGGCCGTCAGAAAAGATGTTGGGATTGAAGTTGGGCCGGCTGGCCATGGCCCGCACGGCACCGGTCTGGGGATCCATCGCCACGATCGCCCCCTTGCGCACCCCGTCGAGGGCCTTCTCCGCCGCCCGCTGCAGGTCGAGATCGAGAGTGAGGCGCAGATCCTTGCCGGCCTTGGCGGGCTTGTCCCCCAAGACGCGCTGCACCTGGCCCTCGGCATTGACCTCCAGCTGCTGGCCGCCCCACTCACCACGCAGGTGGGTTTCGTAGATCTTCTCCAGCCCGCTGCGGCCGATGCGATCGCTGATGCGGTAGCCGTGATCCCTGAGGGCGGCGTACTCCTCCTCGGTGATGCTGCTGGTGTAGCCCATCACATGGGCCCCCAGGCTGCCGTCGGGATAGGCCCGCAGCACGTCTTCGGACACCTCCGCCCCCTGCAGGGATCCGGCCTGCTCCCGGAAGCGCAGCACCTGCACCGGTGTCAGCGCGAGGGCCAGGGGGATCCGGAAGCCTTCGGCGTTGGCGCCGCTCTTGCGCTGGGCCTCGAGCCGGTCGGCGGGCAGAGCCAGCAGGGTGGCGAGCCGGTCGCGCAGCTCGGGCCAGCGGCGGTCGTCGACCTGAAGGGGCTGGAGGTAGAGGTTGTAGGTGAGGCGATTGGTGGCCAGCACCCGGCCCTTGCGGTCCAGCAGCCTCCCCCGCACGGGGTTGCGCGGCAACAGGCGGATCCGGTTCTCATCGGCCATGGCCCGGTTCTCGGCCCCATGCAGCAGCTGGAGCCAGGCGAGCCGGCCGAGGATGGCCGCCAGGATCAGCAGCATCACGGTGAACAGGAGGGCGGCCTGATGGCCTGTCCCGGTGTGGCGGGTGGTGGAGGGGCCGACCCCGCCGCCGGCAGCGCGCACCATCAGGCGAGCCGGCTCTGGAGCAGGGCCAACCGCGCCTCGATGCGCCCCAGGGCCGCCAGCAGTTCGGCCGGGTCCGCCGGGGTAGGCGTTGGTGGGGTCGCCCAGGAGGCCGGGCCCGCCTCGGGCCCGCTCACGACCTGAGCGTCCTCGGCGTCAACATCGCGCACCTCCACCTTCATCACCGGGTTGCCCAGGCCGGGTTGGAAGCGATCGAGATTCTCCCGCACCTCGCTGGCCGCCGGTTCGCCCTCCTGGCGCAACTGGCCGAGGGGATCGGCAGTGGTGCCGTCGAAGGCAGCGAGCACCTCGGCCGCACCCCCCTTGCGGGCCCGCTCCACCACCGCCAGCCCCACCGGCAGCACGTCCTGCATCAGGGCGAGACGCAGGGCATCAAGAGGATCGGCAGCCATGTCGTCGCCAACGGGACGGGGCTTTCCAGTCTGACGTGCGGAACGGCCCGCTTCAGGGGGCCGGACGCTGCACCCCGGGAGCGACGATCACCTGGCCGCAGAAGCGGGTGCTGCCGAGCCACCAGCCTGCGGCGACGGCCAACACCAGCAGGACGCTGAAGGGCAGCAGGGCCTGGCGGGTGCCCTCCAGGGAAAGCCACTCCATCCAGCCGCGCAACAGGCGGTCACGGTCGAAGCGGCGCCGCTCCCGCAGGCTTTCCTTACCGCGCCGCTCGAGGGCCCGGGCCACCCAGCGCTCGAAGGCCTTTTTCTTGGTGACCGCCATCTTGCGTTCCACCTCCAGCAGGTGGCCGGCGCTGAGGTCGGGGTTGAAGGTGCTGATCAGCTCCAGGCTCTTGAGAAACATCTCCACCGCCCCTTCCTTCACTGCCAGGTCGGCCGGATCGAGACCCTCCCAGTCGAGTTCGGGATAGAAGCGCAGGCGGTTGCTGCGGATCTGCTCCTCCGGCAGCTGGCCCGGCTCCCGCAGCCAGCGGTCGGTGTTGGCATCGAAACGACGCCAGTAGAGGAAGGGATTGAGGAAGATGGTCTTGCCGGCCAGCAGGATGCTGTCCTGCTGTAGGCGGCGGTGCAGCTGGGGGTCGTGCTCAGCCCCGGCAGGGCTGCCAGCGACGACGGGGGAGACGGAAGGCACGGAGCAAAGGCCGGGAGCCGACGTTATCGAAGTTGGCGCCCGGGGGCCAGCCTGGGGACCCGCCTACTCCCACTCGATCGTGCCGGGGGGCTTGCTGGTGATGTCGAGCACCACCCGGTTCACGCCCCGCACCTCGTTGACGATCCGGTTGGAGATCAGCTCCAGCAGGTCGTAGGGCAGCCGCGACCAGTCGGCGGTCATGCCGTCCTCGGAGGAGACGCAGCGCAGCACGATCGGATAGGCGTAGGTGCGCTTGTCGCCCATCACCCCGACGCTGCGCACCGGCAGCAGCACGGCGAAGGCCTGCCAGATTTCGTCGTAGAGGCCGGCGTCGCGCACCTCCTCGCGCACGATCAGGTCGGCATCCCGCAGGATGTCGAGCTTGTCGTCGCTGACCTCCCCCAGGATGCGGATCGCCAGGCCGGGGCCCGGGAACGGGTGGCGTCCGACGATCTCCTGGGGCAGGCCCAGGCTGCGTCCCACCTTGCGCACCTCATCCTTGAACAGGCGGCGCAGCGGCTCGACCAGCTTGAACTGCAGATCCTTGGGCAGGCCGCCCACGTTGTGGTGGCTCTTGATCTTCACGGCCACCCGCTCGCCGGTCTTGGGGTCCAGGTTGGTGCCGGCCGATTCGATCACGTCCGGATAGAGGGTGCCCTGGGCCAGATAGTCGAAGGGGCCGAGGCGGCGGCTTTCCTCTTCAAACACCCGGATGAACTCGGTGCCAATGATCTTGCGCTTCTCCTCGGGGTCGGTGATGCCGGCGAGTTTGGAGATGAAGCGCTCACGGGCGTTGATGTATTCCACGTTGATGTGGAACTGGTGATCGAAGAAGTCCATCAGGAACTCCGGCTCACCTTTGCGCATGAAGCCCTGGTCGATGAACATGCAGGTGAGGCGATCACCGATCGCCTGGTGCAGCAGGAAGGCCAGGGTGGAGGAATCGACCCCGCCCGAGAGGGCCAGCAGCACCCGCTTCTCGCCCACCTGGGCACGCACCTCGCCGATGGCCTCGTCGATGAAGGCGGCCGTGGTCCAGTCGGGGGTGCAGCCGCAGATGTGATAAACAAAATTGCGGATCATCACCATGCCGCCGGTGGAGTGCACCACCTCGGGGTGGAACTGCACCCCGTACAGGCGGCGGTCGTGGTCGGCGACCGCGGCCTCGGGGGTGTTGTCGGTGTGGGCCAGCCGCACGAACCCCTCCGGCAGGGCCTCCACCGAATCGCCGTGGCTCATCCACATCGTCGAGCCACTGGCGACATTGGTGAGCAGATCGACCGGGTCGTCGACGTGGAGCGGCGCCTTGCCGTATTCGGCCCGGCCGGCCGCCACCACCGATCCGCCCAGCTGCTGAACCATCAGCTGCATGCCATAGCAAACACCCAGCACCGGGATGCCCAGCCCCCACAGGGCGGGGTCGCAGGAGGGGGCCCCCTCCTCGTAGACGGAACTGGGACCGCCGCTGAGGATGATCCCCTTCGGGGCCAGGGCCTTCAGCTCAGCGGCGGTGGTGGCGTAGCCCATCACCAGGGAGAACACCTCCGTTTCCCGCACCCGGCGGGCGATCAGCTCGGAGTACTGGGAACCGAAATCCAGGATGACGATGGCCGGGGGACGGCTGGAACCGCTGGTATGGTCCCGTTCCGAACCCGATGGAGCGGTCTGCGGCGTTTCGGACATCGGCTCGAAGGCGGGCAGGGCCAGGGCCCGGTATCGGTGGGTGCACCCTAGGTCGCGCCCCTGAAACGCTCCATCAGCGCCGCCCCCACCGGACCGCAGACCCTCACCTGGCGAGCGCGATCGAACAGGGCTGCTCCCACGGCAACCGGCGGGGCGCCATGGCTGGCCAGGTAGGCCTGGCAGCGGCTTTCGATGGCGGCGGCGATGCGCGCCCGCAGGCGCCCGGCCAGGTCCGGATCGGCCTGCTCCAGCCCAGCCAGGGCAGCCTCCACCGTGGCGGCCCCATGCAGGGCTTCGAGGGTGGATCCAGTGGCCCCCTCCAGGGCAGCCAGGGCGGTGAGCACCTCGGCGCGGCCATCGGCGAGGTGGTGATGGGTGTGGAAGATGCCGCCGGCCAGCTTGATCAGCTTGCCCTGGTAGCCGAACAGCAGCAGCCGTTCCACCCCCGCTTCAGCCGCTGCCACCAGCACCGGCCCGAGCCAGTTGCCCGCCTTGAGCAGCAGCTGCGGCGGCAGTCCCAGCCGCGGAGCCAGATCGAGGCCGTTCTCGCCGATCACCAGCACCAGGTCAACGCCGGCCCCCGGGGCGGCGACCCGGCCGGCCAGCTCGGCCAGGGTGCGGGCGAGCTGGTCCGGGTCGGCGCCCGCCTGCACCTCCGCCTGGGTGCCGATCAGGGCCAGTCCCTCCACCACGCCGAAGGCCGCATTGCTGGTGCGCTCCGCCAGGCGGCGGCCTTCGGGAAGCACCAGGGTGAGCCCCAGACGGCGGCCAGCCGGCACCAGGGGCCGCAGGTTGGCCTCCAGCAGCTGCTGGGCATAGGTGGACAGGCAGGCCTCCCCGGTCGCCGCGTGGACCCCCACCCCCTCACCGGGCTCCAGCCCCAGCCAGGGCCCGTCGCCCGGGAGCCAGCGGGCCAGTACCCACACCACCAGGCCTCGGGTGAGGTCGAGGCCCTCGCCCGGGTCACAGCAGCTTTCCCCCAGGGCCAACCCCTCCCCCAACCGCGCGGCGGCCCGCACCGGAATTGGCACCATCCCTGGCGGTTGCAGGAGTTCCAGGGGCACCTCGGCGCTGAAAGGATCCCCCTGCAGGGCCCCGAGGGCGGCCCGCGCCGCGGCCGCCAGCCACACCGGCAGGGTGAAGCCCCGCTGGGGCACCGAGGGGGGGCGCAGGGAATCGATGGCCGGCGGGAACGCTGTTTTTTATGGTGGTCGATCGCCTCGCCTTCGCCGGGCCCGCGCTCCTTCGCTCCCCACCGCTCATGCAGGACAAGCTCACTCTGATGATCCCCGGCCCCACCCCGGTGCCGGAGACCGTCCTGCAGGCCATGGCCCGCCACCCGATCGGCCACCGCAGCGGCGATTTCCAGAAGATCGTGCGTCACACCACCGAGCAGCTGCAGTGGCTGCACCAGACCAAGGGCCACGTGCTGGTGCTCACCGGCAGCGGCACCGCGGCGATGGAGGCGGCGATCGTCAACACCCTCAGCCGCGGCGACAAGGTGCTCTGCGGCGACAACGGCAAGTTCGGCGAACGCTGGGTGAAGGTGGCCAAGGCCTACGGGCTGACCGTGGAGGTGATCCAGGCGGAATGGGGCCAGCCCCTCGATCCGGAAGCTTTCCGCGCCGCCCTCGAGGCCGACACCGCCAAGGAGATCCGGGGCGTGATCCTCACCCACTCGGAAACCTCCACCGGGGTGATCAACGACCTGCAGGCCATCGCCGGCCATGTGAAGGCCCACGGCACGGCGCTCACCATCGCTGATTGCGTCACCAGCCTGGGGGCCTGCGACGTGCCCATGGACGCCTGGGGCGTGGACGTGGTGGGCTCCGGCTCCCAGAAGGGCTACATGATGCCGCCGGGCCTGAGCTTCGTCGCCATGGGCGCGCGGGCCTGGACGGCCTACGAGCGCTCCGATCTGCCCAAGTTCTACCTGGATCTGGGCAAGTACCGCAAAGCTGCCGACGACGACAGCAATCCCTTCACCCCGGCGATCAACCTCTACTTCGCCCTGGAGGCGGCCCTGGGGATGATGCAGGAGGAGGGACTGGAGGCGATCTTCACCCGCCACGATCGCCATCGGCGCGCCACCCAGGCGGCGATGAAGGCGATCGGCCTGCCCCTTTACGCGGCCGAGGGCCATGGCAGCCCGGCAATCACGGCGGTGGCGCCGGAGGGCCTCGATGCCGAGCTTCTGCGCAAGCACGTCAAGGAGCGTTTCGACATCCTGCTGGCCGGCGGCCAGGACCACCTCAAGGGCAAGGTGTTCCGCATCGGCCACCTGGGCTTCGTCTGCGACCGCGACGTGCTCACGGCCGTGGCGGCCATCGAGGCCACCCTGCAGGCCCTGGGACTGGCCAAGGCAGCCACCGGCGCCGGCGTGGCGGCGGCTGCGGCGGAACTGGCCGGCTGAGCACCTCCACGGCGGGGTGGCGGGGTGGCGAGGGACGAATTAGGTTCATGGCGGACGCTTTTGATCCCATGACCCTTGCTGCCCTGCGACGCCTCCCCCTCGCCGCCGCCCTCTGCCTGGGCCTGGCAACCGCCGGTTGCCAGCGCGCCGACCTGTCCCAGCAGACCCAGAAGACCGAAGCGGCGATCTGCACCGAGCTGGCCACGGTGAACCAGGCCCTGGAGCAGGTGGCGGCCCTGACCCCCGCCTCCACCGTGGGTGAAGCGAAGGCGGCCCAGCAGACGCTGGAGCAGTCGATCGCAGCCCTGAAGACCTCGGAGAACCAGCTGCAGAAGCTGAGGGTGGAAGCCTTCAGCAAGGTGCTCGACGGCTTCCGTGGGGAGGTGGCCGCAGCCTCCGCCAACAAGACACAGACGCTTGAACAGGCTGCCAATGAGCTGAAGCCCAAGGCCCTGGCGGTGATCGCCGCCCGCAAGGCCCTCTCCGCGGCCGTGCAGTGCGAGGAGCCGGCGGCGGCGGCCCCCAGCAAGCCCTGACTGGCGAGGTGCTGGCCCTGGGCGCCTTCTGGACGCCCAGGGCCTTGCTAGAGTGATTGAATGCGGGTGTAATTCAGTGGTAGAATGTCAGCTTCCCAAGCTGAACGTCGCCGGTTCGAGTCCGGTCACCCGCTTCTAGTCCAGGACTGAGAAATCCCCCAAAAAGCCAGTCTGGCACTGGCTTTAGGGATTCCAGCGGCTGACCGCACCTGACAGGCCGTGCCAGGCTGTAGGGCCGACCTTCTCACAGACCTTCTCACATGGCTGAGGCAGCCCCCTGGGAGATCGCCATCCGCGTCGAGACCGCTCATGCCTTGTCCCGCAAGGGATGTCCAAGGGGCTGGGCGCTCACGGAGCACCGCGGCTTCGCCAGACTGAACATCACGGCCAAAGCGGGCGGCGGCAAGCGGCGTCAGATACAACTACCGATCCCCTGGCACTTCGATCACGCCAAGAAGATTGGCGAGGCCGTTTGCAGGATCTACGACGATTTCAGCAGCGGAATAGAGCCAGAACAGGCAGCGAAGAAGATCGCGTTTACCACATCAGAGCAATCAGATGACGGATCTACTACTGCTCATAGGGCAATTCCTGAACAGCAGATAGACTGGAAAGCCCTGATCGAGCGCTATCGCGAGTACAAAATCCGCAGCGGCGAAATCAAGGAGTCAACCTGGACCAGGGTGCATCGGCACCACATGAAGCTGGTACTGGAAGCCTTCGCCACCCGACAGCCACCCCGAAGCGCCACCCAGCTGCTGGATCGCCTCACCCTGCACTGGGCAGACAAGCCCGGTGGGCGGACCAGGCAGATTCAGATGCAGGCCACCTCGGCGCTGCTCCGCTGGGCGGTGGCCCAGGGCCAACTCCCAGCAACCCAATGGGAGCCACCAACCGACCTGAGCCCTTTCGTGGGGCGGTCACGCTCCGCCAAAGCAGTCACCACCCCCCTGGAGGTAAGCCACATCCTGGCGTTGGTGCGGGCTTTGCCCGACCCGCGGTGGCGACTGGCCTTCCAGCTGATGGCCGCCTACGGATTGCGCCCCGAGGAGCTCCAGCACCTGCAGCTGCGCGATGGGCGCCTGTGGTGCACCTATGAAAAGGTGGCTTCCCGCGGCAAGACCAAACCTCGCGCCCTGCGGCTGCTGCCCTGTGATGACTGGGCAGCCGACTGGAAGCTGGCCGAGCACTTCCGCCCTGGCGATCTCCCGCCGATGCGTTCCGGCTTCTGCGGCAACGACATCAGGCAGTACCTGCACCGACGCCCCCTCTGGAACAAGCTCCGGCAGGAGTACGAGTCCAAGGGCGAGAAGCTCGTGCCTTACTCCTGCCGCCATGGCTACGCCCACCGCGCCCACGTGATCTGCGACCTGCCGCCCAAGGTGGTGGCCGCGGCGATGGGCCACAGCGTGCAGACCCACCTGGCTGCCTACAGCCGCTGGTGCGGGGATGACGTGGTGGATGACGCCTTCGCCAAGGCGGAGCAGCGCCTGCTCGCCTCCTGAAGCCGGCCGGTCAGAAACCCGTGACCGCTGGCAGAGCCTGTTGCCCATGACAGGTCGCGCTGAGCGAGCCATCTTTGGGGCGGCTTCGTGGCGAATGGTTCGCCCCACACCGCAACACCACCCCACAGACCTACAGTTCAGGGCCCACGAGGCCAGTGCTTCCATGGCCCTGCTTACCCCCCACCAAAATCCAGCAGGCCAGGGCACGCCCGAAGCCTCCGCCCAACAGACGCGCCTGACGTCCGAGAACCTGGCTTGGGTGGATGAGAAGATCAAGGAGCCCGGCTGGGCCAAGCAATTCCTGATCTCTGCCGGTCTCCTCGATTCCAAGGGCCATTGGAATCCCTCGTATTGGCCTGAAGATGGCGAAGCCGGTTCGAAATAGCCTCGGCCCCCTTCTTCTGCATCACGGCTGCGATCGATCTCTTGCGGAGCTTGTGCTCGAAGGCAAGACCTCACCGATTCCAAGCGAGAACAAATACGACTGGCTGGGGCCAGGAATCTATTTCTGGGTCGACAGCCCCTCCCGCGCCATGACCTGGGCGAGAGAGAAACAACAAAAGAAGCCGGAAGAGATGGCTGAGCCCTCTGTTCTGGGAGCTTTCGCTTACCCAGGTCATTGCCTCAACCTGACGGACTATGGAGCGCTTGATGAACTACGGGTTGCCTACGAGAAAGTGAAGCTCGTGCTCGAAAGCGAGGGCGGAAAGCTGCCATCCAATGGTGCAAAGGAGAACGGCATCTACCTCTACCGGCCCCTCGATTGCCTCGTGATCAAGATGGTTCACAAGCTCAGGGAAGAGAGCGGCCTCGAAGCCTATGACAGTGTCTACGGCATCTTTGTTGAAGGCCAAGATCTCTTTCCAGGATCAGGCTTCAAGGCAAAGAGTCACGCTCAGATCGCCATTCGCAATCCTGAGTGCATTGCCGGCTACTTCCGAGTCCCTGATTTCACCTGAGCTGGTGTCCTCCGCCCCTTTGCAGCGTCAGAACCGCAGATGGCGCCGGCTCCAGCCAGTGATCGTGGCCTCCACGTTTTCCAGGTGCCACTGCAGCGGCCCCCGGCCCTGGGTGCAGCCCCAGCGGCGGTAGTGCTTGCCCGGGGTGAGCACCCCCCGCAGCCGCAGCTGGCGGAGGGTTTCGCGGCTCATCCCCAGGGCAGCGCAGGCTTCTGCCGTTGTGACCCAGACCCGCTGGCGGGTGGGCGTTGTGGCGGTGTCCATCAGGCTCCCCCCAGCTGGGCGCGGATGCGCTGGAGGGTCTTGATCAACCAGGAGCGGCGATAGCTCTTGACCTGGCGCGGTGCCCCATCCACAAACTGTTGGCGGCAAGGAGGTTCTTCGCCGAACTCCTCGCGGTAAGCCCTGGCCACGAGCTTGCCGGCTGCGCAGAACTGCTTGCGCGGCAGCGCTTGCTGGAACACCTCCAACCAGGCATCTCCCAAGGTGAGCTCCTCGTCAGTCGGCGCACCGGGCAGCAACCCAGCACTGGCGGTCAGCACGTTGCTGCGGACGATGTCCTTGAACAGGAGCTGATCCCGCTGATCCAGCCCGCCCAGCCGCTCGAACAAGCCAATGCTTCGCTCCACCAGGGCGATCACCTCGGCCTCCCTAAGCCGAGGTGCGGGTGTTTCCACAGGAGCCGGGTGAGCCTGCTGGACGCTGTCCAGGAACCAGCCGTCCATCCACACCGCAAACGGCGCGCTGATCCAGCGAGCCAGGTCGACCGCGACCTGGGGATGGACCCAGGTGCCGCCGCCGCCGGCACCGCCTGATCGGGACTCAACGAGGGCGTGGACGGAAATTCCGGCCACGCTTTCCAAGGCATCCAGATACAGCTGGCACCGGTCGGACTCGCGATAGTCCTTCCACCGCTTGCCATTGGCTTTGCACATGGCCGTCGCATTGACGTAGCCATCGGTGGTGCGCCGAGAGATCGGCGTGCCGTTCCAGGAACGGGAAACCAGAGCGGGGTGATCCATCGAGGCGAGAGGACTGACAGGAAAGGAGCCGGTGGTTGTGGTGTTCATCGGTCTGACAGCGGTTTGGCTGAACTCCCACCGGCATCGGCGACGGCGGAGCGAAAGGCGGTGTTGGTGCTGATCACGGGCCGCGGCGGCACGGGCCCGGCGATCACGAGCAGCAGGGTGCTGAGCTGAAAGAGGAGCCCCAGCAGCACCAGGCCACGCAACCCAACGAGGCTGCTGGCTGTGACCGCGACGGTGGTGGGCCGGCGTGTGCGGCAGAAGGCCGGCAGCTGGGGGCGGCGCCCACCGCCCCGGCTGCTGGTGACGTACGGCGAGCCCATCAGAAGGGGGCCTCGTCGTCGTCATCGACGGCCCAACCGCTCGCGGTTCCGTCATCGGAGCCACGACCCGTGGTGTACCCATCCAGCTCGTCGAATCCATCGGTGGGGTCGACCTGCTCGTAGGGCACGAAGTCCACGACCTGGACGGCACGGGGTTGGAAGGTCATGCCGCAGCCGTTTTCGCCATCCCAGTCGTAGATGTCGAAGGCAACGATCACCTTCGAGCCGTTGCCGATGGCAGCCCCATCCCAGGGCTGCTTCTTGGCATCAACAATGCGGGGCCCCTCGGAGAGGGAGCCGTCGCGCCGCTGGAACTGCGGCACCTTGAAGCGCACCACCGTGATCTCGCTGGGCTTCTCCTTGTCGGGCTTCCAGGGGAAGCCCTTCTCGGCACGACGCTTGCGGCTGCCGTGCAGGGCGATGAACTGGTCCTCCATCGCCAGCAGGAAGGACTGGGCCTTCTCATCGCTGTTTGGCAGCAGCAGATCGGCGGTCCAGGCCTTGGGTTTGCTCTTGTCGAGCTGGTGTCTTGGGGTGATCAGGTGGGCCCAGCGCACTTCGGCGAGGGGCGTGCGGAAGATGTCCTTAGCCATGGGATGAATCGGGGTGAACGGTGGAATTGGGCTGTTGATCGAAAGGGGGAAGGGGCGGCAGGCCAAAGCGCTCGCGCAGCAGGTGATGCACCGCTCCGCTGGCCGAGAGGTTGTGGCGCTCCATCACCTCGCGGACTCGCAGGTAGACGTCGGTGCGCACCTGGGTCTGGATGAAATGGCGGCCGGCCTGGGAGCGGGGCTGCTCGCCGTAGCGACGAAGGCCTTTCATGGCGCCACCGGCGCCGCGGCGCCACCCCGGCCTTGTTCTTCGCACTCCTCAAGGAAGTGATCGATGAAGGCGGCGTGCTGGTGCTGGGTGATCCGGTCGCCAATCGAGCGGGCATTGCGCGGCACCTGGAAGTGCTCGCGGAAGGCCTTGGTCAGCGCCTGGCGAGCGGCCTGCGGCAGGGCGAGGATTCGCTGGTGGGTGGCCTCGATCTCCTGGGGCGTGAGCGGCTCCAGAGCGACATCGCCGTCAACCACTGGAGCCGTGTCTTCCTCTTTGCTGGACCCAGGCCCAGCCGCTGTATCGGGAGTCCCGACGACTACGAGGCTCTTTGCCCCTGCTATCTCAGCCTCTACAGGCCGAGCCTGCTTGGCCAAGGGAATGCCCAGCAGCATGGCCAGCATCCAGCCGGCGGCCTGCAGCAAGTCGTCGACCTCGTCGGCCCACTCCTCGCTGGTGACCTCTGCGCCGCCGGCGTGCATCACGATGACGCGCAACTTGTGGCGGCCGCGGACGTCGACCAGCTGGGCGCTGAAGGCAATGCCAGAAGCGAAAGCTGGCTTGGCTGCTTCGACCACGGCAGCCAGATCAAGGGATGGAACGGCCTGCACCTGCTCCTGAAAGGAGGCCAGGGCGGCGGTGAGCGCGCGCTCGGCGCCGCCTTTTTCGCCGAGCAGCTCGAGAGCGTCGGGTGGCACGCCTGCGCGTGCGGGGGATTGCGTCATGGCAACTGAGAGCCGGGCTTGTGCCCGCTGGCCTGAGCTTAGCGGCTAGCTGACGCTAGGCGCAACCCTGACCCGGCTCGGGTTCGTCCTGGTCGCCATGTCAGGGGTGCTTGGCGGGCCTAAATGATTGGATTTTCTTCGTCCCAGAGGATGATCCACTTTTCGGGCATGAAGTACTCCCCCTCCAGCCACAGCTGGGAGAGCTCTGCCGGGCTGTAGTCATCCACAGCCAACACCTCGCGGAATCGCTTCTGGTGCTCCGATGGAACGCTGGCCTCCAACAGCTCCAGAGCCTCGGTGACATCAAAACCGCGCTCTTTGATGACTCGGCGCACGTGCTGCCGCCACTTCTGACAGAGCTCCTCCGCTCGCTTGGCAGTCAGTGTCGGTGCCGGAGCGGTTTGATAGGTGCTCGGCACCGGCACATAGCCGATGTAGCAGCTCCAGAAGTCCACGGCATCCCAGAGCTTGTCGTCATCGCCGCGCAGGGGCTCCGCATTCTTCAGCTGGTCCTTCAACCGCTGGGACTTGACCGGTCCCCAGTCCTTCTCCGCCAGGCGACGGTTGAGCTCCTCGAGCTGGAAGAAGGCCTTCTGGCGCAGCTCACCGGCCTTGCCCTGCTCGATCACCGAGAGGTTGCCGTAGGAGATCACCTCAAACTCGGCTTCCGCACCCCACTCGCAGGCGGTGTACTGGGTCCAGCCATTGCGGCGGCGCCAGTTGAGCAGCATCTTCCCGAAGGCTCGGCGGGACTCGTCCTGCCAGTCCAGAACGGCCTGATAGGTGCGCTTGACGGGCTTCTTTGCTTGTGCCATAGCCCGATCCTAAGCGCTGCTTGGCACTGCTAGCCATAGCTTGTTACAGCTTGGCAGGCTGGTCTCGGTCGTTTCCTGGCTCGGCCAAGAGCTGTTTGACCTGCTGGCCGGTGAGCACCCGGCCCGTCTGGGCCTGGAAGCGCAGGGCCAGCGTGTAGGGGTGGAGGCCTGGATGGCGGCGGGCCAGGGCCTGCAGCTGCCGCCGCAACTCCGGCCGCTTCATGCGCCTGGCCCTCCCGCGGGACCGAGGTCCAGAACAGCCTGGGCCTGCTCGATTGACCGGCAGACGGCTGCCACCCCGCCGAGCTGCTGCACGAGCTGCAGAAAGGCCCGCTGTTCAGAACTGACGACCCCGCTGGCGGTCTTGACCTCCAGGGCAACGAACTGGGCAACCCGCTGGCCGACCATCTCTGGCGTGATCTCCAGTGAGCGCAGGCCGATCAGGTCGCTGCTGCCCTTGCACAGCCCAAAGCGCACGAAGCGCCCCTGCTGGTCGACCAGGGCGCCGGTGTTGTTCCGCCAGAGCCGCACCGGCCCGCGGCCGCAGGCCAGGCGGATGCGCTGCTGGATCTCGTGTTCGCTGGGGGAGGAGGCCATGCCTCCTGTTGCCGGGCTGCAAGCTCGGCCTAGAGTTGGTCATCCAGATGGTCAACGGCCATGGTGCAGGTGACGGTGGCGGAAGCCAAGACCCAGCTCTCCAGCCTTCTGGATGCGGTGGAGGCTGGCCAGGCGGTGGTGATCACCCGGCGCGGCAAGGCCATCGCCGAGCTGGTGCCACGCTGCAGCGTGCGTGATCTGCTGCCCCAGCTCGCAGCCCTGCGTGACTCGTTGCCCGAGCAGCCGACCAGCGGCGTGGAGACCATGCGCGCGTTGCGGGATGAGCCCGGCGCCTGATGCTCTACATCGACACCTGTGTGCTGCTGGCGGTACTGACGCCGGAAGTGCATTCGTCCACGGCGGCGGCATTTCTGGCTAAGGCCAGTGCCCCGCTGGCGATCAGCTCCTGGAGTGTCACCGAGCTCCATTCCGCCCTCGGCCTGAAGGTGCGGACCAAGGCCCTGAGCCAGTCACAAGCCGAAGCGGTGCTGCAGGGTTTTGAACGCAGCCTGGCGCCGGGCCTGCTGGTGCTGGAACTGGAGCCGCAGGACTTCCGCAATGCCAACGCCTGCCTGCGCGGCTGGAGCACGACCCTGCGAGCGGCCGATGCCCTGCACCTGGCCATTGCCAGCGGCCGTGGCGCCACCCTCTGCAGCCTGGATGCTCCGTTTGTGGCCGCGGCCCAACAGCTGGGTCTGGAAGCTGAACTCCTTGGAGTAGACGGCAAGCCAGTCATTCATTAAGCGCTGCGCTGGCGGGCAGCCCAGACGTGCCTGGCCCAGCCCGGCTTGTAGCCACGTTCCTGCTCCCTCTGCAGCAGGTCCTCGAAGGTGCGGCAGCCGGCTGCCGGGTGCGTGCGGCGGGGCCTCTGCTGCTGATTGGGTTTGGGCCGGTGGCGGGCGGCCCCCGTGATTTCAACCAGTTCGCCCTCCAGCTGCTGGAGCCCGCGGCGCTGCTCATCGCGCTCGTCGGCGAGGAACAGGTGGCCGCAGTCGGGGCACACCTGTGCGGCGCTGGGACAGCTGCAGAAGCAGAGCGGGCATTCCTTGATCGGAATCGAGACCCCTTCCCGCCGGCGCCGGCCGGCCAGGTTCCACTCCCTCTCATCGGTGGGCAGGCCGTGGCGATGGGCGTTGCCGACGTGATCGAGGATCACCGCCTCGTTCTTCCCAAGTGCGGGACGCAGGGCCCGGCCGACCATCTGCAGGTAGAGCGAGAGGCTGGCGGTAGGGCGCATCAAGATCGCGCCGCCGACTGAGGGGATGTCGGTGCCCTCGGAAATGATCATGCAGCTGCTGAGCACCTCAACCTCGCCGGTGCCGAGCCCGGCAATCAGGCGTTTGCGCTCCTCGGCCGGCGTACCACCGCTCACCGCCGCGGCCCGGATTCCCGCAGCGCGGAAGGCGCCGGCCATCTGTTCGGCATGCTCGATCGTGCAGCAAAAGCAGATGGCGGTGCCCGGGTGAAGCCGGCGGCGGTAGTGCGACACCGCATCGCCAATGGCGGCACGGTCCCCGTAGGCGCGTGCCGCCTGCTCCAGATCGAACTCGCCCATGCGGCGGCGGAGTTCGGGGCCCTGCCCCTTGCTGTTGCGGGCTCCTGGCCAGGAGAAGACCTTGGGCCGGGCCAGCCAGCCCTGCTCCACCAGCCAGGCCGCTGAGGGCCCCAGCACCAGGGCCTCGAAATAGCCGCCGGCTTCCACGCCCAGCCCCTTGCCATCGAGGCGTTCGGGGGTGGCAGTTTTTCCGATCAGGTAGGCGCTCGGCCAAGCCTCGATGATCCGGCCCCAGACGTTGCCGGCGACCAGGTGGTGGGCCTCGTCCTGAATGATCAGATCCGGCGGTGGCAGCTGCTCCAGCCGCCGGGCCACGGTCTGCACCGAGCCCACGGCGACCTGGCGGCCCTGCAGCCGTTGGCCGGGCGCGATCACATCCGGCTCCAGCCCCCAGGCCCGCACTGTGCCCGTGAGCTGTTCGATCAGCTCAGCCCGGTGGGCGAGCACCAGCACCCGCCGGCCCTTGCCGGCCGCGCCGCGGACGATGGCGCCGATGGTCTGACCCTTGCCTGCGCCGGTGGGCATGACGGCACAGACCCGGCGGTGGACCTTGAGAGCTGCGCGGAGATTGGCCAGCAGCTGCTGCTGGTAGTCACGCAGAACGATTAGAGCCATTGGGATCACAGGCAGTCAGGACAGGCGCTAGCCATGCTCCTTAACAGGCTCAGCCTAACGAGGGCTGGCCTGGGCCACTAAGCTGCAGTTCGCGAGCACAACGCCGATGTCTGACTACGCAATGCCGTTGAGCATTTCGATCACCCACGAGCAGCTGGCCTGGCTGGATGCCCGCAGGCGCCACGGCTCCCTCAGCCGCTCAGCTGCCCTGCGCCAGGTGCTGGATAGCTTCATCCGCAGCGAGGCGCTCGCTTCCTCAGACCGCGGATCCGCTCCACGCGACGTGGTCCTCAGCCAGGGCTGGTGAGCGATCCGTCATGGCCTCTGATGCCATTGCTGCGGCCAACGGCCGCTGGCCGGAGAT
>NZ_JAGQCD010000015.1 GCF_024345975.1 Cyanobium sp. Cruz-8D1 | reverse complement strand
CTGCTCCTGGAGGAGTTGAAAAAAGGGCGCTGCGTATGAAGCGCATCCGCCTGGATCAACACGCCCTCGAGATCCAGCTCACCGAGGAGCGCTTTGAGCACAGCCCGCTCATGGTTTTCGCCGGTGGCGTAGCAGGCCTGGCTGTAGCCCTCAGGCTTCTGCGAAGCAGTACGCCACGCCCAGAGCAGCTGAATAGAGCGTCACCTGGGCAATGAACGCTGAACCACCACCGGCAGTGGGCTCGATCGAACCCCGCAGTGTCTTGCCGTCACACACCAACTGGTCGATATCCGCTGCACCACCTGGGATCTGGGCGATTGTCCAATCACGGATGGCAGCGCAGAGGGCCACCACGTCCACCTGCAGGAAGAAGTAGCGAAACGCTGAATCCGAAGGTGGCCGCCGCAGTGCCAGCCCCAGCTGCTCACCAAGTACCGCATGGTGGCGCCGTGCGAAGGCGAAGCCTTCTCCGAAGGAGTACCGCTCCAGATCCCTCAAGCTTTCGCAACCGCTCAGGATGCCCAGCACGGCCACCAGCAGCAGATACCAGGCGGGGATACGAATCCCACGCCGCATCCGCGTGTCGGGGATCGCCTTGAGGAAGCTGATCAGATCGAGATCGGTTGCAGCAGAGCCGGTTTCGCGCACAGAGAAGGAGCAAGCTCGCTCAGCGAACCCAACGCTGGCAGCTCAGACCAGCGCGCTTGTGACACACTTTGAATCAGCCCTGCCCTACGGGTAGTGGAAGCGCCCTCGATGAACAAGGAGAACTGGCCAAGAAGCGTCTTGATCATTACGGTGAGATCCGCTGATACCCATGAGGGAAGGGCGATCAACGAGACCAGCTACTATATAATCATCCTGCGCAACAAGGCAAAAGAGTTGTTGCAACACGTGCGGGAACGGTGGTCGATCGAGAACTCCTGGCACTGGGTCCGAGACACCCAGCTGCGTGAGGACGCCCACCGATACCGGGAATGCAACGGGGTGCAGGTGCTGGCAGCGCTGCACACCATGGCGCTCAACCTATTGCGCCTCAACGAGTTCCATTCCATCGCTGACGGGCTCGGTACCGTCTGCCAAAGCGTGGCGCTTCTGCTGCGCCTGATGCGCTGCCATGTTCAGGAAAGCCTACAAACGGTCTCAGCTCGAGACTTTTAATAGGCCTTGGGAAGCGGGAGCTTATCAATCAGCATCTCTTCCGTCAAGGGATCTGAAAGCATAAATTACTGCTGCAGCAGGTGGATTCACAGCATCACCTCGAAAGGAATCGGCGGACGACCTCCTTTGCTGGATGGCATGGGATTAACGGGCTTTATCAAGGCCAGAAACGCTTCCCAGGGAACCGTGATCTTCATCTCGTCAAAAATGCGCAGGCGACGCGTTCTTTTTTGGGCGTAGATCTGCTCCTCATCCGAAAAGCCCAGCTGGAGGGAGGGGGCCAACCATTCCAATCTCAGTCTTGGATCTGGATTGATTGAAGCGGGTTTTTCGAGGGTTCCTAAGATAGCGGAAATGACTGAGCGGGTAGCCAATGCCTTTTGCGTGTGGAAGCCTTCCCCCAGATGGGGCCCTAAGGGTAGCGGGAGCTATCGGCGTAATTTCAAGTGATACGATGAAAGGCCCCTTCACCTTATTCGAGTACGCGTCGTGTCATCACCTTCCAGACCAGCACTTACATTTCCTCCGGAAATACGCAAGACTGTCCGTGAGTATTATCAGAATTCAAGCTGCATACTTGAATACGGAAGTGGAGGTTCGACAGTTTTAGCAAGCGAGCTACCCAATAAGGTCATTATCTCAGTCGAGAGTGATTTCAAGTGGACTCAGAACCTTGAAAGCTTTATTGCAAGTTCGCCCTTGACGCAGTCTCATCCCCGCCTACTCCATGCGAACATTGGAGAGACTCGAGCGTGGGGACATCCTGCAAATACAAACAGCTGGAGATCATTCTCTAATTATCCCCTCTTGCCTTGGAAAAGCATGCCCCCCCATAGCCCAGACACAATACTAATTGATGGGCGTTTTCGCTCCGCATGCTTTATAGCCTGCGCATTTAGCATTAGAAAAATGACGACAATCTTATTTGATGACTTTGTGGAAAGACGATATAAAGAAATTACAGCTCCAATATCTGAGCCCTCTGCCTTGATCGGAAGAATGGCTATATTTCAGTTGGAGCCGCGTGAATACAGTAATTCCCAGTTCATGGAGGCTGTACCTGCTTTCTTTGATCCAAGCTAGGATTACCCTGAGTTTAACCCTTGTAGTATTGTCACACGTATCCAGCATGAACTTAGTCTATGAGGATGATTCAGTCCGAGTCAAAGGCATCAAGAGAAGAATGTCTTCCTTTTGTTCGATTTCATTTACAGGGGTAGGCCATGCAATGGGCGGGATTAACATTCAGAGGGAAGAATTCGTTGGGTCATGCATGGCTATAGGTGACGCGTTATTTGTTTCTGACAAGATGAGATCATGGGGAAATTCGATCAACCCAGAAAGGCTAGCAGAAGTTTTTAGCAGATGGTCCGGCGATACTGCTTATGACAAAGTTATATCTATAGGAAACAGCATGGGTGGTACCAATGCATTGCTGTTGGGACCGTTTCTTGGAGCACATTCCATTCTAGCCTTTGCTCCTCAATATAGTGTTCACCATGACTATTTTCCCAGCCTAGGCGATGCAAGCTGGGATGAGTATCGAAATAATATCAGGAACTGGAGATTCAAGACCGTTGACGCTTTGCTTCCTAGTCTTAGTGTAGATGAGTACATATTCTCTGGAGGGACTAGTGGTGAAATCAAACATGCGAGGCTCTTTCGCAAAGCTCCGAAAAGAAGTCATTGGATCATCAAGGACTCTGATCACGGGGTAGCCATGTTTCTAAAGAAGCATGGCTGCTTGCCGACTATAATTGATTTAGTTATGTGCAATGCAAATACAGAGCAGATAGAAGCAGTTTTTGACTCCACAAATATTGCATTTGAGCGCATAAGCTAAGCACGGCTGCCTTTACCAGAATAGCTTAGTAGTATATGGGAGTTTAGTGATCTCTCGACATCATCATTAAGGAATGAAAGGATGTATTCGCGTCCACTTTCTGCAATGTAACGCTGAAGCTCTTGATCTGAGCGCAATTGCTCTAACACTTTCAACAAGTTACTGAAGTCATCCATGACAGGTGCATAGTGCTTCCAGGGTACCAAGTCAAATTCAAGTAGCCAAGACTCGACAGTTGGGGCAGGCATTATAGGTATAGATGTTGATGCAAGAATCGCCTTTAGACCAGTTGAAATATCGTTACCTTCCGGGCAAAGAATATATTTGTGGCTAAGTATCTGTTCCATGGCCATTCTGTCCTTTAGCATCCTAGAGGCCATTTCACATATGTCCTTATTTGCATGTTTCATTCGCGGAGTGATTCCAGTGAAGCCAATGTCAATAGAGTTTCGCTTGGCTTTGCTAGCAAGATTGCCATACGCGTGCATCAGCCGACATCTAGCGGACGTGCTGATACCGTAGCTGTTATCCCAAAAAAAACCAGTAGTCGCTCCACGAAAGATGCATGTATCACTTTTTCCTGTTATAGGTACGTCATGTCTTGCTATTCGATCTAAGCCTGTCCAGTGCTTGACAGGCTGAAGCCTGAGCAATGATACGTTACCTTCTCTAGATGGGCGAGTCTTTGCAAATACATGCTCAGGCCAATATGATATATTATCACCAATAACGAGTGGGATTGAACCATGAATTCCCTGTTCCGCAAGAGCCGATATAATTGGGAAAGCGTAACCATTAAAATGAGGAGGTCTAATGTGGCTGTCAAAGTCGTAGCGGAAGACTTCTTGAAAAATTGCCTGATTGTAGGCAAGAAAATAGGCATATGATTCGTGGCGTGAATTCCTATGCATGCATGAGTTAACAAATCTAAGTGTGCTCCCGATTGCCTTGAGCTGCGTATGCCGGCTTATGGCTTGGTGATCATTGGATAAATTAAAGCAGCAGTACTTAAGAAGGCGATCTGATTCCATGCTTGTGGTACGAGCTTTAGCTAGTCTCATTGGCTAACGTTTAGCCAAAGAGGCTAAAACAGGCCAAAGTGGCAAGTCCTTGCCTATCAAGAAGAGACGAACATCACTACGTACAGATGAATGGAAACCACGCCTGTCTATATAGCGACTAGATTCGTTGAACCGATCATTAGTGGCGGCCTTAATGCCAAGCTCTCCATAAAGGCCAGGAACTGTATCAATTGAATACAAATGGCATTTTGGGCAGATTTCGATATGATCATGAACTTCCTGAGTACTGGAGTCTTTAGCTGGAGCAAATGCTTTGTGTAAAAGATTGGAGTAATTTCTTGAAAAGAAGCTTGATTCAATAATCTTAAGAGCAAGCTGATCAGGGCATGAGTCAATCATTGATTCAATCGGTATCTCTTCGAGCTTGCAGAGCCTGCTCCAGTTCTGAGAGTCAGGTCGAGAGGGGTGGCGTTGAAGACATGAAACAATATAGTTGGCATGACTTATGATGATTTCAATAGGATCACGAATTGTCGAAAAAAGAAATGATGATTTGCGGTCTAACCCGGAGATTCGCATATCAGCAAGAGAAATATGCCCGCTAATATATAAGATGCTGATCTCGGAGAGGGACGCTAGCAGAGCTCGTGCATCATTAACTCGCTGCCAGGGGCGCACCCATGACGGATTTAGCCTGATTGTATTGTAATGCCTAAGGTGGCTATCGCCGACCGAAGAAGAAATGTCTTTAGATATTTTCGAGCCAAAGCATTTAGGTACATGGACAAAGCTTATGACTTTTGCGCTGGTGAAATCCGCATATCTCAAGAGAATATAAAACTCAAGCCAGGGCTCCTTGATGAGTCTCTCAATATCAAGAGCGGCTCCTTGCTTCGTCGCACAATATGTGTCTTCAAGCCTATCTCCGGCTGCCCAGAACCCTCTGCCAAGTCTGAGTGGCAACATCAAAGAGTATTCGCGCTTCGCCTCTAGCAGCGAATTGCGTATAGGGAGTAGGTAATTGGTTTCTAATGAAAGTAGGTGTTCGGTGAGCACATGGTCTTCGTCCCCGTGCAGACACGGCACGTTTTTTAGCAGTTCAGAGATTTCGTAAAAGGAGTTTGACAAAGGTGCTATTCTTCTATAAGCAACTAGCATAACAGCCGCTTTGCCTAGTGTGCCAATGGTGTCGGTTGGGCGAGCTCATGCTATGGCGGTTCTCAGACTGCACTGACTGAACTGAGATCGGTTTCATGGTCCTCGGTTTGCCCCCTTTGGTGGATGAGTCAGACCGAGCAAACTTCTTTTCTGACAAAGGGGGCAGAAGCGTGTAACCAAGTTACCACAATCAAGCTATATGAATCCAGAGATTATAGAGTCTATCAAGGCACTCTCCCTGTAAAGCCTCCTGATTGGTCTTGATTTCATCGTAGATCTTTATTGCCAGATCTTCAAGCACATCGCATTGGCTCATACCCCAAGCGTGCTGCCCCAGCATATTGACACTGAAGCGCTGGTGATGCAGCTCAGGATCCACGAAAGGTGATAATATCTCACATCCATCTTCGAAAGCATCTGGCTCAATAAAGCTATGCAGTTCAGATTGTACGTGAGCCGGTGATTCAAACAAGTCTTCGGCAATTACTACCCTTCTCTGCATTCCCCGCGTGACACGCTCAGAGTACAAAACACTTTGAATCCACAATCGCAAGGAAGTATCTTTAGCAATCGGTTCTTGAGACCGCGCCAATAGTGAGCTCACGACTTCAAGAGGATGGCGAACGAGTAAAACAAATTGAAAGTCGATGACATCTGCCTGCAACCAGCAACTCAAACCAGCCAGAAGAACACAAAAGCGCGGATCCTTAACAACCGGAAAATCACCTCCGCCGAATGCTTCTCGGAACCTATGCAAAAGAGCTAGACGCCATTCAGCGGCAGACTGCTGGTCTATCCAGCCGCGAGGCAGAGGCTTGTCTAGTCTCCAGCTTGTACCAAGAGCACACAACAACTTTTCATTCTCAGCCATCACACCAATCGACTCGATATATCCCTTGGGGTTATCTATTGTTGGCGGCATCAAGTCAATCGGCGCATCAAGTCCGATGTCTCGCAGCATGCCGGCAAGCGCTGAAGAGCCGCTTCGATGCATACCAAGCACAAAAAGCATCCTTCTGGGAATATGGCCTAGGGTTTTCGCCAACAATAGGCTTTGCTGCGACTCAATCCGAGCAGGCAAGGAACTCGCCCGCTCAAGTACCATTTCCTGTTCAGAATCCGAAAGAGAAAACCCAATCGAATGCGCCGCGGCAATTGCATATTGCCCAAAAGCAAGGGCCTCGCGTCTTGCCCTTTCGACTTGACAAAAGCATAGGAACTGAGAACAAAGACTGAGATGAGCTCCAGCGATAGAAAGCTCAACCGCAGCTGCCATACAATCCTTCGCGAGCAAGTTTAAATGACTCTTGAATTCGCCCTCATCGCGAATGGAGCAGATGGCACGCAAAAAGAGATGGTGAAGATTATCCTCCTTATAAGGTTCGCTGCGAATCAGAGCGGCAATTAAATCAACCCTTCGCCATGAGGCTGACGTCAAGGCTTGCAACACATCAGCAAAGGCGTCACGAGATGACTGCCAAATAGAGTTCATGAGTCGTACTTCTCCATAGATAGCCTAACAAACAAGTCCTGCAAAACGGAAAGACGCGCTGAATAGTCAGAAACAAGAACCTCCAGCTCACTGAGCCTTGCGACAAGAAGTTGAGACTTTTCAACATGCATGGCTTCAAGCTTCTCGCAAAGCATCGAGCATTCAAGAGATAGCCCTTCATGAATACCGGCACGAACAAAGTGGATAACCCGCTCGTCGTTAGTCATACGTGCTAGGTCTGGTCTCGCTTCAGCATAATGTTCGTAAGGAAATACATGCAGCAAAGCTTTCATCACCTGGTCGCGTTCTTCCCTAAGGAGATCACGTTCCTGCACCAACTGGTCGCGTTCTTCCCTAAGGAGATCACGTTCCTGCACCACCTGGTCGCGTTCTTCCCTAAGGAGATCACGTTCCTGCACCACCTGGTCGCGTTCTTCCCTAAGGAGATCACGTTCCTGCACCACCTGGTCGCGTTCTTCCCTAAGGAGATCACGTTCTTGCACCACCTGGTCGTGTTCTGTCCTCAGGACATCACGTTCCTGCACCACCTGGTCGTGTTCTGCCCTCAGGACATCACGTTCCTGCACCACCTGGTCGCGTTCTGCCCTCAGGGCATCACGTTCCTGCCCGGCGCGCTCTGCCATCCCCTCAACGCGGCTGCGCAGTTGAGTGATCAAGTCAGATTGCGAGCTGAGATCGGTGGTCATTCGGGATTCATTATGGTAGTAGGCAGACTAGCCCAGTACATCAACTGATTCTACGGCAAGTAGAATTATATCAACACCGTTCTCGTGGCACGCCCATTCAGGTCATGGGCAAAGAGGGGAATGGCTTTTCTGGCTACTCTGGCCAGGTTGCCTTGGGAATCATTGCTCAAGTGCAGGAAGGGCATGCTTCGACTTGATTAGGTAGCTAGCTCCAGCACTCCTTAAGATGCGTTCCGGCCGAGCGCCGCAGCTTCAGATGGGATGAACCACTCGCTCAGTCATTTTGCCAAGTTGAAGCGTCGGTTGAAGCGGAAAATCAAGGCACCCAGGTAGCGATCAGAGTACTTATCAAATATCAGGGCATGAAAGGTGCAGCTGAAGCTGGCTTTCAAGTTGCTTAGGACCGTGTTGATCCAGCGGAATACCGGCAGTTCATTGGGATGACGTCCTTTCACGACCACAGCTTGATGCAGGCAACCGACTTCTGTCACGGCGCGGAAGCAGGCCAGCCCATCTGAGATCACCTCACCTCACATCCTATTGCCAGTGAATCCTGTGACCAGTCAGCGATGGCGGCAAAAGAGAACGTGGCCACGGTGGTAAGCTTAACGTAAACAGGGTGGCACGCATCATCGATAGAGACGACTGCCACGATCGGCACCTTGTTCTCTGATCCACGACCAAGTTTATCTCCGCAGCGTTCTCCGCCAAGGTAGGCATCATCGACCTGTACCTTTCCCCGCAGGACATAGACCTCATCCCAGGGCCGACTGAAAGTCTCGTTAATCCCTCTCCAGCGCCTTGATTCCGCTCCAGCCGAGCATCCTGTTGATGTCGTGGGCCACGGCCATCAATCCAGCCCTGATGGAGCGGAAGCCATTGGTCCGCAGCAGGTTGAGGCCCAGGGTGCGCAGTAGCGCCAGAGCCTGAACTCCGTTGCGTTCGGCGTAGTGGTGGGCGTCCTCGCCAAGTTGCACATCACGGACCCAGTGCCACTCGTTCTCGATGGCCCAACGCTGTCGTACAAGGCGCAGCAAGGCCTTTGGGCTGGAACGCATCGTCGTGATGAATTGGTGGACGTGGCGGAATGGCTTGCCGTCACGTTGGCCTGAGGACACCAGTTCAATGATCCAGCTGGCGTCGATCAAGCGCTCGCGGATGGCCTCGGTGGCGTTGCCGGGCACGTACTCCTTGCACTCACAGCGGGGGCAATGGAAACCATCAGGCCAGCGCGCCTGCTCCAGAGCGGCCTCGCAATTCTCCTCGGTGCCATAGAGCTGGATGAACTCGGGCAGCGACAGGCCTGCCTGAAACTGGATTCGACTCATGGCCATGGCGCGCACTCATGGTACATGCGTACCAGATTAGGCGGGGAAGGTCTGCTGATGGAGCTTGCTAACTAATTAAGTGCTTCGAAGGACCGTGACCAATGCCCCCAGATAGGATGAATGTATGCTGGAGAGCTTTCATGTCTGAATCCAAACGAGATCAATCCCAGGCTGGCGATCAGGCTGAGGATTTGATCTCCCGCGTACGCCAGCAGTCAGAGGTCATTCTGGATTTGCGCTCCCAGCTCTCTACGCAAATCAGCATGGAGATTGCCAATTCCACCATGCAGTTGGAGACTCACCAAGCACTGCAAGCTCTCGTGGGAGATGTGCTTAGCTCCATGCATGAGTGTCCCATCTCAACAGATTTTGCGCTGAAGCTGGTTCACAAGGTCCGGGAAGAATCCTACGACTTGATTATTGAATTCGGAAGCGGCTCCAGCACCTTGTTGATTTTACGAGCCCTAGAGTTGCTTGGCTCCGAACGAGATACTGGCACACATGGCTCACTACGCTTACTTTCCTTTGAACATTCAGAGCGATCTTACCAAAACACTGCTGATCTGGTGAGCAGATGCGGCAACCACAATCAGCTGAAACTGCTCCTTGCCTCCCTCTGCCCTTGGAGTGATTCTACGGGGAAGTACAGCTACTACTCATGCATCCAGTCCATTTCAGAGACCCTGAGATCACTTAATGGTGCGTTATCGCAGTCCGATCTGCCTTGTACACTGAAGCTGTTGGTTCTGATCAACAGTCCATCTAAATTCACGGGACGCTGGGCTCGCTATCCAGCGGTTCCGCTGGTTCTCAATGCCTGCAGCTCCATGGATGCAGCTATCGACTTTCTTCTTGATGATATGCTCAGCGATGAAGGAATGGAGGTTTCATTAGCCTGGGAAGAAATATTTGCGTCGTTCGGCCTAGACTATCAACGCGAAGATTTAGGCCTTCAAAAGGGTGGTTTGCTTCTAAAGCTGAAAAGCCTTGCCGGAGTCGATACCTCCCAGGATCGTCGCGATGAGCTTTTGGCTGAGAGACATGATCAAGAAGCGATCGCATCAGAGGCATTCCTCATATCCCAGCTTTTTACCAAGTTGGAAGTTGCCGAAGAGCATTCGTTTCAAGAACTTCAACAAGCCCACACGGCTCGCGATGCGCAGGCCGCCCAGCTCCAGACCCTCGCAGACGAGCTGGGAACAGCGCAGGGTGAACGCGACGCCCTCGGCGCCGAGAAAGAGGCCGCCCAAAAGGCTGCCGCCGATCTCCAGCAGAAACTCCACAACCACATTCAAGCCTTGCAACAAGCACAGCAAGACCGCGATGAGCAAGTTGCCCGCGTGCAGGCCTTGGAGGCGGAGGTGGTCACCTGGAAGTCCGAACGCGACGCCCTCGGCGCCGAGAAAGAGGCCGCCCAAAAGGCTGCCGCCGATCTCCAGCAGAAACTCCACAACCACATTCAAGC
Organism: Cyanobium sp. Cruz-8D1; assembly: GCF_024345975.1. Taxonomy (GTDB): domain Bacteria; phylum Cyanobacteriota; class Cyanobacteriia; order PCC-6307; family Cyanobiaceae; genus Cyanobium. The sequence continues at coordinate 72,642 of NZ_JAGQCD010000015.1, read as the reverse complement.
CTTGCAACAAGCACAGCAAGACCGCGATGAGCAAGTTGCCCGCGTGCAGGCCTTGGAGGCGGAGGTGGTCACCTGGAAGTCCGAACGCGACGCCCTCGGCGCCGAGAAAGAGGCCGCCCAAAAGGCTGCAGCCGATCTCCAGCAGAAACTCCACAACCACATTCAAGCCTTGCAACAAGCACAGCAAGACCGCGATGAGCAAGTTGCCCGCGTGCAGGCCTTAGAGGCGGAGCTGGGAAAAGCGCAGGGTGAACGCGACGCCCTCGGCGCCGAGAAACAGGCCGCCCAAAAGGCTGCAGCCGATCTCCAACGCAAGATTTCGACTCAGAGGGAGGCATTGCAGCGGCTGCGGCACTTGGCCCGCCCACTGGCGACTATCCAACAGTGATGGAACCGCCACCGCCAACCCCCACGCTGCGATGAAACTGACTCCTCTTTGATCCCAGCGCCTCTATGGGTGGGCATCCAGCTGGGTGGCCATGGTTAGGATTGTTAGCCTTATCTGGGTCAGCTGCTCAGCCAGCTGGTCCCGCTCCTGCTGAAGCGCATCCAGCGCCAGAAGTCGGGTGGCCAGTGGATCACGCCGCCAGGCGTCCTGCCGCCCCTCTTCCCGGCAGAAGCCTCGCATCACCAGCCAGGTGTCCATCGTCTCCCCCGAGAACGGCACAGCCACGGGCCCCAGCAGCTCCACCCGCTCAAGGCGCCTAAGCCAGGGTCCGGCCCCCTGGAGAGCAGCCAGTGGATCGCCTTGGCGCACCAGAAGCTGGAACGTCACGGAGCTGACCTTCGCTTGTGGCCAGTCCTCCAGCAGGGATTCCAGCCGCGTCCCCGCCAGCGACTGCGACGCCAGCAACTGCACGTTGGGGTAGTGGGGTTGCCACCCCTCCAGGCCAAGGGGGCCGTCCAATCGGCGATCACTGAACCGATGCCACGTCAGGACAGCATCTGCCTCGGCAGCTAGAACGGCCTGATGCCAGCGGAGTGGATGTTGACGATGTTCCAGGGCAGCAGACAAAGCTGCCAACCGCTCCCCATCCGCTTCAACCAGCAAGGTGGGGCCTGCAGGCAGCTGGGTGATCAGGCTGGGTGCCCCGATCACAACGTTCAAGGGCGTTTCAGGCACCGTGGGACACGATGGGCCTCACCAACTTAAGTTCTAGGGATTGTGGCGGGACTTCCGTGCTCCACTGGTTTTCCCCTTTCCCCTTGGAACCATCTCTAGAAGAGCGCCTGGGGGTAGCGGGCCTGCGGCCAGCGGCCGCCAACGGCGAGGTGTCGATCGACCTGCTGGTCTACGACACTCCGGATGCCGTTCTCAGTCTCTGGCGTCAACGGGGCCAGCCAGCCCCTGGCACCCAGGCACTGGCAAAGGACTACCGCCGCCTGTCCCAGTTGCGGAGTGGCACCCGGCTGATCAGCGCCTGGCGACTGCGCCAGCTCAACGCCGACGAGTTGCTGGCCTGGCTCCATGGCCAAGCCGATTGCCCCACTCTCGACACGCCTCCGCCAGCCATGGATGCGCTGTCGGCAGTGGTGACGCGCAGGCTCTTGGAGCTGCAATCCGATGCCCTGGAGGCCTACCTCGACCTGGAACTGCAGGCCGAACTGGCTGGAACCCGTCCCGATAGTAACTACATTGCCCGTCTCGACGACAATGCCGACGGCGCGACCCTGCTGGAGGACTGGTGGCAGGTGGCAGAGCAGGCAGCCACGGCAAACCGGCTCGCAGGAGAGGTGGCCGATCTCAAGGGCGAAAAGGACGTTCTGACGCATGAGAAAAACGCGGCAGTTCAAGGGGCCGACGAGCTCAGCCAGCAACTCGCCAGCCAGGCCGAATCACTTCTGGAGGTCCAGGAAGACAACAAGAGCACCTTGCTGCAGTTCCATCAGATCCAGGAGGAACTGGAGAGCTACTGCCTGAAGAATCACGAGCAGGACCAGCAGCTGCAGAAGCTGGAAGGACAGCTGACCGAGCTGAGGCGAGAGCAGGCTGCCATCAGCCAGGACCGCGATGCAGCTCTCGAGGCCAGTGCCGACCTCAAGCAGCAGCTCGCCACTCAGTGTGCCGAAGCAGCTCGCTGGAAAGACAAGGCCGAAACGGCCAGCCAGCAGCACACAGCCGCTAGACAGCAGGCCATCGACCTTGAGCAGCAACTCGCCAGCCAGGCCGAATCACTTCTGCAGGTCCAGGCAGAGAACAAGAGCACCTTGCTGCAGCTCCATCAGGTCCAGGAGGAACTGGAGAGCTACTTCCTGAAGAATCGCGAGCAAGACGATCAGCTACAGAAGCTGGAAGGACAGCTGACCGAGCTGAGGCGAGAGCAGGCCGCCACCAGCCAGGCCCGCGATGCAGCTCTCGAGGCCAGTGCCGACCTCAAGCAGCAGCTCGCCACTCAGCGTGACGCGTTGCATCTGGCTCAGGCCAAAGGCGAACAACAGGCAGGCCATCTTCAGGTGCTGGAAGCCGAAGCAGCTCGTTGGAAAGATAAGGCCGAAACGGCCAGCCAGCAGCACACAGACGCTAGGCAGCAGGCCATCGACCTTGAGCAGCAACTCGCCAGCCAGGCCGAATCACTTCTGGAGGTCCAGGAAGACAACAAGAGCACCTTGCTGCAGTTCCATCAGATCCAGGAGGAACTGGAGAGCTACTTCCTGAAGAATCGCGAGCAAGACGATCAGCTGCAGAAGCTTGAAGCCCAACAGACCCAGCTGAGGCGAGAGCAGGCTGCCATCAGCCAGGACCGCGATGCAGCTCTCGAGGCCAGTGCCGACCTCAAGCAGCAGCTCGCCACTCAGCGTGACGCGTTGCATCTGGCTCAGGCCAAAGGCGAACAACAGGCAGGCCAGCTTCAGGCGCTGGAAGTCGAAGCAGCTCGCTGGAAAGACAAGGCCGAAACGGCCAGCCAGCAGCACACAGACGCTAGACAGCAGGCCATCGACCTTGAGCAGCAACTCGCCAGCCAGGCCGAATCACTTCTGCAGGTCCAGGCAGAGAACAAGAGCACCTTGCTGCAGCTCCATCAGGTCCAGGAGGAACTGGAGCACTACTTCCTGCGCGCGAGTGCAGGAGACAAGTTATGCCAAGCTCAGGCTCAGGAGAACACGCGAGCCATGGGCCTGCTGGGACGCATGATCCGGCTCCAGGCTGGGCTTTGAAACCACTCTGCCCAAAGGGCGGGGAGTTGGCTTGGCGGCACTCCTTCCTGCCACTCAAACCCGCAGACCCAGCATCCGCAGCAACCGATCACGCTTGCGGGGCGGTCGGCCCGCCTCCAGAGCCTGGCACTCACGCACCAGCTGCTGCGCCTCCTCGGCCCGACACACCTGGGCCTCCAGGCCATCCAGAAATTGCCGAAACTGCTCCAAGGCCTGCCAGGACTGCTGCAGCTCCACCGGTGCATTCGCCATCGAGGCGGTATAAGGAGAGCCTGATGTGGGATGCATCAGCTGAGCCTCGGCAGGTGCCAGAGCTGATCCGGAACCCGGCAGCCACACTAGGCCTGCTCCCGGAAGCGGAATCTGCCCATCCACATCAAAATAAACCTGAACCTCCTGCCCGTCCCAGGCAGGTGGCAGCTGCTGCAGTTCGATCTGAAATCCACAGTGCTCGGGATAGCCCTCGGCGCCCATGCCAGGCCTGTAACGGTCACATCGCAGCGTCACCGGTGGGAGACCCGCCGAATGCAACCAAACTTCAATCGACTGGCCGATGGCTTGGCCGCGCCGGTACGCCCAGCCGAGGAGGGCGTCGCCATCAGGACTCAGCCCATCAAAATGGCCAACAGCGCCGCGCACCTGTGGGGCGAGCACCTGCTGAAGACGCTCCACGGTGGTGGCAGGGTGCGGCAGGAAGGTCAGCTCCACGCTGACACCTCCATCGACAGAGAGGGCCAGCACACGAGGGGCCTCCTCAAAAGCCACGGCTGGGAGATCGCCACTGAGCTCCAGCTGGAAGCCAAAAGTCCCTTGGACCGCCAGCTTCTGGCAGGCATCCTGCCGTGGCTGATTGATCAGGGCCTGAGCCAGCAGATTGGGCCCCACCAGCAAGCGCACCTCTGAAAGAGGCGCGTCTGAACAATGAACCCAACCGCCAATCAGGCCCGGCGTGATTGTATCGATGCCGCCGGCATGCTTAGTCTTGGAGCGGCGACGGCGAAACAACGGAACTCCTCGTGCATCAATGCGGAACCATTATGCCTTGGGTGCAGCCGCCTCTGGGCTCACCTGTGGCCACATCGTGAGGCTGCCGCAAACAGGCACCTCCAGCGGAGAATTCGAAACTATGCATTGGTGTGGTGTATAAACAATCCGCAAAGAAGAAATGGTTCACCTGGCTCCAGCGGGTTCGCTTGCGATTTTTCACCGGCAGCCCGCCGTGCAGCAGATTGGCGTGCCAGATGAGCACTTCACCCAGGCGTGGCAGGTAGGTTTTGGGCTTCAAACCATGTTGCTGCACCTCCCGTTGCCAGATCGGTTCAAATAAGCGCTGGGGGTGGCGTTCAGCCGCCACAACCTCCGGACGAAATCCCTCCGATTCGGAACTGCGATAGGGCAGGCGATGGCTGCCGGGGTAATACACCAGTGGTCCAGCATCGGCCTTAATCGTTTCAAGCGCCATCCACACACCGCACATGAACCCATAGGGATAACTATGAAAGTGAACGGCATCGCTGTGGAAGTGCTGCTGGCTGCCCACCGGAAAATTCAACGTTTGGAAGCAGAAGGGTTCACGTCCATAGAGGAAGCGGAGCAGCTCCAACACCACCCTATGCAGCGCCAGCTCCCGCACAGAGGCGCACTGTTTCCAGCCATCCTGAAGACGCAGTTCGGCAGCCGTTCCGTTTCTCCAGCCGTCCAGGTCAAACTGGGACTCCAAGGAGGCCCGAATCACGCTGGCCCGCTCACGGAACCAGTCATCGGCCAGATCCAGCAGGCAAAATCCCTGCTCCGCCATCTGCAGGGCCTGCTCCCCATAAGGACCAAACGCCCCGGCGGCCACCTGGTGAGCCACATCAGGCAGGTCGATCAGTGGCCTGCTGGCCAGATCCAACCCCATCACATCACCTCCCGCGCAGAGTGAACGCTCCGCAACCTGGGAACTGGACCATCCAGGCGCAAGGAGAAGTTCTCCTCACGAAGGCTGAGCTGGGGATGGTAATGGGGATCTGCATTGAGAATCACTCCCCAACGTTGCTGCATCACTTCCCTCTCCTTCTGCCACTGGTTGAAGGCCTCCGGAGTGATCGGAGCACCTCGGCTGCGGGATTCGTGGTGCACCAGCACTGCCTCAGCACAATACACATTTCGGTAACCTGCGGCCATGGCCCGTAAGCAGAGATCGAGGTCGTTGTATGACACGTGCAGCTGTTCGGCATCCAAACCCCCCAGCTTCTGAAACAACCCACGACGGATCATCAGAACAGCACCGGTCACCGCACTGAGATTCTGACTGAGCTGGACACGCAGCTGATGGCCAGGCTCCGAGGCCGACTGATACTTGTGGCTGTGGCCAGCGACGCCACCAATGCCCAGAATCACGCCCGCATGTTGTAACGATCCGTCGGGATAGAGAAGCTGGGCCCCCACGCAGCCGATCTCCTCCCGCAGGGCCTGGCCCGCCATCGTCGCCAGCCACCCCGGCTCCTGGGCCTCGATGTCATTGTTCAGCAGCAACAACAATTCACCACGAGCCACCGCGGCCGCCGCATTGTTCAGAGCCGAGAAGTTGAAAGGCCCTGGGCAACGCAACACCCTCGCCCGGCCACTGACCTCAAGCTCCGCGAGGTAGGCCAGTGTGGCTGGCTCCTGGCTGCCGTTATCCACCACCAGAAGCTCGAGATCCAGGCGGCTGCCAGCTGTGGCCTCCAGGGAGTGCAGGCAGGCAGCCAGCAATTCCAGCCGATCGCGGGTGGGCACAATCACACTCACGCACACGGAGCGTTCAGGCAAAGCCCAAACCAGTCGATGGCCTCCGCCAATCCGAGGCTCGACCACAACCTGGGAGCCCTGACGCTGCAGGTGCCGCCGCACCAAGGCCGCCGTGCCATCGCCTCCACGGCAAACAGGCCGATGGTGGCTCAGTACCTCTGGCCAATGCCAGATATGTTCGGCCTGGCAGACACAGGACAACTCCAGCAGCAGGCCATAGGGTGTTGCCGGTTCACCGGCTACAACCAGCCGTTGCAAAGCCACGTCCAACCGATCCGCCCGCACCCAGAAGCAGCGGCTGTAATGGGGGTCAGCCAACAGCAGATCGGGATTCCAGGCTGGTTTCCATTGAGCGCTATGCCGAACTCCCTGCGCGGAAATGAGATCGCTGTCGGCATAAATAAGTTCAGCTCCAGGCACCTCACGAAGCAGCTGGCGAAGGCGTTCATTCGCATGGGGAGCTAAGCGATCGCCCTCTTCCAGCACCACCCACCAGTCGGTCTGATCTGTGCACTCCGAAGGCCACACCTGCAGCCTTGGCTCAGCACCGCTCCGAGCCGTAGGCGCAGCAGTCAGTTGCAATGCTCGCCGCTGGGAAGCCTCCACTCGCTCCATCCAAGCGCTGTAACCATGGGCATGCAAGGAGCGGCGGGCGAGCAAGGCGTTGTAGTCGAACCATTGACGCGTATGGCTACGCTGGCGATTACTGCCTATGACCCGGCCATAGAGATCATGGCGGGTGCGTAGATGACGGGCCACCCGATAGCGGGCTCTGGGCGAGAATAATGGCTGATACCGCACCTGCAACCTCTCAAGATCGCCCTCAAGGTGTAAGAAACGAAGCTGCAGGTGCTGGCTGCCTCGACTGGGAATCCGAACCAGACGACGACGCTCCACACCGTTGGTGACCAAAAGAGTCTGCACGAAAGGCTCCTCCCCACGGCGAAGATCAATCCGGAATCTGTGTTGGGGTCCCTGCAGCAACAACCCAACTCGGTACCAACCTGGCGATAAGGCCGTGTCACTGAGCCAAACAGGGGAATCAGACGATTCCGACCATCGACCATGCAATGGCTTCCAGCGACTGAAAACCAAAGCAAGCGTCTTGCGGCGCCACTGACGTCCGGAGCTGAACGGAAGTCGGGCCAAGATCCGCCTACTCACGGTGGCTGTCTTGAACGCCGAGAACAAACTTACCCAAACTCAAGCTGACTAAGGCGAGTGCGGCAACCGTAAAGAATCCACGGAGACGCCAATTGAATGCAGGCGAATCGGGCAGGAGCGGTGCCGAGAGAATCGCCATGAACTTCTGTTGACGCTGGGTGTCCACTCGCGCTTTTTCAGCCGAAACAAGCGCCGTTTTATACAAGTCAGCGGCAAAGTCGACTGCCGACTGGTACTGAAGCATATCGGCTGCTTTCCGGTTCAGATTTCGACCTGATCCTTGGCGTGAAACCAAACCCTTACGCTCAGAATCAATCAGCCGTTGCAATTCGGCAATCTGATCCTTAACAGCCAGAAGGTCGGGCTCATCCGGACTTTTGAATTGCTGTTCAAGCGTAAAACGTTGCAACTTCAATTCAGCAAGCTTCATTTCAAGCCCACCGACAGAATTCGCAACAATCCCTGCCTCTACTTTGGGATCAATCACTTCCGTGGCGCTCTGAAAAGTGAGCAGGCGCTGCTTGGCCTTATTCAACTGTGATTGGGAACTGGCCAACTCCTTGCGGGCAAACTGCAGTTGTGCCTCCCCGATCCTCTGGTTCAAGCGATTGACAAACTGCTCACTCTGTTTCAGCAGGAACTGATTGAGCTGGTACGCCGCCTTAGGTGACAAGCCCACGGTCGTGAGAGTGATCACACCAGAGACTTCATCAAGCTGCACCTGTACCTGCTTCTGGAAAAATTTGAGTCGACTCTGGCGATTGGCTCCACTGGGCAACCCAGCCATCCAATCAGGCGGCAGCTGGGCGTAGGCAGCATCGAAATCATAGGTTTTGAGCAAATCCTCCAGAACCTGCGGAGATGTGAGGTAGGTGCGTAGGTAACGTGCATCCTCCAGCGAATTCTGGCTGGAACCGGCCAGCAAACCTGCAAGCCCACTGGTGGCACCGCCGCCCAGTGAAATATCTTCGGCGGAACGGCGTACGACGTAGCTTGACTCCACCGCATAACGGTCACGCGCTACCGCAAAGAAATAGATGCCTCCCAACATCACTGGTACAAGAACCAACTGCAAGAGGGAACGCCTCTTTAACCATCCCAGAAGGTTCGGCCGTCGAATCTGAGACCTCCAATGGGCCTGAGTCTGCTGGAAGACTTGAATCGACTTCTGTTTGGCGAGTTCACGCTGCATTGGAAACGTCCGACTCCGGTGGCAGTTCCGCCAGCAGGGTTTTGGTATGAATGTTGATAGCATCCTGTACATTCGCATACTCTGTAATGCGCCCAGACTCCAACAAGAAGGCTCGATTACAGTGAATCTTTAACCCCCATAAATTGTGATCAACCATCAAGAAATTAGAGGTTTTCTTTCGGTCCAGCAGAAGGCGCTTGCTTTTTTCTCTGAACTTTTGGTCGCCAGCTGCCGTGATCTCGTCGATGAGATAATAATCGAAGGGGAAGGCCATCGAGAGCCCAAAGCTCAGCCGTGACTTCATGCCAGAAGAATAGGTTTTAAAGGGCCGATCAAAATAAATGCCAAGCTCAGCAAAGTCTTCAACAAACTTGATGCGATCGTCAATCTCATGCCTTTCGCCATAAATCATGCTCACGAATGTCACATTTTCCCTGCCGGTGAGGCTTCCCTGGAAACCACCCTCAATACCGACGGGCCAGGAAATCGTGCCATCGCATTGGATCTTGCCACGATCCGGCACATCAATGCCGCCCAGCAACTGCAGTAAAGTGGATTTCCCGGCCCCGTTGGCACCGATCACCGCGATTGATTCATCGCCAGCGATCTCAAAACTCAAATCATCCAAGACACGCTTTCGCTTACCTTTGTAGAGGTAACTTTTGGTAAGCGAGTTGACGCGTATCATTAACCTAACGGCGAATCAGGACTTTCTCATTGTTAGTATAGCACCAAAGGGCAAGGCTCAAGTAAACAAGCGCAAATCCAGCCGGGTAGCTCAACGTCACTTGCGATGGGATCTGATAATCAATGCTCAAGGCCTTTCGTGCTAGTTCAATGCACTGGAGAAGGGGGTTCCAAACAAGAAAGTCTCTAGCAAATTGAGGAATATCCATCGGGGCATAGATCACGCCTGAAGCCAAGTAGAGGGCTCGATTGATCCAGGACAAGACCTGCTTCAGATTCGGAAAATAATAAGAGCCCACCAGAGAAAGCAACGAACTGGCCACGGCAAGCAGTGCCATCAGCACAAAGGAGATTACCAGCAGGGGCAGATTCTGAAGAACAAGATTGTAGAGATAAGCCCAGACAAGACCAAAAACGATAATGGCCGCCAACGAGTAGAGACCCAACTCCTCAATCGCCTTGGCCAGAACGGTGTCAATCGGTTTGACGCGACGATAAAAGAACAGGGCCTTGTTGGCCTCCATCGTCGTCAGCCCATGGGCGGCAACCCTGGCATAAAGATTAAAAAGGATGACTCCGGTAGCAAGAAAGAGCCAGATATTCAGATTATTGACCGAGCTGGCCTGCCTTATGATTAAGCGTAGGGCGGCCCAGACAGCGATCTGACCGACAGGCTCCAGCAGCACGGCCAAAAAGCCACCCTGCACATCGCTGACGCGACGACGCAGCTCTCGATAAACTAAGGCATTGACGACACGCCACTGGATCTCAAACCCACTCAATCGGCGTAACCGAGACTTTGCTTCCTCCATAAAAATGACTAATTAGCCCCCAGAAGTCGCAGCAGAGATGCAGCGTTGATAATTGGCCCTACAGGCTCAAGCGTGGCTCGCACCGCATCATTGACAGCGGCCCTTCGATTGCGGTTCACAACCACGACATCACCCTCGCGCAGGGCAGGATTGTTATCACTACCTAAGGGGTCGGAAGGACTGAAACGCACCTGCTTTTGGGTGACGGTGCCATTCGGTTCAAGGCGAAAGAGCTGAAGGTTACTGACACTGGCACGCTCTTTCACAAAACCACCAGCTGCCAGCACAGCATTGCTGAGGTGACTATTAGCCCGTACGCGAATGCTGCCAGGACGAACCACTTCACCCACCACATTCACGCCAATCGTATCTGGAGCAAACGTTGATGCACCAATCTTGATCAGATCTTCGTAACTGAACTCATCGGCCGCTGTGACCATAACGACATCACCATCAAACAAAATGGGATTCTCAATCTGTTGGCCATCTCGCAAAGCTTCCCAGAAGTTGACCCGCAGTTCCCGTTGCGGGCCCGCTCCCACCTGACGCTTGAGTACAACAGCTCGAAGATCACCACGGGCTGTGATCCCACCAGCCTTCTGAATCGCTTCAACCAGCGTGGGCCAACCACTGGCCTGAATGGTGGTGGGCTGGGAGGAGCCACCTGTAGCGCCTGCACTTTCCAACTGAAAGCTGCCTGATCGGTCAAGACTGTATAAACCTGGCCGCTGAACTTCACCGGTGACGGTGATGCGCATGGGGCGGGCGTACACCAAATCCAGGGACACACTGGGGCGACGCAGGAAACGCCCGTAGGCTTCACCAATGCGCTTTCGGGCCTGATCCAGGGTGAGTCCGGCCACAGGGACGCTGCCGATGCGGGGAAAACTCGCCGTGCCATCAGCGATCACTTCGGCAATTCCCTCATAGCCCGGAACTTTGAACACGGACATGCGAATCCGATCACCTGGACCCAGCCGGTAGCGCAAGTCACGATTAAATCCGCTTGGCGGCTTTCCTAACGGTTGGGACGCTGCCCCCTGACCGAAGGCGAGCGCCCCGCAGACGCCAAAGACCATAAGGATATGTGTTGCGCGCGGGAGTTTATGCTTCATCGATTTGTCCTGACGGAAAAAAGCTTAAAGCGCGACGGCGGGCAGAAATAGCAAGTTGTTGGCGCTCTCGCTGGTTGTTCAAAAGACGGTGAATAGCATCAAGCCATTCGCCGTATTGATCGCCCAGTAAAAGTCCATCATTTCCATGGATAACCATGTTAGCATAGGGAGGCCGATCACTGTAAAGGCCAACAGCGCCCAGGCGGACGGCGTCAAAGAACTTCACCGCAGCGCGCGCACCATTGAACGTGTTGTCAAGAAGTGGGCAAAGCAGCAGATCAAGATGCTTGCCGGCAGTGACTTCGAGATAGCGCTCCCAGGGAATGGGATGCTGCACCTGAACTCTCGGCAGGGAGCTGTATAGCTGGCGAACTTCGGCATCGCCATACAGCTCCACCAGCGAATGTGAATACCTATCTTGCACTTTCTCGATGAGTGGATACAACCAGAGTAATTCCTGCCGGTGAGACGCTGTACCGTGGTAGCCGATGCTGAAGCTTCGGATCTGTTCCAACACCCTGGCTTGAGGGCGCAAAGGTATCAATTCAGGATTGAGGTTGGCATAACGCTCGGCCAGGGTTGGAGTGCTCACCCAAAGTGCCTGGCACCAATCAAGAATGGTGGCACGGTGTGACCATGCCAGGCGTCGCAGTTTAGCTGCATACTTGCGCGGCAACACATCAAATCCCGAACGGTCCATGAGGTCGTCATCCATCCAATAGATGCAACGCAAACCCTGCCGCCTGGCCTGTTTCAGCACCCCCCTCCAGCACCATCCTGTTGGCCAGTAGCGGACAAGGACGATGACGCGAGCCTGCATCAGCTGAGAGCCCATGTCTGCAGGCGGGCCATGCCGGGTATCCAGCAAGAGAGCACGCCAATGCCGCTCCTGGAAGGCCGAATGCAGAAAGTAATCAAGGCTGGATTCAGCCCCTTGATGCAGCACGAGTGCTGTTGTCAAGGGCTCGCCCATAGCAGGCTCACATTGTGACCACCGAAGCCGAAGGCATTCTTGAGAGCCAGATGACGACGCTGGGCATCCAGAGGCTCGTTGTGATATCTGGGGATCCGAAGCGGAACCTCAGGGTCCGGCGGGTCGGCATTCAGGCTGCGTGGCACCACAGCCTTCTGCAAAGCCTTGAGAGTCAGGATGGACTCCACAGCTCCAGCGGCCCCCAACAGATGACCGAGACCAGCTTTGGGAGCGGTGACCCAGACCTGATCCGTCGCCGCACCAAACACCCGACGAACGGCACGAGCCTCCGCCAGATCGCCCAGGGAAGTGCCGGTGGCATGGGCACTGATCATGGAAATCTCCTGGGGCACCACATCGGCAACGCGCAGGGCCTGCTGCATGGCCGCAGCGGAATGAAGCCCGTCGGGCTGGGGCATGGCCAGATGGTGGGCATCACTGGTCATCCCGGCCCCGAGCAACACCCCTTCGATCGTGGCCCGCCGAGCCTGGGCATCCCTGAGACGCTCCAAGATGAGGACCCCAGCCCCCTCACCAACAACGAAGCCGTCCCGATCGGCAGCGAAGGGCCGGCAGGCACCTGCCGGATCTCCGTGGCGGCAGGAGAGCGCGCGCATCTCTGCAAATCCGCGCATGGTGACGAGATGGATCGCCGCCTCCGTGCCTCCCACAATGACCACGTCAGCCTGGTCGGTTGCCAGCAGCATCTGTCCCCAGACGATCGCCTCAGCACCACTGGCACAAGCAGAGACTGGCGCATGGGCTCCACCATGGGCACCAAACTCTATGGATACTTGGCCAGAGGCGGCATTCGGCATGGCCATCGCCACAGCAAGAGGATGAATGCGCCTAGCACCCGCTGCATTGCGCTCATATTGCTGAATCAACGTGGATTGTCCACCAATGCCTGTGCCAAGCACGACGGCCAGACGATCTCCCGGAACACCAAGAGCCCCCAAACCACTCGCAGCCCAGGCCTGACGGGCCGCCAGCAAAGCCAGCTGGCTACAACGATCCAGGCGATTGACAAGGAACTCCCCAAGTAATTCCTCCGTATCACAACATACGGGTGCCACGATTCGGGCAGAGAGTCCTGAAGCCCAGGGCGCAGAAAGTTCACTGCAACCACTTAAGCCTTTGAGGTAGGAATCCGTAGCCGCATCAGGGTTGTTCCCAAGCGGTGTGATGCACCCAACACCGCTGACGGCCACGTCCGCAAAGCGACTCATTCTACTTGTGCCTTTACAAAATCAACGATATCTCTAACCGTTGAAAGCTCTAACAATTGATCGTCCCCGATCTCAATACCAAACCGATCTTCGGCGTCCATAACGAGTTCATATGTTCCAAGGGAATCGATTCCGATATCGCCTACAAGCAATGAGTCGAGCTTGATATCAATAATATCGTGGGGCACAACCCTTCTTAAGATCACAGCAATCTCTGCCACGATTTCATCATCGGACATCTCACGAAGAAGGGCTTGATCAATTCTTTTGACAGTGGAAGGCATTATACATTGAAAGCCTCGTCACGGTATCATAGCATACTTGAGCAAGTCTGGTGTATAATGTTGGTGGCCAAGCAAAAAGAGAAGCAATGCTTTCGCAAGAAGTTCCCCAACTTGCCAGTCAGAGGCTTGTTGAGCGACTGTTGCGGCGCAATGGCCTCAAAGCATCGGACCTGCCCTTCTTCTCGAAAGCAGAGCGAGACAACGCGCCGGGGCAGAAACAGTTTTCCTCTTATGACTACTTAGACCTCAAGACCCATCCTCTTGTCCTTCAGGCAGCTTCAGAAGCCCTTAAGGAATACGGCTTGTCCACCTCGGCAAGTCGGTTGATGGCTGGGGAGCTGCCCCATCACGCCTGGCTAGAAGCCCAGCTTGCTGAGGTATACGGCCAGGAGTCTGCCTTGGTGTTCGTCAGTGGGCACGCAACAAATGTCAGCACCATTGCAGCCTTGGTGGAGCATGGAGACTTAGTCATTGTAGACCAATATTCTCATAACAGTATCCAGATGGGCGTCAAGCTCTCTGGCGCCCGTCGCCTGGTCTTTCCGCACAACGACCCGGCAGGCCTTGAAAGGCTGCTCGTCAAACACCGGCGTCAGTATCGCCGCTGCCTGATCGTCACGGAGGGGCATTTCAGTATGGATGGCGACAGTCCCGACATCCATAGCCTCCTGATGCTGCGGGATCAACACCAAGCCTGGCTGATGGTGGATGAAGCGCACGGGCTTGGGGTCCTGGGTGCTGGTGGCCTTGGCAGTCATCAACAGCAGGGAATTGATCCCGGAAGGGTTGACATCTGGATGGGGACTCTCAGCAAAAGTCTCGCCTCTACAGGTGGTTTCATCGCTGCCAAGCAAGACGTGATCCAGCACCTCAGGCTGCACGCCAGCGGCTTCAGTTTTAGCGTGGGGCTCAATGCACCCTGCTGTGCCGCCGCAAGTGCCGCTTTGGCTGTGATGCGCAATGAACCCGAGCGAGTAGCCGCTCTCCAAGCTAACGGCAAGTACCTGATGGAAACCGCACAGGGGGCGGGCCTTGACGTGGGCGAAAGTCTTGGTATGGGCATCGTGCCCATCATGCTGAACGATCTTCGTCACACGTTTCTCACAGCCAATCACCTGCTGTCCCAGGGATGGAGTGTCTATCCCATCGCACCTCCCACTGTTCCGAGCAATCGCTGCCGTCTTCGACTGTTCGTACGCTCAGACCACACCAGAGACAGCATCCACAACCTCGTGAGTGATCTAAGCAGCGCCATTCGCCATACCAAAACCAATGCGGGTCGTTGAAGTCCATTCTGCCCTGGATCATCACCGGTTCAGAGCAGGGCTTGGCATCGGGCTGGCACCCGAACAGACTCCCGACTGGTTCGACCAATTCGAAGAAGCCTTGCGCAGCTCAAGCTGGTTTCATCCCTATCTGAAGCGCACACCCCACAGGCGCTGGCTTCTCAGGGATCGAGACAAAACCATTGGCAGGATCATGGCCATGCATCCAAAAGATGGGCCATCTCGCTTCGGCTTCTACAACTGCATTGACAATCCAGAGGCCGCCCAAGCACTAACCCATACCGCCGAAACATGGACACGCAGCAGAGGCTCTGAATTTCTGATTGGCCCTTTCAATCCATCCGTCCATGACGAATGTGGTCTTCTGGAATACAATCGTTGTTCTGATCTGTATGGCTACCCGCGAACTCCACGACATTACATCCATAATCTTGAGGCCTGCGGGTTTTACTGTGCCAAGCGATTGCTGACGTTCCTCCAGGCCGATGAACGCAATGCCTTGCGGCTCCAACGGCGGATGGCGCCGCTACTCAAAGCCATGCCCCAGCAAGGGCTTCAACTGGAAGTAGCCAAGTGGTCGACTCTTGAGCGCAGTTGCGAGTGGGTTGAAACCCTCATTAACCAATGCTGGAGCAACAACTGGGGTTTCGAATCGATCAGCAAGGCTGAGGCTAGAAACCTGGTCCTCAAGGTTCTTACGATGCTTCCGAGGGGAGTACTTTCCTTTGTCTCTCTGCACGGGCGTCCTGTTGCCATTTGCCTAGGGATCCCCAACGCCAAGGAAATCGCCTCAAACCTGAACCCCAAGCTTGGGCTCCTGAACTTGCCAACGTTGTTACTGCGATTGCGGCGCTGTCAGTGCGAACATGGCAGGATCGCTCTTCTAGGGGTCATCCCTGAGCTTCAGGGATCCCAACTCTCTTTGACAGCGTCCATCGCCATGCTGAGTCACTTGATCAACAAGGGATTGGCCTTCGGCAGCTCATCAGCCAGCATGGGCTGGATCCTTGAAGATAACCAACCGATGCTTCGCTTTCTGAAGCTCTATGGAGGTGAGCAGGTGATGTCTCATCTGATCATGGCCAAGAGCCTCGATAGGCCCGGCTAGGAGCAAGGATCCAGCGCAGGATGGGCTTGGGTAAGCGTTGCCCGATCCAGAGCAGCAAAGCCAGCCGACGGGGGAACACAATGACCTTGTGACCAGCCCGAAGACCGCGCAGGATTCGTTGTGCAGCTTGTTGAGCACTGCATTCGAAGGGTCGAGGGCCCGGATAGTCAATCGCCATGGCCGTGGCCACGAAACCTGGACATACCAGACTGAAAACGACTTCGGTACGGGGCTCAGGGCGGCAAGCGTAGAAGTCATCGAGTGCTGCCACCAGGGCGTGCTGGGCGGCTTTGGCCACGCAGTAACCTGGTGCCTCTCCAAGCGGCAGAAAGGCATTCAGAGAACTCACGACCACGCAATGAAGATGCGGTCGCTGGTCCATAGGCAGGCTCAGTCCCGCCTGGAGCAATGAGAGCGTACAAGTGAGGTTGTGATCAATCTGTTCCCGAAGTTGCTCCCAATCTGGGCCCAGGTCGGTTGGCGTGTCCTCCAGGGCCACCACACCGGCATTGGCGATCAGAAGATGCACACCTCCGCGGCTCGCGAACGCTTCTACGGCATCCGCCACAGCCTCGCGATGGCGCACATCAAGGGCCCTCCAATAGACCTCCGCTCCTTTCTGAACACAACGCTCTGCAACCTGGCGCAAGTTCTCCCCATGCCGGGCCAACAGCAAGAGCGCAACCCCTGGCTCGGCCATGGCCTCGGCCAAGGCGGCACCAAGGCCTCGGCTTGCTCCCGAAATCACCACCCTCTGGGCCATCAACCTGAAGCCCCCTGCCGCACCAACGCCTAACTTTGCATGACCTGGCCCACCCCGATGGGTAACTCCCTGGCTCCCCTGTTCGGACTTGAGCAGCCTACGTGGTTCCACAGGCTGGGGGGATGGCAGCCTTTGAGCCGGTGTGACTGGAACACACCATCCCCGGGACTCTCCCCACTCCTTCCCAGCCAGGAGAAGCGCATCGAGAGGCTACTCAGTTGCTGGCGGCACTCGGGAATCAGTGGCTGGAATCCGCGCCACTTGGCCACTCCACCGGAGCAGCCCTTCGTACTGCTGACCAACCGGCGGCAAGGCCAGCGCATGGAAAGGCTCGCCTACCAACTGTATCCAAACGACAGCGTCCTTGATCTTGGACACCAACGTCAGCACCCGGCGCAACTTCTGGCAGCAGCTTCTGCAGTGATCACCAATGATTGGCGCTGGGGCCTGGAAGCGCTGATCTGGAAACTTCCGGTGCATGGGCTTCCGCACCTGCCGTCCAGCCGCCAATGGCAACTCGCACTGCTGCACCGATGGCTGATCGAGAAGAGCACGTATTGGGATCCAACCCGCCACCAGGCCTGTGAGCCGGAGCAGATCATCGAACTGGTCGGCTTGCAACTGCAGCAACGACGTCGCTTTCCAGAGCGAATTGAGGCGTTCGGGATCCACCCGTTTCATCACCGAACATTGCGCTACTACCTGGCAGGAAGCCAACTGCGCTTTCGCCAAACCCACGCCAGGCCCAGTCGCAAGGCTCTGGCCTCAGCTGTCCTTGGCAGAGCGGCAAACAAGCGCGCGCTCCAGCTTGATGTGAAAAAACCACTGATTCAACTGGAGGACGGATTTCTGCGATCCAGCGGACGGGGTGCCCATCTCCAGCTGCCGCTCTCCCTGGCGGTTGATGCGGTTGGAATTTACTTTGATGCCACTTGCCCCAGCGCCCTGGAGATATTCCTTCAAGAGCACTGCTTCCATGTCGATGAATACTTGCGAGCCCAACGACTGCGTTCCGTGATCCTATCGGCTTCCCTTAGCAAATACAATCTGAAAGGCCAGAACTGGAAACGCCCCTATCACCACAAGCCTGTGGTGCTGGTGGTGGGGCAGGTTGAACAAGATGCCTCCATCCGCTACGGGGCCCCGGGCATTCGCACCAACCTGGCCCTTGCCACAGCTGCCCGCAGATTAGAGCCCGACGCTTACTTGATCTATAAACCTCACCCTTTCGTCGCCAATGGGCGAAGGCCAGCGGGTGAAGGTGAGAGCACCATTCCAAGTGTTGTGGATGCCGTTCTGCCACACATCGCGATCGATACGCTGCTGAACCAGGTGGATCGCGTCCATGTTCTCACTTCCGGCACAGGCTTTGAGGCCCTGCTCAGACAGGTCCCCGTGGTCTGCCATGGACTGCCCTTTTATGCTGGCTGGGGTCTCACCAAGGATCAACTGCACTGCGAGCGTCGCGGACGCCAACTTACATTGGACGAATTGGTCTTTGGGGCCCTGATGGCCTATCCCAGCTATGTGAACCAGCGCTGCGGCTGGTTCATCACTCCTGAACAGGCTGTTGAGCAATTGATGGCGCTGCAGGCCAGTCCACCCTCACGCCTCGCCCTCAGCCTGCAGCACCTGGCCGCCTTCTTGCCGATCATCCATTCATGATGTTCAAGCAGTTTCGCCCAAAATCTGAAGCCATCAGCATGCTGGGTGGCGGCGCAGAAAGCCATCGGAACTCTGGATTCTGGCTTCTCAATGCCAATGCCAAAGATCAAGACTCAGCAGGCACTGTTGTAGTGGCAGGGTTGGGACGTTCCGGTACCTCCATGCTGGCGGCCGTGCTCAAAGCGGCAGATGTTTTCATGGGTGAGAAAACAGCTACAGGCACCCACGAAGATCAACAGCTCGCAGCACTCATGCAGCCACGACAGCGCAGGGAATTGCTGCTATTGATTGAACAACGCAATCAGGATCACAACCTGTGGGGCTTCAAGCTTCCATCCCGTCAGGTTCTAGAGCCATCGCTGCTCAGGCTGCTAAGACGTCCCTACCTTGTGGTGATCTTTCGCGACATTCTTGCCATCGCGGGCCGGCGCCAGGTCTCCAAGGGCGAAAGCTTACAAAGTCAACTCACGCAGAGCCTTAGAGAATACCGCCGCCTGGTGAGATTCCTGGATCAAATCGATCGGCCCTGTCTGCTGGTCTCCTATGAAAAGGCCCTTTTGGATCCCGATTTGCTTGTTGATCAATTGGATCACTTCCTGAGGCTCAATCTGGATGCCGCCAGCAAGGCCGCCTGCAGAGCCAGTATCCAAGTATCACCCGATCTCTATCGCCGCGAAGTTCGCCAGCAACAGGGCTGGCAGGGCCGACTTGAAGAAGTACAAAAAGATCAGATCAAGGGCTGGGCTTTTGTTGGGCACGCCGATGCTCCAGCACGGGTTGAAATCTGGATCAATGGCCTTCTTGAGCACGTCTGCATGGCCAACAGGCCGCGGCCAGACGTCCAGAGCGAGCATCAGCTCAAGACATCAGCGTGTGGATTCAGCATCGAACTAAAAACACCCTCCCAGCAGCTCAAGCCAGGCGACCATGTGTCAGCGCGAATGGCTGAGACAGAACAACAACTCCGCAATTCACCACTGACCTACCCAACCCCCTAGTTTGTCCGAAGACGGGCATCGTGCCATCTCCGGGCCGCCCGCCGGCAAGCAGCATGGGGGGATGGCCACCCCCTCCTGCTTCGACGTCATCGCCGTGGTCCCACCGGGGCTGGAGGAGCCGGCGGCGGCAGAACTGTCAGCCCTCGGCGCCCTTGAGGTACGCCCCCTGCGGCGCGCCGTCGGCCTGCGGGCCGATGCGGCCACCTTCTACCGGTTGCACCTGCAGGCCCGGCTGCCGTTCCGCTTCCTGCGCCAGCTGGCCCGCTTCCCCTGCCGCGGCCGCGAGGAGCTCTACGACGGCGTGCAGCGGGCCGCCGACTGGGAGCGTTGGCTGCCGCCCCAGCTCAGCTTCCGGGTGGAAGCCAGCGGCAGCGTGCCCGGGCTCAACCACAGCCACTACAGCGCCCTGCAGGTGAAAAACGCCCTGGTGGACCGGCAGCGCCAGGTGTGGGGGTCCCGCTCCTCCGTGGACCTGGATGATCCCGACCTGGTGCTGCACCTGCACCTCAGTCCCGGCCGCCCGGGCGGCAGCGGCCCCGAGGCGGTGCTCAGCCTCGATGGCGGCGGCGCCAGCCTGCACAGGCGCGGTTACCGGGCCGCCATGGGCCTGGCTCCCCTGAAGGAGAATCTGGCCGCCGGTTTGATCGCCCACACCGGCTGGGACGGGAGTGTGCCGTTGGCCGATCCCTTCTGCGGTTCCGGCACCCTGTTGATCGAGGCCGCCTGCCGGGCCCTCGGCCGCGCCCCGGGCCTGGAGCGCCCGTTCAGCCTGGAACGCTGGCCCGATTTCGATGCCGCCCTGTGGCAGCGGGAGCGGGCCGCTGCCATCGCCCTGGCGCGCACCAACCTCCCAGGCGGCGAACCCCTGGCCCCGGTTGTGGGCCTGGAGCGGGATCCGGCCGTGCTGACCATGGCCCGCAGCAACGCGGCGGCGGCCGGCGTGGCCGACTGGGTCGACCTGCAGGAGGGGGACTGCCGCGATTTCCGCCCCCCGGAAACCCCCGGGGTGCTGGTGTGCAACCCGCCCTACGGCGAGCGTCTCGGTGCCGATGACGACCTTGAGGCGCTCTACGGGGATCTGGGACGGATGCTGAAGGAACGCTGCAGCGGCTGGACCCTATGGCTGCTGAGCGGCAACCCGGCGCTCACGGGGGCCCTGCGCATGAAGGCCAGCCGCCGGGTGCCGGTGAGCAATGGAGGCATCGACTGCCGCTGGCTCCGCTACGACATCCGCTGAGCTCCGCTACAGCATCTCCTCTCCAGCGCTGCTAGCGGTGGGTCGTGCCGCCGCCGCCGCCAGCCCCCATGGCCTCGCTCTTCGAAACGCTCAAGCAGGACGTCCTCGCCGTCGAGAGGGATCCGGCCCTCGACACCGGCACGGCGACGGTGGCCCTGCTGCAGGAGTGGCTGGCCAGCCACGAAGCCGAGATCAGCGCCCGCAAGCTGGCGGCACCCACGGAGTTCAACGGCACCTTGATGCAGTGGTTCCACTGGTACAGCGATGGCGATGGCGGCCACTGGCGGCGGCTGCGCCAGGAGGCGCCGGCCCTGGCCCAGGCCGGCATCACCGCCCTGTGGCTGCCGCCGGCGGGCAAGGGCGGCAGTGTGTGGGATGTGGGCTACGGCACCTACGACCAGTTCGATCTGGGCGAGTTCGACCAGAAGGGCACGGTGCGCACCAAGTACGGCACCAAGCAGGAGTATCTCGAGGCCATCCAGGCCTGCCACGCGGTGGGGATCCAGGTGTACGCCGATGTGGTCTTCAACCACAAGATGAATGCCGACGACCAGGAGCAGTACCTGGCCACCCCCTACGACCCCTACGACCGCAACCGGCCCCTGGGGGAGGAACGCACGATCAGCGCCTGGACCCGGTTCCGCTTCGATGGCCGCGGCGATCGTTACTCGTCGATGCAGTGGCACTGGTATCACTTCGACGCCGTCGACCACAACAGCCTCGATCCGGGCTTCAAGGCCGTCTGGCGCACCCACGGGGCCGGCTTCGAGAGCAACGTCGATCTGGAGAAGGGCAACTACGACTACCTGATGGGCAGTGATCTCAACGTGAACCATCCCGAGGTGCGCGGTGAGCTCAAGCACTGGGGCCTGTGGACCCTCGACCACGTGGGCGCCGACGGCTTCCGGCTCGATGCGATCAAACACATCGCCAGTGATTTCTTCCTCGACTGGATCAGCAGCCTGGAGGAGCATGCCCAGCGCGATCTGTTCGTGGTGGGGGAGTACTGGACCTACAACATCGAAAGCCTGCACTGGTATGCGGCCAACACCGGCGGCCACATGAGCCTGTTCGATGCGCCGCTGCACCTGAACTTCCACCAGGCCAGCCGCAGCGGCGGCCAGTACGACATGCGCCGGCTGCTCGACGGCACCCTGATGCAGCAGCTGCCGCTGCTGGCGGTGACCCTGGTGGAGAACCATGACACCCAACCGCTACAGGCCCTGGAGTCGGTGGTGGAAGCCTGGTTCAAACCCCTCGCCTACGCCGTGATCCTGCTGCGTGACCAGGGCTATCCCTGCATCTTCGGTGCCGATTACTACGGCGCCGAGTACACCGACAGAAAGGACGGCCAGGAGCACCGGATCGTGCTGCCCAGCCACCGCTTCCTGATCGACCGTTTCCTGCTGGCCCGCAGCCATTGCGCCTATGGCCCCCAATACGACTACCTCGACCACGTCAACACGATCGGCTGGACGCGCCTGGGCACCCCGGGCCACCCAGGCGCCCTGGCGGTGCTGATGAGCGACGGAGCGGCCGGCCACAAGTGGATGGAGGTGGGCAAGCGCCACACCAGCTTCCGCGACCTGACCGGGCACATCCAGGCCCCGATCACCACCAACGGCGACGGCTGGGCAGACTGGCACTGCCCGGGGGGCTCACTGTCGGTGTGGGTGGAGGAGGCGTCCCTGGCGGCGATGGGGGTGACGCTCTGAGGGCGGAGCCTTCAGCCCTCCGCCTCGGCGTCCGGCTCCGCCGGCGGGGTGGTGATCGCGCCGTAAAGCGCCACCAGCCCCTGCGCCAAGGCCTCCGGCACCGGGATCGGCCCCAGGCGCTCCAGCACCCGAGCGGGTGGATCCGGCGGCAGGGGAGCGGGGATCACCAGGCGCTCACCAGGCCGGGCCACCAGCCCCTGGGGCCACCACGGGGGCAGGGTCTCCTCAGGCCCATCGGCTGCTGTGGCCTTCGCGGTCGGCCGCAGCCGTCGCATGAGCTCATCCCGCTGGCGCCCGCGCCAGGCCAGCAGTTGCCAGGGGTCGTCATCGAGCCGCTGGGCGAACACATGGAGGCTGGCGGCGATGTGCTTGCAGGGCACCTCCCAGTCCGGGCAACTGCACTCGGCCTCCAGGTCGCCCCAGCGTGCGGGGAACAGATCCACCCCCGCCTGCCGAAAGCCTGCTTCGAGATCCTCGGGCACCTCGCCGGCCAGCAGCTTCGCCGCCCAGCCCAACCGCTGGCGGAACACCGCCTCGATCGACTCCCACTCCTCTGCATCGGGCAGCTCCGTTGCCACCGTGACCTTGTAGGGGGTGCGCCGCGAACCCTGCACCCGGGCCAGCAGCCGCCCCGGGCCCACCTCCAGGCTCAGCACCTGGCCACGTCTGGCGTAGCGCCGGCCCCGCTCCATCCGGCCGCCCAGCCCATAGCCCTCGAGCACGTCGATGAACCGCTGCGACCACCAGCGCCTGGCCGGGGGCGGCTGACGTGGGCTCATGGGGTGAGCGCCTCCCGACGCAGGCTGATCACCTCCCGCAGTTCGGCGGTGGAGAGCTCGGTGAGCCACTGCTCCCCGGTTCCCACCACCCGCTCGGCAAGGTCGCGCTTGTTCTGGATCATGGCGTCGATGCGTTCCTCGATCGTGCCGCTGCACACCAGCTTGTGCACATGCACGCTGCGCCGCTGGCCGATGCGATGGGCCCGGTCGGTGGCCTGATCCTCCACGGCCGGATTCCACCAGCGATCGAAATGAATCACATGGGCGGCGGCGGTGAGGTTGAGGCCGGTGCCGCCCGCCTTGAGCGAGAGCAGGAAGATCGACGGACCAGCGACCTCGGCGAAGCGCTGCACCATCGCGTCCCGCACCCGCCGCGTCAGCCCGCCATGCAGCCACAGCGGTTCGCCGCCGTAACGACCCTGCAGATGGGCCCGCAGCCGCTCCCCCCAGGCCGCGAACTGGCTGAAGATCAACACCTTCTCGCCCGCGTCGAGGATCGCATCGAGCAGTTCCTCGACGCGATCGAGCTTGCCGGAGCGCCGCGGCAGTGCCGAGCCGTCGGCCAGGTAGTGGGCCGGGTGGTTGCACACCTGCTTGAGCCGGGTGAGACCGGCCAGCACCAGGCCGCGCCGTTCGATGCCGTCGCTGCTCTCGGCCGCTGCCAGCAGTTCCTCCACCACGGCCTGATACAGGCTGGCCTGCTCGTTGCTGAGCGTGCACGGTTCGCTCTGCTCGATCTTCTCTGGCAGGTCGGGCAGGATGCCGCGGTCGCTCTTGAGGCGGCGCAACAGGAAGGGGGCCGTGAGCCGCTGCAGCCGGGCAGCCACCTCCGCATCGTGGTCCCTCTCGATCGGGAGGGCGAACTGGTCGCGGAACTGCCTGAGGCTGCCGAGCAGTCCCGGATTGAGCAGCTGCATCAGGGCCCACAGCTCGCTGAGCCTGTTCTCCACCGGCGTGCCGGTGAGGGCGATGCGGCGTTCCCCCCGCAGCGCCGCCGCCGCCTGGCTCTGGGCCGTATAGGGATTCTTGAGCTGCTGGGCCTCATCGAACACCAGCCTGCCGAAGCCCATCCCCGCCAGCAGGGGCAGGTCCCGGCTCACCATGCCGTAGGTGGTGAGCAGCACCGGCGCCGGCTTGCCCTCGCCGCCTGCGCTGGCCAGCTGGCGCGCGAAGGCGGCGGCGGTGCCGCGGAAGCGGCCGGGGCCGTGGTGGATCAGCACCGGCAGCTGCGGCGCAAAGCGCTGCAGTTCCCGGCTCCAGTTACCCAACAGCGACACCGGTGCCACCACCAGCGTGGGGGCCTCAAGCGGATCGGCCAGCAGGGTGGCGATCAGCTGGGCCGTCTTGCCGAGGCCCATGTCATCAGCCAGGCAGGCGCCCAGACCCAGCCGGCCGAGGAACACCAGCCAGCCCAGACCCCGTTCCTGGTAGGGCCGTAACTCTCCGTTGAAGTCGGCCGGCGTGGAAATCGGCGTGGCACGGCTGTGGAGCTCGCCGCCGAGCAGCTCTCCGAGGGGGCCGCTGGCCTCCACCCCCACCAGGGGCAGGTCGTCCGGCAGACCGAGGCGGGAAAGGCCAAGGTTGGCGTGCAACAACTCCGTGCCGCTGGCGTCCCCCTCCAGGCCAGCGTGACGCAACAGGGAAGCGATGGCGTTGGGCTCGATCAGCGTCCATTCACCGCGCAAGCGCACCAGGCTGCGCTTGGCCGCGGCGGCCTTCTGCAGGCTGGCCAGCTCGGCCTTGCCCAGGGGCCGAGCGCCCAGCACCGCCTGCCACTGGAAGGACACCAGGGCGTTGAGGTTCAGGCCGCCCCCTTCGCCGGCGGGGGTGTTGGTGGACGAGCGCCGGTTGGTGTTGGCGCGCAGGCCCAGGCGCTGGCCATGGCGCCACCAGCTGGGCAGCAGCAGCCCGAAGCCCGCCTCATCCAGCACACTCACCCGCTGCCGCAACAGGGCCAGCAGGGCCCCTTCCTCCAGGTCCAAGCTGGCGGGCGCCTGCTGCTCGAGCAGTCCCCCCAGCTCCGGTGCCAGCCGCGTCAGCAGCCCAAGCTGGGCCAGCACCTCCTCGAAGCCGTCCACCGGGAAAGGACTCTCCCCTGCCCAGAACGCCGCCAGGGGCACCATCAGGCTGGGGTCGATCACGGAGCGCAGCAACAGCTCCACCGGCCAGCGACGCAGGCGGGGGCTGGTGGGTTCGTGCAGTCGCAGGCACAGCTGCAGCGAGCCGCTTCCACCGGCCCCCTCCCGCACCCACTGGTGCAGCCCGGTGACGAGGGCGGCCTCAGCGGCGAGATCGGCCGTCGCCGCCAGGTGGGGATCGGGGCCCTCCAGGGCCGCCAGCCAGGCCTGGGCCAGGTCCGGCTGGCCGCGGCGCCGACGGCTGGCAGCGGGCAGAGCCTGGGCTGCAGAGCCGTCGAGACGCTGGCGCACGAGCCGATCCACGGCATCGGCCAGGGATTCGGCCAACTGGTGCTGCTCCTCCAGGCTGTCGCCTGTCAGATGGGCCGCCAGCAGCTCGCGATCGCCGGCGGCGGGCAGCGGCCACCACTGGGCCCGCAGGCGTCCATCGGGATCCACCCGCAGACCCGGCACCACCCGGCCGCTGTCGACGAAGTAGGTGGCCAGCTGGAGGCAGGTCGGCGGGGCCGCGAGCGACAAAGCTGGGGGGACCTCGGGCTTCCGTGCTTCGCCCGGCTCAGACTCCGCGCCCAAGCGTCTGGAGGGACAAGGCCGAAGGGACATGGACCGGCTCGATGGGCGATCACCTTGACCCTGACCCTAAGGGCGATGGCCTCGGCTGCAACGGCGAAGCCGACATGGCCATGCCGCTACCGCCAGGCTCTCTGCATCAGCAGTTGCGGCTCCACGCTCTCCACCCCATCGATCGACCTCAGCGCCGAGAGACCACTCAGGGCCTCGGCGATGCTGCCGGAGCTGGCGCAGACCCAGCCGCCCTGGGGCGCGACATCAAGCTCCCGGGTGATGGTGAAGCCAGCCTGCTGCAGGGCCTCACGGTGTGCTGCCACCGTTTCTCCTGCCCGAAAGCGTAGAAAGACCTGACCCGTTGGCACCGCCAGGGAGTCTCCCCCCAGCGGTGCGTAGACCGGACTGAGCGCCTGACCAGGGGCAAGGGGCGTGGCAGGAGCCCCCCGGACGATGGTGATCTGCTCAGGCTCGAACACCACTTCAGCCTCCTCCTCACCCAGAGGCTCCCCATGCCGAGCGAAATAGCCAGGCTTCTGCTCATACACCACGGCATTCGCTGCTCCCGCCGCAATCCGTTGGGGGTATCCAGCGAACAGCCCGTCGGCCCGGCTCATGTCAATGGCTGCCAGCAACAGGCAGACCAGGCAAAACGCCGGCAAACAACGCGGCACACCCGGCGCGGCTGGAGGGGTCCGCATGACTGGGCCATCGCTTCATGCACAGGCTCACGCGCAGACAGGCCCAAGCGTTGGCAGCTAAATCTAGGACGCTCAATGCCAGCCCCGACGGCAAGACATCACCCGAAGAAGCATGAAGTTTTCCTGGGCTCGTTACGTCAGATCAAGACCCTTCAAGCCGGCGTGAATCTCACGAGCGAATCGATGGAGAATGGCCGCCATCGCCACCCTGCGATCGACCTCCAACCGGCATTCCAGCTGATAGCCCCCAGGAGAGTTTCCCATGGTTCAGGTTCGATACGGTGGCAGGAATGGTGAGTCTCATCAACTGGCCATCAGCGACAATCACCTCGTCGTCCGCACCCTGAGTCGCCAGGCGGTGATGCCGGCGCGGCCGTTCGAGGTGTCGCCCGTCAGCGCCGAGACCCACCGGATTCTCGACAAGTTCGAAACCCTCAGCCGCTTCCGCGAGGCCGGGGTGGAGCTGTTGAGCACCAGAACCCCCCAGGCCGATGGTTCCCTGCGCGACACGGCCCGCAGCCTGCTCAAGGCGGAAGCGGCGATTGACTTTGCCGGCCGTGTTCTGGTGGATGCCAACGGCCGGCCCGTGGTCTACACGGAGAATCTGTTCGTCAAGTTCGAGGATGACGCGGAGGCCGAGGCCTGTGAGGCACTCCTGCAACGCCACGGCCTCAGCGTCAAGCGGTCCCTCACCTATGCGCGCAACGCCTATTTCGTGGCGGCTCCCGACAACAGTGGGCTCACGGTGTTCGCTATCGCCGACACCCTGCTGGGCGAAAAGAACGTGGCGCTCTGCCACCCGGAACTGGTGAGCCTGAGCCGGCAGCGCCGCCAGGCTTTCGCGGGCGAGTGGCATCTCAAGACCACTTCCGTCAACGGCCGGCTCGTCGATGCCCACGCCGAGGTGGAGGCAGCCTGGGCCCTCAGCGACGGCACCGGGGCGATCATCGCCGTGGTGGATGACGGCGTCGACATCGACCATGAGGAATTCCGCTCCTCCGGCAAGGTCGTCGCCCCGCGGGATGTGACCCGCCAGAGCGGCGATCCCCGGCCCGGCCGCGGTGACGATCACGGCACGGCCTGTGCGGGGGTGGCCTGCGCCAACGGCCAGTTCGGCGCCACAGGCGTCGCCCCCGGCGCCCGGCTGATCCCCATCCGGCTGGCCTCCGGCCTGGGCTCCCAGGCGGAAGCGGACGCCTTCGTCTGGGCGGCCCGCAACGGCGCCGATGTGATCTCCTGCAGCTGGGGTCCGCCGGACGGGGCCTGGTGGGACCCGAACGACCCCGCCCACCGCCAGGTGGTGCCGCTGCCCGATTCCACCCGGCTGGCGATCGACTTCGCCACCACCCAGGGCCGCAGCGGCAAGGGCTGTGTGGTGCTGTTCGCGGCAGGCAACGGCAACGAAAGTGTCGATAACGACGGCTATGCCAGCTACGCCCGGGTGATCGCAGTGGCGGCCTGCAACGACCTCTCCAAACGCAGCGCCTACAGCGACTTCGGCAAGGCCGTGTGGTGCAGCTTTCCCAGCAGCGACGGCCGGCCCTCCCTCACCCCCGGCATCTGGACCACCGACCGCTCCGGCGGGCTGGGCTACAACCAGGGCAGCCCCCAGAAAGGCGACCCTGCGGGCCACTACACCAATTCCTTTGGCGGCACCTCCAGCGCCTGCCCCGGTGTGGCCGGGGTGGCGGCCCTGGTGGTCGCGCGAAATCCTGACCTGCGCTGGGATCAGGTGCGGGAGATCCTGCGGCAGGCCTGCGTGCGAATCGACAGCGCCGGCGGCAACTACGACGCCAGCGGGCGCAGCCCCTTCTACGGCTACGGGCGGGTCAGCGCCCGCAAGGCGGTGGAGCTGGCCCGCCCGCCCCAGCCGGCGGCGGCCCTGGTGTTCCAGGCGGTGCAGGACGTGCCCATCAACGACTTCCAGACCGCCACCCTGACCCTGCCGGTGGCAGCCCCGGGCCCACTGCAGTCGATCAAGGTGGCGGTGGATCTCGACCACACCTTCATCGGCGATCTGGTGGTGCGGCTGCTGCCGCCCGCCGCCCTGGGGGCCGCGCCTGTGCTGCTGCACAACCGGGCCGGCGGCGGCACCGACAACCTCAAGGTCACCTACGACGCAGTAAACGCCCCCGCCCTGGCCGCTTTGAAGGGCACCGATCCCAGCGGCACCTGGACCCTGGAGGTGTCCGACACGGCCAGGGCCGATCGGGGCACCCTGCGCAGCCTGCGGCTGGAGCTGAGCTTCTGAACCTGGAGGACCTCAGAACTTGCCCGTCAGCGCCCGGGTGGTGCGGAGCAACCCGGCGGTGGTTTCCGGCAGGTAGGGGCCCTTGAGCATCTGGCCGCCGATGCGCAGGCTGAGGCCGGCCAGCACCAGGTCGATGGCGGCCACGGCCGCCGCGGCCTGCAGCCAGCTCAAAGCGAAGGCCCCCTGGATCCACAGCAACAGCACCAGCTCCGCCGCCACCAGCGCCAGGGTCATCAGGGTGAGGCCCATGCCGAGCATCACCCCGCCGCCCACCAGGCGTCGCTTTTCCTTGTCAGCCTCCTGCAGGGCGATGCGCACATGCAGGTCCATCACCGAGCTGATCAGCGCCGTGACACGGGCGAAGTTCTGGCCGTTCATGCCGAACGCCGACCCGACGACAGCAGCAGCCCCACCACCAGCCCCACGCCGGCGGCGATGCCGAGGGCCATCAGGGGCCGGTCCCGCACCGGCTTCTCGATCCGGGGCCGCAGGGTGCTGTTGAGGTCATCGAGCAGGTGCTCCAGCTGCTCCTCGAGCGGCCGCAGCGCATCCACCACGTGGCCTGCCTGCTCGCCGGTGACGTTGACCAGATCGAGCAGTTGCTGCTTGACACCGGCGGTGGTGACGCCGCTCTGGCGGCTGATCACCTCCACCACATGGTCAAAGCTGCCCCGGGTGGCCTCCAGGGTGTGGCGGGCCACCTCGGGCCATTCCTTCTGGATACTGGGCAACAGGCTCTCGAAGCGGTCCCGGAACTGGTTCTGCGCCTGCTGGGCGGCACCGGAAGCGGCGGGTTCCGGTGCCGGCGCCGGGGCCGCTTCCGGTGCGGGATGGGTGGTGTCCGTGTCCATGGGGCGCTCCGTGCGACAGCTGCACGGCATCACCGTAGGAAGAAGGGCTTGTGATCGTCAGCACCTCAGTTAAATTCCGATGGCGCAGCGCGCGGGCCTGTTGGTTCACATCAATCAGGTCGAGCTCACCCACTTCAAGTCCTTCGGCGGGTCGATGACCATCCCGCTGCAGGAAGGCTTCACCGTGGTCACGGGCCCGAACGGCTCCGGCAAGAGCAACATCCTCGATGCGGTGCTGTTCTGCCTGGGCCTGGCCACCAGCCGGGGCATGCGGGCCGAGCGGCTTCCCGATCTGATCAACAGCGCCATGCTGCGGGAGGGGAAGGCGGCCGAAACCAGCGTCACCGTGCGCTTCGACCTCGGTGACTGGCAGCCGGACAGCGCCGAGGAGGGGCTGGACGTTCCCGAACAGGGCCCCTGGCTGCAGCGGGGCCAGACGGAGTGGAGCGTCACCCGGCGGCTGCGGGTGGCCCCCGGCGGCACCTACAGCAGCAGCTTCAGCGCCGATGGGGTGCCCTGCAACCTGCAGCAACTGCAGACCCAGCTGCGGCGGCTGCGGGTCGACCCCGAGGGCAGCAACGTCGTCATGCAGGGCGATGTGACCCGCATCGTGTCGATGAGCGCCCGCGACCGGCGCGGCATCATCGACGAGCTGGCCGGCGTGGCCCTGTTCGACTCCCGCATCGAGCAGAGCCGGGGCAAGCTCGACGAGGTGGTCGAACGGCAGGAGCGCTGCCGCATCGTTGAGCAGGAACTGCTGGCGACGCGCCAGAAGCTTGAACGCGACTGCGCCAAGGCCCGCACCTACCAGGAGCTGCGCGAACGGCTGCACCACGGACGCCTGCAGGAGCAGGTGCTGGCCTGGGAGCAGGCCCGCGTCCACGGCCTGGCCCTGGCCGGCCGCCTGGACAACATCGACCGCCAGCAGGAGCAGGAGCGCGAAGCGATCGTCGCCGCCGAAGCCGAGGTGGTCACCGCGGCCGCCGCCCTCGAGCGGCTGCAGGCGGAAGTGAAGACCCTGGGCGAAGACCAGCTGCTGGCGGTGCAGGCCGAACTGGCCGGCCTGGAGACCAGCGGCCGCGAGCTGGCCCGCCAGGCGGAACGCCACGGCCACCAGGCCGAGGAACTGCAGCGCCGTCGCCAGGAGCTGCAGCACAACCAGGCCGCGTTGCGCCAGCAGCGCCAGGCCCTCGACGGCCAGGCCGACGACGGCGCCATCGCCCGCGCCGAGGCCCTCTGCCGCGAGGCCGAGGCGGCGGTGGAACTGTCCCGCCGGCGGCTCGGGGAGGTGGCCGGGCGCTCCGGCAGCTGGCTGGAGGAGCAGCAGGGCCGCAGCCGCCGGCGCCAGGAGCTGCAGGAGCAGCTCGCCCCCCTGCTGGCCGAACGCCAGCAGCTGGAGGAACGGCTGCGGCAGGCCGGCGATCGGCTGCAGGAACTCGGCGGCGAGGAGCAGCAGGAGGACGCGGCCCAGGCGGAGGGCGCCGCCTCAGTCGCGGCCCTGGTGGAGCAGGAGCGCGCCTTGCTGGCCGGCCTGGACGATCGTCAACGGCAGGCCCAGGAGCTGGCCGAAGCCCTGGCGCTGCAACAGCGCACCCGAGCGCGGCTGGAGCAGGAGCAGACCAGCCTGGAGCGGGAGATCGCCCGCCTCGACAGCCGCCGCGAAACCCTGCAGGAGAGCCGCGGCACCGGCGCCCTGCGCCTGCTGCTGGAGGCGGGGCTGGAGGGGATCCACGGCTCGGTGGCCCAGCTGGGCGAGGTGGAGGAGCGGCTGCGGGTGGCCCTGGAGGTGGCGGCGGGCGGGCGGCTGGCCCAGGTGGTGGTGGAGGACGACCGCATCGCCGCCCGGGCGATCGAGCTGCTCAAGAGCCGCCGCGCCGGACGCCTGACCTTCCTGCCCCTCAACCGCATCCGGGGCGGCAGTGGGGGCGGCAGCGGTGGCTCGGGGGGGGCCGCCCTGCAACGGGGCCACCCGGGCGCTGCGGCCGGGGCCGGCGGGCTGGTGGGGCGGGCGGTGGAGCTGATCCGCCACGAGCCCGTCTACGCCGATGTCTTCCGCTACGTCTTCGGCGACACCCTGGTGTTCGCCAGCCTCTCCGACGCCCGCCGCGAACTGGGCCGCTGCCGCGCCGTGACGCTGGAGGGCGAACTGCTCGAAAAGAGCGGCGCCATGACCGGCGGCAGCCTGCAGCAGCGCTCCGGCCAGCTGGGCTTCGGCCGCAGCAGCGAGGGCGATGAGGCTGAGCCGCTGCGGCAGCGGCTGCTGGAGCTGGGGGAGAGCCTGCTGGCCTGCCGTCGCCGCGAAGCCGAGCTGGGCCGGGGCCTGGAGGAGGCCCGGCCGGTCCTGCTGGAGCTGCAGCAGCGCCAGGCCGCCCTGCAGGCCGAACGCAGCGCCGCCGAGCGCACCCTGGCGCCGCGGCAGCAGCGCCGCGACCAGGTGAGCAGCCGGTTGCAGCAACTGCAGGGGGCCCATCAGGCCGATGGCCGCCGGATGCAGCTCCTTGAGCAGACCCTGCCCCCCCTGCGCCAGGCCCTGGCGGAACTGGAGGAGGCCGAGCGCGTCGCCAGCGGCAACCACGACAGCGCCCGCTGGCAGGGGCTGCAGAGCGAGCTGGAGCGGGCCGACCAGGCCCTGGTGGAGGCCCGCCGCCAGCGGGATGGCCTGGAGGCAGGCCGGCGGGAGCGGGCCCTGGGGGCGGAACGGCTGGGCAGCCAGCTGGAGGCCCTCGCCGGGGAGGAACGGCGGCTGGTGGAGGCGGTGCAGGCCCTGGTGGGCGAACGCCAGCTCTGGAAGGAACGGCAGCAGACCGAGCAGGAGCGCCGCACTCTGCTGGAGCAACAGCAGAGCGAGCTGCAGACCCGCTTCGGCGAACGGCGACGGGCCCGTGACGGGGCCGAAGCCCACCTGGCCGGCCAGCGCCAGGCCCTGCAGCAGCGTCAGTGGGAGCTGCAGCGGCGCCAGGAGGAGCGGCTGGCCCTGGCCGAGGAGCAGCGCAGCCACGGCCTGCGGCTGGCCCAGATGGAACGGGAGTTACCCGAGCCCCGGCCCGAGCTGCCCCAGGACATCCGCGAGGGCGGCCTGGAGGCGCTGCAGCAGAGCCTGCGCCAGCTGCAGCAGCGCATGGAGGCCCTCGAGCCGGTCAACATGCTCGCCCTTGAGGAGCTCGAGCAGCTGGAGCAGCGGCTGGCCGACCTGGACGACCGCCTGGAGGTGCTCAGCAAGGAGCGGGAGGAACTGCTGCTGCGGATCGAAACGGTGGCCACCCTGCGCCAGGAGGCCTTCATGGAGGCCTTCAAAGCCGTGGATGGCCATTTCCAGACGATCTTCGCCGGCCTCTCCGATGGCGAGGGACACCTGCAGCTGGAGAACCCCGACCAGCCCCTTGAGGGCGGCCTGACGCTGGTGGCCCACCCGAAGGGCAAGGCGGTGCGGCGGCTGGCCTCGATGTCGGGAGGTGAGAAATCCCTGACCGCCCTGAGCTTCCTGTTTGCCCTGCAGCGCTTCCGCCCCTCGCCCTTCTATGCCCTCGATGAGGTCGACAGCTTCCTCGATGGGGTGAACGTGGAGCGCCTGGCCGCCCTGATCGCCGCCCAGGCCGACCAGGCCCAGTTCATGGTGGTCAGTCACCGCCGGCCGATGATCGCCGCGGCCACACGCACCATCGGCGTCACCCAGGCCCGCGGCTCCCACACCCAGGTGGTCGGTTTGCCGCCGGCGGCCTGAGCCGACCGCGTGGGCCACAATGGGCCGACCAGGCTGTTCCAGGCCGTGAAGTCGCTCCCGTCCCCCCTGCCGTCCAGCCCCGATCTCCGGATTTGACCTCCCCGATTCCCCCCTCCACCGAGCCCGCCGCCAGCAGCGACCGCCTCTGGTTGCGCTCCGAACTGATGGGCACCCAGGTGATCACCCGGGACACCGGCCGGCGGCTGGGCGTCGTCGGTGAGGTGGTGGTCGACATCGACCGGCGCGAGGTGGTGGCCCTGGGCCTGCGCGACAACCCCCTGACCCGTTTCCTGCCGGGCCTGCCCC
Organism: Cyanobium sp. Cruz-8D1; assembly: GCF_024345975.1. GTDB lineage: Bacteria > Cyanobacteriota > Cyanobacteriia > PCC-6307 > Cyanobiaceae > Cyanobium. The sequence continues at coordinate 39,175 of NZ_JAGQCD010000015.1, read as the reverse complement.
GCTGGATGCCGCTGGACCGCATCCGCCAGGTGGGGGACGTGATCCTGGTGGATTCCGTCGATTCCCTGGCCGAGGGCTTCAATCCCGAGCGTTACAGCAAGGTCATCAACTGCCAGGTGATCACGGAATCGGGCGAACAGCTCGGCCGCGTGCTGGGCTTCAGCTTCGACATCGAAACCGGTGAGCTCACCACCCTGGTGATCGGGGCCCTCGGCGTTCCCCTGCTGGGGGAAGGGGTGCTCAGCACCTGGGAGATGCCGGTGGGGGAGGTGGTCAGCAGCGGCCCGGACCGGATCATCGTCTACGAGGGAGCCGAAGAGAAGCTCAAACAACTCGGCACCGGCCTGCTGGAGAAGCTCGGCATCGGTGGCGCCAGCTGGGAGCAGGAGGAGCGGGATCGCTTCCGCTCCGGTGCCGTGCCCGCCGAGAACCAGCTGCCCGCAGGCCAGCCCACCGTCCAGGAGCAACGCCGCATCCAGCCGGCCACCAGCCGCAGCTTCCAACCCGCCGAGGAGCTGGAATACGTCGAACTGGAGGAGCGGCGCGAACGGGAGCCCCTGCGCCAGCGCCGCTACCTCGACGACGACCTGCCCGAACCGCGCCAGCGCCCCGAGCCCCGCTCGGCACCGGCCGACCCCTACGGCCGCGAGTCGTACGCCTCCGACACCTACGGCCGCGAGGGTGAGCGCAATCCTGCCCGGTACGACAACCGTTACGAGGCAGATCGCTACGAAGGCGAGCGCTACGACCAGGAGCGCGGTCGGGAGGAGCGCGGTTTCGAGCCGGAGCCCGACGCCGCCCCCACCCCTATCCCTGCGCCGGACTTCGAAGAGCCCCCGCGCGGACGGGAGCCGCTGCGGGCGGAGCGTCCCCAGGCACCGGCCCCCCGGCCGAAGGAGCCGGTGGATGTGGAGCCGGAAATCCTCGACGATCCCTGGTGAAGCCGCCGGAGGGCGGCCTCAGCCCTCCGCAAAGCGCAGCGACGCCGAATTGACGCAGTAACGCTGGCCGCTGGGGGCCGGTCCGTCGTTGAAGACATGGCCGAGGTGGGCGTCACAGCGCGCGCAGCGGATCTCGGTGCGCTCCATGCCGTGGGTGGAGTCGGTGTGGGTGGTGATCGCCCCAGCGCCCACGCCCGCCCAGAAGCTGGGCCAGCCAGTGCCGGAATCGAACTTGGTGGCGGAACTGAACAGCTCGCTGCCGCAGCAGACGCAGTGGTACATCCCCGTGGCCTTGTTGTTCCAGTAGGCACCGCTGAAGGCCCGTTCGGTGCCCCCCTCGCGGGCCACCCGGTACTGCTCGGGGGTCAGCTGGGCCCGCCAGTCGGCCGTGTCGAGGCTCTGGAGGGGGCTGGAATCGCTCGTCGGCATGGAGGCAGGCCCCGCGGAGGGGCGATGGCTGGAGAAATCCTATCCAGATCGAACCGTCCGCCCAGCCGGCTCCGGCGGCGGCAGCAGGCCCCGCACCATGGCCGCCACCGCCGCCACGGCACCCGGCGCCCCTCGCAGAGTGCGCAGGTCGTCGGCCATGGCCGCGAGCCGTTCGGGATGCTCCAGCCAGTCGGCCGCCTCGGCGGCGATCTGGGCCGGTTCGATCGGCCCGACCCGCTCCGGCACCACGGCACGGCCGGCGGAGATGTTGGGCCAGGCCAGAAAGCCCCGGTGACGCATGCGCCAGGCGGTGAGGGCCACCCCCACCAGACGCCGCAGCAGCGGCAACCGGGCCACCAGCCCCAGCCAGCCATCCCAGGCCTGCATCACCGCGAGGTGCTGGGTGGGCACCAACACGATCATCGGCACCGCCAGGGCCCCCAGCTCGGCGGTGTTGGCCCCCACCGTGGTGAGCGCCAGGGCGCACTGGCTCAGGGCGGCGTGGGCGGGATGCTGCACCAGCAGCAGGATGCGGGTGCCGGCCGCCGTGACCAGCTCATCGCCCTGGCGATGGGGCTCGCCGGCCCCCTGGCGTCGGTTCAGCGGATTGGACGGCCCGCCGTAGGCCAGCAGTTCCCGCACCGACGTGGTGGGAGCCACCGGCAGCAGGAAGCGGCAGCCGGGCCGCAGGGCCGCCAGCCGGTCGGCGGTCTCGAGCAGGAACGGCACCCCCACCAGCAACTTGGCCCGCTTTGAGCCGGGCAGCAGGGCGACCCAGTCACCGGCGGGCAGGGGATCGTCCTGGCGCGCCAGGGCCGAAAGGTCCGCCATCAGGTCCCCCACCACCGTGGCCCGCGCCCGCCAGCGGGGCGCCAGGCGGCCGGCGGCGGCGGGTCCCATCACGGCGATGCGGTCGTTCCAGCGGGGCCAGCGGGCCACCCACTCGGCATAGGTGAGGTGGCGGTAGCCCAGCCGGGCCGAAAGCAACACGGTCCAGAACTGGTCACCACCGAGGAAGACCACCACCCCCCGCTCGGGCCAGGGGCCGTGGCGGCGGGGCCGCAGCAGCAGCCACCAGAAGCGGGTGGCCGGCAGCACCCGATCGAACAGGCCCCAGGCCTCGGCCACCCGATGCTCGGTTCCGGTGGCGTTGGGGCAGGGGACCAGCACCAGCCGCAGGCTGCAGCTGGCGGCGGGGTCGCGGGGCCGCAGGGGCTCCAGACCATGGAGCTGCTCCGCCAGCGGCCGCACCCAGGTGCTCAGTTCGCCCGGGCCGTTGCTGACCAGCACGATCGCGCTGCCTGCGGCTGGAGCGGAGACCGGCGACGGCTGGATCAAAAGAGCCGCAGGTTCCGGGGGACGGGAGCGGGAAAAGAAAAATGCGGATGGCGAGACTTGAACTCGCAAGGCCGAAGCCACACGCCCCTCAAACGTGCGTGTCTACCAATTCCACCACATCCGCGTGGCTGGCGCGGGCCGAAGCCCCTCACCGAACGAGCAATATACCCATGGGCTTCCCCACCCCCGAAGGCCGTCAGCGCCAAGCCACGCCGGTGAGCACTGATACAGTCCGCCCCGGCATGGCCGCACCCTCGCCAGCCCACACCGCCTGGACCTGCACGGATGCCCATCGGCAAACTGCTGATCGCCAACCGAGGCGAAATCGCCCTCCGCATCCTGCGCAGCTGCCGGGAGCTCGGCATCGCCACGGTGGCCGTTTACAGCACCGTCGATAAAAACGCCCTGCATGTGCAGCTGGCCGATGAGGCCGTCTGCGTGGGGGAAGCCCCCAGCAGCCGCAGCTACCTCAACGTTCCCAACATCCTGGCGGCCGCCACCTCCCGCGGCGCCGATGCCATCCATCCCGGTTACGGCTTTCTGGCCGAGAACGCCGATTTCGCCGAGAAGTGCCTTGATCATGGCCTGATCTTCGTGGGGCCCTCGCCGGCCGCGATCCTGGCCATGGGCGACAAGTCCACGGCCAAGATCACCATGCAACAGGTGGGTGTGCCCACGATCCCCGGCAGCGAGGGACTGCTGCAGGATCCCGCCGAAGCGGCCGACCTCGCCGAGGCCATGGGCTATCCCGTGATGATCAAGGCCACCGCTGGCGGTGGCGGTCGGGGCATGCGGCTGGTGACGGCCGCCGATCAGCTGGAAAGCCTGTTCCGGGCCGCCCAGGGGGAAGCGGAGGCCGCCTTCGGAAACCCGGGCCTCTACATGGAGAAATTCATCGACCGGCCGCGGCACGTGGAGGTGCAGGTGCTGGCCGACCGCCACGGCAACGTGGTGCACCTGGGCGAAAGGGACTGCTCGATCCAGCGCCGCCACCAGAAGCTCCTGGAGGAGGCACCCAGCCCGGGGCTGGATCCGGAGCTGCGACGCCGCATGGGCGAAGCGGCGGTGGCGGCGGCACGCAGCATCGACTACGAGGGCGCCGGCACGGTGGAGTTCCTGGTGGACAAGAGCGGCGCCTTCTACTTCATGGAGATGAACACCCGCATCCAGGTGGAGCATCCCGTCACTGAGATGGTGACGGGCATCGATCTGATCGCCGAGCAACTGCGCATCGCCGGCGGCGAACCGATCTCCGTGCGCCAGGACCAGATTCACGTCCATGGCCATGCCATCGAGTGCCGCATCAACGCCGAGGATCCCAGCCACAACTTCCGGCCGGCCCCAGGCAAGATCACTGGCTGGCTCCCCCCCGGTGGGCCGGGGGTGCGCATCGACAGCCACGTCTACACGGGCTATGAGATTCCGCCCTTTTACGACTCCCTGATCGGCAAGCTGATCGTCTGGGGGGTCGACCGCGACCATGCCATCCGGCGCATGCGCCGGGCCCTGTCGGAATGTGCCGTCACGGGCATTCCCACCACGATCGAGTTTCACCTGGCCCTGCTGGATCGCCAGGAGTTCCAGCGCGGCGAGGTCTGGACCAAGTTTGTTGAAGAGGAAATGCTGAACCGCTGAAGCCCCCAGGGCTGCCGGTTCAGCCGATGGCCTGGCTGCGCAGCAGGGCCAGGGTCAGCAGACCCTGCTGACCCACCAGCAGTTCCCGCAGCAGGCTGATCAGCCCAACCCACACCACCGGCGTCACATCCACCCCACCAATGGGCTGGATCAGGCGACGGGTGAGGCTCAGCAGGGGCTCGGTGGGTGCCCCCACCAGGCGCATCACCCCTTGGCTGAGGTCGACCCTCGGGTACCAGGTGAGGACGATCCGGAACAGGAACAACAGGGTCCAGCCCGCCAGGGCCAGCCCCAGGGCCAGGTGCAGCAGGGGTAGGGGCGCCAGGGCCGTCACAAAGCTCTAAGCATGGATGGACTGATCGTAGGAACTCACCGCCACTGCCTAGGATCCGCCCAGCTGTCCAGAGCGAACGCCTGCCATGACCCCTTCCCTCGCCAACTTCCTCAGCAGCCTTGGCTGGGGCGCGGTCATCGTGGTGATCCCCATCGCCATCGCCCTGGTGCTGATCAGCCAGAACGACCAGCTCGACCGGCGGCTCTGAGCTTCCGCTGACAGCGCGGCTACGGTCCTTAGAGTGGTGGCCATCGCCCGGGTCAACAGCCGTGGTCAACGCCAGCCTCAACTGGGCCAGCATCGTCGGCATCGTCCTGGCGGTCGGCGGAGCCTTCCTCTACTTCATGAGGAGCTTCAAACCGGCCCTGGCCCGGGACTACGACGTTTTCTTCGCCGCCATCGGCCTGCTCTGCGGCGGCATCCTCTTCTTTCAAGGCTGGCGCCTTGACCCGATCCTGCAGTTCGGCCAGTTCCTGCTGGCGGGCACCACGGTTTTCTTCGCCTATGAGAGTGTCCGCCTGCGTGGGGTGACCACCGAACAGGCACGGCGTTCCTCCTACTTCGACGACGAGGAACCCGCCGCCCCGTTCCGGCCGCGCGGTGGCCTCGGCGGCGGCCGCAGCTATGACGACGAACCGGACCGCTTTGATGAGCCGGAACCCCTGCGCCGTCGTATCCCCTCCCGCGACGAACCCGAGGAGGACTTCTACCGGCCGCGCCGGCCCAGTAGAGCCGCGATCCCCGAGCGCGCCGCCAGCCGCCGGGAGGCGCCCGACACCTGGGACACCCCCCGCGCTGAGCGCCCCTCCAGCCGCCCGGAACGGGATCCCATCGACGAGCGCCCCGATCGGACCGCCGGCCGCTACAGCGCCGGTGGCCCTGCCCGCAGCCAACCCAGCGATTTCGGCGCCCGCCGCCGGGATCGGGACAGTGCCCCCGAACCCCGCCGCGGCTCCCGTCCGGTGGCCGCTGCCGACAGCGGTCCCCGTACCGGCCGCCGTGGTTCCACACCGCCGGGTCCTGCCGGCCCCTCGTCCCGTGACCCTGGCCTGGGCGCACCCCAGGGAACGCCCATGGGCACACCGATCCGCTCCAGCACCGCCCGCGGCGCTGCTGCCGACGACGTCAGTGATGCCGACTTCTCGCCGCTGGCCAGTGGCCGCCCCCGGCCAGCGGCGAACGAGCCCCCCGCCGGCCCGCCCGCGTCCAGCCGGGACAACAGCTCCCGCTTCGACGACTGATCCGCTGATCACCCAGCACCGTCGACGATCAAGCCCAGGCCTCTCTTGGCTTGTGTTCGGGATGCTGGCCCTGCTGGTTTCGGGTTGCGGCAGCTGGAGCTGGGGGCGCCGCAGCGCCGGTCCGGTGGGCTGGGGCGGCGCCGACCGCCAGGATCCGGCCCTCAGCGGCAACGGCCGGGTGCTGGCCAGCGTGGTGCGCCGCGACGGCCGCGACACGGTGCTGCTGCAGGAACAGCCCTCCGGTACGGTGCTGCCCCTGCGCCATTTCGGCCGGCTGCAGCCGCACCGCTCCCCCTCCCTGAGCTGGAACGGCCGCTATCTGGCCCTGCTGGTGCAGCAGGGACCGGAACGCCGGGTGCTGATCGAGGACCGGGCCACGGGGCGCCTGCACCGCCTGCCCCTGCCCGGCGGCCTGGTGGCCGAAAGCCTCAGCCTGGCCGCCGATGGCCGGCGCCTCGCCATCGCCAGCGAGGGCGACGGCCGCTCCCGGGTGCAGCTGTACGACCTCACCGCCCTGCTGGAGCCCGACCTGCCCGCCGGCCTGCCGGTGCGGGGGGCGCCGGCCGCCACCCCATGACGCGGCGCTCCGGCAGCCTGGTTCGGGCGGCGACAGTGGCCGTCGCGGTGGCGGGCGGCCTGCCGCTGCTGCTGGCGGGCTGCCTGGCGCCCCTGCCCCAGCCCCTGGTGGGCCTCAATCAACGCCTTGAGGCCGCCGGCCCCGCCCGGGCCCCCGCCCTCTCCGGCGACTGGCTGGCCCTGATCGTCAGCCAGGGCGGCCGCGACCGGGTGCAGCTGGTGGATCTGCAGCGCCAGCAACCGGTGCCCCTGCCGGGGCTGGAGCGGCCCGATGCCCAGCCCCTGAGCGTGGCGGTGGATGGCCGCGGTGAGCGGCTGGCCCTGGTGCGCCAGCTGGAGGGCCGCACCGAGCTGGTGCTTTACCGCCGCAACCTGATGGCCCTGCAGCCGGTGCCGCTGCAGCCCCCTGGCGTGCCGCGCCGGGTGTCCCTGCGGGGCGATGGCCGCGAACTGGCGGTGGAGGTGAGCCGCCAGGGCCAGTGGCAGGTGGATCTGATCGCGCTGCCCTGATCAGGGCACCAGGCCCGCCCAGTGCAGGAAGGTGTCGTGGCTGAGGGCCTCGACCAGCAGCACGGCGACGAAGCCGAGCATGGCGAAACGGCCGTTGACCCGCTCGGCGTAGCCGCTCCAGCCGAAGGCCGGCACCTCCGAGGTGGTGGCGCTGGTGGCGGGCGGGGTGTCGCCGGATGGGGTGGCGGAAGGGTCGCTCATCGGATCAGTCCTCGCGGCCAAAGGTATAGCCGGCCGCCGGAAGCAGGCGCCAGCCGGCGTTGCCATCGAGCTCCAGCACCGTGTCGTGGTAAGCGGTGAGGGTAGGCCGGTGGCCCACGCTCACGAAGGCCATCTCCCGCTGCACCAGCAGTTCGTAGAGGGCCTTCTCGGTGGTGATGTCAAGGGCGCTGGTGGCCTCGTCGAGCACCACGAACCGGGGCGAGTTGAGCAGCAGCCGGGCGAAGGCCAGGCGCTGCTGCTCGCCGAGGGAGAGCAGCCGGGGCCAGTCCTGCTTGATGTCCAGGTCGGGGTAGCGGTGCACCAGTTCGGGCAGGCGCACCTCCTCGAGCACATGGCGCAGCTGCTCGTCGCTGAAGCGATCGGGGGGCTGGGGGTAGCAGAGCTGCTCCCGCAGGCTGCCCAGCAGCATGTAGGGCTTCTGGGGAATGAACATCAACTCGCCCACCGGCGGCCGCTGCACGCTGCCGGCAGCGGGCGGCCAGAGGCCACTCACCAGGCGCAGGAAGGAGGTCTTGCCGCAGCCCGAGGGCCCTACCACCAGCAGCCGCTGGCTGGCGGTCACCTCCAGGCTGAGGTCGCTCACCAGCAGACGGCTGGTGCGGGGCGGCACCAGATCCACATGGCTGACCAGGATCGATTCCGGGCGCACGGCACAGGCACCGGCGCCCATGGCGCCCACAGCTGTGGCCTGCTCGGCGGCCACGAACTCGGCCATCTCGGCGCTGATCGACTCCACCTTGCCCTGGAAGCCCTCGAGGCGGCTGATGGAGGCGGAGAAGGCGGCCAGCCGGTCGATGTTGTTGACGATGTAGCTGACCGAGAACAACACCTGGGAGAAGGCGATGCTGGCCTGGCCGAAGACACCGAAATCGACCTCCTTGGCGAAGTAGATCGGCGCGATCACCAACCAGGGCAGGAAGCGGGAGAAATAGTCGTAGGAGCGCTGGATGACGCTGATCAGCGCCTCCCAGATGATCAGCCGATTGTAGTTGACGATCACGCCGTCAAGGCGGCGTTCCCCTTCCTTCTGCTCCTGGCGCTCGCCCCGATAAAAGGCAATCGATTCGGCATTGTCGCGGATGTGAACCAGGCCGTAGCGGAAATCGGCCTCCAGCTTGAGCTGCTGGTAGTTCAGATTCACCAGCTTGCGGCTGGCGAACACGATCAGGGCCGTGCCCACCACCGAATAGCCCAGCAGCCACAGGGCCAGGGTTTGGTTGATGCTCCAGAGAACGATGATGAAGCTGAAGAAGGTCAGCAGGGCGGAGATGATCTCCACCGTCACGCTCAGACTGGTGGCCGTGAAGCTGGCCGCGTCCTGGGAGATCCGTTGGTCCGGGTTGTCGATCTCCTCAACGCTTTCATCGTTGGGATTGAGAACGTAGTAGGCCCGGTTGGTGAGGTAGCGGCCCAACATGCGGCCGCTGAGCCACTCCCGCCACAGCAGACCCAGCTTGGGAATCAGGTAGCTCTGAATGGCTCGGATCGGCAGGGCCAGCACCAGGCAGAAGGCATAGATCGCGACGATCTTCCAGAACTCCTCCGCCTTGTAGGCGACCAGGGCGTTCTCGATGTTCCGGGCGATGAAGCTGATGCCCACGTTGATGCCGTTGATCACCAGGATCAGCAGGGCGATGATGCCGAGCAGCAACCAGGGCAGCCAGCGCCCCTGGCGCAGCTTGGCCCTCAGGCTGATGAAGGCGCCCAGGCCGGCGGCGAACAGCACCATGACCACAAGGCCGATCGGTCCGCTCCAGACCGCGGCCACCTGCTCGGGCACCCCGGGCAGGAAGCGGCTGCGCAGCTCGGGGATCCAGGCACCGGCCGCGGCCACCACCCCGGTGAGCAGCAGCAGGGTGAAGCCCACCACCACCGCCAGCAGGGCCACCACCAGGAGCAGGAACTGGCCGCTGCCACCGCCGCCCTCGTCGAGGGGCAGGAAGTAGGGCTGGGCCAGGCGCTGCAGCTTGCCCAGCTGCTCGCGAAGGGCCTTCAGGGGGGTCATGGCAGCGGGCGGATCGCGCCATTCTCCCCGCCGGCCCGACCCGGCCGGGGCCGCGGTGTGCAGCCGGTGATCAGCCCGGCGGCCAGGCCAGCGGACGGCCGCCGATCACGTGCAGGTGCAGGTGGAACACGGTCTGGCCGGCGTCGGCGCCGCTGTTGATCACGGTGCGCCAGCTGTCGAGCCCCTCCAGCCGGGCCACCTTGGCGGCCACCAGCAGCAGGTGGCCCAGCAGGGCCTGGTGCGCGTCCGTGGCCTCGCCCAGCTGGGCGATCGGCTCGCGGGGAATCACCAGCACGTGCACCGGCGCCTGGGGAGTCACATCCCGGAAGGCCAGGCAGAGGTCGTCGGCGTACACCTCCTGGCAGGGGATCTCGCCGCGCAGGATGCGGCCGAAGATGGTGTCGCTGCTGGCCATGGGACGCCGGGGAGTGGTCGGGAGGTGGAACTGAACAGGCAGTGAGCTCCAAGGGGATGTTGGCACGGTGCAGCAGCGGGGCCCTGCGGGGCCTGGAGGCCCTGCCGGTGACGGTGGAGGTGGACATCGCCCCGGGGCTGCCGGGGCTGCGGGTGGTGGGTCTGGCGGATGCGGCGGCCCAGGAGTCGCGGGAGCGGGTGCGGGGGGCGCTGCGCAACGGCGGCCTGCGGGTGCCCCTGACCCGGGTGGTGGTCAACCTGGCCCCCGCCGACCTGCCCAAGGCCGGCCCCGGCTTCGATCTGCCCATCGCCCTGGGGCTGCTGGTGGCCAGCCAGCAGCTGGCCGGCGCCGAAGTGGAGGGGATCTGGAGCGCCGGGGAGCTGGGCCTCGACGGCCGGCTGCGGCCGATCCGGGGAGTGCTGGCCCTGGCCCTGGCGGCGCGGCGGCACGGGGCCCGGGCCCTGGTGGTGCCGGCGGCCAATGCCACGGAAGCCGCCCTGGTGGAGGGGCTCAGCGTCTGGGGGGCCGAGCATCTGGTGGAGGTGGTGACCCTGCTGCGGGATCCGGGGCAAGTCCGGGCGGCACCCGTCGCCGCGGCCCCGCCCCCACCGCCGGCCGCCGGCCCCGACCTGGCTGAGGTGCGCGGCCAGGCCCATGGCCGGCGGGCCCTGGAGATCGCCGCTGCCGGGGGCCACCACCTGCTGCTGGTGGGGGCGCCCGGCAGCGGCAAGACGATGCTGGCCCGGCGGCTGCCGCCTCTGCTGCCGCCCCTGGCTCACCAGGAGGCCCTGGAGGTCACCCAGCTCCATTCCCTGGCCGGGCTTCTGGGGGAGGGGGCCGGCCTGCGGCGGCAGCGCCCCTTCCGCAGCCCCCACCACGGCTGCTCCGCCGCCGCATTGGTGGGTGGCGGGGCCCTGCCCAGGCCTGGGGAACTGAGCCTGGCCCACCACGGCGTGCTGTTCCTCGATGAGCTGGCGGAGTTCCGCCGTGAGGTGCTCGACCAGTTGCGCCAGCCCCTGGAGGAGGGGGAACTGTGGATCAGTCGGGCCCAGCAGCGCTGTCGCTTCCCTTGCCGGGTGCTCCTGGTGGCCGCCACCAATCCCTGCCCCTGCGGCTGGTATGGCGATCCCAGCCAGAGCTGCCGCTGCGGCGAAGCCCAGCGGCGGCGCCACTGGGGACGGCTCTCAGGACCGCTGCTGGACCGGATCGACCTGCAGGTGGTGATGCGGCGCCCCGAGGCCCGCGACCTGGGCGGGGCCTATCGGGAGGGAACAAAGGAACGCCCCGCTGCCGGCGAATCGAGCGCCGTGGTGGCCGAGCGGGTGGCGGCGGCCCGGCGGCGGATGGGCCAGCGCAATCCGGCAGGGGCGGCCAATGGCCAACTGGAGGGTCCGGCCCTGGCCGCGATCGTGAACCCGATGCCGGAGGCGCTGGCCCTGTGGGAACGGGCCATCGGCCAGCGGCGCCTGTCCGCCAGGGGGGCGGAGCGGGTGCTGCGGGTGGCCCGCACGATTGCCGATCTGGCCGGCGAGACCCGGGTGTCGAACGCCGCCATCGCCGAGGCCCTCACTTACCGCTCCTTTGACCGGGTCGACTGAGACGGTGTGCGGCTTGGAGCGGGCTGGGGAGGCTGGAGTCAGCGGCGGCGGCCGCGGACGGTCTCGCCGCTGTAGGGCTGCACACCGATCGCCGGGGGCCGGTGCTGGGCTTCTTCGGCCGGGTTGCCCCAGGCGTGATTGATGGTCTCCGCCAGCCAGCGGCTGATTCTTTGAAGAATGGAGGCAGACCTTGGCTGGTCTGCCGTTGAGGCGACCGGATGGCCCATGGAACCTGAAGCAATGACTCCCCCAGCCTGATCAAGGACGGGGGGCCAGGCAACAGGTAGAAGCACCCGAAAAGGCGAAGCCCCCGGGGGGCTCAGCGGCGACGGCGGCGCTGCTGGGCCTTGCGCTTGTACTTCTCGGTGGGGGTTTCGTGGTGGCGCAGCCGCTTCAGATCGGCAAAGATGCCCGCCTTGGACACCTGGCGCTTGAAGCGGCGCAGGGCCGATTCAATGCCTTCATTTTCGCCGACGGTGACCTGGGTCATGAAGTACTGCTGAGACGTGCGCAGCGTTGCACCCTAGCAAGCGGGGTTCGCCCCTCCCTCAGAGCTTGTTGGCCGGGAGGAGGAGCGCCGGCGGGGCCAGGGGCTGCTGGGCGGGCTGGGGCTGGGAGGGCTCCACCGTGGTCGTCTGGGGCTGGGCGGCGGTCGCCGCCGTCCCCGGCCAGCTGTCGGCATAGACATAGAGATGGCCAAGGTTGCGGCCGCCGAACTGGCGCCGCATCAGCCGCCAACCAGGCTCCAGCTGGAACTTGAGGAAGCCCGGGGCGCTGCCCCGGGTGCGGGCCACCACCATCTCCGGGCCGGCTCCGGCCTTGGTGGGGAAGGCCAGCAGCAGCATGTCGCCGCCGCTGCGGGTCACCATCAGCCGGTAGGAGGTGGCCAGATCCTGCCCCCCCACCCGCACCGAATAGCCGTTGGCATCGATGTACCGGTTGCAGATGCCGGTGAAGTCGAAGGTGGCCAGCAGGGGGTTCACCGGAGCCGGCGTGCCCTCCCCCACCTCAAAGCAGGGCCGGACGGGCTTGAGCTGCTCGTAGATGTTCAGCTGGGCCTTCTCGCCCTTGCTGCCGATGGGGGCGGCCACCAGCAGAAATTTCTGCTGGTCCACCTCGGCGGCGGCGAACAGGGCGGCGGCGCGGACCGGGACAGGCGAGGCGATGGCCAGGCTGGTCGCCAGCAGCGTCAGCGCCGCCAGGCCTGCGCGGCGGAGCAGGGGAAGGGTCACGGCAGTCATCGAAGCGGCCTGAATCGTATGAACGGCAACCGCCGGAAACCAGCCCAGATGTCCCAATCAGCCGGCCGGTTGTCGGGCCGGCCAGGCAGGCAGCACCGGATCAGGCGGGCTTGTTGATGCGGATCGCCACCAGCAACGCCAGCACCGTGCCCGGCAGGCTGCCGGCCAGGATCCAGCGGGTGGCCTGGACACCGAGGTCAGGGTCGCCGTAGGAGAGCTCGAAGATCGATCCGGTGGCCGCGATGCCAAGCAGGCAGGCCAGGCCCAGGAAGACGCCGGCCAGGGGTTTCATCGGCATGGGGATCAGCGGATCGACTGGACGTCGGAGCGGTGGAAGCCCTGCTGCTGCAGGCCGTCGTTGAGGCTGAGCTCGTCGGTGACCCGATCGACGAACAGCACGCCGTTGAGATGGTCCAGCTCGTGCTGAATGCAGCGGGCCAGCAGGCCATCGGCCTTGAGGCGGCGGGGGCGCCCCGTCTCGTCGCGGTAGGTCACCTCCACCACCGACGGACGCACCACATCGAGATAGACACCGGGGATGCTGAGACAGCCTTCCTCGTAGGTGTTGAAGGAGGCGCCGGCGGCGGTGATCTCGGGGTTGATCAGCACCAGCGGCGGGGTGGCGGCCTCTTCCAGATCCAGATCGATCACCAGCAACTGACGATGCACGCCCACCTGGGGGGCCGCCAGGCCGATTCCCTTGGCGGTGTACATGCTGCGAAGCATGTCGCGGGCCAGGTCGCGGATGGAGGCATCCACCTTGCTGATGCGCCGGGCCGCGGCCCGCAGCTCCTTCGACCCCAGCTTGTGGATCTCAAGGGGGGGCCGTTCCACCGGCTCCTTCGGCACCAACACGGAATGACCACCCTGCTCGGCGGAGCGTGCCATCTGGGCGAAGCTGCGGGCCAAGACGTCACCTGAAACGATGGGTCGATTCTAGAAGCAGCCTGCGGAGGGCTCGGGTGGGGGCGTCGTGGCAGGAAGCGGACCCCCTGCCCGCCGAGGTGGCGGTGGGCAGGGCCACCAGCGTCGCCGAGCCGCGGCTGAACGAGGGGCGCCTTTTCTGGCTGGAGCAGCGCCCCAGTGAGCGGGGGCGCATCACCTTGATGGGGCGAGGCGGGGCCGGCGAAGCGGCCGTGGACCTGACCCCAGGGCCCTGGAACCTGCGCACCCGCGTGCATGAGTACGGGGGCGGCGCCTATGCGGTGGCAGGCGACCAGCTGGTGTTCGTCGATGACGGCGACCGCTGCCTCTGGCAGCTCGACCTGGCCAGCGGCGGGGAACCCCGGCGGCTCACCGCCCCGCCCGACCCGGAGCGGCCGCGAGCCTTCGCCGATGGCCTGATCGACCGGCCGCGCCAGCGCTGGATCGGCGTCATGGAGCAGGACGGCCTCGACCGGCTGGTGGCCGTGCCCCTGGCGGGGGGCGAACCGGAGCTGCTGCACCAGCCGGCGGACTTCTGCGGCTACGCCGTGCTGGCCCCAGGCGGCGGCCACCTGGCCTGGGTGGCCTGGCAGCAGCCCTTCATGCCCTGGGAGCGCAGCCAGCTCTGGCTCGCCGCCATCGACGCGGCGGGGCAGCTGCAGCAGGCCCGCCCCATCGCCGGCTCTGGGCCGGGGGATCTCCAGGGGATCTCGGTGTTCCAGCCGCTCTGGCTCGATGACGGTTCCCTGGTGGTGGCCAACGACCGCAGCGGCTGGTGGAATCTGGAGCGGCTGGCGGACGTGGCTGCCCTGGGGACAAACACCCCGCCGCCATGGCAGCCGCTGTGTCCCCTGGAGGCGGAATTCGCCACCCCGCAGTGGGTCTACGGCCTGCGCACCCTGGCCTGGGACGGCACGCAGCTGCTGGTGGCGATCTGCCGCCAGGGACGCTGGCAGCTGGGCCGGCTGGGGGCCGAAGGCGGCAGCGTTGAGCCGATCCCCCTGCCCTTCGATGAGCTGGCCGCCCTGACGGCGGAAGCGGGCCGGCTGGTGGCGGTGGCCGGGGCGCCGGGGATCGGCCAGGGGCTGCTGGAGCTGGACACGGCCAGCGGCCGCTGGCAGCACACCCCGGCCGCCCCGGCGCCCCTGGCGGCCGAGGCGATCAGCCGGCCGGAGCCGCTCTGGTTCGACGGCCATGGCGGGGCGGCCACCCACGCCTGGTACTACCCGCCCCGGGGGGGCAGCCGCGCCGAGGCCCCCCTGCTGGTCAAGGGCCACAGCGGCCCCACCGCCATGGCCGGCACGGGGCTCAACCTGGCCATCCAGTTCTGGACCAGCCGCGGCTGGGGCGTCGTGGATGTGAACTACGGCGGCTCCACCGGCTTCGGGCGGGCCTACCGGCAGCGCCTCGACGGCCAGTGGGGCGTGGTGGATGTGGCCGACTGCGCCGGCGCCGCCCGGGCCCTGGTGGCGGCGGGCAAGGCCGACCCGGACCGGGTGGCCTTCGAGGGCGGCAGCGCCGGCGGTTTCACCGTGCTGGCGGCCCTGTGCTTCACCGACGTGTTCCAAGCCGGCGCCTGCCGCTACCCCGTGGCCGATCCCGAGGCCCTGCTCGGAGTGGATCACCGCTTCGAGGCCAGTTACACCGAAACCCTGATCGGCCCCTGGCCCGGGGCCCGGGCCCTCTACGAAGCCCGTTCACCGCTGCGGCACGCGGGGCGAATCACGGTGCCGGTGATCTTCTTCCATGGGCTGGACGACCGGGTGGTGCCGGCGCGTCAAAGTGAGCAGATGGTGGAAGCCCTGCGCCGAGGCGGACTGGAAACGGAACTGCACTTGTTTGAAGCCGAGGGCCACGGCTTCCGCGACAGCGGCGTGCGCACCGCGGTGCTCGAAGCCACCGAAGCCTTCTTCCGCCGCCAGTTCCGCCTGTGATCGCCGCGCGGGTGCCGGGGGTGGTGGAAGGCGTCGAATGGCTGGCCCTGGCCCTGGCCGCCCTGACCGTGCTGTTGCTGATCGGCACCAGCGTCGGCGGCCTGCTGGGCATGAAGCGCTGGGGACTGCCGGAGGCCCTGCTGGCCGGTGGTCTGGGGCTGGTGGTGGCCCCGGCCGGGCTGGTGCCCCTGCTGCCCCAGCGGGTGATCGACCTCTGGGACCAGCTGCCCCTGCCGCTGCTGACCCTGGTGTTCGCCACCCTGCTGCTGGGCAAGCCGCTGCCGAAGCTGGGGGGCCTGTGGCGTCCCCTCTCGGCCCAGGTGCTGCTGGCGCTCACCCTGGCCTTCGGCCAGTTCCTGGTGGGGGGACTGGCGGTGCTGTTGGTGCTGCAGCCCTGGCTGGGGGTGAGTCCGGTGATGGCCTGCCTGATCGAGGTGGCCTTCGAGGGCGGCCACGGCTCAGCCGCGGCCATGGGGCCCACCTACGAGCGGCTGGGGCTGGAGGGGGCCCAGGCCCTGGGGCTGGCGATGGCCACCGTGGGGCTGCTGGTGTCGACGGTGGTGGGCGGACTGCTGGTGGTGCTGGGGCGGGCTCGGAGCTGGCTGAAGTTCCCCGAGGCCCTGCTGATCGAGGAGGCGGTGGCGATCCTGGAGGAGCAGACCCCGCCCCTGCAGGAGGTGCCGCTGGACCTGCCCCTGGAGGTAGGCACCGTGGAGGTGCCGGCCCTGTGGCGGCAGCTCGCCGACTGGGCCGTGAACCTGGCCTTGGCGGGGGTGGCGGTGCTGTTCGGCTGCGGGGCACTGGCGGCGCTGCGCTTCGTCGCCGACGCCAGCGGCGGAGTGTTCGCCCTGGTGATCGACGCCTTGCCCGTGTTCCCCCTGGCCCTGGTGGGCTCGCTGCTGGTGCGCCTGATCCTGGAGAAGAGCGGCCAGACCCAGTGGGTCTCGACCGCCATCCAGGGCCAGACCGGCACCATCTCGGCCGATCTGCTGATCACCGCCGCCACCGCCTGCCTGGACCTGAGCCTGCTGGCCCACGACTGGATCCCCCTGACGGTGCTGGCGCTGGCGGGTCTGCTGTGGAACCTGGGGGTGATCCTGCTCCTGGCCCCGCGGATCCTGCCGGCCGACTGGTTCGAGCGGGCGATCATCGAGTTCGGCCAGGCCACGGGGGTGGCGGCCAGCGGCCTGCTGCTGCTGCGCATGGCCGACCCGGGCGACCGCAGCCAGGCGGTGACGGCATTCTCCATCAAGCAGCTGCTGCTCCAGCCCCTGCTGGCCGGGGGGGTGATCACCGTGGTGGCCCCCCTGGTGGTGGATGGCTGGGGCCTGCCGGCCTGGACCGGCCTCTGCCTGGGCCTGGTGGTGCTGTGGAGCGGGCTGGGGCTATGGCTGGCGGCGCGGGCGAAGGGAGCAACCTGAACATCGAGGTGCTGCCATCCCTCAATCACTGAGATGATTCGCTGCGGATATCCACCTTGAGCAGCCCAAAGCAAAGATGTTGCGTTCACCGTCCTACCGCTCGGAGATCGACGGCCTGCGCGCCCTTGCCGTCATCGCGGTGATCATCAATCACTTCAATGGCAGCTTGATGCCAAGCGGCTATCTAGGTGTCGATATCTTTTTTGTCATTTCCGGCTATGTCATCACCGCCTCGTTAAACAACCGCACCAGCACGGGGCTGGCAGACCTCCTTCGGGATTTTTACAGTCGCCGCATCAAACGACTGATTCCCGTTCTGGTGATTTTCGTTCTGGTCACCAGCCTTTTCGTCTGCCTATTCGATCCCTATCCAGCCCTGTCTCTCAACACGGGCATCGCCTCATTGTTCGGCCTTTCGAATCTCTATCTGTGGCTTCAGGCCACCGACTACTTTGGGGCGGCCACCAAGCTCAATGCCTTTACCCATACCTGGTCTCTTGGCGTCGAAGAACAGTTTTATCTGATCTTCCCCGGGATCGGCTGGCTGACTGGCTGGACCAGGAAATCACCCTCTGGCCGCAGGAATCTGATCGTAGGGATGGCCGTTCTCAGTGCCCTTTCCCTGGTTTCCTTCATCGAGCTCTACACCCGTCAACAGGCTGCGGCTTACTTCCTGATGCCGCCACGATTCTGGGAAATCGGCGCCGGATGTCTGATTTTTCTGTGCCAGTCGCCGCTTGAAAAAGAGTATCCAACGCCTCGAGTGGCACCGATCCTGGTCACCGCAGCTCTCATCGGAACCCTGTTCCTGCCGTTGGCCAACGGACGGGCGGCGACGATTCTGATGGTGCTGCTGACTGCGGCCTGGATCATGCAGTTGCGTACGGATTCGTCCACCAGACGGGGCTTCTCCCAGCCAAAGCTGGTCTGGATCGGCCTGATTTCGTACTCTCTCTATCTTTGGCACTGGGCCGTGCTGGTGATCAGTCGCCAGACGATTGGCATTCACTGGTGGTCGTTCCCTTTCCAGGCCGGGATCATGGTGCTGCTGGCCGCGGCGTCCTATCGCTGGGTGGAGACACCCTTTCGGCACAAGGCATGGTCCAGGACAGAACAACGCACCGTCCCCTATGGCCTCAGTGCTGTCCTTGGGGCAGCGCTTCTGCTGATGCCACTGAGTCGCTGGCAATGGAATCGATTTCTGTTCACAGGCACAAAGGATGCCGGGGAGGATCGCATCGCACGCTATCTGAAGCCGGCACTGACACCACTCACGTCTGCCGAGAAAAGTCGCCGAGGCAATTGCATCTTTTCCACCCAACTCGTTTCCAAGCAGACGTTGCTCGACATCTACCGGAGGTTCTGCCTGGCCAACGCCGACCAACCCGGTCCCCTGATCGCACTGGTCGGGGACAGCCATGCCGAAGCCGGGTTTCCCATTGCCGACGCCCTCGCCAAGGAAGGCCGCAGTGTCTTCTTCATGGCGCGGTTGGGTTGTGTCTTCCCAGGCCAGGGCGAGGCGAATCAAGGCTGCTACGGACAGACGAAGGAAACTGCAGCCTTCCTGATCGATACCATTCGCAAGCATGGCGGCGGCGTTGTGATTGTCGATTCCTTCCTGCAGGGGCACTTCGGATACGAGGGCCACATGCGCCATCAGTTCCAGGCCCACCCCTCAGGGGATCGCCGGAGCGTGGAAATGAATCTCGCCGATTACGAAAAAGCGCTGGACCAACTGGCCACCAGCCTCAGGACGGTGAATGGCAAGCTCGTGATCATCGGCCCAAAACCGGACCATGAATACTATGCCTCCAGACGCGAAGCCGTCTCTGCACGATGCAACCGCCAGTGGTTCACACCCTTTGAAGGCACGCAATGCCAGGGTGATCAATTAGGCACGGACAAAAGCGCCATCTTGGAGCGAACAGGATCCATTGCCGATGCCCTGAAGTCTGTCAGCAGTCGTCAAGACAACGTCTACGTCTATGATCCGCTGCCCTGGTTATGCCGGGATGGAAAGACTTGTCAGGTCTTTCTTGGTGATCAATCGCTCTATCTGGACTCCAATCACTTGAGCAAGCTGGGGGCACTTCACCTGCTGGTGGATCTCCGGCGGTTCCTGCAGGCCAAGGCGCTCCTTCCAGCCACTCCAGCGCGACCCTGATCCCAGGGGGGTAGGAAGACCCCCCACCCGAATAAGGACGCTCATCGCACCATCGCCGCCACGTTGCCGCCATCGACGGTGAGTACGGCGCCGGTGGTGCGCTGCATCAGGGCCAGGGCCACGAAGGCGTCGGCCACATCGCTGGCACGCACCTCGGCGCCCAGCAGGTTGCCGGCCATGTAGAGCTCTTCGCTGAGGCCGCGGGCGGCGGAGCGCTCCTTGATCATCGTGTCGTCGAGCAGGCCGGAGCGGATGCGGTCGGCGTTGATGGCATTGACCCGCACGCCCGCTTCGCCTTCCTCCAGCGCGTACTGGCGCACCAGGGCCAGCAGGGCCGCCTTGCTGATGCCGTAGGCGCCGAAGTTGGGGCCGGGGTTGAGGGCCTGCTTGCTGACGTTGAACAGCAGCTGGCCGCCCAGCACCGGGCGACCGCCGTCCTGGGGACGGTCCTGGGCGCGGAACACCGCCAGGGCCGCCTGGGCCACGCTCTGATGGGCGAAGAAGTTGAGCTCGAAGCTGGCCCGCAGGTCGGCGTCGGCCAGGGTGGCCATCGGGCCGGTCCAGGCGGCGCCAGCGTTACTCACCACGATGTCGAGGCCGCCGAAATGGGCCGCCACCGCCGCGACGGCGGCCTGCACCGCCGCAGGGTCGGTGACATCGCAGGCGGTGCCGAGGGCCCGCTTGCCGCAGGCGGCGGCTACCGCTTCGGCGGCGTCCTGGTGGAGATCGAGCACGGCCACATCGGCTCCGGCGGCGGCGAAGGCCCGGGCGATCGCCGCCCCGATGGCGCCGGCGCCGCCGGTGACCAGCACCACCTGGCGGGCCAGGGGCTTCTCGGCCGCCTTGCCGAGCTTGGCCTGCTCCAGGCTCCAGTACTCCATGGCGAAGGTGTCGGCCTCGCCCACCGGCGCGAAGCGGCCGATGGCTTCCGCCGCCAGCAGGGTCTGGGCCCAGGCGCCTGCGATGTCGGCCACGGTGGCCGCCTCGGCGGCCGACTTGCCGAACCCCACCAGCCCCAGGCCCGGGATCGCCGCCACCCGCGGCAGGGGATCAAGCGCCTTTTTGACGCCCCCCGCGGCGGCGTTCTGGCGCTGGACGTAGGCGCGGTACTCGGCGGCGTAGGCGTCGAGGGCCTGCTCAAGGGAGCGGCCCCAGGCGGCCAGGGCCGGGCCGTCGCCGCCGGTCGGCAGGGGCGGCAGCACCAGGGGCCGGGCCTTGGTGCGGATGACGTGGTCGGGGGTGGCGACGCCGCGGCCGGCCCAGTCGCCCAATCGGGCGTCGTCGCTGATGGCGCGGGCCAGGGGGGTATCGCGCAGCGCCAGGATCCAGTGGGGACGGACGCCGGCGGCGACGGCGGCCCGGCCCAGGGCGCCCCGCAGCACCGGCAGCACCGCCGCCGCAGGGGCCGGGCGCTCCGGCACGGCCACGGCATGGAGCGAGCGCTCACCGCGGGCCAGGCGCTCCTCGGCCCGCCGCACCAGGTCGATCATCCGGTCGTAGCTCTGCTCGGCGCTCGCACCGAAGGAGAACAGGCCGTGCTGCAGCAGCACCATGCCCTCCGGTTCGCGACCGCCGGCCGCCGCGGCCTCATAGGCCAGGGCCGCCGCCTTGGCCAGGGCGAAACCGGGCATCACGTAGGGCACCAGGGCCACCCGATCGCCGTAGACCTCGCGGCACACCTCGGCCGCATCGGGCTGGTCGGCCAGGGCCAGCAGGGCGATCGAGTGGGTGTGGTCGACGAAGGTGTGGGGCAGGAAGGCATGCAGCAGCGCCTCCACCGAGGGGTTGGGGGCGGCCGGATCGATCAGGTTCTGGCGCTGGGCCGCCACCATCGCCTCGTCACTGAGGGACTCCAGGACCCGCAATGCCTGCAGGGGCTCCAGCCGCACCGCCGGATGGCCGGGCGGCTCGATCGTGCCCAGGTCCCAGCCCGAACCCTTGACGCACAGCACCCGGATCGCTTCCCCCAGCAGCCCGTGCACGGTGGTCTTCACCGAGGTGTTGCCGCCGCCGTGGAGCACCAGCTCGGGGTCGGCCCCCAGCAGCCGGGCCGAGTAGGTGCGCAGGGCCAGGTCTTCGCCGATGCCCTGTGCGCCGTAGCGGGCGATCGCCTCGCGGGCGGCGGCATCCGACCAGCGATGTTGCACGGCCATGGGGCGAAACGGGACTCTGGGGGGAGACTACGGGGAGCGATCCTCCAGGGGCTGACCGTGTCCATCCGCTGCCGCCGCGAGGTCTTGAAGCCGTGGGCCGGCGGCGCGTTGCTGCCCCTGCTGCTGGGAGTGGGGGTCGGGCTGGCGGCCCCCGCCCGGGCCCAGATGGTCCCGCCCCAGATCCCCCGCGACGGCTGGAAGGACGGCCAGTCCATGACCTACCGGGAGGTGTCCGGCAAGGGCAGGGACACCAGCGGCAACCGGATCTTCGTGCCGCTGCGCTTCCCCTGCAAACCGCCCCTGAAGGGGGAGGTGGGCGACTGCCGCTACTGAACCCGCCCCCATGAGAGCCATTCTTGCCACCCCGGCCCTGGTCGACACAGAGCTGCCGGAGCCCACCCCCGGCCCCGGCGACCTGCTGGTGCGGATCGAAGCGGTGGCAGTGAACCCGATCGACACCAAGCTGCGGGCCGCCGTGGGCGCCGGCGCGGCTCCGAGGCAGCTGGGCTGGGACGCCGCCGGGGTGGTGGTGGCGGCCGGGGAGCGGGTGGGCCGCTTCCGGGTGGGGGATGCGGTGATGTTCGCCGGCGATGCGGGAAGGGCCGGCTGCAACGCCGAAGCCGTGCTGGTGGACGAGCGGCTGGTGGGCCGCAAACCGGCGCGGCTCTCCTGGGCCGAGGCGGCCAGCGTGCCGCTGACGGGGCTGACGGCCTGGGAGTGCCTGTTCGAGCGGCTCGGGCTCGATCCTGACGCTGGTGCGGCTGGGAGCGGCATGGGCCCCAGCCTGCTGATCCTCGGCGGCGCCGGCGGGGTGGGCTCGATCGCCATCCAGCTGGCCCGGCGGGCCGGGGCCGTGGTGATCGCCAGCGCCTCGCGCCCCGAGAGCGCCGCCTGGGTGCGGCAGCTGGGGGCCGACCACGTCGTCGACCACCACCGGCCCCTGGCCCCCCAGCTGGCCGCCCTGGGTTTTGAGGCGGTCGACCGGATCGCCAACTTCAGCGACACCGACGCCTACTGGGAGGTGATGGCCGCGCTCATTGCGCCGCTTGGGTCGATCGTGGCGATCGTGGGCAACCGCCGCCCCCTCGACCTCAACCTGCTCAAGGCCAAGAGCGTGACGTTCGCCTGGGAGTTCATGTTCAGCCGCTCCCAGTTCCAGACCGCCGACATGGGGCGGCAGGGGGAGATCCTCGACCGGCTCGCCCAGCTGCTGGAGGCCGGCGAGCTGCGCCCCACCCTGGGCCGCACCCTCAGCCCCATCAACGCCGCGAACCTGGCGATCGCCCACGCCCAGCTGGCCTCCGGGAGCACCATCGGCAAGATCACCCTGGCCGGCTGGGGCTGAGCGCAAGGGGCGCCCGGCGCACTCGGGGGGCCTCAGCGCACGGCCACCAGCACCCGGTGGCGGGGATCGCAGGCCTCCCGACGCACCTCGCGGAAACCAGCCTGCTCCAGGGTCCTGGGCAGATCAAGGCCGAAGTAGTCCTCCAGGTAGGGCGCGGATCACGTCCGAATCGGGGTCCTGATCCACCAGGGCCACCACCCCGCCGGGCCGCAGCAGCCGGGCCGCCTCGCGCAGCACCGCCCGGGTGGCGCCTGCGGGCAGCTCATGGCAGACGAACTGGAGCGTGATCAGATCGACGCTGGCCGCCGGCAGGCCGGTGGCCTCGGCGGCGGCGTGGTGCCAGCGGCGGATGCGGCCCTCGGAATCCCGGACCCTGGCCACCGCCAGCATCTGGGGGGAGAGGTCGAGGCCATCAACGGCCACGCCCTGGCCCTCGCGCCGCTCCAGCCAGTCCTTGAGGGCCAGGGTGCCGACGCCCACCGAGCAGCCGATGTCGAGGGCGCTGTGCATCGGACCGCTGAGGCTCGGTTCGATCGCCGCGAAGATCGCCGCCCGCAAGCGCTCCTGGGCCTGCTGCGGCTCCAGGGTTTCCTCTGGCCACACCCGCAGCGCCATGGCATCAGTGGCCTGCTCCGCCTCACCCGCCGCCTGCCAGCAGAGGTTGCCTTCCTGGTAGGCGTGGAACCGGGCCTGGTAGTAGGGAGGCGTTCGGGTGGCCGCGTCGGTGCTGCTGGCCAGCAGCGGCTCGGCCTGGCGCAGCAGCTCCTCACGCCGGTCCCGCCAGGCGATGCCGCGGCGCTCGGCGGTGCGGATGATCAGCTGCCGGGCCTGCAGGAACAGCAGCTGCCGCAGCGGCTCAATGGCCAGCAGCCGGTCGATCAGCCAGCCGAGGGGATGGCGCGAGGCCACCCAGTTGGGCGGCGGCGCGGCTGGCTGGGCCTGGGCGGCTGGCTGGGCCTGGACCATGGCGGCGGAGCGGTGGCGGCGCTAGGGACTGCATTCTCGCCTCAGATGATGGGTTGTCGGCCCGCGATGGGCCCCCGAATGGGGCCAATCAGATGGCTAAGGAGGAGAACTTGCTACCGCCCGCAAGCGATCAATGACGTGTACATCCAGCCCCTCGTTCCTGGCCCAGGTGGCCATGTCGTCCCAGTCCACAGGATGGCTGCGGCACACCAGAACCGCCTGATCCCAGCACTGGCGATCATTCCAGTGCAGATAGGCAGCCAACCTGTCGATCACGCAAAGGCTTGGGGTGATGATTCGCAGGGATCCAAACGGTGTCTCCAGCATGGGAATCGCACGGTGATCCATCACTCTGGAGCCAAAACCAAGCGGCCCAGCTAGAAACTCCACGAGCCACTCGGTGCGGGGATGCTCAAAGAGCCGCCTGGATGCACTCTGGACGAAACCGAGCGGAGACATGACCCCTCGAAGCATCCCGGCATCGGCTGACGTCACGAAGTCCAGATCATGGCTCACATAGTGATTCTCGCTGTAAATCGAAACCGCACTTCCTCCCGACAAGGTTGCAATGATCCCAGCCGCCTCAAGAGCCGAACTGATGATCACCGCCAACTCCTCAAGGGTCGTCGCCTGATCAATCTCAGCCATGACTGACCAAGAGCTTGCCAGTCAGCCTGGGACGTTGCCGCTGGCGAAAGAATTGCTGCACTTGATCATCAGGCAGAAGCTTGAGCTCTGCTTCCAGGAACTGCCTGAGATTGCGAACAGATGGGTTGCGCTCACTGAAGGAAAATAGTCTGATGTTTCCCACCAACCGACTGACCAGTACACCGTCTTCCTCCAGTCGCTTCAATTGTCGCTGGGTCATGTTCAGCCCAAAGCCAAAGGTTTTGGCCATGCGTAAGGCATGGCCTTCTCCATAGCACTGCAGGAACAGCAGCACGCAGGCCGCCGTCCGATTGCCAAAGATCGCCTCAAGGACAGGGTTCATCGCCGAAGCCTCAACGACCCCAGAAGGGTGTTTCCCAACTCACATATTGAGTCACTCTACCCCGCAAGGGGGTGAAATGGACCTGCTCTGCATCGCCAGGCGCTTGCCAGCAGATGTCTGCCCCTGGTCGGCAACGCCTGAGGCGATCCTCACCTCAGGCGGCCGGGCGCAGCCACAGCGAGGCGGCGAAGCCCGCCAAGGCCACCGCCAGCCAGATCCAGCCGTGCAGGCTGAAGCTCATCACCCCGCCCAGGAAGGCGTTGACGTTGCACCCCGACGCCAACAGCCCGCCGTAGCCCATCAGCAGGCCGCCGAAGCCGCGCCTGGCCAGTTCCGGCATGGGCTGGGGCCCCACTCCCCGCCAGCGGAAGCGGCCCTGGCCGATGGCGGTGGCGACGGCGCCATAGAGCAGGCCCAGATCGACGAGCACGGCCTCGTTGAACAGCCAGGGCGGCGTGGGCGCCACTGAGGGCCAGACCCCAGAGCACCCTCCAGGGCTCGGCCGTCACCAGCAGCAGGCCCGTGGCCAGCAGGGCGACGGCGATGGCACCGCCGTAGAGCCGGCGGCTGGGGGAGCGCCAGGGGAGCTGGCCGCTCCAGCGCGCCAGCAGCACGGTGATCAGGGCGATGAAGGCGAGCTGCAGGGTCAGGGCGCCAGGGATGCCGAACAGCTCAAGGCCGACCGGGGAGGGCAGGCGCGGCAGGGGCAGAGCCGCCAGCTGCGGAGCATGGAGGGTGCCGAGGAAGGCGCCCACGATCAGGCCGATGAGGGCGGCCAGCACGCCGCCCCCGCCGCGGGAGGTGGCCGCCAGGGTCCCGCAGCCGCAGGCCCGGGCCCGCTCCATGCCGATGCCGAACAGGAAGGCCCCGGCCAGGAAGGGCAGGGAGAGGGGGGTGGCCAGCAGCTTCGGCCGCAGGCCGGTGAGGGGCTCAAGGGCGAGCACCAGAGCCATGGCGATCACGAGCAGCGCCACCAGCAGCAGCTGGGCGAAGACCGGCTGGGGATCCCGCCGCTCGATCAGCCGGCGATAGCCGGAGGCGAACCCGAAGCCGGAGCGGACCAGGGCATGGCCAAGGCCGCAGCCCAGCCCCCAGACCAGGGCCGAGGCGGGCTGCCGGCCCCCCAGGGCCACCCCGATGGCGACGGCCGGGGCCACCGCCAGCACTGGGTAAAGGGGCTGCTTCAACGCTTCTTTGCCTTGGCGGCGGGGGCCGAGCTGTCGCCGCCGGTGTCGCAGGCCAGGGCGGCGGCCGGGGCGAGCAACAGCAGCAGCAGGCTGGCCAGCGCCCAGAAGCGGACGCGGAAGATGGTCATGGCCATGGCGGGGGAGGGAGAGGGAAAGGGGGGCTCAGCGGCTGCTCACCTGCTGGGCCGGGCTGCCTTCGGGCCCCACGGAAATCGGCAGCTTGGAGGCGCTGTATTCGGTCCAGGAGCCTTCATAGATCCGCACCTTGGGGTACTTGAGCAGATGCTTCAAGGTGAGGAACTGGAGGCTGGCTTCCCTGCCGGTGCTGCAGGAGACGATCACCTCCTTGTCGGGAGTGATGCCGCGGCTCACCAGGAGCGCCCGGATCTCGTCGAGGGACTTCAGCTTGTGGGCATTCTTCTTCGCCTCGTCAGCGTTGTTGGCTTCGGTGAACGCCTGCCAGGGGATGTTCTTCGCTCCTGGGATATGGCCGTTGCGGATGAAGGTCTGGTCGGTGCCCTCGAACTGGGCCTTGGGACGCGGGTCGATGATCACCACCTTGCTGCGGCCGATCAGGGGCTGCAACTCATTGAGGGTGATGGCCAGGCCCTTGACCGTGGTGGGCCGGAAGCTGCCGGCCTGGAAGGTGGGGAACGCCTTGGTGGTGCTCTGGCCGGCCGCCTTGAAGCCGCTGAGGCCGCCATCGACGATCGCGACCTGACGCACGCCGCTCTTCTCAAGGATGTAGGAGACCAGGGCGGTGCCGAGAACGTCGTTGCCGTCGGAATAGACGAGCACCGAATCCCGGTTGGAGATGCCCGCCTGGCTCAGCAGGCTGGCGAGTTTGTCGGAACTCCAGATCTGGAAGGGCAGGCGGCCGTTGGGACCACGGAAGGCCTGCTCGGAGAGATGCACCGCGCCGGGTACGTGGCCGCCGATGTAGGAGAGCGGCGGCACCGGGCGCACATCAAGCACCTTCCAGCGGCCCGAGCTGGCGGCGGCGGCGGCCTCCTCGGGAGCGAACACCTGGAAGCTGGTGCCCCCCGGCGCCAGGGTGGTCACACCGGCGCTGGGCTGGGAGGGAGCGGCGGCAAGGGCCCGGGTGATCGGCGCGTTGCCGAGGGCGACGGCGGTGGCGATGGCGGTGGCGACTCCGGCCGCGACCGAGAGCAGCAGGCGCCGGGTGGGGCGGGAGGTCTGCGGGAACATTAAACGCAAAGGCGACCGATATACCGATGTTTAAATGATGGCCCCGCTGGGTCCCTGTGTGTTCAACCACGTCGAGGTGTGTCCCGGCGAATCGGGGTAACGTCCCGGCAACCCCGCGAACAAGCCATGGATTGGCGTTCCCGTCTGCTGGCCCTCTCCACCTCCCTGCTGGTGGGAGCCGGCGCCCTGGTCGGCGGAGCCGCCCTGGCCACCCCGGCCGGATCCCTGCTCAAGGGCCTGTCACTGCCGCTGCCCAAGCCGGCCGCCCTGGCGCTGCAGGCCACCGCCATCGGCCCCAACCAGCTCAACCTCAACGTCCGCTTCGAAGGGCTCTGAGGGGTCAAGGGCCCGGCAGTGATAGCCACGACAGGCCTTTGAACCGGCCGAAGTCCTGATCGAAGCTCACCAGCCGCCAGCCTCCGTCGATGGCCAGGGCGGCCAGATGCACGTTGGTGCAGAGCCGGGGCGGCCATGCATCCTGGCTGAGCAGATGGCGGAACACGGGCCAGCTGGCGGCGGCCTCGTCCACCAGCCTCACCCCCGGCTGCTGCAGGAACGCCGCCTGAACGTCGCTGGCCTGGCGAAGGCTGAGGGCCGCCTCTCCCATCACGCGCGGCTGGCTGAGCAGGCGCACCAGACCCAGGGCGGTCACGGTGGTGAACAGCACGGTGTCAGCCGCCGCCCCCTCCCAGTAGCGACAAGCGGCGTCGTGGTGACTATGGCCACGCCAGGCCAGCGCCAGCCAGATGTTCAGATCGGGGAGATCCGCCGGCGCCTGCAGGGGAGTCATTCCTCCTCCAGCAGGGCGAACAGGCCGGCGTTGGACAGCTGATCCGGCGTCAGGGGCAGGTCGGCCTCGATCCGGGGGAGGTCGGCGGCCCGGCGGGCCCGGGTGTCGCGGCCGTGGCCCGGGTCCACCAGCCCCTGTTCCACGAAGGAGCGCAGCAGCTGCTTCAGCGTGGTGCCCTCCAGCGCCGCCCTGGCCTTGAGGCGTGCGAACAGGGGATCGGGCAGCTCCAGGGTGGTGCGCACGGCCAGGCAGGCGAAGATGCGCATTTTAATGCGCATTCGCCATGCCCCCTTCCATGGCCTCTCTCAGGCGCTCTCCGCCCCCAGCAGCGGCTCACCCAGCTGCAGGCATGAACAACCTGGGGGAAAGCACCATGTCCCAGCAAACCCACCAGATCACTGAGCCGGGGGTGGTAACGGCTGGCCTCCATACCCGCCGGCAACGTCGGACAGGTGCGCCTGGAGCAGCAGGGACACACCAACAGGGGCAGCAGGTGCTTGATCACCAGCGGCGTGATCGGCGCAATGTCGATCACCTTGTGCCAGCAGGGCGCTGGATCCTCACCCTGCTGCAATCTGCCGCAGCGGAGGCATGCGTTGGGGTGGTGCTCCACCACCTGGTCCACCCGCTCGATCGGCAGCGGCTCTGGCCGGATCCGGCCTGGCCCGGCTGGCCACCCCGCTTGCGGCTACAAACCTTGGGCCGTTAGGACGGCTCGAACCCAATGCCGTCGCTGGAGGGAGGCTTGGAGGAGTGGCGAGAGCTGCAGCCAATCCGGTCCCGCAGGCTGGCCAGTTCAGCGGCCAGGGCAGTGAACTGGACGCGCAGCTCCTCGTTCTGCTGCGTGAGTGACTGAATCATCTGCCGCAGAGCAAGGATGAGCGTTCTGTTGCTGGCAGGCATGAGCGGCCAGTTCGCCTCTGAAATCCCGGCCTGGGATGTCCTCATCACAGGCGGTCACTGCCTGAGATGCAACAGGGATATAAACCGCAGCCAAAGGCTTGGCAGGGCAATGGTCGCCACGAGCATTCCCGGTCGCCCAACGTACACTCAACTAGTAAGTATTCTCAAACACAAAAGCATGTAAATAATTGCAAATTTGGCGCAGGGCATTGAGATGGCTCTGGCTTGTTGGCTAGGGTGTGCGTCTGATATTTCGAAACAGGACAGTTCATTATGGCTATATTTGATCCTCTTTCGCGCTACCGGGCCGAGAGCACCGCCTACCAGGCGATCGACCTGGTGCCCGGCGCCGCCGGTGTGGTCACCATCAGCGGCCTGAGCAGCGTGGCCAATGGCTCGGTGGCGATTGACCTAGGCAGCAACGTCTTCCGCTTCTATGGCGCCAGCTTCAGCGGCAACAACCAGCTATACGTCAGCGAAAACGGCCTGATCAGCTTCGGTGGGGCTGAGCCGAGCCCGGACAACAACAATTTGTTTGGCTATGAGGCCTATCGCATCGCTCCGCTCTGGGACGACTGGGTCACCAATCGCAACACCAGCGTCAATGATCTGGTGCTCTATCAGTTCCGTGATCTCAACAGTGATGGAACGACCGATCAGCTGGTGATCGAATGGAACAATGTCTACAATAATAACGTCCCCGAGAGCGATGGAGCCACCTTCCAGGTAATCCTGTCGCTGAACACGGGCGCCAGCAATGGCGACATCGTGTTCAACTACGTGGATCTGGCCGTCGATGGCGACAGCGGCGACGGCAACTTCAACAACGGCGG
Organism: Cyanobium sp. Cruz-8D1; assembly: GCF_024345975.1. GTDB lineage: Bacteria > Cyanobacteriota > Cyanobacteriia > PCC-6307 > Cyanobiaceae > Cyanobium. The sequence continues at coordinate 9,870 of NZ_JAGQCD010000015.1, read as the reverse complement.
CAGCGCCACCATCGGCATCCGCTCCGGCCAATCAGGCACGGTGAACACTCCGCTGCTGGTGAGTGTGGATGGGCAGCAATACAACGCCTTCGACCAGCTGGTGCCCAGCACCTTCCCCGTGTCCAGCGGCTCGGCGATTCGCATCTCCACGCTGCCCAATCCCTCCAGTCCAGCCCCGGCCCTGGTAAAGGACATCAACACGTTGCGGATTGGCTCCAACCCTTCCCAGCTGCGGGTGTTCAATGGCGCCCTGTACGTGGTGGCTGATAACGGTGTCAGCGGCGACGAGCTGCTGCGCATTGACGCATCAGGCGCCAGCAGCCTGGTGCGGGATGTGTACCCAGGCCCTGCGGGATCCGGAGTTCGGGGGCTCACGGTGGTGGGCAGCAACCTCTTCTTCCTCGCCTTCGACGACACCAATGGCTATGGCGTCTGGAAGAGCGACGGCACCACTGCCGGCACCACCCTGGTGCGTGGTGGGTTGAGCTCCATTACTAGGGACTACAACTCTGCCACCACTGTGGCGGCCAGCAGCGGTAAGTTCTTCTTCCGCGGCTACGACGACACCAACGGGCTTGAACTCTGGGTGAGCGATGGCACCACCGCCGGCACCCAGCGCATCAGCAACATCGAAGCGGGGAGCGGCTGGAGCGAGCCCGACAACCTCACCGACGTCAACGGCACCCTTTACTTCACAGCCACCACCAGCACCGGCGGCCGCGAGCTCTACAAGAGCGGTGGCACGGCGGCCACCACGGTGTTGGTGCGAGCGATCGCCAGCGGTGCGCCCAGTTCCGACCCACGGGAGCTGCTCAACCTCAACGGCACCCTTTACTTCACCGCCAACGACGGTGCCAGCGGCCGCGAACTCTGGAAGAGCGACGGCACCACTGCCGGCACCGTGACCGTGCGCAACATCAACACCACGGCCGGAACGGGCAGTGATCCGCTCAATCTCACGATCCTGGGCAGCACGCTCTATTTCTTTGCCAACAGCGGCAGCGGCTACCAGCTCTGGAAGAGTGATGGCACCAGTGCTGGCACGGTGCGCGTCAGTACCAGCTTCTTCAATGCCGATTTTTGGTCAAACGAAAGCTTCAATCTCACCAACATCAACGGCACCCTCTACTTCTCCCAGCAGGGTGCCACCACCACCGAACTCTGGAAAAGCGATGGCACCACGGTGACCAAGGTGGCGGATCTGCCCAGCTATTTTAGTTTTATTTCTGGATTCACCAATGTAGGGGGCATTCTCTACTTCAACCTGGGTGATGGTGACGCCAGCACCGGCCGCGAGCTCTGGAAGAGCGATGGCACCGCCGCCGGCACCATGCTGGTGCGCGATGTGGTGCCTGGTACCGCAGGCTCCAACCCAAGCCAACTTACGGCCTTCAATAACAAGCTTTACTTTGCTGCCGCCAGCGAGAATGTATTCACAACGGAGGAGCTCTGGAGCAGCGATGGCACCGCCGCAGGTACGGTCTCGCTGGAGCTGGATCCCCGCACAGTAGGGTCCGACATCTCCACTCCCCTGCTGTTCAACGGCAAGCTCTACTTCGCTGCCAACGATGGCGTGCTCGGCAAAGAGCTGTGGACCAGCGATGGTACCGCCGCCGGCACCCAGCTGGTGAAGGATGTTCGCTCGGGTGAGGCTGGCAGCGACATCAGCGCGCTCACGGAGATGGGAGGCAATCTCTATTTCTTCGCCTACGATGACATCAATTTGTATGGCCTCTGGAAGAGCAATGGTACTGGCGCCGGCACCACTCTTGTTAGAACCGTTGATCCATGGGCTTTTTTCAATAGTCCTATCATCAGTGCAGGCAATCGCATCTATTTCAATAATTACAGCGCCACTGCTGGATGGGAGCTGTGGAGCAGCAATGGCACTGCCGCCGGCACAGCTCTGCTGAGAAACATCAATCCTGGTGCCGCCGACTCCGACCCAGTGCTCGTGAGAAATGCCGTTCTCGGTAATACCTTCTTCTTCACGGCCTTCGATCCCACCAATGGCCGGGAACTCTGGAAAACGGACGGCACCACCGCCGGCACCAGCCTGGTGCGCAACATCAACCCAGGCGCTGGGGATTCCAATCCCGACGGATTAATTGTTTTTAATGGGGCACTCTACTTTGCCGCCTCCGATCCCACCTACGGCCGCGAACTCTGGAAAACCGACGGCACCACGACCAGCCGAGTGAAAAACATCAGCCCTGGTGCTGGCGGATCCAATCCTCAGAATTTCGCGGTTTTTCAGGGCAGTCTCTATTTCACGGCAGTAGACGACACGGGCTGGCAGCTCTGGAAAACAGATGGCAGCACCGCCGGCACAGTTAAGGTTACAAACTTTAATGCCTCTGGCCCGATGGCCCAGCTCACAGCGGTGAACAACACCCTGTTTTTTACCAACAATAGTGGCACTGAACTCTGGAGGACAGATGGCACCACCGCTGGCACCACCATGATGAGTGGTGCACCCTGGGCGAGCCTGGCCGACAGTGCGGCGCTCTCGGATCTCACCAACGTGAATGGTGTGCTCTATTTTGCTGCCTTTGATGCCACCAATGGCCGTGAATTATGGCGCAGCGATGGCACAGCCGAAGGCACCTTCCGGGTCACCGATCTCAATCCCCAGGCCCCACTGGGCTCTGGCCTGGGCAACGCCAACCCCAGCAACCTGATCTACGACGCCAGTCGCAACAAACTGTTCTTCACCGCCAGCGACTGGCAAAGCGGCGGCGAGGGTTACGGCAACAACGAGCTATTCAGTATTGATATCAACAATGCCCCCACTGATATCGCCCTCAGCGCCGGCACTATCAACGAAAACGTGGCCGCCAACACCGTGGTGGGCACCTTCAGCAGCACCGATCCAGACACGGCCAATACCTTCAACTACAGCCTGGTGGCTGGCAGCGGCGCCACCGACAACAGCGCCTTCACGATCGTGGGCAACCAGCTGCAGATCAACGCCAGCCCCGATTTTGAAACCAAGAACAGCTACAACATTCGCGTTCGCACCACTGATCAGGGCGGGTTGAGCTTCGAGAAGGCCCTTACGGTCACGGTGAACAACGTTAATGAGGCGCCCACCGATCTGGTTTTCGGCGGCAGCGGCACAGTGGATGAAAATGCCGGCCCCGCCCTGGTGCTCGGCAGCCTGAGCACGATCGATCCCGACAGCCCCACCACTCCCCAGACCTTTGCCTACAGCCTGGTCGCCGGCACCGGTGACTCCGATAATTCCGCCTTCTCGGTGATCGGCAACCAGCTGGTGCTCAACGCCCCCGCCGACTTTGAAACCAAGAGCAGCTACAGCCTGCGCCTGCGCAGCACCGATCAGGGCGGTCTGTTCACCGACAAGGTGCTCACCATCGCCGTCAACAACGTCAATGACGCCCCCACCGATCTGGGCTTGAGCGCCAGCAGCATCAACGAAAACGTGGCTGCCAACACCGTGGTCGGCAGCTTCAACAGCGTTGATCAGGATGCCGGCGACACCTTCACCTACAGCCTGGTGGCGGGCACCGGCAGCACCAACAACGGCGCCTTCAACATCCTCGGCAATCAGCTGCGCATCACCGCCAGCCCTAACTTCGAGGCCAAGAACAGCTACAGCATCCGGGTGCGCAGCACCGACCAAAGCGGTGCCTTTGTGGAGAAAGTGCTGCCGATCTCCATTCTCAATGTCAATGAATCGCCCACCAACATCAGCCTCAGTGCCAGCAGCGTCGCCGAAAACGTGGCGGCCGGCACCTTGGTGGGCACCCTCAGCAGCACTGATCCCGATGCCCCGCTCACACCGCAGAGCTTCAGTTACCGCTTGATCACAGGCACCGGCTCCACCGATAACGCCGCCTTCGAGATTCAGGAAAACGAGTTGCGCCTGCGCAACTCCCCTGATTTCGAGCTCAAGTCCTCTTACAGCATCCGGGTGCAGACCCGCGACCAGGGCAACCGCACCTTCGCCAAGGTGTTCACGATCTCGGTGACCAACCAGCCTGAGGCACCCACCGATCTGGCCCTCAGCGCCAGCAGTATCGATGAAAACGTCGCGGCAAACTCCGTAGTCGGCACCTTCTCCAGCACCGACCAGGATGCCGGCAACACCTTCACCTACAGCCTGGTGGCTGGCAGCGGCGCCACCGACAACAGCGCCTTCACGATCGTGGGCAACCAGCTGCAGATCAACGCCAGCCCCGATTTTGAAACCAAGAACAGCTACAACATTCGCGTTCGCACCACTGATCAGGGCGGGTTGAGCTTCGAGAAGGCCCTTACGGTCACGGTGAACAACGTCAATGAGGCCCCCACCGATCTGGTTTTCGGCGGCAGCGGCACGGTGAATGAAAACGCCGCCCCCGCCCAGGTGCTCGGCAGCCTGAGCACGATCGATCCCGACAGCCCCACCACTCCCCAGAGCTTCGCCTACAGCCTGGTGAGCGGCAGCGGTGACGGCGACAACACCGCCTTCTCGGTGATCGGCAACCAGCTGGTGCTCAAGGCCTCCGCTGATTTCGAAACCAAGAGCAGCTATAGCCTGCGCCTGCGCAGCACCGATCAGGGCGGTTTGTTCACCGAGAAGGTGCTCACGATTGCCGTCAACAACCTCAACGACGCCCCCACTGATCTGGGCTTGAGTGCCAGCAGCGTCAATGAGAACGTGGCTGCCAACAGCGTGATCGGCAGCTTCAGCAGCACTGACCAGGATGCCGGCAACACCTTCACCTACAGCCTGGTGGCCGGAACCGGCGCTACCGACAACGGCGCCTTCAACATCCTGGGCACTCAGCTGCGCATCACCGCTAGTCCCAATTTCGAGGCCAAGAGCAGCTACAGCATCCGGGTGCGCAGCACCGATCAAAGCGGTGCCTTTGTGGAGAAGGTGCTGCCGATCTCCATTCTCAACGTCAATGAAACGCCCACCAACATCAGCCTCAGTGCCAGCAGCGTGATTGAAAATGTGGCTGCCGGCAGCCTGGTGGGCACTCTTGGCAGCACCGATCCCGACCATCCCCTTACACCCCAAAGCTTCAGCTATCGCCTCGTCGCCGGCACCGGTGCCACCGACAACGCCGCCTTCGAGATCCAGGAAAACGAGCTGCGCCTGCGCTCCGTTCCCGATTTTGAGCTCAAGTCGTCCTACAGCATCCGTGTGCAGACCCGCGATCAGGGCAACCGCACCTTTGCCAAGGTGTTCACGATCACGGTGACCAACCAGGCCGAGGCCCCCACCGATCTCAATCTCAGCGCCAGCAGTCTGAATGAAAACGTGGCCGCTGGCACCGTGGTGGGGAGCTTGAGCAGCACCGACCAGGACGCAGGTAATACCTTCACCTACAGCCTGGTGGCCGGCAGCGGAGCCACCGACAACAGCGCCTTCACGATCGTCGGCAACCAGCTGCAGATCAACGCCAGCCCCGATTTCGAAACTAAGAGCAGCTACAGCATCCGGGTGCGCAGCACCGACCAAGGCGGTTTGAGCTTCGAGAAGGCCCTTACGGTCACGGTGAACAATGTCAACGAGGCGCCCACCGATCTCGCCCTGAGCGGCAGCGGCACAGTGAACGAAAACGCTGGCCCGGCCCTGGTGCTCGGCAGCCTCAGCAGCATCGATCCCGACAGCCCCACCACAGCCCAGAGCTTCAGCTACAGCCTGGTGAGCGGCACGGGCGATACCGACAACGCTGCCTTCTCGGTGGTCGGCAACCAGCTGCTGCTCAACGCCCCCGCCGACTTCGAGACCAAGGGCAGCTACAGCCTGCGCCTGCGCAGCACCGATCAGGGCGGGCTGTTCACCGAAAAAGTGCTCACGATTGCCGTCAACAACCTCAACGATGCCCCCACCGATCTGGGCTTGAGTGCCAGCAGCGTCAATGAGAACGTGGCGGCCAACAGCGTGATCGGCAGCTTCAGCAGCACTGACCAGGATGCTGGCAACACCTTCACCTACAGCCTGGTGGCCGGCACTGGCGCCACCGACAACGGCGCCTTCAACATCCTGAACAATCAGCTGCGCATCACCGCTAGTCCCAATTTCGAGGCCAAGAGCAGCTACAGCATCCGGGTGCGCAGCACCGACCAAAGCGGTGCCTTTGTGGAGAAAGTGCTGCCGATCTCGATTCTCAATGTCAATGAGTCGCCCACCAACATCAGCCTCAGTGCCAGCAGCGTCGCCGAAAACGTGGCGGCCGGCACCTTGGTGGGCACCCTCAGCAGCACCGATCCCGATGCCCCGCTCACACCCCAGAGTTTCAGCTACCGCTTGGTCGCCGGCACCGGCTCCACCGATAACGCCGCCTTCGAGATTCAGGAAAATGAGCTGCGGCTGCGCAACTCCCCTGATTTCGAGCTCAAGTCCTCCTACAGCATCCGGGTGCAGACCCGCGATCAGGGCAACCGCACCTTCGCCAAGGTGTTTACGATCTCAGTGAGCAATGTCAATGAAGCCCCCACCAGCGGCACTGACTTCTTTACCGCTACCACGTCGGTGGATACCCTTCAGGGGCTAGGTGGCAACGATGGATTCTTTGTGGCTACTGGCGCCCTCAACAGCGGCGACAGCTTTGATGGTGGTGCCGATGTTGACCAACTGACCTTATCTGGTGGATCGTCAACTCAGACCCTGACAATCGACCTTAACCAAGCCAATCAGTTTGTCAGCCTGACCAATGGACCTGCATTTTCCACCACTCCGATTTTCACGGGGTTTGAGGATGTGAATCTCTCCGGTTTTGCAGGAGCCGGTGTCCTGACTGGGAACAGTGAGGCTAATCGCTTCACAGCCTCTGCCCGCAAGGACATCCTCACCGGAAACGCTGGGGCTGATACGTTCGCACTTAACTCTCTTGGTCACTCATTGCTGACTGCCTTTGATGTGATCACAGACTATTCCAGCGCGGATCTGATCGATGCTCCTGGAGCGATTGCGGCAACACTCACCAATTCCAGCGGCAATGCCACAAGCCTGAGCAATTCTGCCATCGCTGCGGTGCTTACCTCCGCTGCTTTCCCAGCCGATTCTGCCAGAGCCTTTACCGTGACCGGCCAAAGCGGCACCTTCATTGCCTTGAACAACGCCACTGCTGGCTTCCGTAGCACGACCGATGCAATTCTGCATCTTTCTGGCTACACGATAGGAGCCCTCAATCCTGTAACCATCTTGTAGTCTTTCGCCTGTGTCCTGCCTGCCTGTTAGAGCTTGGCATGTCAAATCAGCTGCCTGAGCCCTTCTGGTTAGGCGCCTGTATTGTCATACGATATCGGCGATGCGAATGCCAGAGTGATCGGCAGCGTCAGAAGAACGGCGAGGCTGATCAGGGTAGGCACCGGCGTCACCACGGGAGCGGCATTGTTTCAGGACGCCGCGTATAGCCCCTTCAGTCCTTCCTCGCTGGCCGGCGCCACCCCCCGCTCGGTGATCAGGGCCGTCACCAGCCGGGCGGGGGTGACATCGAAGGCGGGGTTGAAGCCGTCGCTGCCGTCGGGCACCAGCTGCACGCTGGTGGGCTCCCCGGCCGCGGGCTTGCCGGCGATGCGGGTCACCTCCAGGGGGGAGCGGGCCTCGATCGGGATCTCCCTCACCCCGTCGCCGATCGACCAATCAATGGTGGAGGCGGGCAGGGCCACGTAGAAGGGCACGCCGTTGTCGTGGGCGGCCAGGGCCTTGAGGTAGGTGCCGATCTTGTTGCAGACATCGCCCGTGCGGGTGGTGCGGTCGGTGCCGACGATCACCGCATCCACCTGGCCGTGCTGCATCAGGTGCCCGCCGGCGTTGTCGACGATCACGGTGTGGGGCACCCCCTCCCGCCCCAGCTCGAAGGCCGTCAGGCTGGCCCCCTGGTTGCAGGGGCGGGTCTCGTCGACCCACACGTGGATCGGCAGGCCGGAGCGGTGCGCCTTGTAGATCGGCGCCAGGGCCGTGCCCCAGTCCACCGTCGCCAGCCAGCCGGCATTGCAGTGGGTGAGCACGTTCAGGGGCTGGCCGCGGCGCTCCTCGGGGCGCCGGGCGGCGATCTCCTGGAAGAGGCGCAGGCCGTGGTCGCCGATCGCCTCGCACATGGCCACGTCCTCCTCGGCGATGGCGGCCGCCTCGGCCTTCGCCGCCTCGGCGCGCTGCTCCGCTGCCAGGGGCAGCACGGCGGCCCGCACCCGCTCCAGGGCCCAGCGCAGGTTGATGGCGGTGGGCCGGGTGGCATCGAGGCGCTCGAAGGCCGCGGCCAGGGAGGCGTCGGAGGGGTCGGCCTGCAGGGCCAGCATCAGGCCGTAGGCCCCGGTGACGCCGATCAGGGGAGCCCCCCGCACCACCATGGTGACGATCGCCTCGGCCGCCTCCTCGACGCTGGTGAGCGAGCGGGTCACGAACCGATGCGGCAGCAGGGTCTGGTCGATCACGCCGACCGAGCGGCCGCCCTCCTCCAGCCAGATGGTGCGCCAGGGCCTGCCGTCGATGTTCATGGCGGTGGAAGGAAGGGGAGAGAGGCTCCGATCATCCCTGGCGGCAGGGATCAAGACTCCAGAAGCCCGTTCCTGGGCTCCATCCAAACCCACCGAAGGAGCGATGGCCCTGCTGCTGCAGGTCCTGCTCGCCACCCTCGTGCTGCTTGCCGTTTTCGTCTGGATCATGCCCAACCGGACGCCCAGGGGAGTGGAGGTGCTGCGCCAGACCCTCGGCTTCCAGGAGTTCCTACGCCGGGCATGGGCCCAGTCAAGGGGGATAGATTTTCTTTCCCCACACCCTTGGCCGTCCGAGGTGACTTCACGGCCTGCCCTTGCTGGCATCAATGTTCTGGTCGGCCTGCTGAGCGCCTGCGGGTCCGCTCCACCAGCGAAGGTCGTGGCGCCTGCCCCGGCGGAATCACCGCTGCTGGCTCCAATGAACAAGGCCAGGCAGGCTGTTGATCAGATCAATGCCGCCCAGGAGCAGCGCGACAAGGCGATCGAGAACGCGCACCAGTGAGGTCCGAGGTGCGCGCCCGCCCGGCCTTCCCAGCGGAACAGTCGCCCCTTGGAGTAGGGCCGCCGTTCAGGGGAGTCGAAGCGAAGCTGGGAGGCTGGAGCGGTGAACCCCAAGGCCACCTCCAGGGTGATGGCATGGCGGTGCCGGGAACCTAAGCCAGGCTCCCCCGGCCGGTTTCAGACGTTGCCGGCGCGCATCAGCCGCTGCAGCTGGCCACTCTCCAGCTCCAGCACCCGGCGGGCGAAGTCGGGATCCCGCTCCAGAACCGCATCGAAGGAATCCACCGGCACAGCCAGCAGGCGGGTGCCGTCGGCCTCGGCCACGATCGTGCTCTCCGAGGCACTGTGGGTGAGCACCTGCAGCTCATCAAGCACCCGACCGGGCTGGAGATCCTCCTCCCAGGTGCGCTCGCCGTCCCGATGCAGAACCCGAGCCCGGCCCTCGATCAGCAGCAGCAGTTCGCGGCAGGTGTCGCCCGTCTCGGTGATCAGGTCGCCCTTGGCAAACGTGCGCACGTCGGCCTGGGTGGCGAGGGCATCGAGGGTGTCGGCGTCGCTGCGGCGGAAGAAATCGCTGGTGGCCAGGAACGAATATGGATAGATCGTGCGCAGCCACGATCTTATCCGCAGTTGAACAAGCCTGCAACGTTGAGGCCCTGGGCCCACTGCAGAAGAATCAGGCCATTTTTCAGGTTTTCTTTGGCTTCTGCCCTAGGTGAAATGTCCTACAGACGGCAGCACGAACCGGTTGAGCTGTTGCACTCTCCAGTTTAGGCACGCAGACAGCCCAGCAGGCCAGTTCTGGTTGCGAACGGGCCATCATTGTCTGCAGGTGCTACTCACTACGGCTTATTTGCTTGCGCGTGTTGATGGATTCAAGCTGGCGCTGGGTTGATCTCTCGCACGCGCACC
>NZ_JAGQCD010000014.1 GCF_024345975.1 Cyanobium sp. Cruz-8D1 | reverse complement strand
CCCGTTTCATCGTGACTGCAAGAGGCGCATCTGCACCTCCGGAATGACAGCCCGTCATTCCACTCTGTTCACCCTCTGATCAGGGCATTCGGGCCTCGGGATTTACACCACGCAAAGGGACGCGGCCCGAGCGCCGTCATTCAACGATCGGCTACCTCAGTCCGATCTTCTACGAACAGCAGTTCGTCTCTAGCCCTAAACTCACCCCTGTTTAGCCCTGAGACCTGTCCACGAAACCGTGGGAACCCCACCACTGCCACCGCTGGAGGCCTTCGTTCAATGGATCGTCAGGGGATCGCTGCTACTGGCTCTGTTCCAGGGGATCCCAGGGCGGAAGGGGCTCAGGCCTGGGAAGACCTGGATCAACTCCGGCTTTTTGTGCGAGCCCTACGCCATGCGGCCATCGGCATGGCGCTGGTCAGCGCGGAAGGGGGCTTCCTGGAAGTCAATACGGCCCTCTGCCGGATGCTCGGTCACGACGAGGCCACACTGCGCCTGATCGGGCTCAGGGATGTCACCCATCCCGACGACCTGCCTGAGATCCTCGAGCTGGTGGAGGAGCTGGTGGCGGGCCGGCGGGAGGACTTTGAGAGGGAGAGGCGCTACATCCATGCCGATGGCCACCTGATCTGGGCTCAGCTGGCGGTGTCCTGCCTGCGCAACGGTGGGCAGTGCCTGCTCATCGTGCAGATTGTCGCGATCCGTGAAGCTCAGCCCAAGCGGCTGGCGCTGGCCGAGCAGGAAGAGCACAACCGCCAACTGGCGGAGAATGCCGACGATGTGGCCTGCCGCCTGGATCCCGAGGGCCGCATCATCTGGTTGTCTCCCTCGGTGGAGCCCTGCCTGGGCTGGCAACCGGAGCAGCTGTTGAACCAGGGACTGGAGGCGGTCATCCATCCCCTCGATCAGCCCAAGCTGCTGGAACTGCTGGACCGGAGTCACGCCTCGGTGCTGCTCAAGCTGCGGCTGCGTTGTGCCCATGGAGCCTGGCTGTGGATGAGCATGAAGGCGCGGCAGGTGAACAACAGCGCCGGGGATTGGACCGGCTGGATCAGCGGCTGGCGCGACATTCAGGCTGAGGTGGAGATGCGCGAGCAGCTTGATCAGGCCCTGCACACCGACGCCCTCACCGGCCTGGCCAGCCGCAGCGTCATGCTCGAGCGGATCAATGGCGCCCTGGCCAACGGCAAGAAGCTCACCACAACGGCGGTGCTGAGCGTGGGGGTTGATCGCCTCTCCCAGGTGAATCACGCCCTCACCCATCGGGCCGGTGACCTGCTGATTGCCACCGTGGCGCGGCGGCTTGTGACGTCCCTGAAGCAACCCGAACAGGTGGCCCGGGGCATGGGGGACAGCTTCATCGTGCTCCTGGACCAGCTCGCCTCGCCGGAAGAGGCTGGTGTCATCGCCGAGCGGCTGCGGCTGGCCAGCAAAGGTCCGATCCGCTACGAGACGCAGACCATCGAACCCTCGGTGAGCATCGGCCTGGCGATCGCCCAGCACGATCCCGGCTCTGAACCCGGCAACGGTCCAACAGCCGATGATCTGCTGCGTGATGCTTCACTGGCGATGTGTGAGGCGGCGACCCTGGGCCGGGACCGCTGCGAATGTGCCGATCCCCAGCTGACGGCGCGGGCCCAGCAGAGCCTGCGGCTGCTGCAGGAGCTGCGCCAGGGCCTGGAGACCGGGGAGCTGCAGGCGTGGTTCATGCCCATGGTGAATCTCAGCGACGACTCCCTGTGGGGTTATGAGGCCCTGGTGCGCTGGCCGCGTCCCGATGGCCGCGTGGAGATGCCCGACACGTTCCTGCCGGTTGCCCGCAGTGGCCAGATGGCTGAGGAGATTGATCTGCTGATGCTGCGCCAGAGCATCGCAGCGCTGGCGGAGCTCCCACCGCCCTTGAGCGTGGCCGCCAACCTGAGTGCCGAGATTCTGGCCCGGCCCGACCTGGTGGAGCAGGTGCAGCAGTGGCTCCAAGCGGCCGGAGTGAGCCCCCACCGCCTGCACCTGGAGATCACCGAAACCAGCCTGCTCAAGCTGGGGACTGTCAAGGAGACGATACGAGGTCTTGCCGAGCTGGGTGTTCGCTGGCTGGTGGATGACTTCGGCACGGGCTTTTCCTCGATCAGCCATCTGCGCGACCTGCCGATCCACGGCCTGAAGCTCGATCGCTCCTTCACCGAGGGCCTGCGCCATGGGGATCAGAAGAGCGTGCGGCTGGCCCAGGCCCTGGCTGGCCTGGCCGAGGGCCTCGGGCTCGAGACCGTCGCCGAGGGCATCGAGAGTGCAGAGGAAGCCGTCTGCTTGCGCAACCTGGGCTGGAGCTACGGCCAGGGGTGGTATTTCGGCAAGGCCGCTCCGCTCAGCCACTGGCAGAACACCCCCGTCCCACTTGTGGGGCCCAGCACACCGCCTGCAGCTTCGCCGCTGGGATCCAGCACCCGCAGTTGGGCCCTGGCCGTCACTGACAACGTGCCGGTGGGCCTGTTCGCCCTGCGGTTCGATCCGCAAGGCAACCCTCACGTTCTCTTTGTCAGTCGCCGCTGGCTCGAGATGCTCCAGCTGGAACGCAACCAGATCATGGCGGATGTCAGCTCGATTCTCGAGCGCCTCCATCCCGACGATCGGGCCGCTCTGATCACCAGCTCGCAGACCCACCTGGCTCAGGGCACCCCGCTGTCCTGGGAAGGGCGACTGCAGAGCAGGCAGGTCACCACCTGGGTGCTGCTGGAAGCAACGCCGCTGCGGCAGGCCGATGGCACCTGCATCTGGCAGGGGGTGATCAGTGACATCACCGATCGCAAGCGCCAGGAACTGCACCTGCGCCGCCTTCTCGATGAAGCCCCCATTGCGATGGCGATCAATGATCTGCGGGGGGATGACCCGCGCATCACCTACGTGAATCAGCAGTTCATCCGCAGCTTCGGCTACGACCTGGGCACGATCCCCAACCTCTCCGACTGGGCACGCCTGGCCTATCCGGATCGCCGCCAGCGAGAGACGCTGTTCCAGGCCTGGGATGCCGGTGTTGCGCGGGCCAGGCAGAGCACCGGGGTGGTGGCGCCGATCGAGGCACAGGTCACAGCCGCCGATGGCCGCGTGCACGATGCCCTGTTCAGTGCGGTGGTGCTGGGCGATGAGCTGGTGCTCTCCGTGCTGGACATCACCGAGTGGCGCCAGGCTGAACGTAAACTGCAGGAGGCCCGAGCCAGTCTGGCCGAGAACGCTCTGGCGATCACCGAGGCCATCCCGGTGGGCACGTACACCATGGTGCAGCCACCGGACGGGGTCTTGGCGTCGTTCGCGTTCATGAGCGAACGCTTCCTGCAGATGTCAGGGCTCAAGCGGGAGGAGGCCGCCGCCGATCCCCTCAAGGTCTTTGCTTGCGTGCACCCCGACGACTACGACGCCTGGGTACAGCGCCATGCGGAGGCTTTCGCCAGGAAGCAGCCGTTTGCCGGCGAGTGCCGGGTGTTGGTAGGCGGCGAGGTCCGCTGGGTCCGCGCCGAATCGGTGCCTCGCGAGCTGGCCGATGGCAGCACGGTGTGGGAAGGGGTGCTGATGGACATCAGCGACCAGCAGCAAGCCCTGGAGCAACTGGCGCAGGAGCGGTCGCTGCTGAACGCGGTGCTGACCCATATCGATGCGCATGTGTACATGAAAAACCGCCAGGGCCGTTATCTGTATGCCAACGCCAATGCGATGCAATACCTCAACGATGGACTGGAGTCCATCGTTGGCTACACGAATGCCGAACTGCTGGCGCCGGAGGCAGCCCAGGCGATTCAGGAGTTCGATGAGCAGGTGTTCAGCACCGGTGGACCCCTCTGGCGTGAGGAACACCTCCCTCTGCCCAACGGTGCAGAGAGAGTCTTCCTCTCCAAGAAGCTGCTCTATCGCCAGCCGGGCCAGGAGGACTGCCTGATCGGCTTCTCCACGGACATCACCGAGCTTCGCCAGGCCACGAAACAGCTGGCGGCCTCGGAGGAGCACTTCCGCCTTCTGGCGGAGAACTCCAGCGATGTGGTGTTTCGGCTGGACAGCGCCGGGCGAATCGTCTGGGTGTCGCCTTCACTCACCACCGCCCTGGGCTGGCTGCCGGAAGAGTGGATCGGCCAGATTGGCACCAAGTTCCTGGTGCATGGCGGTGAAGCCGAGCGCTACAAAGCCAATCTCCAGACCCTGCAAAACAACGGCCGTCGCGTGATCGCTCGCGAGCAGATCTACGCCAAAGACGGCAGCCTCTACTGGATCGAAACCCACGCAGGGCCCTACGTCAACAGCAAGGGCATCGTGGAGGGTGCCGTCGCCAGCTTCCGTCTCATTGACGAGATGGTGCAGGCAGAAGAGACACTGAGACTGAGCGAACAACGGCATCGGCGCCTGGCCGATCAGATGCTGGATGTGGTGTGGGCGATCAATCTGGAGGGGCAGTTCACTTACTTCAGCCCATCGTTGCAGCGTGTGCGCGGCTTTATGCCCGAGGAGCTGATGGCCACCCCACTGGAGCAGCAGTTCACGCCAGATTCCTATGCCATCGTGTTGGATGGCCTGCGTCAGGCCCGGGAGGATGTGGCGGCCGGCCGCCCCGTGAACTTCCATGCTGAGGTGGAGGAATACTGCAAAGATGGCAGCACGGTATGGACCGATGTGAAGGCAACAAGCCTCTATGACGAGAAGGGTGAGTTTCTGGAAATTGCCGGTGTCTCGCGAGATATCACTCTCCAACACCAACTCAGGGAGGAGCTGCGAATCAGTGAGGAGTGCCACCGGCGCCTGGCCGATCAGATGCTGGATGTGGTGTGGGCCATCACTCTTGATGGGCAACTTACTTACCTCAGCCCATCAGTCCAGCAGCTGCGTGGCTTTTCGCCCGAGGAGATCATGGCTCTCCCCCTCAATCAAACCTTGACCCCGGCTTCATACGCACTCGTCGCTGAGGGGCTGAGCAAGGCTCGCGACGACGTGGCCGCTGGCCGTCCTGTGGTCTTCCATGCGGAACTGGAAGAATATTGCAAGGATGGCAGTACGGTCTGGACGGATGCCAAGGCCACATCCATCTTTGCCAAAGATGGTAACTTCCTCGAAATTGTCGGGATCACGCGGGATATTACGATCCAGCGTCAGCTCCGGGAGGAGCTGCGCATCAGCGAGGAGCGCTATCGATTGCTGGCGGAGAACGCCCGCGATGTGATCTGGACCATGGAGCGCGATGGACGCATCAGTTATGTGAGCCCATCGATTCAGCTGCTGCGCGGTTTCACCCCTGAGGAGGCGATGCAGCAAACCCTTCAGGAGATCCTGACCCCAGAGTCGCAGCAGCGTTCCCAGTCCTACTTTCTGCAGATGCTTGCGGATCTTGAGGCGGGCCGGGTACCGCAACCGTTCCGGGGAGAGCTGGAGTACTACTGCCGCGATGGCTCCACCATCTGGACTGAGGTGATGGCGTTGCCAACCTTTGACAGCCAGGGCCAGTTCCAGAAACTGTTGGGCGTGAGCCGCAGCATCAGCGAGCGTAAGTACTACGAGCAACAGCTGACGGCCGTCAACCAACAGCTCCAGGCCCTGGCCACCACCGATGGGCTCACAGGAATCTGGAACCGCCGCCATCTGGAAGCCACCATCCAACAAGCGATGGTTCATTCGGATCGCTATGGCGAGGCCCTGTCGCTGATCCTCTGCGACGTTGATGACTTCAAGGACATCAATGATCACTTTGGCCACCCGGTGGGTGATCAGGTGCTGATCGCGTTCTGCCAGCGCCTTCGCAAGCAGCTGCGCAGCAGTGATGGCTTGGGGCGCTGGGGCGGTGAAGAATTTCTGATTCTCCTCGACCATACCGATGCCCAGACAGCCAGGGCTTTGGCCGATAAACTCAAGCAGCTGATCGTCGGCAGTCCCTTCTCGGTTGCGGGGACCGTGACAGCCAGCTTTGGGGTGGCTCAGCGCCGAGGGCAGGAGTCTTTCGCGGATTGGCTTCTGCGTGTTGACAACCGCCTGTATGCCGCCAAGAAGGCTGGCCGCAACTGTGTCGTAGGTGATTGACCAGCGGTATTCGAGCTGCCCCCGCATCTTCACCACCGTGAAGGTCAACACCCGCACCGACTGGGACCAGACGCTGGAGGACAAGGTGGCCAGCCGTGTTCCTGATCTACCCCTTTGGTCAGGGTTCCTTCTCCGACGGCATGCCCCTCGGCATCAGCGGCACCTTCAACTACATGTTGGTGTTCCAGGCTGAGCACAACATCCTGATGCACCCCTTCCACATGCTGGGGGTGGCGGGTGTGTTCGGTGGCTCCCTGTTCTCCGCCATGCACGGTTCGCTGGTGACCTCCTCCCTGGTGCAAGAAACCACCGAGAGCGAGTCCCCGAACTACGGCTATAAGTTCGGCCAAGAGGAAGAGACCCACAACATTGTGGCTGCCCACGGCTGACAACTTCGGTTGCCTGATCTTCCAATACGCCTCGTTCAACAACAGCCGCAGCCTGCACTTCTTCCTGGCGGCCTGGCCGGTGGTCGGCATCTGGTTCACCGCCCTGGGCGTGAGCACCATGGCCTTCAACCTGAACGGCTTCAACTTCAACCAGTCGATCCTCGACGGTCAGGGCCGGGTGATCAACACCTGGGCCGACGTGCTCAACCGCGGCGGCCTGGGCATGGAAGTGATGCACGAGCGCAATGCCCACAACTTCCCGCTCGACCTGGCGGCTGCCAGCGCCACCCCCGTGGCTTTGACGGCTCCCGCCATCGGCTGAGGCCCTGTGGCCCTTCGCTTGAAATCTCTGGGGCTTTCAGCTCTATCCCTAGCCCACCGCACTGGGCTCGCAGAGCGGGCCAGCGGCTTCTCAAGGCCCTTATCAGAGTTGGACTGCCAAGGGTCTGGCTTTTCTGAGAAGCCCTAGAACGCGGACCCAGATAGCAGCTGCTAAGCAGGGGTTGTGAACATGAAGTTGCTTTTCCCTGATTGCTTGACTTTGTACATGGCTTCATCTGCAAGCTTCCTTAATGTATCCAGGTCACTAGCATCATCGGGGAATAGGGAGATGCCAACACTTGCCCCCACGACGATTGAATGATCGCCATGGTGAATGGGAAGCGTCAGCGCCGAAACAAACTTGTTGGCAATGCTTGCGGCGATTTCCCTCTCACTCACATCGCCTAAGATGGCCAGAAATTCGTCGCCACCTATTCTAGCCACGGTGTCATCATTCCTAACT
This sequence comes from Cyanobium sp. Cruz-8D1, assembly GCF_024345975.1. Taxonomy (GTDB): domain Bacteria; phylum Cyanobacteriota; class Cyanobacteriia; order PCC-6307; family Cyanobiaceae; genus Cyanobium. The sequence goes on along the minus strand of NZ_JAGQCD010000014.1, from coordinate 84,770 downwards.
GTATGACACATGCGTTGGGCTACTTCTCGTAAGACATGATCGCCAGTATCGTGGCCAAAACTATCGTTGATCGTTTTCATTGCATCCAGATCGACAAATAGTACGGCTACCTTCTTGTTGTTACGTTCAGCGCGACGCGACGCAACTTCAAATCGGTCCTCCGCTAGTCTCATTAAAGGCAGTCCTGTTAATTGATCGTGATTTGCTAGGTGGATGATGCGCACTTGCTGCTCATGTATTTCTCGAAGCAGACCGTGGGTAGAGTGCTGTAAAACACTCATGGAATAAAATGTTGTGTACAATGCAGCTCCGAGAGACGCCCATACAGTGGCCCAGGATGAAAATTGAATGCCATAGCTGCCGGTATCAACCGCAAGATGGATGTTGCCCGAAACGACTCCAAGTCCAATGGTCGCAAGCAGTGCTAGCGACGCAATTGCCATAATTATCGTGGTACGAGGCGGGAAGATCGCTGCCGATACAAAGTTAATGAGAACCAGGAAAAATACTCCGCCTCCTGCCAAGCCAAACGTTAACAGACCACCTATAGACAGAAGCCAATAAACTGAGATCAGGGTCGCCGCCTTGATGCCGAATGGGATGCGATGACGCCCCAAGTAAAAGCATAAGCAAAAGGCTGCCAAGATGATATGAATCGTATAAAGAGGTTGCCATCCCGATGTCAGGGACCGAGACAGGGAAATGGGAAGCGCAAAAGCTATATAAGCAATCCAAGCCTTAAGGGCTTGATCGATAAATACATTGCGGAGCCGGTTCCAGCGCTCCCCAGGACTGAGTGTTGTTGTATTGAATTGTTGATCAATCGACATGCATTTGAGTTGCAGATTGGTGCTTGCCTCCCGACCACCTTCGAGATGAGTTAGTTTACTATATCCGCAGGTTTCCGTACTCGTACCCGTTCAGAGGGCGGGAGACCCAGCCGCGCCAATTGTCAGCAGATGGCTCCTCAGGCATAAGCCATCTTTGTCTGTTGCCACGGATTCCTGCCTCAGCGATCTGGCAGCAGTAATGGCACATTACGCCACCGCGGTGATGGGCAATCCAGACTTGCTCCAGGAGCTCCCACACATCCCGGCCCTGCTGCCTGAGCGTTGTCGTGGCCATGAGCAGGCGGCTGCGGCAAACGGCACCGCTGGCGGACTGGACGCCATGGCTGATCTTGCGCTGGATGACTGAATGGCGCAGGGCACGCTCGGCGGCGTTGTTGGTGGGCTCGATCCCTTCCTTCTCCAGGAAGGACCACAGGCCTTCTCGTCGTTGCAGTAGCTGCCGGCAGGTGCGCAGCGTCTGGGCCCACGGCGTTCGTTCACCCAGCTCGCAGCTCAGATCCACTGCGCGCTGGAGGATCTGATGGCGGTGGTCGATGGTCCCGAGTCTCTGCTGGAGGAGTGTCCGCTGAGCCCACCTGAACTGCGCAACGCGCTTGCGGCACAACTCAACGGTTTGTTGGCGACCCCCGCATTCATGGAGGCACTTCCTGCGTTCCTCCCAGGTGATCAGGCGAGCCAGCAACGACTGCCGGACTTGCGGCAGACGCTTGCTGCGATCGCGGCTCTGGCTGAGCCATGACCATCTGAGCCATCCCGGCAGACGGTTCTCAAGATGGTCCCAGCCACTCCGCCAGCTTGGTGTAACGCCTACGGCTCAGGTGATTCTTGACGGCCATCGCCAAGGCCTTCTTCTGCCCCACCAGCACCACCAGCTGTTTGCCGCGGGTGATGCCGGTGTACACCAGATTGCGCTGCAGCATGGGGTAGTGCTGGGTGAGCAGAGGGATCACCACGGTGGGGTATTCGCTGCCCTGGCTCTTGTGGATCGTGCAGGCGTAGGCGGGCACCAGGTTGTCGAGTTCCCCCCAGCCGTAGGTCACCTCGCGGCCGTCAAAACGCACCGTCAACTCACTGGCATCGGCATCGATCGTTTCCACGGTGCCGACATCACCGTTGAACACCTCCTTCTCGTAGTCGTTGGCCACCTGCATCACCTTGTCGGCCGGGGCAAAGCGCCAGCCGAAGCGGCGGGAGATCAGCTGGACGCCGGTGATCTCTCTGCCTGCTTTGAGGGCTTCCTTGATGGCGGCCTTGTCCGGCTTGCTGGTGGTGGTGAAGCTCAGCCACTGGGAATCGAGGGCGTCCTCGTCGTCGATTTCGACGGCCTGGGACTTACGGGAGGTGAGCTCGTGATTCGGGAAGGAGAAGCGGGTGGCCGACGGCTGCAGGCGGGTGAGGACCAGGACCAGGGAGTCCTCGAGGGCGTCGGCCCGGGAGGCATCGGATCTCGACAGCTCAGTGAGGCGCTTGGCCTGCTGCTGGCGGTAGGCCGCCTGGCCGCGCAGATGCTCGATCACCCAGCAGGTGGCATCGGCCTTGGCGGCGAGGGCGGTCTTGTTGCCCTCCTCGGCCAGCAGGGCAGCCTCGAGCTCGCCGAGGGGGGCTGGGCGCGGGTGTCGTCGTCGGCCTCCAGCTGCTCAGCCAGCTGAGCGATGGCGGTGGTGAGCTCCTGGGCCTCGATGCCCAGCTGCCAGAGGGAGCCGGTGCGCTGCAGGGTGCAGGCCGGCCCGGCGGCCTGGGGGAGAGCCGGGGAAAGAGGAGCGGCGGGGGCAGTGAGAACGGCCATGGGGTGGTGAATGGGGATGAGAGACGAGAAGAACGGGACGGTGATTGCCTCTCAAGCAGCGAGGGACTCGGGCGAGAACGGCGGCGGCACTTCCAGCACCACCACCGGCACCGGCGAATGGGAGGAGCAGCGGCGGGCCTGCTGCACCAGCGAGGCCGTGCCTGCCCCACCGGGAAAGGCGATCACCAGCACAGAGGCGCTGAAGGCCGGGGAGGTATGGGCCTGGGCCTCAAGAAGGGCCTGCTCGAGCAGAAGGCGATTGCGGATGGGGCCGGCACGGCGGCCATAGCGGCGCCAATCAGCGGCGAGGGACTGGACACGCCAGCCGAGCTGCTGGGCAGCACGGCCGATGGCGCGATCAGCGCCACGGGCCCCGCCATGGAGCAACAGATGGACCGGACGACCGCCACTGCGCTGGAGCAGGGCGGAGGCGATGCGCTCCTGGGGCCAGACGAGATCACGGCCACCGGCGGCGACGATGACGACCGAGCGAGACGCCAGCACCGGCGGCGGCAGGAGACCAGGAAGAGACAAGGCAGCGGCCTGGGCCACTGCAGCAGAGGCAAAACTCATGGGCTATAGAGCAAACGAACAGGGCAAGTTGCCAGAAGATTTCGTTGCCGCAGACGATGGGCTCGTGGCCTTTATTCTGCCAGTATAAACGCACTGTGTAGCAGGAAGAATGGCTGCGGGGCAACGGATCTGCACAAAGTAAAGCCAGGCGCGGGCGGACTTGAAAACTGATGAGCAAGCCCACAAGATTCAGGCCTGAATGCCCACCCGGCCGTGCAGCCGCGCGAGGAGACCGGGGGCCTCACCCCAGCCCCATCAACGCGGGCGAAGGCCCGGCCACTGCAGCCGCACCGCGAGGTGCGCTCAGCGAATCCGACCGGAGTCCTGCGGTGTCTGCTCAGCCCCAGGGAACGTCCAGGAACTCCACCAGCAGCACGCCCCGGTGGGTGCCATGGATCCTCACCAAGCCAGCCGTGGCTGCCTGCTTCATGCCGGCGCGCTCCTTGCGCAGCTGTTCGGCGGTGGCCAGCACCCGCACCCAGCCGCCGGTCATGAAGTCCTCGCTGCCTGTCTCAAAGGCCTGCAGCCGCCGGTGCTGGTTGCTGTTGCGTTCGTAGTACAGGCCCCCGCCCGTGGGATCCGTTCCCTCTGCCCAGACCTGATCGACCATCAGCTTCCCGATCGCCAGTGGGTCCTTCGCCGCTGCGTCCATGGCCTCGCCATCGAGCACCAGCGGGTTGCCCGGGTCGTCACGGTTGTCCGAAACGATCAATCGGTGGCCCATGACAGGGTCCTGCTCAGCCCCTTGCTGTCACGTGATCTCGCTGCATCGGATGATCCGGCGATAGCGCTTCTCAGTCTGGCTGCGGATCAGATTTCAGCCTCAAGCTGGTGCCACAGCTCTCATGCCGCCGCTGCCAGGGCCGGAACGACAGCGACTGCAGCCTCCAACTCCGTCCAAACATCACAGACCGTGAATGGCGGTAGAAAAGACGGCAAGTACAGCACCACCCATCGACCCAAGCCGTTCCATAGCGGTCGATCCCTTCCGCTGCACACGGACACCGCCTCCGTTTTCCTCGCCAGCCCAGTCTTTCTCGCCAGCTCCGTCATTGTCTCCGGCGCCTCAGGGGTCCTCGGCGCGCTCCGCCTGATGCCGCAGCTTCTGCAGCCGCTCCAGCAGCGATTCATTGCTCATTCGGTTGTTGAGCCGCTCCGCCAGCAGGGGGAAGGCCAGCGGGCCAGGCCTCGGCAGGCGCCGCTGCAGCCATTCGCTCCCCTGCAGCCGCTCCAGGGTGCCCAGCAGGCGTCCGAGGTCGAGTTGCTCCTCCAGCACTTCGCTGCGGGCCTGGGCCAGCAGCAGGTTGCCGGGCTCGTGGCGCTCAAAGACATCAAACAGCAGGGCGGCGCTGATCTGCAGCTGGCCGCCGGAGCGGGCCTGGCCGGGATAGCCATTCACCACCAGCCCACTCACCTGGGCGATGGAGCGGAAGCGGCGACGGCACAACTCCGACAGGTTGATGGCCCGCTCCAGATCCTCCAGCAGTCCCTCAGGCTCCAGCAGGGTCTCCCCGTGGAGATCGAGCAGCTCCTCAAAGGGGTAGTCCCGGGCCGCCAGCAGCTCGAAGCCGTAGTCGTTCACCGACACCGTGAAGGTGCCCGAATGGTGCCGCGCCAGCCGCCACGACCACAGAAAGCCCAGGCCCTCATGCACGAAGCGTCCTTCGAAGGGAAAGGCGTAGAGGTGGCTGCCCTCCCGGGTGTGGCACACCTCCACCAGAAACTGGTGCGTCCGGGGCAGGGAGGACAGCAGCACCTGGCGCTCCAACAGCGGCCGCAAGGCCCGCAGTTCGGCGGTGTCGAGCGCAAAACCCTTCTCCCCCTCAAGGGCGCGGGCACAGCGATCCACCTCCGAGCGCAGGTGGGCGCTGAGCAGATCGGAGAGGGCCATCTGGCCCCCGCCCCAGGCCGGCACCATGGCGCTGCGGCGCGTCGTGGCCTTGACCATCGCGGTCATCTCCCGCAGCCGCACGAACTCAAGTTGGCGCCCGGCGAAGAAGAAGACATCCCCCGGTTTGAGCCGGCCGATGAACACCTCCTCCACGTGACCCAGCACGGCCCCGCGCACGAAGCGCACGGTCACGGCCCGATCGGCGCTGATCGTGCCGATGTTGAGCCGGTGCAGGCGGGCCACGGCCTGCTCCCGCACCACGAAGCGCTGGGGGACCCCACCGCTGGGCTCGGCCGGCTCCCGTTCCAGCTTGCGGTAGCGCGGGTAGGCCCCCAGGCAGTCACCCCCGTCCTCCAGAAAGCGCAGGCACCACTCCCAGCGGCTGCGCTCCAGCTGGCGGTAGCTCCAGGTGCGGCGCACGGCCTCCAACGTGGCCTCGGGCTCGAAGCCCGGACCGCAGGCCAGGCTGACCAGGTGCTGCAGCAGCACATCGAGCGGTTCATGGGGTGGGCGGCGGTGTTCCACCAGCCCCTCCCCCAGGCCCCGGCGCATCGCTGAGACCTCCAGCAGTTCCAGGGCGTTGGTGGGCATGAACAGCACCTGGGCCGTGCCGCCGGGCGCATGGGCCGAACGGCCCGCCCGCTGCAGCAGCCGGGCCAGGTTCTTGGCACTGCCGATCTGCACCACCCGCTCCACCGGCTGGAAGTCCACCCCCAGATCGAGGGAACTGGTGCAGACCACCCAGCGGATCGCGGCGGCCTTCACCCCCGCCTCGATGGCTTCGCGGCTGGCCCGGTCAATGGCGCTGTGGTGCAGGGCCAGGGTGGCTTCCATCTCCGGGCAGGCGAAGCGCAGGCACTGGTGCCAGCGTTCGGCCTGGTTGCGGGTGTTGGTGAACAGCAGCGTGGAGACATCGGGCTCCATGGCCGCCACCAGCTCCTCGTACATGCGCAGGCCCAGATGGCCGGCCCAGGGGAAGCCGTCGATCGTGTCGGGCAGCAGGCTGCGGATCTCCGTATCCCGCCGGATCCTGGCCGTGATGATGCGCGGCTCGACGCCGACGCCCACCGCGGCCCGGGCCGCCTCCTCCAGGTTGCCGATCGTGGCGCTGATCGCCCAGGTGCGCAGGGCCGGCCGCCGGCTGCGCAGCCAGCTCAGACACAGCTCGCTCTGGGAGCCCCGCTTGCTGCCCATCAGCTCGTGCCATTCATCGATCACCACCGCCTCGAGGTCGGCGAACAGCGCCTCGGCCCGGGGGCCGGCCAGCAGCAGGGAGAGGGATTCGGGGGTGGTGATCAGGATCTGCGGCGGCGCCTTCAGCTGCTTGCCGCGTTCATGGCTGCTGGTGTCGCCGTTGCGCAGTCCCACCCGCAGCGGCCAGCCCATGGATTCGATCGGCTCCCGGATCGCCAGCAGCAGGTCACGGCTCAGGGCCCGCAGGGGCGTCAGCACCAGCAGGCGCAGCCCCCCCTCCGGCCCGGCGCCCCCGTTCTCGGCCAGCATCGCCGCGATCGGCCCCATCACAGCGGCGTAGGTCTTGCCGGAGCCGGTGGGCACCTGGATCAGGCCGCTGGCCCCCTCCAGGTAGGCCCGCCAGCACTGGCGCTGGAACGGCATCGGCCGCCAGCCGCGGCTGGTGAACCAGGCCTCGATGGGCCGCAGCACCGCCGCGGTGGAAGGGGTCAAGGGGGACGGCGGATCAGGTGGAGAGCACGGCCACCACCACGGCGGCAATGGCCAGGATCACGGCCCCCAGCACCACACCGGCGGCGATGTTGCCGCGGCGGATCTCGGCGCGGTAGTCGATGGGGGAGAGGCGATCGAAGAGCAGCAGCCCGAGGTAGATGAGGATGATGCCCAGAAAGGTCCAGCCCACCATCAGCAGCATCTGGAGCAGTGGTTTGACCATCCCCTCATCGCAGTGCCGACCCCACCGTAGGGATGGACAGGAGGCCAGCCGCTGATGGGGCTGACTTCCCTGGGCGGGCGGCGCGATTCGGCCTTGCTGCTCTGGCCCCTGGTCAGCCTGCTGCTGCCGCTGTTGCCCCTTCTCGTGCTGCTGCTGTCAGCCCTGGAGGGGCCACGCCGGCTGCTGATGGTGGTGCCGGAGGGGCAGCGGGTGCTCAGTGTCCCCTTCGTGTTGGAGGACGGCTGGCTGGGCAGCCCCCGGCTGGCGCTGACGGCCGACATCCCCGCCAACAGCACGATCGAGCTGGACGTCGCCCTCCTCGATGCCAGCGGCCGCACCGTGCTGAACCTCACCAAGGACGGCTGGCGCGCCAGCGGCACCTGGTCGGAGGGGGGGGAGAGCGGCACCTGGGAGGAAGCCGACGCGGCCCTGACGCTGGCCATGCGTCCTGGGCAGAGCGGCCGCTTCCAGCTGGCGGTGCAGCTGCAGGATCTGCTCGATCAAGCGGGCCAGCCGCTGCCCCATCCGGTTGTTGTGCGCGGCAGCGTCCGCAACCACAGCCTCGATGCTCCCCTGCTGCTGTTCACCGCCGCGCTGACGCTGGCGGTGGTCCAGGTGCTGCTGCTGGCCTGCTACGGCGTCAGCCGGGGCCGCTGGGTCCAGCGCAGCCAGGAGGCTGACGCCGCGATCCGCTGTGAGGCCGGTGGCCCCGGACTGCTGCGGGTGGGCGTGGTGGCGCGTTGGGAGCTGCCCCATGACAATCCACCCCTGGGCCAGCCCCCGGAACCGGCGGCCCTGGAGCTGCAGGTGAGTGATGCCCTGGGGCGTCCTCGTCTGCGGCATCGGGGGATGGTGGTGGTGGCCCACCGCTCCGACGATGGCGACCACTGGTTGTCCGTACGCCACACCCTGCACCTGCGGCTTCCGGAGCGCGGCAGCTACCGCTTCCGGGTGAAAGTGCCGCAGGAGTTCCGCGTGGATGGCGACGCCTGGGAGATGGAATGGCTGCAGCTCAGCGTCGAGGATGGTCTGATGAGCGCCTGGCCGGTGGCTGTTCTGCCCCTGGCTGGGGCGCTGGAGGGCCGCTGAGATGGCCGACGAACGGGGACTGCTGCTGCTGCTGGCCCTGGCGGTGGTCGCCATCGGCACCGTCACGGCCGTGACCCGCCCCGGCCTCTGGCGCCTCGGCCAGGACGGCACCCCCGCCGCCGGCAGCGGTGTGCGCTATGGCGGCAGCTACAGCGCCGGGCGGTGGGTGCCCATCACGCCCCGCCGGCAGGACTGGAGCGGCTTCCAGGGGCGTGGTCCCGGCGCGGCCAAGTGACACCGCGTCGCCTTGCGCCCCTGACACCCCTGCAGGTGTGGGTGCTGCTGGCGGCGGCAGCCCTTTCCTCCAGCGTCAGCCTGGTGCTGGAACTGATGCTCGCCACCCAGGCCAGCTACCTGCTGGGCGACCATGCCCTGGCCACCGGCGTGGTGATCGGCACGTTCCTGGCCGCCATGGGCCTGGGTGCCTGGTTGAGCCAGTTCCTGGCGACGGGCCCCGAGCCCGGCTTCGCCCTGCTGCAGTGGTTTCTGGCCGTGGAACTGGCCCTGGCCCCCCTGTGCCTGCTGGCGCCCCTGGCCCTGTTCGCCCTCTTCCGGCTGGGCGGTCCGGTGTGGCTGGGCCTGGTGATCGGCACCGTGCTGGTGGGGGTGCTGGGTGGGATGGAGGTGCCGCTGCTGACCCGGCTGCTGGAGTGTGGCCAGCAGCTGCGGGTGGCCCTGGCGCGGGTGCTGGCCCTCGATTACCTGGGTGCCCTGGTGGGCGCCCTGCTGTTCCCCCTGGTGCTGCTCCCCTGGCTGGGTCTGCTGCCCACCGCCGGCTTGCTGGCCCTCGTGCCCCTGGCCAGCTGCGTGGCGATCGCCGCCGCGTTTCCGGTGGGCCGCCGCTGGCGCCGTTCGATCGCCGTGACGTTTCCCATGATCGCCCTCGCCGGCTGGGGACTCGTTCCGCTCGGCGACCGGATCGAGGACGGCCTCTACGACGATCCGGTGGTGAGCCGGCTCCAGAGTCGCCACCAGCGCATCGTGCTCACCCGTCGCCGCGACGACCTGCGCCTGTTCCTCGACGGCCAGCTGCAGTTCTCAAGCCTTGACGAATACCGCTACCACGAGGCCCTGGTGCATCCGGCGATGGCGCTGCAGGGCCGGCCGCAGCGGGTGCTGCTCCTGGGGGCCGGCGATGGCCTGGCCCTGCGGGAGGTGCTGCGCTGGCCCGCGGTGCGGCAGGTGGATGTGGTGGAACTGGATCCAGCCATGGTGCGCCTGGCCCTGGAGCAGCCGTTCCTGCGGCGCCTCAACGGCGCCAGCCTGGAGGACCGGCGGGTGCGGCTGCTGATCGGCGATGCCTTCGAGCGGGTGCGGCAGCTGCAGGGCACCTATGACGTGATCATTGCCGACTTTCCCGACCCGGCCACGCCGCCGCTGGCCCGCTTGTACAGCGTCACCTTCTACGGGCGCCTGCTGCGGCGCCTCGCCCCGGACGGGATGCTGGTCACCCAGGCCTCGACCCCCTTCTTCAGCCCCAAGGTGCTGGCCTCGATCCAGGCCACCCTGGCTGAGTTGAACCTGGCCACCCGGCCCTACGGGGTGGATGTGCCGAGCTTCGGCCCCTGGGGCTTCGTGCTGGCCCACCGGGGCCAGCCACGTCCGCCCCAGCCCCAGGCGCTGCTTCCCTTCCAGGGCCGCTGGATCGACCAGGGCCAGCTCGATCGGCTCTTTCCCCTGAGCCGGGATCTGTCCCTGCCGCCGGGGGAGCGGGTGCTGCCGAATCGCCTGCACCGGCCGGTGCTGGCTGATTACCAGCGCCAGGGTCGCTGGCGGCAGAACTGATCGGCGCCTTTCGCGGAGTCGGTCCACCAGCCTCCATAAGCTGAGCCGACCGGCCTGGATGGTCCGGCCACCGAGCGCAACGATGGCTGTCTGGTTCCTCCTGCCCCTGCTGCTGCTGGCCGCCGTTGCCCTGCTGCTGCTGCGGCGCTCACGGCTGCGGCGCCAGGCACCCAAGCTGCTGGGGCGCACCCTGTTCAACCTCACCACCGGCGACATCGTCCAGTACGACGGCCGCGACTGGGTGGTGGAAGACCGGCTTCTCTATGACGACGGGGGCTTCCAGTGGCTGGAGTACCTGCTGCGCGACGGAAGCGATGGCCGCTGGCTCAGCGTCTGCGAGGACGACTGGCTGGAGGTGAGCTGGCTGGAGGACGCCCCGGCCGCGGAGCTGGAGGGTCTGACCGCCGACTTCCCCGATCACCTGCGCTGTCGCGGCCAGCTGTATCACCTCAAGGAAACGGGCCGGGCTTCGGTGAGCGCCGCCGCCCGCGTGATGAACCGGCGCCTGACGGGCTGCCGCTTCGGTGATTACGAGGGGGCGGAGGGCCGGGTGCTGTCTTTGGAGCGCTGGGAGGAGGGGGACGATCCCGGGCCGCCGGAGTTGAGTCTGGGCCGTCGCATCGACCCGGCTGCCCCGGTGCTGCTGCCCGGCGATGGCCGCACGGTCTATCGCTGAACAGCTGGATCCTCGAGCAGGGCCAGGGCGCTGGTGAGGCTGTCGGCCGATTCGGGGGTGCGGTCGCGGCGCCAGCGCAGGATGCGGGGGAAGCGCACGGCCAGGCCGCTGCGGTGGCGGGAGGAGCGCTGCAGGCCCTCGAAGCCCAGGCTGAAAACCTGCAGTGGCTCGACGGCCCGCACCGGACCGAAGCGCTCGGTGGTGTGGCGGCGGATCCAGCGGTCCAGTTCGGCGATCTCGCTGTCATCAAGACCGGAATAGGCCTTGGCGAAGGTGACCAGGCGGCCCTCGCCGTCCCAGAGGCCGAAGGTGTAGTCGGTGTAGAGGTTGGCGCGGCGGCCACTGCCGGCCTGGGCATAGAGCAGCACCGCATCGAGTTCCATCGGCTCGAGCTTGTGCTTCCACCACAGCCCGCGGCGCCGGCCGACGCCATAGGCCGAATCGAGCGCCTTGAGCATCAGCCCTTCGGCGCCCACCGAGCGGGCCTGCTGCCGCAGCGCTTCCAGCTCCTCCCAGCTCCCCAGCGGCAGCACCGGGGAGAGGCGCAGGAGCCCGGCCGCGGGGCTGGAAACCGCCTCCGGCAGCCCCTGCAGCAGATCCTCCAGGGCGGCACGGCGTTGGCTCAGGGGCTCGGGGCGCAGATCCTGGCCCCCCTGCTCCAACAGGTCGTAGGCGACGAAGGCCGCCGGGCACTCCCGCAGCAGGGCGGCGCCGGGCTTCTGCCTACCCAGCCGCCGCTGCAGGGGGCCGAAGCCGGCCGGCTGGCTCGCTTCTGCCGGCCAGACGGTCAGCTCCCCATCCAGCACCGTGCCCGGCGGCAGCCCCTCGGCCATCCGATCCAGCTCGGGGAAGCTGGCATTGATCAGTTCCTCGCCGCGGCTCCACAGAAAGGTCTGGCCGTTGCGCCGGATCAGCTGGGCCCGGATCCCGTCCCACTTCCACTCCAGCTGCCAGCCGGCGGGGTCGGTGGCCTCGAGGCGTTCCGTCTCCAGGGGGGAGGCCAGGCAGAAGGGATAGGGCCGGCTGATCGGGGCGGCCACCCCGGCCTCCAGGGGCGCCAGCAGGGCCTGCATCGCCTCTGGGGAGGGCTCGAAACCGCCCATCAGCCGGTGGGCCAGCTCCGCCTCCTCCAGGCCGGACACCTGGGCCAGCGCCCGGATGACCAGGCCCGCGGCCACCCCCACCCGGAAGCCGCCGGTGAGCAGTTTGTTGAACAGGAAGCACTGGCCGTCGGGCAGGGCGGCCCAGATCATCAGAACCGCCTGCGCCTGCGCTTCGGCCTCCAGGGCGGCCAGGGCCGGCAGCCGCGATTCCATCCATTCGGCCAGGGGCAGCTCCAGGGGCGCTGCCGGCGGCAGGGCCAGCTGGGGGAGCAACAGGGCGATGGTCTCCGCCGAGTCCCCCACCTGGGCGTGGCAGGAATCGAACAACCACTCGGGTAGCCCCGAGCGCTCCAGGCAGATCTGCCGCAGCCTTCGGCCGGTGATCAGCCGCCGCCGCCGCTTGCCCAGCAGCAGGGCCAGGGCCCAGGCACCATCGGCCCCGTCGACCGACTGGACATGGGCAGCCAGCGCCGCCACCCGGTCCTTCGTGCCGGGGCTGCGCTCCAGCTGCTGGATCAGGTCGGCAAAGGCCTGCATGGGCTCAGGCCAGGGGCGATTCCGGCAACCCCAGCTCCAGACGCCAGTCGGCCAGGGGCCGCTCCCAGTCCTCTTCGAGCTTGACGGTGATCAGACAGCGAGCCGCCAGGCCCAGCTCGAAGCCGCGGGCCAGGGCGCGCAACAGGGGTTCGAGTGGCTCGTCGTCCTGGAGGGTGCCGAGCAGGCCGCCGAAGATCAGCAGCACCGCCAGGGGGGAGCGCACCTGGGCCAGGTTGAAGGCCTGCAGGCCCAGTTCCCCAGGGCCGTCGATGCCGAAGCCGGTGAGCACATGGACGATGTCGTGGGTTTCCCGCAGCCGGTGGGTGATGTACTCCGTCGGGTTGGTGATCGGCCGGGGATCGATCAGGCTCTCGGGCGTCAGATTCAGACGCATCAGTTGCTCGGCATAGGTGCGGCCCAGGCTGCCCTCGGGCATGGTCGCCAGAGCGGCCATGTCGATCGGGGCGGGTCGCCAGCCCTCCGCCACCAGGGCGGCCATGGCTGGATTCTCCAGCAGGTGACGCTGCATCTGGGTGGCCAGGGGGCTGCCCTGGAGGCTGCGCGCCACGCCGAAGACGCTGTCCAGTTCTGAGGGGTTTTTCAGGAAGGCGGCGAGGCTGGCCACCATCCGAAGCGACTGCAGGCGTTGCTTCAGGTTGATGAACACGGAGGCGATCACAGCGGAACGGCTGGGCCAGTCTGGGTCCCAGGCCTCGACGGTGACACGGGCCGCTGTCATCAGGACGCAGCTACGGGGGAGGTCACTGCTGTCGCCACCGCCGCGACCAGCTCCCCTTCCTCGCCGCGCTGCCCCTCGAACGCCCGCCCCAACGGTTCCGCCGCCAGGCCCTGCTCCTCCCGCAGGTAGCGGGCCAGGCCGTCGCTGTTGCCGTGGGTCACGTACACCTGCCGGGCGCCGCAGTCGCGGACGCTGCGCAGCAGGCCGTCCCAGTCAGCGTGGTCGCTGAGGGCGAAGCCCCGCTCAAACCCCCGCCGCCGCCTGGCACCCCGCACCGCCATCCAGCCGCTGACGAAGGCCGTCTGGGGATTGACGAATCGCTTCATCCAGGCGGAGCGGTGGGCCGATGGTGGAGCGATCACCAGGCGCCCCGCCAGTGAGGCGTTGCGGGGAAGTTCGCTCAGGGGCCGCGTCGGGGGCAGCACCACCCCTTCGCTCCGGTAGGGCGCCATCAGCGTTTGCACGGCCCCGTGCAGCAGCACCTCCTCCTCCACCCCCAGCGCCGCCAGTTCCGCCAGCAGCCGCTGGGCCTTGCCGAAGGCATAGGCGAACAGCAGCGAGGGTCGCTGGGGGGCCTCGCGCCACCAGGTCAGGATCTCGGCCGCCACCTGCCGACCGGGCCGCCAGCGGTAGATCGGCAGGCCGAAGGTGGCTTCGGTGATCAGCACGTCGGCGGTCACCGGCTCGAACGGGGCGCAGCTGGGGTCGGCATCCCTTTTGTAGTCGCCACTGACCAGCCAGGTTTCCCCACCGGCGCTGATCCGGATCTGGGCCGAGCCCAGCACGTGCCCGGCGGAATGGAAGGACACCAGCGCCCCGCCGAGGCGCCGCTCCTGGCCGTAGCCCACCCCCGTCAGGGCGATGCCGGCCCCCAGCCGTTGCCGCAGCACGCCCTCGCCCGATGCCACCGCCCAGTATTCGCCGCAGCCCGGCCGGGCATGGTCGGCGTGGCCATGGGTGATCAGGGCCCGGCTCACCGGCCGCCAGGGGTCAATCCAGGCGTCGGCGGCCGGACAGTAAAGCCCTTCAGGGGTGAGTTGGATCAGGCCATCGCCCGGCAGGACCATGGTGCGCGCAGGCCGCGGTGGCGCCGCTGGCGGGAAACGTTCGCATCCTGGCGAGCCTGGCCTGTTGACGGCGACGGTGCTCCCCCTTAGCCATGGGGATGACATCTCCACCGGCCCCATGACACTCGACAGCCACCGCGAGGAACTGGAGGCCACCGCCATGGCCCTGGCCCGGCCGGGCACCGGTCTGCTGGCGGCCGATGAATCCACCGGCACCATCGGCAAGCGCTTCGAGGCGATCGGCCTTGACAACACGGAGGACAACCGTCGCGCCTACCGCACCCTGCTGGCCACCGCCCCTGGCCTGGGCGAGACGATCAGTGGCGTGATCCTCTACGAGGAGACCCTGTTTCAGCAGGCCGCCGCAGTGCCGGGACAGCCGAGCGGATCGATCCTTGATCTATTCCTAGCCCAGGGGCTGGTGGCGGGGATCAAGCTGGATCTGGGCGTGGAGCCCCTGGCGGGCGGCCTGAGCGGCGAGACCTGGTGCACCGGACTCAAGGGGCTGCGGGAGCGGGCGGCCCGTGCCTACAGCCGCGGCGCCCGTTTCGCCAAATGGCGGGCGGTGCTGCGCATCAGCGCCGCTGGCTGTCCCTCGGAGCTGTGCGTGCGTGAGAACGCCTGGGGGCTGGCCCGCTATGCCCGCACCGCCCAGGAGGAGGGGCTGGTGCCGATCGTGGAGCCGGAGATCCTGATGGACGGCGACCACGACATCCTCACCACGGCCGCGGTGCAGGAGTGGGTGCTGCGCAGCGTCTACGAGGCCCTGGGCCAGAACGGGGTGTTTCTGGAGGGCACCCTGCTCAAGCCCTCGATGACCCTCCCCGGCGCCGACGGCGCCGAGCGTCCCAGTCCCGAACAGGTGGCCGCCTTCAGCGTGCGCACCCTGCGGCGCAGCGTGCCGCCGGCCGTGCCGGCGATCCTGTTCCTCTCCGGCGGCCTGGGCGAGGAGGAGGCCAGTGTGTTCCTTTCCGCGATCCACCACGCCGCCCCCGACGCCCCCTGGCACCTGGGCTTCTCCTACGGCCGGGCCCTGCAGCACTCCTGCCTCAGCCACTGGAAAGGGACCGATGCCGTAGCGGGCCAGGCGGCCCTGCTGGCCCGTGTCCGTGCCAACGGCGCGGCGGCCCGCGGGGCCTACGTGGCCGGCTCCGAACCCTCTGATGAGGCCGCCTCCCTGTTCGTGGCCAATTACAGCTATTGAGTCACGGTGGCCCCCTGGGTCAGGGGCCTTGCCTCAGGCACTCATCGCCAGCATGCGCTCGATCGGCACCAGGGCCCGCCGGCGGATCTCCTCGTCGAGTTCGAGGGCCGGCGCCATGGTGTGCAGGCACTGCCACAGTTTTTCCAGTGTGTTCAGCCGCATGTAGGGGCAGGCGTTGCAGCTGCAGCCATCGGCCCCGGGGACTTCATAGAGCGTTTTGGTGGGGGAGCGGCGCCGCATCTGGTGCAGGATGCCCGGCTCGGTGAGCACGATGAAGGCGGGGGCCGCACTGGTTTCGGTGCGCTGCAGCAGCTTGCTGGTGGAGCCGATGAAGTCGGCCAGATCCAGCAGGTGCTGCTGACATTCCGGATGGGCGATCACCTCGGCTTCGGGGTGTTCCTGACGCAGCCGCAGCAGGGCCTGCTCGCTGAAGGTTTCGTGGACGATGCAGCTTCCCGGCCAGAGAGTCAGCTCTCGGCCGCTCTGGCGGGCGACCCAGCGGCCCAGGTTCTGGTCGGGGGCGAACAGGATCGGGCGATCGGCCGGCAGCTGCTGAACCAGGTGCACGGCGTTGCTGCTGGTGCAGATCAGGTCGCTCTGGGCCTTCACCGCCGCCGAACAGTTGATGTAGCTCACCACGACGTGGTCCGGGTGCTGGCGGCGGAAGTCGGCGAAGGCGTCGGCGGGACAGGCATCGGCCAGGCTGCAGCCGGCCTCCAGATCGGGCAGCAGGACGGTTTTGCCCGGGTTGAGGATCTTGGCGGTCTCCGCCATGAAGTGAACGCCGCAGAAGACGATCACGTCGGCGTCGGTGCTGGCCGCCTTGCGGGAAAGCTCGAGGGAGTCGCCGATGAAATCGGCGCCATCCTGGATGGCGTCGTCCTGGTAGTAATGGGCCAGGATGACCGCGTTGCGTTCTTTTTTGAGTGTTTCGATCGCCGCGGCCAGCTCATGGCGCGGCGGACACGTCTCCGGAGCAGCGACAGACGGATCGAGGCGGTTGCCCGATTCCCGGCCATGCTGGTCCGGGGACTGGGTCAGCGTCTGCGTGAAGACCAACCGATACCCCGCCCCATGCACGATGATCCGAGTCTAGGAAGCGGTTGGTATTGGCTGAGCTGAACATCGCCATCGCGGGGGATCTGCACGATCAGTGGGATCGCAGCGACCATGACGTGCTTGATCTGATCCGTCCGGATGCCCTGCTGCTTGTGGGAGATTTCAGTGACGGCAAGAGCCGCATCCCCGAGTTGCTCGCCACGTTGGAGCTGCCGTTGGCCTGCGTGCTCGGCAACCACGATGCGGGCAAGGACGGCAGCGGCCGCACATTGCGGCACCAGCTGGAGCTGTTGGGCGAACGGCACTGCGGCTGGGGCCTCAGGGAGCTACGCCCCCCGGGTCTGGCCGTCGTGGGGGCCCGTCCCGGGACCGCCGGCGGTGGCTACCACCTGTCGAAGGCCGTCCGGGCCGTCTATGGGCCGGTGGGACTGCAGGAGTCCGCCGAACGCATCACCCGGGCGGCCCTGTCCGCCGATCCCCAGCTGCCGCTGGTGCTGTTGGCCCATTCGGGCCCCAGTGGCCTGGGCACCCATGTGGACGACCTCTGTGCCCGCGACTGGAAGGCCCCCGCCTGTGACTGGGGCGATCAGGATCTGGCCCTGGCGGTGGAGCAGATCCGCCGCCGCCGCCCGCTGCCGCTGGTGATCTTCGGCCACATGCACCACGCCCTGTGCCACCACCAGGGGGAACGGCTCAGCTTCCGTCGCGACGCCCAGGGCACCGCGTTCCTCAACACCGCCAGCGTCCCCCGCCATGGCGTGGATCAGCAGGGTCGGGCCCTGCGCCACTTCAGCTGGGTTGTCTTTAACAATGGCAACCTGCGCCACATCAGCCACCGTTGGTATGGCCTCGACGGTGCCCTCCACTACGAGCAGACCCTCTGGACGGCGGCCCTGCCGGCGGCGGGTGTGCTGAGCCCTTGCTGATTCACGCCTGCATCAGCAGCCATGGCTTCGGCCACGGCTCCCGCACGGCGTCGGTGCTCGGCGAACTGGCCGCCCTGAAGCCCGACTGGCGTCTGGTGCTCTCCACTGGACTGCCGGAAGCGTTCCTGAAGCTCTCCCTGGGTGCGGTGCCCTTCGAGCACCGCCAATGCCGCTGGGACGTGGGGGTGATCCAGGCGGATGCCCTGGGGGCGGACGCGGCCGCCACCTTGGCGGCCCTCCATGACCTCGAGGGGAGCCTGCCGGGGCTGGTCGAGGCCGAAGCCACCTGGCTGGAGGCCCAGAACCAGCCGATCCTGGTGCTGGGGGATGTGCCACCGGCAGCGGCCCTGCTGGCCAGGCGCCTGCAGGTGCCGCTGGTGTGGCTGGCCAGCTTCGGCTGGGACACGATTCATGCCCCCATGGGCCCGGACTTTCAGCCCTTCGTCGACCGTCACCGTCAGCTGTATGCCCAGGGGGATCTGCTGCTGCGTTGCCCCCTCTCCCTGCCGATGGACTGGGGTCTGCAGGAGGTGCGGCTGGGCCTGACGAGCTCCAGGCCCCGGCTCGACCTGGAGCGCCTGGCCTGGGATCTGGCTCTGCCGCCGGATCGGGAGCAGGTGGTGCTGGTGAGCTTCGGGGGCCTCGGCATGGCCATCGACCCGGCCCTGCTGGCTCGCTGGCCCGAGCATGTGTTCATCGGCCCTGAGCCGCAGCTGGCCACGGCGGCCAATGGCCGTTGCCTGCCGGCCGGGGTGAGGCCCCTCGACCTGATGCCCCTGACGGGACGGCTGATCACCAAGCCCGGCTACAGCAGTTTCTGCGAGGCCTTCAGCCAGGGGGTGGGAATCCACCTGGTGCACCGGAGCGGATTTGCAGAAGCGCCGGTACTGGAGGAGGACCTGCGCAACCACGGCTGGCACCGGTTGCTCAGCCAGCAGGCCTTCCGCCGCGGCGATTGGCAGCTGGATCAGCCCCTGGAGCCCCCCCGGCGCGGTCCCCTGCCGGTGGATGGGGCGGCCAGCGCCGCGCGGGCGATCGTTTCGCTGCTGGACGGACGATCAGCACTGCCTATGGGGCCTGGCTTCAGGATTTGATCATCTGTTCGTCGACAGCAAAAACTTCAGTCCCTGGCTGTAACTCGAATGCAAAGCGTCATTCTTGATACCAGTAGACAGTTGTTCGACCGTCACTAACACTGAATCGTTTCGACTGATTCATCGGCAAATTACCGCCAAGTTCCGAGGCCCGGCTTTTCTCCTCCTCGCCACGGGATCACTGGTTCTTCCTGTTGTTGTTCTCCAGAAGACCTGGTCACATCAAGCACATCATGTCGGACAAATCTAATTAGCCATTCATTGGATTTTCCCCCCACTTGTCCTTCACGACCGTTTCTCTTGCCGAACCTTCAGCCCCGTCACCTGGTCTTCGCCTTCGCCGGGCTGAGCCTCAGCCTTGCTGGTCCGGCCAGTGCCGCCGAAGCCTCCCATGCCTGGCAGCTGGGTCCTGAAGCCCGTGTGGCCCCCGTGCGGGTCTCGATGCTGACGCCGCTGCCGACCCCTCCCCGCGTCTTCGCCATCACCCCCGAGCGGCGTGCCCTGCTCAACACCATCCGCTACGCCGAAGGAACCTGGGCCAATGGCCAAGACGTCGGCTATCGGATCCTGTTCGGAGGCAGCCTCTTCCAGTCCCTCGATCGCCATCCCAATCGGGTGATGCGCACCGCCCGCTACGCCAGTGCAGCCGCCGGTGCTTACCAGTTCATGCCCTTCACCTGGGACATGGTCACCCGGGCCCTGGGCATGCCTGATTTCGGCCCCGAGTCCCAGGACCAGGCGGCCCTGTTCCTGGTGCAGCGCCGGGGTGCCCTGCACCTCGCCGATCGCGGTGAGCTGAGCCCCGACCTGGCGGCCCGTCTGGCCCCTGAATGGGCTTCGTTTCCCACCCTGGCCGGCCGCAGCTACTACGGGCAACCCGTGAAGCGCCTCAACGACCTGCGCCGCTTCTACCAGGAGAATCTGGCCCAGCTGCGCAACGAAGCCGCCAGCGTCTGGGAAGATGTGGCCATCCAGCAGACGCCTCCGGCCTGCAGCGATGACAGCCTGTCCTGCCAGCTGGAACGGGTCAGCGGGTCGTCAACCGCCCCCTGAGCCGGATCGACCACCCACAACGGGGACGCGATCAGCTCTCGCCCTTGCCCTGCAGGCGTACACCGCCCAGGGTTTTCTGGGCAATCAGGTAGGCCACCACCGCAGCTCCAAGGAACCCCAGCACGTTGCGCAGCAACGGCAACACGTCGTTGGTGCGGGTGATGATCGGCCCCATGCCCAGGGCCACGAACAGGATCACCCACAGGGGGGAGAGCAGCAGGACCCAGGTCCATTCCACCCGGCGACCCTCCTGGCGCGGAAAGGCGGCGAATCCCGCCACCAGTCCACCCAGGATCGAGGTGCAGAGCGTCAGGATCCACTGCTCCTGGGGCAGCCCCGGCACCACCTGGCAACCACCGATGGCCAGGCACCCCTTGACGGCGTGGATGGCCGAGAGGATCGAGCCATCCTCACCGTGGTCGCGCACGTAGAACTGATTGCCGTAGCGGGTCTGGAGCTCCACCCAGAAGGTCCGCGGCATCAGGGCGAACAGGGCCTCGCCCACGTTGAAGTTGAGCAGGTTGCCGCCCCGGGGATCGGCGACCAGCAGCAGGCTGCGCTCGTCCAGATCCCAGAAGCCCTTGATCGCCAGGCCGGGCGTGCGCTCGTACTGGGTCAGCACCCTCAGCTTCCAGCCACTGGTGGCTTCGAAACTCTCCAGTTCGGCCTCCAGCTCCCCCCGTTCGCCATCGGTGAGGGCCTTGGCCAGGTCGATCACCGGGGTGGGGTGATCGGGCAACAGCTGGGGGTTGTCGGCGGCGAAGGCGGCAGCACCCAGCCCCGGCAGCAGCCAGGTCACCAGCACGAGGGTGAGGGTGGCCAGGCTGGCCCCCAGCCGCTTCCCGAGCCCGCCACGCCAGCCACTGCCCCGGTGATCCCGGTGCGTTCCCACTGCGGCCGCTGTCGCCATCACCATCGCTCGTGCTCCCATCGGTCAGCATTCTCACTGAGTCCCCTCGACGCCGCGTGCAGATCCCCCATCCCGGCTCCCCGCCGGTTCCCGAGTGGCTTGGCCAGCGGTTGCTGGCGGCGGGCGGTTCGGTGCCGTTCCTCGACTACATGCAGTGGGTTCTCCACGACCCGGACCATGGCGTCTATGGGAGTGGCCGACTGGTCATCGGGCCCCGGGGGGACTTCGCCACCGCCCCCTCGCTGGGGGCGGAGTTCGCCCAGCTGCTCGCCCCCCAGGTGGCCCAGTGGCTGGCCCTGCTACCGGCCGATGGCCCCCTGGCCCTGGTCGAGACAGGGCCAGGGGAGGGCCAGCTGGCCCAGCAGCTGGCCGAGGCGCTTCACGCCGGCTGGCCCGAGCTGGCTGGGCGCACCGAGCTGGTGCTTGTGGAGCCGAATGCCGGCATGGCCCAGCGGCAACGGCAACGGCTCAGCGCCTGTCCCCTGCCGGTGCGCTGGATCGACTTCGCCGCTCTGGCGCGCGCCCCGCTGCGGGGGGTGGTGCTGGCGCACGAAGTGCTCGACGCCTTGGCCATCGAACGGATCGAGCGCCGGGACGACCACTGGTGCCGCCAGCGGGTTGCACTGCGTGGGGACAGCCTGAGCCTGGAGGCCGCCGAGCCCCTGACGGGACCGTTGCTTGACCAGCTGGGTGGCCTCGGCCTTCTCCCCCTGGATGGCAGCCGCCCCGAGGGCTGGTGCACGGAGCTCCATCCCGGCCTGGAACCCTGGCTGGCCGCCTGTGCCGGCGCGCTGTCCGAGGGGTGGCTGCTGGTGATCGATTACGCCCACGAGGCGTGCCGCTACTACGCGCCCCAGCGCTCAGCTGGCACCTTGATGGCCTACCGGAGCCAGCAGGCCAGCGACAACCCGCTGCGGGAGCCGGGTCTGTGGGACCTGACGGCCCACCTCTGCCTGGAGAGCCTGCAGGCGGCGGCCCGGGCCGGGGGCTGGCAGCCCCTGGGCGGATGCCGCCAGGGTGAGGCGTTGCTGGCGCTCGGTCTGGCCAGGCGCCTGCATGCGCTTCAGCAGGAGCCGGCGTCTCGGCTGGCGGAGCTGCTGCAACGGCGGGAGAGCCTGTTGCGGCTGGTGGATCCCGCCAGTCTTGGCAATTTCCGCTGGCTGGCTTTCCAACGGGATTCAACCTCTGCAGGCTCTGCAGCTACGCCTCAGGCAGAGCCCCTGTTTTTGAGCATGCCGTCGCCCTGATCAACAGCCATCGCTTTACATCTCCACATGAAACCTTGAGCATTCCTGCTCAATCCTGGAGGAGAAAACGGCAATGAAGGTTAGGGTGAAAATCCAATCAGAAGGCGCTGTGATGGCAACGGCAATGGGCAACGTTTTCGGCAGCCCTACGGAATTCGGCCACCGTACGGAAGATCCATTGTTTGGGGAAACGTTTCATCTGGATTCCGGATCTTCAAGGGGTGACGATGGTCTGAACGTTGATGTTGAGCTGATCAACGAGGATCCCGTCGAGACCTACTTCGCCTGCATCACCACCTGCTCCCTTGACGACGGTGACTGCATCACCATCTGCACCGAACAACTGCGGGAGAGCCACTGAGCCCTGGCTTAGAACCACTCCGACTGGGCTTCATCCTTGGGATTGACGTTCGCGTGGGGTGTCGTGCGGCGGAACTCCATGGTGATGCTGCGCTTCTGCTCGCCATCGGCGGCCAGGGCTTCGATCGGGTAGAGCTGCTGGCCATCCCGGAAGGGAACCTGCAGGCGGAAAGTACCGTCGGCGGAGAGCGGAACCGCTTCGCCACCGATGCTCAACCGGGCAGAGGGGTCGGTGGCGCCGTAAACAATCAGTTCGGCATCGGCCACCAGCCAGAAGGACCGCTGGCGAGCGGCCACTCCGCCGATGCCGGAGCCGCTGCGGCCGGAGGCCCAGGGGCCTGCACCGGAGGCGGAGAAGTCGTTGTCGCCCTGCAGACCGGCGGCGGAATCGCTTTCGTGGAAGGTCTCCGAACCTCGGCCGAGGCGGCGCCAGGGGCTGGTTGCGCTCTGGTAAAGCCGCTCATGCAGGTCGTTGATGATCTCCCTGGACGGAACTGGAGCCAGCGCCGCTTGGATCGCGGGCGGCATGGAGAAGGCCACGAAGGGATCGGGCACGGACACGGCCTGGCTGTCCAGCACGGGGACGTGGGCCGTGGCGGAGAAGGCCAGGGAGATCCAGCCGCCGCTGCCGCCCTTGCGGAAACCGAGCTCCACCCTGTAATCACGACCGGACAGGGGCACCGGCAGGTACCACTCGCTGGCCTGGCTTTCCACCACCACCTCCTGCAGGGTGTGGGGGTGGGTGGACCCCCCGTCCAGTCCGGTCACGTCGGCGACACGCAGGCAGAGCTGGGTGGCGCCATCGGCCTGGGCCTGGCTCCTGTCGGCCGGGGTGATGGCCCAGCGCACCTGGGACCACTGGGGATCGCGGGGGAGGAAAGCGACCCAGGACGTTCCACCGCCGCCATCGCTCGGCCGCTCCAGCGCGGGGCTGGCCGCTGCCGGCTCCTGGAAGGGTGCCGCGGAGGGGGGATCCTGAGCGGGCGATGACTCCGGCCCCGCCGCCACGTCCCGGCCCCCAAGCCCGATGGTCCTGGCCAGGGCGCCGAGTCGTCGCAGGGGCTGGCTCAGGATGTTTTTGAACCGGCTGGGACGACTTCTCATGGGCCGTGTGGAATAAAAACCTTCCGGTGATGGTCTCCGATCTTGGGGGCCCGCGCCTTGCCTGTCAGCGAAAGACCACGATCGGAGCCATGGGAGCCGGGCCTTCCCCGCATGCACACCCCGGGTCGCGCCTGCGTGTCAGGGGGAGCCGATCGAAGCGGCGACCGCCAGGGCGGCCCTGATCGTGGCTGGATCGACGTCATCGCGAATCGTGACCGATCCCACGCCGGTGGGCAGGACGAAGCGAACCTTTCCCTGGCGCACTTTCTTGTCCGCCTGCAGAGAGGTCAGCACCGCCTCGGGCTCGAGGGCTGGCCAGCCCATGGGCAGCCCAGCGGCCGCGACCAGCCGGCGTTGCCTGTCCTGATCCGCCTGGCTCCATAGCCCCATCGCCACGGCGATGTCACCGGCGGCCAGCATGCCCAGGCCCACGGCTTCGCCGTGCAGCCAGGTGCCGTAGCCGCTGAGGTTCTCCACTGCGTGGCCCAGGGTGTGGCCGTAGTTGAGGATCGCCCGCAGCCCCCCTTCCCTTTCATCGGCGGCCACCACCCGGGCCTTGGCGGCGGCTGAGCGCTCCAGCAAGCGTTGCAGCAGCTCGGGTCCGATGGCCTCGCGGCTGGCCAGGGCGCCCTGGGGATCCCGGCCGGCGGCCTGCTCCAGGTCGTCGAAGAGCTGCCCATCGCCGATGACCGCGTACTTGATCACCTCCGCCATCCCGGCGCGGAATTCCCTCTCCGGCAGGGTGGCCAGCACCCGCGGGTCAATCAGCACCAGCTTCGGCTGGTGAAAGGCGCCGATCAGGTTCTTGCCCCCCGGATGGTTCACCCCCGTCTTGCCCCCGATGGCGGCGTCCACCATCGCCAGCAGGGTGGTGGGCACCTGCACCACGGCGATGCCCCGCAACCAGGTGGCGGCGGCGAAGCCGGCCATGTCCCCCACCACACCGCCCCCCAGGGCGACGATCAGGGAGCCTCGCTCCAAGCGGTGTTCAAAGGCGGCGTCGTGGATGGCCGCCACGGTGGCGGCTGTCTTGTGCTCCTCGCCGGCCTCCAGCACCAGGCTCCGCACGGCGAACCCGCTGGCCTGGAGGCTCCTCAGCGCCTCGGCACCATGGAATCCCTGCACGTCGGGGTTGGTCACCACCAGCACACGGGTGCCGCTCTGGAAGCCGCGCTCGATCAGGAAGGAACCCAGGTGGCCGAGCAGGCCGTCCCCGATCAGGATCGGATAGGGATCGGCGGCCAGGGACACCGTGATGGTGCGGTAGTCCTGCGGCACGGACGGCTGATCAAGGGTGGACTGAGGCTAGGCCGGTGCGGTCTGGCTCCTCACCACCGCCAGCACCGCTTCGCCATAGCTGGCGAGCTTGGCCCTGCCGATGCCGGTGATGCCGGCCAGGTCCTCGAGGGCCGTGGGACGGCATTCGGCGATGGCGATCAGGGTGCGGTCGTGGAAGACCACATAGGGCGGCAGCCCTTGCTGGCGCGCCTGCTCCAGCCGCCAGGCCTTCAGGGCCGTCAGGAGTCCCGGATCGGCGTTGTCGGCCACTGTCGCTCCGCCACCGCCACCGCCCCCGGCCGCCGCGCCGCGGCGGTCCTTCGCCGCCGCCGGCAGACGAATCTCCAGGCGGATGTCGCCGCGCAGCAGCGGTCGCACCAGGGCGTCGTCACCGAACTGCAGGCCCCCATGGCCGTCGGCGGCCGCCACCAGGTACCCCCTGGCGGTGAGTTGGCGGAACAGGCTGCGCCACTGACCCCGGTCCAGTTCCTTGCCGATCCCATGCACCCCCAGCTGGTCATGGCCGAGGCTGCGGATCCGGGCTGTCTCGCCCCCCAGCAGCACGTCCACCAGGTGGGCGGCGCCGAAGCGTCCCCCGGTGCGATAGACGGCGGAGAGGGCTTTGCGGGCCGGTTCGGTCACGTCCACGCCCTGGTTCGGCTCCAGGCAGACGTCGCAGTTGCCGCAGTCGCTGCCGTCCGCTTCGCCCAGGTAGCTGAGCAGGATGCGCCGGCGGCAGCTGGAGGCCTCGGCAAAGCCGATCAGAGCTTCGAGGCGGCCGTGCTCGATCCGCTTCTGGGCCGGCTCAGCGTCGGAGTCGTCGATGAAGCGACGCAGCGGCGGCACGTCCCCGGAACCATGCACCATCCAGGCGATGGCGGGCAGGCCATCCCGGCCTGCCCGACCCGTCTCCTGGTAGTAGGCCTCCAGGCTCTTGGGCAGGTCCACATGGGCCACGAAGCGCACATCCGGCTTGTCGATGCCCATGCCAAAGGCGATGGTGGCCACCACGATCACGCCGCTGCCAAGGCGGAAGCGCTCCAGGGCAGCGCTGCGCCGCTCCGGTGAGAGCCCGGCGTGGTACGGCAGGGCGTCGTGGCCAGCGTCCTTCAGGGCGGCGGCGACGTCGTCCACCCGCTTACGGGAGCGGGCGTAGACGATGCCGGAATGGCCCCGCTGGGTGGTGAGAAACTCGAGGAGCTGGCGCTTGGGTTCGCTCTTGTCGCGCAGCAGGTAGCGGATGTTGGGCCGATCGAAGCTGGCGATGAAGGTGGCCGCCTGCTCCAGGCTCAGGCGCGCCACGATCTCGGCCCGGGTGCGGGGATCGGCCGTGGCCGTCAGGGCGATGCGGGGAACGGCGGCGAAGCGCTCGGCGAGCACCGCCAGCTGCAGGTACTCGGGCCGGAAATCATGGCCCCACTGGGAGACGCAGTGGGCCTCATCGATGGCGAACAGGGCCAGGGGCAGCGCCGCCAGGCGCTCGATCAGATCGCCTCCCAGGAGCCGCTCCGGCGACACGTAGAGCAGATCGAGCTGGCCGGCCTGGAGCTCGCGCCAGGTGGCCGCCGCCGCGTCGCTGCTCTCGGCCGAATGCAGGGCGGCCGCCCGTACGCCCGCCTGCCGCAGGGCACCGACCTGGTCCTGCATCAGGGCGATCAGCGGTGACACCACGACCGCCGTTCCCGGCCGGCAGAGCGCCGGGATCTGGTAGCAAAGCGATTTGCCGCCTCCGGTGGGCATCAGCACCAGGGCCGAGCCTCCCGCACAGACGTGCTCGACGATGGCGGCCTGGGGACCGCGGAAGGCGTCGTAGCCGAACACCTCACGCAGCACCTGCTTCGGGTTGTCCGTCATCGGAATGGCGGATCGAACCGCATCGGTGGTCTCCAGCCTCGATGCCGATTGTGCAACGCTCCACGTCCGGCAGGATGCACCCATGGCCACACCCATCCCTTCTGCGCCTGTGTCCAGCCGCTCCGCCTGGGCGTTTCTGGTCCCCGCCCTGCTGCTGCTGGCCGTGTCGGTGCTGATCCCGGCAGCCATGGCCCTGGTGATCAGCTTCACCCGCACGGGGCTGGATGTGAGCGAGCCGCTCACCTTCGTGGGCCTGGCCAACTTCCGCCGGCTGGTGGCCGATCCGATGCTGCTGCGGGTGACCGGCACCACCTTCCTCTATCTGGTGGGGGTGGTGCCGCCGATCGTCCTCGGTGCCCTTGGTTTGGCGGTGTTGGTCAACCGCCAGCTGCCTGGTATCCACTGGTTTCGCGGCGCCTTCTACACCCCGGTCCTGGTGTCCCTGGTGGTGGCAGCGATTGCCTTCCGCTGGCTCTATGCGGAAAACGGGCTGGTCAATGGCTGGCTCGGGGCCCTGCTGGGTGATCGCTTCACGCCGATCGGCTTTCTCACCTCCACTGGCCTGGCCCTGCCCTCGGTGATGCTCGTGACCCTCTGGAAGGGGCTCGGCTACTACATGGTCATCTTCGTGGCCGGCCTGCAGGGAATCTCCGCCGATCTCTACGAGGCGGCGGCTCTCGACGGCAGCGAGGGTTGGCGTCGCCACCTCGACATCACCTTGCCCCTGCTGAGGCCCTACATCACGCTGGTGGCGGTGATTTCCGCCATCGGAGCCACCAAGGTGTTTGAGGAGGTGTACCTGATGACCCAGGGGGGGCCGGCGGACAGCACCCGCACCATCGTCTACTACGTCTACGACCAGGCCTTTTCGGAGCTGGAGATCAGCTATGCCTGCACGGTGGGGTTGGCCCTCTTTCTGATCGTGCTGCTGCTCAGCCTGATCCGCTACGCCTTCGCCGCCGAGAACCCTCTGCAGTGAGGACCCTCCCGGCTCTGAGGTTGGGGGTTGACGCCCTGGTGGCAGGCTGGACCACGGTTCGAACAACCTTCCAGGGTGCAGACCATCCCTGACCCCGATCCCCAGGCCAGCCCCCCTGCGATCGATGCCATCGGCATCGTGGGGGGCGGCCAGCTGGCCTGGATGCTGGCCCAGGCCGCCCGGGAGCTTGGCGTCGCCCTGCATGTGCAGACCCCCGGCGCCGACGATCCGGCCACCCGCGAGGCGGCCAGTGTGGTCCTGGCCCCCGTCGATGACGTGGCCGCCACCCGGGAGCTGGCCAGCCGCTGCCACGCCATCAGCTTTGAAAACGAGTGGATTCCCCTCGAGGCCCTGCAGGCGCTTGAGGGTCCTGGCCTCCAGTTCCTGCCGGGACTCGAGGCCCTGCAACCCCTCGTCAGCAAGGAGGGCCAGCGGCGCCTTCTGGCCGACCTGCACCTGCCGTCTCCCCGTTGGTTCCCCCTGGCCGACGTCCTCCACCCCGCCACGCCCACGGCCGTGGATGGGGGACAGGCCTCCGTGCCGGCGAGCCTGCCGCTCCCCCTGCGATCCCCTGCCGCTCCCTGCCTTCCCGAGGGCTTCAGCTTTCCAATGATGGCCAAGGCCAGCCGCGGGGGCTACGACGGCCGGGGCACGATTCCCCTGGTCGATCTGGCTGCGCTGAAGCGTCTGCTAGCCACCGTCGACCCCAAAGACTGGATCCTCGAGGAGCTGGTGCGCTTCGAGCAGGAGCTGGCGCTGGTGGCCTGCCGCGACCGTCATGGCTCGGTGGCTTGCTTTCCATTGGTCCAGACACACCAGCACCGCCGCGTCTGCGACTGGGTGCTCTTCCCCGCGCCGGTGGATCACCGGGTCGAGGTGTTCGCCCGCAACGTGGCCGTTTCCCTGCTCACCGCCCTCGACTATGTGGGCGTGCTGTCGATCGAGTTCTTTTACGGCCCCTCGGGTCTGCAGGTCAACGAGCTGGCCCCCCGCACCCACAACTCCGGCCACCTGACGATCGAGGCTTGCCAGACCAGCCAGTTCTCCCAGCAGGTGCGCATCGTCGCCGGGCTGCCGATGGGCGCCACCGACGCCGTGGTCCCGGGTGCCTTGATGGTCAACCTGCTCGCGCCGGAGGGTGGCGATGCCGACCAGCTGGAACGGCGCCGCGCCCTTGAGGCGCTTCCCGGTTCCCAGCTGCACTGGTACGGCAAGCAAGGCGGTGGGACCGGCCGCAAGCTGGGCCACCTCACCCTGCTGCTCGAAGGCCGAAACGACGCCGAGCGTGAGCTGGAGAAACAGCGCCGGCTGGCGGAGGTGCGGGCCATCTGGCCGCTGCCAGACGAACCCTCTTAGGATGGGGTTGGACTGCTGTGTTGGTGACTGCCTTTCACAGTTTTCTGATCTGACTCCCTTTCGACGCGGGGAGTCTTCAGCGACGGCAACGTATACCGGCCTCACGGCCGGAAACGAAGCCCCGCCCCTGACTCCCCACCTGGTTCATCCAGGTCGAACACTGGGGCAAGACGGCACGGCGGTCCACCCCTTTCTGACTGGACAACCGGCTTTGATCAGATCGTCTCGATCAGATCCGCCGCCTTGTAGCGCACCTTCGCGAGGGCTGCATAGCGGTCCTCGGGGTCGCGGTAGCCCGCTGCACAGACCACGCAGCTCCGGTAGGGGCTGCTCTCAAGCTCGAGAATCCTGTCGTAGTCGGCGGGAGAAAAGCCTTCGATCGGGCAGGTGTCCACGGACAGCAGGGCCGCTGCCGTCAGAAAGGTGCCGAGGGCGATGTACACCTGATTGCTGGCCCAGCGATCGATCACCGCGCTGCGGGGACCATGGATCAGATCTTTTTCCATCATTCCCCGGTAGGGGGCCAGTTGCTCCGGGTTCAGCCCCCTGGCTTCGGCTGTGGCCTGGATCAGCCGATCCAGATCGGCCGCCTCAATCGTGCGACGGGCCAGAAAGACCACCAGGTGGGAGCAGTCCGTGATCTGGGATTGGTCCCAGGAGTGGGGTTTCAGGGACGAGCGCAGGGCTGTGTCCTCGATCACAAGGAACTTCCAGGGCTGCAGCCCATAGCTGGAAGGGCTCTGCACCAGGGCGTCCTCCAGGGCAGCCCAGGTGGCTGAAGGGATCCTGGCTCCGGCCTTGAAACTCTTGGTGGCATAGCGCCAGCGCAGGGCTCCGGCGATGTCCTCAGGGGTGAAGGCCACGGGAATGTTGCTGGGGACCCGCATCATGGCGGGCTCACCAGGCAGGCATGCTGAGGGAGCGTCCAATCGCCGCCGTGATCAGCGAGCTTCCAAGTTTCCAGTCGTCTTTCGAGCGTCTGCTCGCCCGCGCCCCGGGCCCCGTCTTTCCCCGTGCCCGGGCGCTCTATCTGCAGAAATACCCCCTGGAAGCCGAGCCCCAGGGCGACTTTCTCACGTTTCTGTTGGAGGAGGAGATCCAGGAGAGTCCGGCCGGTGCCCTGAGGGTCCGGGTCCTGGCTCTGGCGGTGGTGGCCTGCGGCCAACCCCGTTTCGATGCGGTGGCAGCGGCGGCCTATCTCGAGCGACGCTGGGGGCTGCGCCCCCACGATCTGCAGGAGGTGGAAGGGGCGAGCTGGTTCCGGGAGGGTGGCGCCTATGGCCGCTTCGGCACCCCCGCGGTCTACGAGCGGGCCGCCCCCACCAGCCTGCTCAGTTCGTCAGCCGATCCAGTGCCTCCTGCAGCTGATCCCGGCTCAGGCGCGTGACCACAAAGACTTCCTGAGCCGTGCTGCCCCTGCGGGCCAGCAGCTTGTGGCCCCCGGTGATCGGGCTCGACACCCGCAGCCGCAACCCGATGCTGCGGCCCCTCACCCGAGCGATCACCGCCGGCGTGATCGTGTCGATGTCCGGCACGGTGGCCAGCCGCCGCAGCAGCGGGATGAGGCCCTCCACGTAGGTGCTGTGGGTGATCACAAGCCGGGCCATGGCCGTTCCTCAGCCCGGGCCCAGGGGTGCCATGGTCAGCCCTTCGGCGCTGAGTAGCTGGTGGTAGAGCTCCCCCTGCTCCAAGGGGCCGCTCCAGACCACCGCCGATCCCTCCCGATCGATCCTGTGGGCCAGATCCCAGGCCTGGTCGGGTTGCATGCCGGGCAGGTGCCGTACGAGGGCCTCCACCACGTGCTGAAAGGTGTTGACGTCGTCGTCGAGGACGATGACGTTCACGTTGGGGTAGCGCTCCTGGAGGCGCTGGCCTGCCTGAGAGGGACTTCTGGATGGTGCGACGACCATGGGCCTTCCGCGGCTGCCGGTCACCAGCGTAGGTAACATGCACCCACCCTTGTATCGGGCTCGATGCTGATCACCCTTGGTTGGTCCGCCCTGGCGGCCATCTTCACCTTCTCGATCGCCATGGTGGTGTGGGGCCGCAACGGTGACAACAGCATCGGTTTCTGATCTGGCCTTCCCCACCACCACCCTGCTGGCGGGTCTGGCCTCCGCTCTGCTCCTGTTTGTGAGCGTCGGCGTCATCTACCTGTCCACCGTCGAATGGCGTGACAAGCGCCGCCGTCGCTCGACCGAAGCGCGCCCCCGCCCCTGAGCCCCTCCGCTGGCCCGGGGCAGCGGCCCGTGACCGGCCTGGGGATCAGGGGGCAACGCATCACCCACCGAGGCCGAACCTTGTCGGCGTTTCCATGAGCCGTCCGTTCGATCGTCTGCGACGTTCGCTGCTGGCACCGGCCCAGGCGAGGTTGTCCCAGCCACTGGCGCTGCCTCCGCTGCCGGCCACCACGGCCACGCTGCTGTTGTTGCTCCTGCTGCCGAGCCTGTTCCTGTGGCGCTGGCCCAGGCCGCGGGCCCAGGGGCTGGAGCAACTGATGGCGGTCAGCAGCCTGCTGCAGAGTTTTCCGGCCAGTCCGGAGAGGCCCGTGCCGGCCCTCTGGCAGGAACGCTTCGGGGCAGCTCCGGCCACCCGGCTCTGGCGAGAGCAACGGCGCATCTGGTGGCAGTTCTGGGGGCCCCATGCCGATGGGGGGGCCTTCCTGGCGGTGCAGGACAGCGCCGCTGGTGGATTCACGCGCCCCTTGCCCGCCAACGCCCTGCGGGTGGGGAACCTGCTGGTGGTGGCTCCGGATCCGCTGTCCCGGCGCCTGCTCCAGGACCAGTTGCGGCCGGATCAGCGGGCCGGGCGTGGGTTGTACAGCGCCTGTCTGCCGCGACTGGAAAGCGGCCAGGGGGTGTTCTGGAATCCATCCGGCCTCGGTGCCCTGGTGGGCCCCCTGGCCCCGCTGCTGGAGGCCTACCAGGAGGGCTGCCTCTCCCTGTCGCTGCAGGACTCCGCGCTGCGCTGGCGGGGCGAAGCCACCGACCGTGCCGCTGCGGTAGGTCCCGGGCCATCGGTTCGGGCTCCGGAAGCCCCGGCCTCGTCTCTGCCGCCTCTGGCGGCCGACCTGCTGCTGGAACTGCAGGGCTCCTCCCTGGAGCAGCTGTTCCGTGGCCTGTTGGCACGCCAGCTGATCCGGGATCCCCTGGCGGCGCGCTACGGCATCGACACCAAGGGTCTGGCCCTGCTGCGCCGATCCCCCTTCCGTCTGAGGCTGCAGCCCCAGGCCAGTGGCCCCTTCCAGGCCTCGCTCGAGCTCCAGGTGGCGGTGGGGCCCGACCGCCAGGCCTGGCGCCAGCTGTTGCTCGGCCTGGCCCGCTCCCTGCAGGCCCAGGCCCTTCAGGACGTGCCTGGCGGCGGACCGTCCCAGGCCCAGGCGGCCACCTGGCGCCGGGAGGATGGCGTCGTGCTGGGGGGCTGGCGCTGGGTCGGAGACACCGGCCCCGCGCCCCAGTTGCTGTTGTTCCTCGGCCCGGTGCCGGCCCGCTTGCAGAGAATGGCCACCGCAGGGGAGCAGGCCCCCGCCTCCGGTGCACTGTGGTTGCGGGTCCGCCCCCAGGGCCTGGATCAGCTGGGCCTGTTGCCCGAACCCTTGCCGGAGCTGGTGCGCCGCGCCGACCAGCTCGCGATGGAAGCCGCCCCCGGCGGCGCTGGGGTCAGCTGGCTGAAGGGACGCCTTCGGGTGATCCCGTGATCTGCTGCCGTTCGCGCCGTCGCCGTTCGGCGGCGACGGTTTCCTCCATGAGCTCGACGGCCATGGTCATCTTTTCGAGGTTGCTCGCGTAAAGCGAAAGGTCCTTGTCGAGCCGGTCCCGCAGCAGACCGATCGACGCACCGATCTCGTGGGCGAGCTGCCGCAGGGCCTGGGGTTCCATGGCGTCGTCGGCGAGGGCCTGCTCCAGCAGGGCCAGCAGGCCGACCGCCATCAGGCGGGAGTAGTGGAAATCAGGCCGGCGGATGCTGGCCAGGGCCGTGGCCACCGGGGCTGGCGCCCCCTCCCCCTGCGCTTCGATCCATTGGCGCACCTCCTGCTGGCTGTGGCGCCCCATGGCGGCCAGGGCATCGCCGCTCTGGCGGCGCAGGTCGGGGCCGTCGAAGCCGGAGGAGGCGCACAGGGCTTCAAACAGGGGCCGCTTCTGCTCCTCGGGGCGATAGCCGCGGGCAAAGCCGTCAAACACCTGAACGAGTCCAACGGCAAAGAGGGGATCCCCCTGGAAGCCCTTCTGGCGGCTCAGCAAATGGAGTTCCACCAGCAATTCGTCGACCATGCGCCGGTAGAGGGGACCGATGACATGGGGGAAGGCGCCATGGAAGGCACGCTTGCTGTCAGCGACGGTGAGAGCAGCGCTCACGCGGTTGGATTCTTCGTTGCTGCGACCATAGCGCTGCAGGCACTCGACCCGATCGGCGGCTGGGTAGGATCGTCTCAATCGCCTGTCTGGAGCCCATGATCCCGATCGTCATCGAGGAGTCGGGTCGCGGTGAAAGAGCCTTCGACATCTATTCCCGCCTGCTGCGGGAGAGGATCATCTTTCTCGGAGAACCGGTCACAGCCGAATCCGCCAACCGTGTGGTGGCCCAGTTGCTGTTTCTGGAAGCGGAGGATCCCGAAAAAGATATCTTCCTGTACGTCAATTCCCCGGGAGGTTCTGTTTACGACGGCCTCGGCATCTTCGACACCATGCAGCACATCAAACCTGATGTGCAGACCGTTTGCGTGGGCCTGGCGGCCAGCATGGGCGCCTTTCTGCTCTGCGCTGGAGCCAAGGGCAAGCGCAGCAGCCTGACCCATTCGCGGATCATGATCCATCAGCCCCTGGGTGGGGCCCGGGGCCAGGCCAGCGACATCCGCATTCAGGCCGACGAAATCCTGTATCTCAAGGACAAGCTCAACAGGGAGCTGGCCAGCCGCACCGGACGCGATCTTGAGCAGATCCAGATCGACACCGATCGGGACTTCTTCATGTCCCCGGCCGAAGCGATGGCCTACGGCCTGATCGACAAGGTGATCGAGAAGCGGCCCATCCGTCCGGTCTGAGCCTGCAGGGCTGCCAAAGCCGGCTGAATCAATCACAAAAAAGGCCTGCGTGAGCAGGCCTTTTGCATGGGGATCCGGAATCCAGCTTCAGGAAGCTTCGGCTGGATCAGCCACAGCGGTTTCCTGGTGGCTAGCGGTTGCCAGATCAGCAGCCGTGAGCAGGGGGGAGAAACGGTCCTTGTCGGGAATGGCGGCAAACTCTGAGACGATCAGCCGGAACTCATCACCATCGAGACTTTCCTTCTCGATCAGCAGCTCCACCAGCCTGTCCATGCAGGCGCGATGCTCGGCCACCAACTTGACGGTGTCGGTGTAACAGCCCTGGACGATGTGCCGAACGGCTGCATCGATCTTGTGGGCGATGGCATCGGAAACATCGCTGCGGGTCATCAGGTCGCGGCCCAGAAACACCTCCTGGTTGCCAGCCTCCAGGGACATCGGACCCAGCTCGCTCATGCCGAAGCGGGTGACCATCTGCCGAGCCATGGAGGCCACCTGCTGAATGTCACCGCCGGCACCGGTGGTGACTTCCGAATGGCCGAAGACCACGTCCTCCGCGGCCCTGCCGCCGAGGGCTCCCATGATGCGGGCCCGCAGCTGGGCCCGGCTCACCAGCATCTGCTCTTCATCGGGGGCAAACCAGGTGAGGCCCTGGGCCTGGCCCCTGGGAATCAGGGTGACTTTCTGGACGGGGTCGTGCTGCTTCACCAGGGTGCCCACCAGGGCGTGGCCCACTTCGTGATAAGCGATCAGCCGTTTGCTGCGGCCGTCGGTGAGCGGCTTGCCCTCCATCCCGGCAATGATCCGATCCACGGCGTCGTCGATCTCCGCCAGGCCGGTGGCCTCCTTGCGCCGCCTTGCGGTGAGGATCGCCGCCTCGTTGAGCAGGTTGGCCAGATCGGCCCCTGTGAAACCAGGGGTGCGGCGGGCCACCATCTCCAGAGAAACATCATCGGCCAGTTTCTTGTTGCGGCTGTGCACCTTCAGGATCGAGAGGCGTCCCTTGATGTCTGGGGCATCCACCTGGACCTGGCGATCGAAACGGCCCGGACGCATCAGGGCTGAATCGAGAACATCAGGGCGGTTGGTGGCCGCGATGATGATGATGCCGCTGTTGCCCTCAAACCCGTCCATCTCGGTGAGGAGCTGGTTGAGGGTCTGTTCGCGCTCGTCGTTGCCGCCGCCGATGCCGGCACCACGCTGACGACCGACGGCGTCGATCTCATCGATGAAGATCAGGCAAGGGCTGTTCTCCTTGGCCCGCTTGAAGAGGTCGCGGACGCGGCTGGCGCCGACACCCACGAACATCTCCACGAATTCCGAGCCTGACAGGGAAAAGAAGGGCACGCCGGCCTCACCGGCGATGGCCTTGGCCAGCAGGGTCTTGCCGGTGCCGGGGGGGCCCACCAGCAGCACACCGCGGGGGATCTTGGCACCCACGGAAGTGAAACGCTCTGGGGTCTTCAGGAAGGTCACCACTTCCTGCAGGTCCTGTTTGGCTTCCTCAACGCCGGCCACATCATCAAACTTGACGCCGGTTTCCGCTTCCATCGCGAAACGGGCCTTGGTTTTGCCGAACTGCATCGCCTGGCCAGGCCCGCCGGGCATGCCGGAGGAGCGCCGGGCCAGGAAGATCAGGGATCCGATCAGCAGCAGGGGGAACAGCAGGTTGCCCAGCAGGCCCAGGGCGGGCGGAGTGGCTTTGGGGGGGTGGACATCGAAGCTGATGCCCTGATCCTTGAGCTTGTTGATCAGCTCGGGGGCAACACCGGGAAGGTCCACGCGCAGCCGTTGCACCCGGTTATCAAGGTCGGGATCCACCGCTTCGATCACGGCCGTGCGGCCACCGTCGTAGATGTCGACCGCCGTGACCCGGCCCGCTTCGACGTAATCGAGGAAGCGGCCGTAGCTCATCCGGGCCACCGCGGCGTTACGGGGCGAAGTGGTGTCACCGGTGGGCCCGGGCGCCAACCGTCCTCCTGAACTCAGTAACTGCCAGCCCAGGAAGAGGGCCACGGCGACCGGCAACAGCCACAGGGCAAGAACACGCCAGCGCTGATTCATGGTTGTGAAGCTTTTGGACAACCTTAAGAGCGGGGGGTCCGGCTTCGGGAGCCTTCCGGCGTCAAGGTTGACGTCTTCGTCGTCTGGCTCCCGCCCTGCTCAGCTGGCCTGCAGCCAGGGGTTGGCCTCGCTGCCACCCATGGCAGCGTCGGGGACGGGGGCGGCTTCCATGATCAACTCGCGGGACTCGATGGACTCGAGCAGTTCGGGTCCACCGAGACCATGGGTCCAGATTTCCACTTCGCTCCCGGTCGGACAGCGAAAGGTCAGGAGTTCAAAAGGAAAGACGACCCGTTCAAGGAAGAACTGTTCCGGCCCGATGCAGCGCAGGATGATCATGCGATCGGATCCATTCCGGTAGCCGCAATCCACCTGTTCCGTCCTGGCCAACTGTTCCAACACCTTTGTTCGGCGGCTTCCTTACCATCAAGACAGTCCGGCTGTGGGGATTCGGTGACGAAGGCGACGGATTGCCAGTCTTAAGACTTTCTTCTCTTCTCGTTGGTCCCGTGGGTGGCTGGTGCCTCCCCCGTCGTGGCGATGGCGTTGCGGTGGCGTTGCAGATCAAAGGCTCCTCAGGGCCGCGATCGGATCCAGCCGCGCCGCCCGCCGCGCCGGCACCACGCCGAAGAACAGGCCGATCGAACCCGACAGACCCACCGTCAGCAGCACCGTGCTGGCCTCGATCGTGGCGGGCAGCGGGGTGAGGGCCCCAACCAGGGCCACCGTGCCGAGCCCCAGGGCACTGCCGATGACGCCACCGAGGCTGGCGAGCACCAGCGACTCCACCAGGAACTGCAGCAGCACGTCGCTGCTGCGGGCGCCGAGGGCCTTGCGCAGGCCGATCTCCTCGGTGCGTTCGCTCACGGACACCAACATGATGTTCATGATGCCGATCCCTCCCACGAGCAGGGACACCGCACCGATGGCCCCCAGCATCAGGGTGAGGCCGCCGGTGATCGTGCCGACGATGGTGAGGGCATCCTTCTGGGAGCGCACGGCGAAGTCGTCCTCCCGCAGCAGCCGGTGGCGCTGACGCAGCAGGTTGGTGATCTGGAAGGCGGCTGCTCCGGTGCTGGCTTCGTCGCGGGCCTCGACGCTGATGAACGTCAGGCTGATGCCAAACGTTGGATCCCGCCCACTCAGCTGGCTCACCATGGTGGTGAGGGGGATGTAGGCGTTCTCGTCCTGGTTGGAGCCGAACACGGCCCCCTTCGGTGCCAGCACGCCGATCACCTCAAATGATTTGTCGCGGAGGCGCAGCTGGCGCCCCAGGGCTTCCCCGGTTGGCATCAGCTTCTGCTGCAGGTCCGGACCGATCACCACCACGTTGCGGGCCCCCTTCACGTCGCGCGCGTCGATGAAGCGGCCCCGGGCCACCTCGAAACTGCGCACCGGCAGGAACTCGGGGGTCACCCCCGAAACAGAGACCGAGGAGCTGAAGCCGCCGGCCTGGGCCACTTCATTGAGGGTGATCTGGGGCGCGACCCGGCGCACGCTGGGCACCTGCTCAGCGATGGCCTTGGCGTCCTCCAGCACCAGGGTGCGGGGCATCTCGATCCCCTGGCGCCGGGTGTCGTTGTTGCCTGGGACCACGAACAGCACGTTGGCGCCCAGGGTGCTGAGCTGGCTTTCGGCGAGGTTCTGGGCACCCCGACCCACCCCCACCAGGGTGATCACCGAGGCGTTGCCGATGACGATGCCCAACATGGTGAGCAGGCTGCGTAGGCGGTTGGAGCGCAGCGTCAGCAACGCCATGGCCACCGTTTCGCTCAGGGGCAGCTTGGAGGCCATGGCGGCGCAGCCGGAGGGGCTTCGGTTCTAGAGGAACGACGGCACCGCTGAGGGGTGGGTGCTCTGGGGACCTCGGTGCACCACACCGTCCTGCACTTCCAGGGTGACCACCTCCCCCATGCGCAATTCCAGGGTGGCGTTGGCCACACCCACGATCACAGGCACCCCCAGCCGCTCACCGATCACGGCCGCATGGCTCTGGCGACCCTCCTCCTCGGCAATCACCCCACGGGCCTTGCGGATCGCCTCCAGGTAGGCGGCACTGGTTTCGCGCACCACCAGGATCTCGCCGGCCTCCAGGCGGGACGCCTCCTCCGGAGTGCTGGCCAGCCGCACCTTGCCGCTGACCGTGCCGCTGCCGATGCCGACACCGCGGCCCATGACGGCGGAGACGATGCCCACCTTGACCAGGTCGGTGGAGCCGCTCACCCCTTCGAGGGTGCCGGCGGTCTGGACCACCAGATCGCCGGCAGCCAGGAGCCCCTGCTCCTGCGCGGCTGCCATGGCGACGCTGAAGGTGCGGCTGCTGCTCGGCTCGTCGTGGATCAGCAGGGGATTGACCCCCCACACCAGCTGCAGCTGGCGGGCCACGGTGACATCGGAGGTGATCGCCAGGATCGGTGTGCTCGGGCGGAACTTGCTGACGTTGCGCGCCGTGGAGCCGGTCTTGGTGAGGGGCAGGATCGCCGCGGCGTTGAGCTGGCGGGCGATGCTGCTGACCGCCTGGCAGATGGCGTTGGGGATGGTGGTGGCCATGTGGCTGTCCAGTACCCGCTGGGGGTAGTCGCGCTCGATGCGGCGGGCGATCTGATCCATCGTGGCCACGGCTTCGACCGGGAAGTCGCCCACGGCGGTCTCGTTGGAGAGCATCACCGCGTCGGTGCCGTCGAGGATGGCGTTGGCCACATCGCTCACCTCGGCCCGGGTGGGCCGGGGGCAGGAGGCCATCGAATCGAGCATCTGGGTGGCCGTGATGATCGGGATGCCGAGGCTGTTGGCCTTGCGGATCAACTCCTTCTGCAACAGGGGCACCTCCTCAGCGGGCATCTCCACCCCGAGGTCACCCCGGGCCACCATCACCCCGTCGCAGAGGGGAAGGATGGCGTCGATGGCGTCAATCGCCTCGAACTTCTCGATCTTGGCCACCACCGGGGTGTTGTGGCCCTGGCTGCGGATCAGCTCGCGGATCTCGAGCATGTCGGAAGGATTGCGCACGAAGCTGAGGGCCACCCAGTCGACCCCCTGCTGCAGACCGAAGCTCAGGTCGCGGCGGTCCTTGGGGGTCAGGGCCCGGATCGAGAGCTGGACATCGGGGAAGTTGACCCCCTTGTTGTTGGAGAGCACCCCACCCACGGTGACCCTGCACTTGAGGGTCTGTCCGGGGACGTCGACCTCCACCACCACCATCTCCACCCGGCCGTCGTCGAGCAGGATGCGGCTGCCGCAGGCCACCTCATCCGCCAGGCGCTCATAGGTGACCGTGGCGATCGTGTTGTCGCAGTTGACGGCGCGGGAGGTGAGCGAGAACAGATCCCCCTTGGCCAGGGTGATGGGACCGGCCTGGAAGCGGCCCAGGCGGATCTTGGGGCCCTGGAGATCCTGGAGGATGCCGATGTGCACGCCCAGTTCGTGGGCCACCTGGCGGATGGTGGCGATCCGATCGGCGTGGTCGCTGTGGTCGCCGTGGGAGAAGTTGAGACGGAAGGTGGTGGCACCGGCGGCGATCAGCTGCCGCAGTACCTCTGGTGACTCGGTGGCGGGTCCGATCGTGGCCACGATCTTTGTGCGACGCATCAGATCGTGAGGGGCCATGGGTCGACCGTGTACAGGGCCGGAAACTACCATCCGGACTTGCCCGGAGCGAGCTTGGAATGGACTTTCAGGACTACCAGACCCGCTCCCGTGAGACGGCGCGCTACCCGGATATCGGGGCCAACATCCTTTACCCCACGCTGGGGTTGTGCGGCGAGGCCGGCGAGGTGGCCGACAAGGTGAAGAAGGTGCTGCGGGACCGGGGCGGCGACTTCGGCCCCGACGTCCGCGACGACCTGCGGCTGGAGCTGGGGGACGTGCTCTGGTACGTGGCCCAGCTGGCCACGGAGCTGGGGCTCGATCTCGACGACGTGGCGGGCGCCAATCTGGCCAAACTGGCCAGT
Source organism: Cyanobium sp. Cruz-8D1 (assembly GCF_024345975.1). Classification (GTDB taxonomy): domain Bacteria; phylum Cyanobacteriota; class Cyanobacteriia; order PCC-6307; family Cyanobiaceae; genus Cyanobium. The sequence goes on along the minus strand of NZ_JAGQCD010000014.1, from coordinate 45,285 downwards.
CGCGCGGACCGTAACGTGATCGGAGGCAGCGGCGATCGGCGGTGAAACAGCGAAGATCCCTCGCGACGCGTTTCGCCCGGCTGGCCTCCGGCCTGCTTCTGGGGCTGTTGCTTCTGCTCTCTGGCCCCGCCTCAGCGGCCGCCACCGACCTGAAGGTGTCGGAGGTGGTGCTCGAGCCCTGCCCCGCCGGTGATCAGGGCACGCAGCCGGAGCTGGCCCGCCCCAGTGGCGCCAGTTGCTGGGCCTTGCGGGGTGTCGTGGTGAACCCTGGGGCCAAGGCCGTCATGGACACCGATGTCTTCGGGCTGATCCTCGATGCCAGCGGTGAGCCGGTGCTGCCCAACCGCACCCGGGTGGGCTCGATCGGCGACGTGCCGCCTGGACGCTCCAACTTCGCCCTGCGGCTGGCGGTGCCGGCGGGCACCCCCGGCCCGCTTGGTACCCGCAGTGTCAAGGCAAGGGGATTCAGCTCCCCGGTGCGAACCCGGGCCGGGGTGGACGATGAACTTCTGCCCCTGGAAGAGGCCTTGGGCGCCTCCGACGATCTGTCCGCTCAGTAGGGCAGGCCGCCGGAGGAGAGGGTGGCGATCGCGGCCCCCAGCAGGCTCTGGGCCAGCTGCAGGGCGATGAAGGCCACCAGGGCCGACAGATCCAGCCCACCCAGGGGCGGAATCAGGCCCCGGAAGGCGTTGAGATACGGGTCGGTGATGGCGCTGACGCTGGAGAGCACCGGGTTGCTCCAGTCGAGGTTGGGGAACCAGCTCAGCAGCACCCGGACCAGCAGCACCAGGAGGTAAATGCTGAGGGTCTGGGCCAGCACCTGGAGCAGGAAAACGAGGATATTCATAGAAGAGGTCGAGGGGGTGGGGCTGCAACCGCCAGCCAACTCTATGGATCCGCTTCATCCTCGGGCGTCAGCGGGCTCGCGTCTGTCTCGGCGGCCGCCAGACGCGAGCCCAGGGCCGCCAGGTCGTCCGCCTTCAGCGAGAAGGTGCGGTGGAACTTCTCGCTCAGGCTGAGCCAGTAGGAACGCCCGTCACTCTGGCGACGTCGTTCGATGAAGTCCTGGGCCAGCAGCTCCTTGATGTGCTCGTAGGCCCCCGAGCCGCGTAGCTCCACCAGTTCCGACTGCAGCAGCCGCTTCTTGAGGGCGATGGTGGCCAGGGTGCGCAGGGAGGCGATCGACAGATCCACCGGCAGCAGATTCTGCACCAGATCCCCCAGGCCCGCGCGCAGCTGCAGCGCATAGCGCTGACCGTCCTGGTGGATCTCCAGGGCGGTGTCCCGGTGGGCGTAGTCGGCCATCAGGGTGATCAGGGCCAGCTCGGTGGCGTCCCGTTCGATGCCGGCGATGCTGGCCAGTTCCCCCAGCTCCAACGGCCGCCCCTTGAGGTACAGGATCGCTTCCAGCCGTGCCGGCAGGGACAGTCCGCAGAAGGGTTCGGGTTCAGCCATGGGAACAGCCGGCACGGTCTGGCGAAAGGGACTGTCCCACCTCCCCCAGGAACAGCCGGTAGGCGGGGTTGTGGGTCTCCTCCCAGTGCTGGTAAGGGAGATCGGCGAGGAAGGCCTGCCAGTCCTCCAGCTCCGCCGGCGGCACCTGCACCCCCACCACGATGCGCCCCACGTCGGCACCGTGGTTGCGGTAGTGAAAGATGCTGATGTTCCAGTTGGGATGCAGGGCGCTCACGAAGGCCATCAGGGCCCCGGGTCGCTCCGGGAACACGAAGCGATAGAGGCGCTCTTCCCCCTGGTTCAGGGCTGAACCGGCACTGGCCGGCAGCCGTCCGCCCACCATGTGGCAGAGATGCAGCTTGGCCAGCTCGTCGCCGCTGAGGTCGAGGCAGGGGAAGCCGTGGGCCTCCAGGGCCTCCATCAACCGGCGGGTGTCCTGGTGGCCGCTGATCTGCACCCCCACGAAGATGTGGGCCAGCTGGGGGTCGGCGAGGCGGTAGCTGAACTCGGTGAGGCTGCGCTGGCCGAGGACGGCGCAGAACCGCGCCAGGCTGCCGGGTTGCTCCGGGATCTCCACCGCCAGCAGGGCTTCGCGCTCCTCGCCCAGCTCGGCCCGTTCGGCCACAAAGGCCAGCCGGTCGAAGTTCATGTTGGCGCCGCAGGCCACCGCCACCAGCGTCCGGTCGCGTAGGTGCCGCTGCGCCACGTCCTTCTTCATGCCCGCCACCGAGAGGGCGCCGGCCGGCTCCAGAATCGAGCGGGTGTCCTCGAAGACATCCTTGATGGCGGCGCAGATCTCATCGGTGTCCACCGTGACCATGCGGTCGACGCAGCGCTGGGCCAGGGCGAAGGTGTGCTCCCCCACCTGGCGCACGGCGACGCCATCGGCGAACAGGCCCACCTGGTCGAGCCGCACCCGCCGGCCTGCGGCCAGCGAACGGGTCATGGCATCGGCATCGCTGGGCTCGACGCCCACCAGCTCCACCTGGGGCCAGAGGCTCTTGACATAGGCGCCGATGCCAGCGATCAGCCCGCCGCCACCCACCGCCACGTAGATGACATCGGGGGGATCGGAGCACTGGCGCAGGATCTCCAGGCCGATCGTGCCCTGGCCGGCGATCACGTCCGGGTCGTCGAAGGGATGGATGAAGGTGAGTCCCCGCTGCCGCTGCAGGCGGTGGGCTTCCTCGCAGGCCTCGTCGTAGGTATCGCCATGCAGCACCACTTCGGCCCCCCGGGCCGCCACCGAGCGCACCTTCATCTCGGGTGTGGTGATCGGCATCACGATCACGGCGGTGCAGCCGAGCCGCTGGGCGGCCAGGGCCACCCCCTGGGCATGGTTGCCGGCGCTGGCGGCGATCACCCCCCGGTCGAGCTCCGAGCGCTCCAGGCCCACCATTTTGTTGTAGGCGCCGCGCAATTTGAAGCTGAACACGGGCTGGAGATCCTCCCGCTTGAGCAGCACCTGGTTGAGCAGCCGGCGGGAGAGGTTGGGGGCGGGATCGAGGGGGGATTCGATGGCCACGTCGTACACCCGGGCCCGCAGGATCCGCTGCAGGTAGGCGGTCGCCTCAGGGAAGGCGTCGTCGTGGTCGGCCAAGGTCATGGCCCCAGTGTCGCAACCCGACCCTGGAACGGTGGCGTTCGCCGCCGTGGGTCGGAGCGAACCCCGTAGATTGGCCATCTGGAAGCAAGGAAGGGCATGCATCTGAGCGAGCTGAGCCATCCGAATCAGCTGCACGGCCTGAGCACCGCTGAACTCGAGGCCATGGCTCGCCAGATCCGCGAGAAGCACCTGGAGGTGGTGTCCACCAGTGGTGGGCACCTGGGTCCGGGGCTGGGGGTCGTTGAACTCACCCTGGCCCTTTATCAAACCCTCGACCTCGACCACGACCGGGTGGTGTGGGATGTGGGCCACCAGGCCTATCCCCACAAGCTGGTCACCGGTCGCTACAAGGATTTCCACACCCTGCGCCAGCAGGGCGGTGTGGCGGGCTATCTCAAGCGCAGCGAGAGCCGCTTCGACCACTTCGGCGCCGGCCACGCCTCCACCAGCATCTCGGCGGCCCTGGGCATGGCCCTGGCCCGCGACCGCCGCGGCGAGGACTTCAAATGCGTCGCCGTGATCGGCGATGGGGCCCTCACCGGTGGCATGGCCCTGGAGGCGATCAACCATGCCGGCCACCTGCCGCGCACCAAGTTGCTGGTGGTGCTGAACGACAACGACATGTCGATCTCAGCGCCGGTGGGGGCCCTCTCCACCCACCTCAACCGCATGCGGCTCAGCAAGCCGGTGCAGTTTCTCTCCGGCAGCGCCGAGGAGGCGGTGAAGCACCTGCCCTTCCTGCACGGAGAACTGCCCACCGAGCTCAAGACGCTCAAAGAGAGCATGAAGCGGCTGGCGGTGCCCAAGGTGGGCGCCGTGTTCGAGGAGCTGGGCTTCACCTATGTGGGTCCGATCGACGGCCACGACATTCCCGAGATGGTGCGCACCTTCCAGGCGGCCCACCGCTGTGAGGGCCCGGTGCTGGTGCATGTGGCGACCACCAAGGGCAAGGGCTATCCCTATGCCGAAGCCGACCAGGTGGGCTACCACGCCCAGTCGGCCTTCGACCTGGCCACCGGCAAGGCCTATCCCTCCAGCAAGCCCAAGCCGCCCAGCTGGAGCAAGGTGTTCGGCCAGACCCTCGTCAAGATCTGCGAGCAGGATTCCAGGGTGGTGGGCATCACCGCCGCCATGGCCACCGGCACGGGCCTGGATCTGCTGGAGAAGGCGCTGCCCCAGCAGTACTTCGATGTCGGCATCGCCGAGCAGCATGCCGTCACGATGGCGGCGGGCATGGCCTGTGAGGGCCTGCGGCCGGTGGTGGCCATCTACAGCACCTTCCTGCAGCGCGCCTACGACCAGCTCATCCATGACGTGGGCATCCAGAAGCTGCCGGTCACCTTCGTGCTCGACCGGGCCGGCATCGTCGGTGCCGACGGCCCCACCCACCAGGGCCAGTACGACATCAGCTATCTGCGGGCTGTGCCGAATTTCACGGTGATGGCCCCGAAGGACGAAGCCGAACTGCAGCGCATGCTGGTCACCTCCATCGCCCACGACGGCCCCTGTGCCATCCGCATCCCCCGGGGGGAAGGGGAAGGGGTGCCCCTGATGGACGAGGGCTGGCAGCCCCTGGAGATCGGCCGCGGTGAGCTGCTTGCCGACGGCGACGACGTGCTGATCGTCGCCTACGGCGCCATGGTGGCTCCCGCGATGGCCACCGCCGGCCTGCTCCAGGAGAAGGGACTGCGGGCTGCCGTCGTGAATGCCCGTTTCCTGCGGCCCCTTGATGAGGCCCTGATCCTGCCCCTGGCGCGCCGCATCGGCCGGGTCGTGACCATGGAGGAAGGCGCCCTTCCCGGTGGCTTCGGCGCCGCCGTGGTGGAAACGCTCAACGACCACGAGCTGGCCATCCCCGTCCTGCGCATCGGCATCCCGGACGTGCTGGTCGACCACGCCAGTCCCGAGCAGAGCAAGGAACGCCTGGGCCTCACCCCCGCCCAGATGGCCGATCGCATCCACCAGCGCTTCGGCCCTGTCTTTCGCGCCACCGTCCCCACCGCCCTTGCCGTCTGAGTCGTCCCTCCGCTGCCAGGTGCTGGTGGTGGGGGCCGGTCCGGCCGGCGGAGACCTGGCTCGGCGTCTGGCCCTTCAGGGGGTGGACGTTGTCCTGGTGGACCGCCTTTCCGACCTGAGCCGCTCCGCCTTCAGCAGCGCCGCCCTGCCGATCGAAACCATGGAAGCCTTCGGCCTGCCGGCGGAGGTGGTGGGCAGCCGCTGGCGGCAATGGCAGTTGATCGGGCCCGGCAGCGCCAGCCGTTCCTGGGCCTCGCCCCAACCCCTGGGGGTGGTGCTCGATTTCGGTGCCCTGCGCCACTGGCAGGCCGACCAGTGCCGTCGCTGGGGCGGGCGGGTGCAGCTGGGGCTGCATGCCTGCTCCAGCCACCAGGAGGGCGAGCGGATGGTCACGGTGCTGCGCCGCAGCGATGGCCGCACGCTGCGCGTCAGCAGCGACTGGACCGTGGATGCCAGCGGCCAGGCGCGGGCCCTGCTGGGGGATCCACCTCCGGCGCAACGGCCGCGGGATGGGCTGGTGGGGGCCGCCGGCCTGGAGTGGTTGCTGCGGGTGTCCCCCGCCTGCTGGGAGCGCTGGGCCGATCGGCTCAGTTTCTGCCTCGGCAGCGACTGGGTGCCCCAGGGCTACGGCTGGATCTTTCCGATGCAGCCGGGGGTGCTGAAGCTCGGGGTGTGCCGGCTGCTGGATCCCCAGCGCCAGCAGCCTCCCCTGGGGGGCCTGATCACGGAGCTGGGCCGGCGCCTGCTGGAGCCCGGAACGGGTGGGGCGGCCTTTGAAGTCCTCGACCGCCATGGCGGACTGGTGCGCAGCACGATCCGCCGCCGCGAACTCCATCAACGGGGCCGTCTGGTGGGACTGGGCGACGCGGTCAGTACCGCCAACCTGCTGGGCGGCGAAGGCATCCGCCACGCCCTCAGCAGCAGCGCCGTGCTGGCTCCCCTGCTGCAACAGGCCCTGGCAGCGTCTGGGGGACAGGCTTCGGCGCAACGGGCGCTGCAGGATTACGCGCCCCAGCTGAGGCGAGCGTTGGGTTGGCGCTGGTCCCTCAGTGGCCGGCTGGCGCGCCGCACCTGGCTCGGCCTGCACGGGCCCCAGGCCGATGGACGTCTCGACCAGGTGCTGAAGGGGCTGGAACGCCGCAGGGCGGAGGATCTCTCGGCCCTGCTGTTCGGCTATCGCTTCGAGCGCTACGGCCTCAGGGCCATGCCGTACCTGCTCGGCTGGCGCTGAAGTCCGGCCTGCGCCGAAAGCTCAGAGGACGCCGCGGGAGGCCAGACCCAGGATCGCGCCCATGCCGAGGATGTGACCCAGGCTGGTGGTGCCGAGCATGGCGCCGTGGCTGAAGCCACCGAAGAAGGAGTTGTTGGGCAGCTGCAGGCCGACGTTCTGCTGCTGGATGGTGGCCTTGCCGATGGCGATGGCGATGACGTTGCAGACGATCATGACCAGGGCCACCTTGGGAGACCAGCTGATCGACGCGGGAGCCATGGCCAGGAGGGGAGCGATCATGATGCACTTGCTGACGCCCCATCTTCCGGGTCAGGGCGCGCTGTGCCCCGCCCCCTTAAGACTTGTTCACCTGGGGCCGTCGGGTGGCTCCTGTTTCTCGGCCTGCTGCGGCAGAAATCCCAGCAGCACCACCAGGTTGCTCAGGGTCAGGAACGCTTCGGCGCCACCGTGGAGGGGATCCACATCCGCCAGTTGCTTGCCGTAGGCCAGCTGGGCCACAACGGCGGCGGCAATGGTCACGGCCACGAACAGCAGGGTCAGCTGGAACCCCCGCAACGCCAGCCGCGGAAAGGCCCGCACCTTCTGGGCCCACCACAGAAACGCCAGGTAGGGCAGCAGCGAGAGCACGAAAAACGGTGCCGGATCCACGCTGCCGAGGCGCTCAAACCAGTCGGCCAGGGGCAGGCTCACGGGGTCCCGTCCTCCGGGTCCAGCCGCTGCAGGCGCAACAGATTCCAGGCGGCCAGGGCCAGGGCCCCGTTGCCCAGGGCGGTGAGGCCGGCCTGCAGGACCACCAGCCCCTTGAGGGCCTCGCTGTTGTCGAACAGATGCCAGGTGCAGGCGGCCATGGCGCTCACCAGGGCCGGCACCATGGCCAGGGCCAGCCAACGCCAGCCCCCTTCTCGCCGCAGCCGCCCGTAGGCCTGTACGGCCAGGATCGCCAGCATCCACTCGAGCACCGAGGTGATGTGGATCCACCAGGTGGGCAGCGACAGCGCGTGCATGGGGAAAGCCTGGTGCGATCCGTAATGTACGGAGCCGGAACCACCGCTGCGTCGGATGCGTGCACTGATCTGCGGGTACTACGGCGAGCACAACCTCGGCGATGACGCCCTGCTGGCGGTGCTGCTGGACCAGCTCCCCGCCAGCTGCCACCCGGTGGTCACGGCCCATGACCAGGCTCTTGTCCGCAAGCAGTTCGGGGTCGAGACCACCGACCGGCGCCGGCTCGGGGCGGTGCTGGCGGCCCTCGGCCGCTGCCAGGCCCTGGTGCTCGGCGGCGGCAGCCTGCTCCAGGACGTCACCAGCTTCCAGAGCCTGCTGTATTACGGCGCCCTGATGCTGGCGGCTCGGCTCCGGGGCCAGCCCGTGATCCTCTGGGGCCAGGGCCTGGGTCCCCTGCGCCGCCGCCGCAGCCGCATCCTGGTGCGGGGCTTGCTGCCCCTGGCCACGGCGATCAGCTGGCGGGATGCCGCCTCCGCCTCCCAGGCGCGGGCCTGGGGGGTGGAGGCCCCCGTCGTCGGCAGTGATCCGGTCTGGGCCCTGGCCGCCCAGGGCTGGAGCGGCCGTGGCGGAGCGATCGTGCTCTGCTTCCGGCCGGTGCACCAGCTCAGCGGGGCGGCCTGGACGCCTTATCTGCAGGCCCTCGAACAGCTGGCGCTGGCGGCCGACCGGGAGGTGCTCTGGCTGCCCTTCCATCAGGACCAGGACCGGGGCCTGCTGGCGAGCCTCACCCAGCAGGGTCTGGTGGGCGAGGCCCTCGCCCGCCGCAGCCGGGAGCTGCTGGTGCAGACCCCCGAAGAGGCCATGGAGGCCTTCCGCCAGGCGTCTCTGGTGCTGGCCATGCGCCTGCATGGGCTGATCCTGGCGGCGTTGGCCGGCAGCCCCTGCGCCGCCCTCAGCTACGACCCCAAAGTGGCCGCTGCCGCCGCGGCGATCGGCTGCCCCTGCCAGGAGCTCGACGCCCCGCCGCCCGAATCTCTCCAGGCCACCTGGGCCGCCGCGCTCGACACGCCGCCGGATTCCAGCGGCATCGCCGCCCTGCAACGGGGCAGCCAGGTGCACCGGGGGATGCTGGCCGCTCTGGCTGTCTGACGTCCGCCCGGGGGGCTTCAGTCGGGCCGCCGCAGCTCGGCCTGGTCGAGGCGACGCCCCTGGCCATGGATGCAGCGCTGCACGCCGTAGCGGCGGAACAGGGGCATGAGCCGGGCCATGGCGGCCAGGGGACGTTGCCGCTGCCGCTGTCGCCGGTGGCCAGGAAGGGCAGCAGCGGCTCCAACCAGGGCCAGGAGCTGCCGGCGCCGGATCACAGCACCGTCTCCCCCTGCAAGCGGATCAGCTCCGCCAGCACCTCCTGGCTGTGGCCGGAGGGCCTGACCGCCACCCAGCTCGCCCGCAGCACCCCGTCCGGATCAATCAGGAAGCTGTGGCGGGCCGAGAAGGGGGCCATCCAGGAGCCATAGCGCCGGCTGACGACACCGCCGGGATCGGAGAGCAGCGGGTAAGCCAGGCCCTCGCTGCCACAGAACGACAAGTGGGCCTCGGCGTCGTCGGCACTGACGCCCACCACTTCGGCCTTCCGGGCGTGGAAGTTGGCCAGATCCCGCTGAAACCCACGGGCCTCCAAGGTGCAGCCGCTGGTGAAATCCTTGGGGTAAAAGTAAAGGGCGACCCAGCGGCCGCCGAAGTCTGCTGTGGCCAGATGGGTCTGCCGCACCGCCCCGTCGGGGCCCGGGGCTACACCGTCGAGATCAAAGACCGGGGCTGGTTGGCCGACCTCTGGCAGGGTCCCGCCCATGGCCCCAGCTCGGGCTGGACGGATCAGAAGCCCGATGCCGGTCAGAACGGCTCCGCCCAAAAACGTACGACGCTCCACGAACTTGCTGTCATCAGGGCAGGACCCTAGCGATGCTGGCGACTTGGCCCGTGGAGGGGGATCAACAGGGGCTCAGATCTTGGCCAGGTTGACGCCCAGTTCCTTGGCGTAGGCGCCGAGGCCTTTTTTCTGGATGGTTTTCAGGGCCTTGGTGGACACGCGCAGCTTGATGAAGCGCTTGCCTTCGGCCCACCACAGCCGACGCTCCTGCAGATTCACCTGCTGCAGCTTTTTGGTGCGCACGTGGGAATGGCTGACGGCCATGCCGTTGTTGGCGCGCTTGCCGGTGAGCTGACAGACCCGGGACATGACGTTGTGACGACGGTGAACAATGCAGGCCTGAGCCAGTTTGAGAGTTTAACAAATGGGGCACAACCACACCCGTGGGCCCATCAGGGAGCGAGTCTGGCGCCGCTCTGGGGATCAAACCAGAGCTCGTGCTGCCGCTGCCAGCTCAGGCGCGGTTCGGGGGGTGTCGGCGCCTCCGGGGCGGTGAGCACCCGCAGGGTGCCCCACGGGCTGTCGAGCCAGAGGAGTTGCTGGTGGCCCCACCATTCGCGGCGCAGCAACCGGGCCGCCACCGCACCGTTGTCGCCGAGTTCCAGGTGCTCGGGCCGCAGGCCGAGTTGGCGCCCGGGCTCGATCGCCAGCAGGTTGATCGCCGGCCGGCCCAGAAAGGAGGCCACGAATCGGTTGGCGGGGTTGGTGTACAGCTCCCGCGGGCTGCCCACCTGCTGCAGACGGCCGGCCTCGAGCAGGGCGATGCGGTCGGCCATGCCCACGGCCTCCTGCTGGTCGTGGGTCACGTAGATCACCGGCTGCTCGCGGCCACACAGGAGCCGCCGCAGTTCCGGCCGCAGCTCCTCCCGCAGCTGGGCGTCGAGGTTGCTCATGGGTTCATCGAGCAGCACGATCCGCGGATCCCGCAACAGGGCGCGGGCCAGGGCCACCCGCTGGCGCTGGCCGCCGGAGAGCTGGGCGGGCCGGCGCTGGCGCAGCTCCCCGAGCTGGAGCAGCTCAAGGGTGGCGTCGATGCGCCGCTGGCGTTCGCGGGGTGCCATGCCGCGCACCTTCAGGCCCAGCTCCAGGTTGCCGGCCACGCTCAGGTGGGGGTAGAGGGCATAGCTCTGGAACACCATCGCCACCTGTCGTTCGCCGGGGCCCCGCTCGCTGAGATCCTCCCCGTCCAGCAGCACCTGACCGCCACTGGCCGGATCCAGCCCCGCCACCAGGCGCAGGGTGGTGGATTTGCCGCAGCCGCTGGGTCCGAGAAGGGCCACACACTCGCCGGGGGCGACGTGCAGATCGAGGCGATCCAGCAGGCGCCGGTCCCCCACCTGCCGGCACAGCTGCCGTAGCTCCAGACCGGCGCCGGCGTTGGGGCTCATCCCTTCACCGCCCCACGGGTGAGGCCCGAGACGATCGACCGCTGGGCCAGCAACACCAGCAGCAGCAGGGGCAGGCTGCCCAGCACGGTGGCAGCGGCGAAGGCTCCGTAGGGGATGGTGAACACCGAGCCGCCACCGATCCGGGCGATGGCGATCGGCAGGGTGAGCAGATCGTTGCGACTGATCCAGGTGAGGGCGATGGCGTACTCGTTCCAGCTGGCCAGGAACACCAGGATCGCCGTGCTGGCCAGGGCCGGCCCGAGCAGCGGCAAGAGCACGTGTTTCAGGCGCTGGCCGAGGTTCAGGCCCTCGAGCCGCGCCGCATCCTCCAGCTCCGGGGGGAGGTCGGCGAAAGCGGCCCGCAGCAGCAGCACGGCCAGGGGCAGGGACAAGGCCGTGTACGGCAGGCTGAGGCTGAGCAGGTTATTGGCCAGGCCGAAGCTTCGGGCGATCTCCAGCAGCGCCAGGAACAGCAGCACGGTGGGGAACATGGCCGCTGCCACCAGAGCCAGGCCCACCCCCCAGCGCACGGGGCCCCGTTCCTTGTGCAAGCCGTAGGCGCAGGGCACCGCCAGCAGCAGGGTGAGCACGGTGGTGACCAGCCCCACCAGGGTGCTGTTGGCCAGGTAGCGCCAGAAAGGGGGGTCGCCGGAGAGCACCAGCTGGTAATTGGCCAGCGTCCAGGGATTGCCGTCGAGCAGCGGCGCCACCAGGGCCTCCGGCCGCAGCAGGGAGGTGCGCAGCTGCCAGAGCAGGGGGCCCAGGCTCCAGAGCAGCACCAGCAGCCTCATGCCGGCCGCCCCGAGGTGCGCTCCAGGCCAGCGCGCCGCAGCAGCAGCCAGCCGCCGCCGAGCAACACCAGCAACAGCAGGAAGGTGGCGAGCATCACGGTGCTGGCGTAGCCGAAGTCGAGGAAGCGCATGGCATTGAGGTAGGCATAGAGGGCCAGGCTCTCGGTGCTGCCGGCCGGCCCACCGCCCGTGAGCACCTGGATCAGGTCAAACACGCCCAGGGCCTGGGCGAGCCGGAACAGCAGGGCCAGGCTGAGGTAGGGCACCAGCAGGGGCAGGGTGAGGCGGCGCAGGATCTGCAGGCGGCTGGCCCCCTCCAGGCGCAGGGCCTCCTCCAGGTCCAGCGGAATCGTCTGCAACCCCGCCAGGAGAAGCAGGGCCACGAACGGCATGGTCTTCCAGACATCCGCCAGCACCACAAAAAACCAGGTGGTGGCTGGGGTGGAGAGGAAGCCGTAGCTGCTGCCGCCCAGGGAGCGGATGGCGGCGTTGAGCGGACCGTGGGGATCGTTGAGGATCCAGCGCCAGCCCAGGGCCATCACCGTGGTGGGCAGGGCCCAGGGCAGCAGGGTGAGGGCCCGCAGGGGTCCCCGGCCCCGCAGGGGGCGGTGCAGCAGCAGGGCCAGGGCCAGACCCCCCACCAGTTCCAGGGCCACCGATACGAGGGCGAAGCGCAGGGTCTGGACCGCATCCGTCCAGAAACGGGCGTCATCGAGCAGCCGCCCCCAGTTGGCGCCGCCATTCGGCACGGGCACCAGGCCGGTGAGCACCGAGCTGGCATGGAGGCTCAGCCAGGCGTAGCGCAGCAGGGGGTAAAGGAACACCGCTGCCAGCAAGAGCAGGGCCGGCAGCATCAGCAACGTGGTCCCGCGTTTGTTCATCAGCCTGGCGCTGCAGGGGTCGGGCTTCCCGCCAGCGAGCGCAGCACCTGCTGGCTCTGGCGTTGGGCGGTGGCCATGGTCTGGTCGGGCCCCGCCTGGCCGGTGAGCATGCCGTTCACCTGCCGGGCCAGCAGGTCACTGAGCTGGGCATAGGCGGGCGTGGGCGGCCGCAACTGGGGATGCTGCAGGGCCTGCCGCTGCACCGCCAGCAGCGGGGCGCGGCGTTGCAGGTCCGGGTCGTCATAGAGCTGGCTCCAGGTGGGGGCGTAGCCCTGCTCGATCGCGAGCTGGCGCTGCACAACGGGGCCGGTGAGCCAGCGGATCACCGCCACCGCCTCCTCGGGATGGGGGCTGCCCTTGATCAGGGACAGGCCCCAGGTGCCCAGGGTGCCGCCCCCCTGTTCCCCCGGTGCCCCCACCATGGGCGTGACGCCCACCTTGCCCGCCACCGGCCCCCCGCCCTTCTCGATCTCCCGCCAGGCATAGGGCCAGTTGCGCAGGAAGGCGGCCTCACCGGCGGCAAAGGACTGCAGGGCATCGTTCTCGGCGTAGTTGGCCACCGCCCTGGGGCTGACCCCGTCGCGCAGCAGGGCATCGAGCCAGGAGGCTGCCGCCACCGCCTCCGGACTGTCCAGCTCCGTCCGTGCGGTGGAGCCATTCCACCAGCGGGCGCCGAAGGCCTGCAGCATTTCCACCATCACGCAGCTCAGCCCCTCGTACTGGCGTCCCTGCCAGAGGTAGCCCCAGCGCACCCGGCCGCGGCGCTGCAGATCGCGGGAGATGGCCACCAGCTCCTCGGTATCCCGGGGCGGGCGGGGCATCAGATCGGTGCGCCAGTAGAGCAGGCCCGTGTCGCCGGTGAGCGGCATCCGCCAGAGATGTTCGCCCAGGCCATTGCCGAGGCGGGCGCCGGGCTCCATGGCCGCCAGCAGCTCCGGGCCGAACCAGCGCTCCAACGGCACGAACCAGCCGGCGGCCACGTACTTCGGCAGCCAGCTGACATCCACCAGCAGCAGATCGAAGGGGGCCTCCCCCAGCAACAGGCTGCTGATGGCCAGATCGGAAATGGTCTCCGTGTCGAGGGGGCCGCGGATCACCTCCACCGCCACGCCGGAGTTGCTGGCGTTGAAGCGCGCCACCGGACCGGCCACCGCATCGGCCAGGGGGGCGGGCATCAGCACCCGGATCGGCACCGGCTCCGCCGCGACCGCCTGCACCGCCCTCAGGCCAGTGGCGGACAGCAACACCAGCAGCAGAACCGCGAGCAGCCCGAGGACAGCGGGCTGCCGCCGCAGGCTGGAGAGAAGGGGGCGGGCCGCCATCGGCCAACGTTACCCGGCCCCTTCAGGACCTTCCCCGGCCACCCCCGGCGAGGTGGGGCTCAGAGGCCCCGCTGCATCAGCTGACCCATCAGGTCGGAGCTGCGCTGCTGGAAGCCGGCCAGCTGGTTGGGCTCCAGGCCCCCCACGGCCAGGCGGGCCACCTCATAGATGTGGCGGCTGAGATCCTCCGCCAGCTGGCGGCTGGGCGAGGTGCCGGTGGCCCCGGTGATCACGGCGCCGGAGGAGAGCTTCAGCAGACCTTCCACCAAGGGATGGCGGCGATTGACCAGCAGCACGTGGTGGTCGGGCAGGCCCGGCAAGCGCTGCTCCATCAGGGCTCCCATGTCATTGAGCCGGCGCATCTGCTCCGGCAGCAGGATCAGGGCGGCCGGTGAGCCGTCCCCCTTCAGCGACTGCACCTGGATGGTGATCTTGTTGTTGTCGAGGGCGGCCCTGAACAGGTCGCGCAGCTTCTCACCGCTGTCCTTGCCTTCGGCATCGGCCAGCTCGCTCTCGGGCTCATGCAGGCTGGCGTCGAGCTCGGCGTCGACCCGCTGGAAGCGCAGGTCGCCATGGCGGGCTTCGAGCCAGGGGATGAACTGGGAATCGATCAGGGTGTCGGCCAGCAACACCTCCGCCCCCTGCCCTTTCCACAGGGCCAGGGCGCCGGCCTGCCCGGCCTCATCGGTGCAGTAGAGGATCCGATCGGCGTTGTCGCCGGCCAGGCGGCCCCGGTAGCCGGCCAGGGTGGTGTAGGTGCGGCCATCGGTGGCGACCGGATCCAGCTCAGCGGCCTCCTCGCCGTCCTCGGCAGGCTGGGCGGCCGCCGCGGTGGTGCCGTAGAGGATCAGATCCGCCACCTGCTCGGCGAACTTCTCGTCCTCCATGGCGCCGATCTTGATGAAGGGGGCCAGGGAATCCCAGATCTCGGCGTAGCGGGCCGGTTCGTCGCGGTGCAGCGCCTTGAGCCGATCGCCCACCTTCTTGGCCACGAAGCCGCCGATCGAGCGCACCCGGCGGTCGGTCTGCAGGGCACTGCGGCTGACGTTCAGCGGGATGTCGGGCGAATCGATCACGCCCCGCAGGGGCAGCAGGTAGCGGGGCACCACCTCCTTGATCGAATCGCTGACGAACACCTGGTTGCAGTACAGACGGATCTCCCCTTTCTCCCAGTCGGCGCGGCCGGTGATCCTCGGGAAATAGAGAATCCCCTGCAGGTTGTAGGGGTAGTCGGTGTTGAGGTGCACCCAGAGCAGGGGATCGCCCTGGAACGGGTAGAGATAGCGGTAGAGGGCGATGTAATCGTCGTCGCTCAGATCGCGGGGGCTTTGGCGCCAGGGCGCCTCGCGCTTGTTCACCGTTTCGCCATCCAGCTGCACCGGCACCGGCAGGAAGTCGCAGTAGGTGGTGATCAGGGTGCGGATCCTGGAGGGCTCGATGTACTCCAGCTCCTCCTCCATCAGGTGCAGGATCACGTCGGTGCCGGGCTCGGAGCGCTCGGCCCCCTCAAGGCTGAAGTTGGGGGAGCCGTCGCAGCTCCAGCGCACCGCCTCGGCGTCGGTCGTGGCACTCAGGCTGACCAGCTCCACCCGGGAGGCCACCATGAAACTGGAGTAGAAGCCCAGGCCGAAGTGGCCGATGATGGCGTCGCTCTCGCTCTTGTACTTCTCAAGGAAGTCCTCGGCGCTGGAGAAGGCCACCTGGTTGATGTAGCGCTTCACCTCATCGGCGGTCATGCCGATGCCGTTGTCACTGATGGTGAGGGTTTTGGCCTCCCGGTCGATGCGGATGGAGATCAGCCCTTCGCTGCCCTCGCTGCAGTCGCCGGCCATGGCGGCCATGCGGCGCTTGCTGATCGCATCCACCCCGTTGCTGACCAGTTCCCGCAGGAACACCTCATGGCCGGAATAGACGGCCTTCTTGATGATCGGGAAGATGTTCTCGGTGTGGATCTGAATCCGGCCCTGTTCCAGCACCGTCATGGCGAATGAGAAGAAGCGCCCTGAACCTAGGTGGGGGTGCGCGGCGGCTCAAGGCCAGCGAGGGTGGGGTCCCCGAACCAGCGGACCTCAGCCGCCGGGCTGCTGCAGGTCGGGGCGCTCCTCCGGCAGGATCGCCCCCTCCACCGGACACACCTGCAGGCAGATGCCGCAGTCGATGCAGGTGTCGAAATCAATCCAGAAGAACACGGTTCCCTTGCTGTTGGCGCCCGCTCCGGGGTGGATGCAGGCCACCGGACAGGCGTCGACACAGTCGGCCACGCCCTCGCAGACGTTGGTGACGATCGAGTGGGCCATCGATAGGGAGAAGCAGCGGGCTGATCCTAGGCAGCCAGCCAGACCGCACCACGGCAGCCCCGCTCCGCCGCCAGCCGCTCCGCTTGCAAGCGGTCGGCGCAGGGCCGGGTGCAGAGCTCGGCGGCGTCCCCGGCTCGGTGCAGCTCAGCCATGCGGCTGAGGGCCTGCCCGAGGCCGGCGGCGCTGGCGCTGGCCACGAGCCAGGGACCCGGGGTCTGCGCCGCCCCCGCCGCCAGGGAACCATCCGCTTCCAGCAGGTCGCGGATGGCCTCCACGTCGAAACCGAAGCCGGTGCCGGCGGCCTGGTTGCTGCCGGTGCAGAAGCGTCCCACCAGGGCGTCGTAGCGACCGCCGCTGGCGATGGCCACCGGCGCATCGGCCCCCTGGCAGACGAGCTTGAAGACCAGGCCGTCGTACAGATCGAAGTGGGGCTGGAAGGTGGGATCCAGCTGCACCCGCACGCCAAGACCGGCGGCGGGCTGCCTCACGCTGGCCAGGGTGGCGGCGAGGGACTCCAGCAGCGGCACCGGTCCGAGCCATTGCTCCAGCTGGTAGAGCACCCGCACCGGCTCCCCCCGCAGCCCGATCAGGGCCATCAGCCGCTGCCGCTGGCTGTCGGGCAGGGCCAGGGCCCCGAGGGCCAGGGGGTCGAAGTCGGTGAGGGCGTGGCGCGCCGCTGAGCGCTGCTCCTGGGGCACCTGGCTGAGCAGGGCGCTGAGCAGGCCGTGGTGTCCCACCAGCAGGGTGGGCTGGTGCTGGGGCGGCAGAGCCAGGCTGGCCAGGGCCGCCAGCAGCAGGTGCAGCAGCTCGGTGTCCGCGGCGGCGGAGGGCTCCCCCAGCAGCTCCACGCCGCTCTGCAGCTGTTCGCTGATGCGCTGGCCGCCCCCATCGCCGCTGAAGCTGCGGAAGGTGGTGCCACTGGCCCAGAGCCGCAGGGGCCGGGGACGGCCCAGCATCCGGGTGCTGGCGGCCCGGGCGATCGGAGCGGTGAGTTCCGGCCGCAGCCCGAGGGGCTCATCGGCCACCAGCCGCACCAGCTCCCGTTCGGCGATGGCACCGCCGGCCTCCAGGGTGTCGAGCCGCTCGATGGTGGGGGGCGCCACCTCCTGGTAGCCCCAGAGGCGGTAGACGTTGGCCAGCAGGTCGCACAGGCGCCGGTTGCTGTCCACCTGACCCGGGTTCAGGTCCCGCGCACCGGCGGCAGGTTGGAGGGCCATGAAGAAGCTGGGGGCAGGCGGGGGGTGGGGGACGGATCCTATGGAGCGGTGGCATCCAGTTCGGGGGCCCCGAAGCTGGCACCGCTGAGCGGCCGGCAGAGGGCCAGCCCGTCGATCAGGGGTTGGCGCAGGGCGGGGGTGCAGGCGATCACCCGGCCGTCGGTGAGGTCGAGGCGGCCACCGTCGTAGGCGCAGACCTGCCCGCCGGCCTCTTCCACCAGCACCACGCCGGCCACCAGGTCCCAGGGGGACAACCCCCGCTCCCAGTAGCCGTCGACCCGGCCGGCGGCGACGAAGGCCAGATCCACGGCGGCGGCCCCCGCCCGGCGCACGCCGTGGCTGCGGTGGGTGAACCAGGCGAACTCGGCGTAGTTGTTGTCGAGGCGCTGGACCCGGTCGTAGGAGAAACCCGTGACCAGCAGGGAATCCGCCAGGGCGGCGCAGTCGCTCACCTGCAGCCGGCGTCCGTTGCACCAGGCGCCGTGGCCAGGGGCGGCCCAGTACTGCTCCTCGAGGGCCGGCACCTCCAGGGCACCGAGCAGGGGCAGCCCCTGCCAGCTGAGCCCCACGGAGGTGCCGAAGAACGGATAGCCATGGGCGTAGTTGGTGGTGCCATCGAGGGGGTCGACGCACCAGAGCAGGTCGCCCTGGCCGGCCAGTTGGCCGCTTTCCTCGGCCAGCACGGCCACCCCAGGGCTGGCCTCCGCCAGGACCGCCAGCACGGCGGCTTCGGCCGCCAGGTCGGCTTCGGTGACCAGGTTGCCCGCCAGGCCCTTCTCTTTCACCTGCTCCAGGCGGCCGAAGTGGCGCCGCAGCTCACGGCCGCCGGCCTCAGCGGCATCGCGGGCCACCTGCAGCAAGCGTTCCAGTTCGGTGGCATCAAGGCCGGAGCCCGCCAGGGCCCGTTGACAGAGGGAGGTCATTCGTCGTCCAGGGG
Source organism: Cyanobium sp. Cruz-8D1 (assembly GCF_024345975.1). Lineage (GTDB taxonomy): Bacteria > Cyanobacteriota > Cyanobacteriia > PCC-6307 > Cyanobiaceae > Cyanobium. Next base: position 27,269 of record NZ_JAGQCD010000014.1, on the reverse strand, counting down.
CAGGCCGGGACGCACCAGACCGCGGCCGAAGAAGCGGCCGAACTGGCGGTCGTAGACCTCGTCCTCGTCCTGGGTCTCCACCTCCAGCGGGCCGGTGGCCCGGGCGACGCAGAGCAGGCCGTAGCCCTGCTGGCGCAAGTCTTTCGAGAGGCCGAGGGCCTCCCGCTGATCGATGCTTCCAGCCAGCACCCGCACGGCGCAGGCGGTGCAGCAGCCGTTACGGCAGCTGAAGGGCAGGGGTTCGCCCTGGGCTTCGAAGCTGCGCAGGATGTACTCCCCCTCCGGCACGTCGAGGCGGATGACGCGGTTGGTCTGTCGCCAGTGGACCGTGATCGGGTAGGTGCTGCTCATGGGGGCGCTGGGCAAGTAGGGGTGCAGGCGGGGCGAGGGGGCCAGGTGCAGCCCCTGCTAGATTGCCACCTGCCCCATTTCGCCGCTGGAGAGGTGGCCGAGTGGTCGAAGGCGCAGCACTGGAAATGCTGTATAGGGGCAACTCTATCGAGGGTTCGAATCCCTCCCTCTCCGCTTTTGAAGTCGGTCCTCCGGGCCGGCTTTTTTTTCGTCTGCAGGAGCCAGAAAACCCTCCCAGCGCACGCACTGAAAGGGTTCTTGTAGCCGCTTTTTGTTTGACGACCCCCAAGGCTAGGAATCAGCCGAAGCGTCCGCTGACGTAGTCGAGCGTCGACTGCTGGTTGGGGGAGTTGAAGATGTTTTCGGTTTCGTTGAATTCCACCAGATAGCCCACTTTCCCCGTGCCCCCTTCGACGGCCTCGGCATTGAAGAAGGCCGTCATGTCGGCGACGCGCACGGCCTGCTGCATGTTGTGGGTCACGATCATGATCGTGTAGCTGCGCTTGAGCTCGTGCATGGTCTCCTCGATCTTGAGGGTCGAGATCGGATCCAGCGCCGAGCAGGGTTCGTCCATCAGGATCACCTCGGGTTCGGTGGCGATGGCGCGGGCAATGCAGAGCCGTTGCTGCTGGCCGCCGGAGAGGGAGAAGCCGCTCTCCTTGAGCTTGTCCTTGCACTCATCCCAGACGGCCGCCTTGCGCAGGGAGCGCTCCACCAGCTCGTCCATGTCCCCTTTGTAGCCGTTGATCCGGGCCCCGAAGGCGATGTTTTCGTAGATCGATTTCGGGAAGGGGTTGGGCTTCTGGAACACCATGCCGATGCGGCGCCGCACCTCCACCGGATCGACCCGTTTGTCGTAGAGATCGTGCTGATCGAAGATCACCCGGCCCTTGAGGCTGCAGCCGGGGATGAGGTCGTTCATGCGGTTGAGGGCCCGCAGCACGGTGCTCTTGCCGCAGCCCGAGGGGCCGATGAAGGCGGTGACCTTGCCCTTGGGCAGATCCATGTAGACGTTCTTGACCGCTTCGAAGCTGCCGTAGGAGATCGTCACGTCCTGCAGGGACATGCAGACGTCGCTGGCCACGGTGGAGGGAGAAGATGCCGTCATGTCAGGGAAGGGGTGAATCGAAGCCGGAGGGAAGGGAGGCGGAAAAGGAGGCGGAACAGGGATCAGGACCGGGAGGCGTGGCTGATCCAGCGGGCCAGCAGGTTGGCTCCGAGAATCATGATCACGAGCACGAAGGAGGCGGCCCAGGCCAGCTCGTTCTGGGCTTCGTAGGGCATGATCGCGAAGTTGAAGATCAGCACCGACATGGTGGCGATCGGATGGAACAGTCCTTCTGGCCAGAAGGGGGAGAACAGGGCCGTGAAGATCAGGGGGGCGGTTTCCCCCGCCGCCCTGGCAATCCCCAGCACCACGCCGGTGGCGATGGGGGTGAAGGCGGCGGGCAGGGTGATCTGGGTGATGGTGACGAACCGGGAGGCACCGACGCCGTAGGCCCCCATGCGCATCTCCTGGGGCACCAGCAGCAGGCCTTCGTAGGTGGTCTTGATCACGGTGGGCAGCATCAGCACCGAGAGGGCGATACCGCCCGCCATGGCGCTGAAGCTCTGGTCGAAGAACACCCTGGTGGCGACGATCAGGGAGTAGACGAAAACCCCAGAGATGATCGAGGGCACCCCGGCGAGCACGTCGTTGCCGAAACGGACGAACTTGGAAAACCAGCCGTTCTGGGCGTATTCCGAGAGATAGACACCGCCGCCAACCCCCACGGGAATCGCGATCAGGGAGGCGATCAGGGTCACCACGATGGTGCCGATGATCGCGTTGCCGATGCCGCCACCCTCAAGGCCGGGGGCCGGGGGCAGGTCGGTCAGCAGCTGCAGGCTGATCAGACGCCCTCCCTGGATCAGGACGTAGATCAGCACCAGGAACAGCGGAACCACCGCGAGGGCCGCGAAAAAGGCGGCGATGGCGTTGGCGACCTGGTTGAAGCGATTGCGCTTCAGGCCCGGGTCGTAATGCAGGGTGAGCCGCTCCGTGAAGTGATTGATCGGTGGGGGTGTCGAGAGAGACATGGCCAGGGAACGGCGTGGACGGGGGGATGAAGTGGGTGCAGGGGAGCGGAAGTCAGTAGCGCAGGCTGAGACGCCGCACGATCCACTGGGCCAGCACGTTGACGACGAAGGTGAGGACCATCAGCACGACGGCCGCGTACATCAGCGCCGACACCTGGATGCCATCGGCCTCACCGAACTGGTTGGCGAGCATCGAGGCGATGGTGTTGCCCGGTGCCAAAAGGGAGACGCTGAAGTTGAGCGAGTTGCCGATGATCATCGTGACGGCCATGGTTTCGCCCATGGCCCGGCCCAGGGAGAGCATCACGCCGCCCATGATCGAGGAGACCGCCGCCGGCAGGATCACGTTGAAGATGGCTCCCCAGCGGGTGGTGCCCACCCCGTAGGCGCCCTGGCGCAATTCGATCGGCACCTGATTGAGAGCATCCCGTGAAATGGCGGTGATGATCGGCAGCACCATCACCACCAGAATCAGAATCGCGGGGGCCGTGCCGGATCCCTGGGGTGCCGTGGAGAAGAAGGGCGTCCAGCCGAGTGTGGTGTGCAGCAAGTTCAGGAAGGGGCGGATGGCCGGTTCCATCACGAAGATCGCCCACAGGCCCAGCACCACCGAAGGAATCGCCGCCAGGAGCTCCACCATCAGCCCGATCGCCTCCCTGAGCTTTGAAGGCAGCAGATCCTCGGTGATGAAGATCGCCGTGCCCAGGCCGATGGGAATCGCGATCAGCAGCGACAGGATGGCGGTGACGAGGGTGCCGTAAATGGCGATCAGGGCCCCGTACTGCTCGTTGACGGGGTCCCAGGCCGAGGTGGTCAGGAACTTGAAGCCAAAGGTGGCCATGGCCTCCCTGGCGCCACTGAACACCGTCAGGAAGATGGCGAGCAGGATGATGCCCACCGAAGCAGCCAGCACCAGGGTGAGCTGGCGGAAGCCGATGTCGATCAGCTTTTCCTGGGGGGGCCGGCGCCTCAGGGTGAACGCGTCGATGGGTGGGGCGCTCCTCATGCAGGGATGGTGCCGGTCGGCATGGACGTTCCTCCTGATCTGAGCACGAGTTTCCGCCGCTGCGTTTAAGCTCGGTTTAACGGCCCTCAGGCTCCGGTAGCGTTGGGCCGCCATCAAGACTTCCATGGGGCGCATCGTCGGTATCGATCTGGGCACCACCAATTCGGTGGTGGCCGTGCTCGAAGGCGGCAGACCCCAGGTCATCGCCAATGCCGAGGGGGGCCGCACCACCCCCTCGGTGGTCGGGTTCAGCCGTGACCAGGAGCTGCTGGTGGGCCAGCTGGCGCGGCGCCAGCTCGTGCTCAACCCCCGCAACACGTTTGCCAACCTGAAGCGCTTCGTCGGCCGCAGCTGGGACGAACTGGATGAGGGCAGCCTGGGCGTGCCCTACAGCGTGCGCGCCAACGACCAGGGCAACGTGCGTGTGATCTGCCCGGCCACCGAGCGGGAGTACGCCCCCGAAGAACTGGTGGCCTCGATCCTGCGCAAGCTCGTGGACGACGCCACCACCTACCTCGGCGAGGCGGTGGAGGCGGCCGTGATCACGGTGCCGGCCTATTTCAACGACGCCCAGCGCCAGGCCACCCGCGATGCCGGCCGGCTGGCGGGGATCGCCGTGGAGCGGATCCTCAACGAGCCCACCGCGGCGGCGCTGGCCTACGGCTTCGACCGCAGCACCGTCAAGCGGGTGCTGGTGTTCGACCTCGGTGGCGGCACCTTCGACGTGTCGGTGCTGCGCATCGCCAACGGTGTTTTCGATGTGATGGCCACCAGCGGCGACACCCAGCTGGGGGGCAACGACTGGGACCGCCGCATCGTCGACTGGGTGGCCGAAGCCTTCCTGCAGCAGAACGGCCTCGACCTGCGCCGTGACCGCCAGGCCCTGCAGCGGCTCACCGAGGCCGCCGAGAAGGCCAAGGAGGAGCTCTCCGGGGTGCAGAGCACCCCCCTGTCGCTGCCGTTCATCGCCACGGGGCCCGATGGTCCGCTGCACATCGAAACCACCCTGGAGCGGGGCGTCTTTGAGGGTCTCTGCCCGGACCTGCTCGACCGGCTGCTGCGCCCCGTCCAGCGCGCCCTGCGGGATTCGGGCCTCACGGCCGACGCGATTGATGACCTGGTGCTGGTGGGGGGCTCCACCCGCATGCCGATGGTGCAGGAGCTGGTGCGCACCCTGATTCCCCGCGAGCCCTGCCAGTCGGTCAATCCCGACGAGGTGGTGGCGATCGGGGCGGCCGTGCAGGCCGGCATCCTCACCGGTGAGCTGCGCGACCTGATGCTCAACGACGTCACGCCTTTGTCCCTGGGGCTGGAGACGATCGGTGGGGTGATGAAGGTGCTGATCCCGCGCAACACCGCGATTCCCGTGCGCAAGTCGGATCTGTTCAGCACCTCGGAGGCGAACCAGTCGTCGGTGGAGATCCACGTGCTGCAGGGCGAACGCCAGATGGCCGCCGACAACAAATCGCTTGGCCGCTTCCGGCTCTCCGGCATTCCCCCGGCGCCGCGCGGGGTGCCCCAGGTGCAGGTCTCCTTCGACATCGATGCCAACGGCCTGCTGCAGGTGTCCGCGACCGACCGCACCACCGGACGCCAGCAGAGCGTCTCGATCCAGGGGGGATCGAACCTCAGCGAGGAGGAGATCAACCGGTTGCTGGAGGAGGCGGAGCGCAAGTCGGTGGAGGATCGCCGCAAGCGGGCCGTGATCGACCGCCGCAACCGCGCCCAGACCCTGGTGGCCCAGGCCGAACGGCGTCTGCGGGATGCCGCCCTGGAGCTGGGGCCCGCCGGGGCGGATCGCCAGCAGCGTGCCGTGGAGCTGGCCCTGCGGGATGTGCAGGACGTGCTTTCCCAGGACGACCCTGCCGACCTCGACCTGACCGTGAGCCAGCTGCAGGAGGCCCTGTTCGGTCTCAATCGGCGCCTGCTGGGGGAACGGCGCGCCGAGAGCGGCCCCCTCAAGGGACTCAAGAACACCCTGGGATCGCTCAAGGACGAACTCTTCTCCGACGACGACTGGGACGACTGGGGCGGATCGGGCCGCTCCGATCCCTGGTCGAGTCCGCCGCGACTGCCCCAGCGGGATCCCTACCCCCTCGGCCGCTTCGCCGAGCGGGAGGCTGGCTACGACGACGACCTGCCTTCGCGCCGTTGGGAGAGCGGCCGTTCCTGGGAGCGGCAGGAGTCCTCCGAGCGGGATCCGGCCGCCGATCGTCACCGGCCGCGTCGCCCCGGCCGGGGCGATCAGGATGATCCCTGGGCCGACGGCTGAGGGTCGTGAGCCAATTCCCCAACTCGGATTCGGTGGCGACCGCCGCCCGTGACCACTGGGAGGTGCTCGGTCTGGCGGCGGGCGCCGATGCGGTCAGCATCAAACGGGCCTTCCGCCAGCAGGCCCGCCTCTGGCACCCCGACCTCAACGGCAATGATCCGGTGGCCGAAGCCCGCTTCAAGCGGGTCAACGAGGCCTATGCGGTGCTTTCCGATCCGATCCGGCGCCGCGCCTGGGAGGCCGGCGAGGGGCAGGACAGTGCCGGCTTCGAAGGCGATCCCTTTGCCAGCGGCTTCCCCCGTTTCGAGGACTACCTGGCCCAGCTCTTCGGCCAGGAGCGCCGCAGCGGCCGGAGCTGGGACGAGGAACCCGAGCCGGAGGAGCCGCCTGAGGCCGGCCGCGTCACCGCCGCAGCGGCCGCATCGCCCCCGGTGATGGCCGCCACCGATGAGGAAACCCTGGTGAGCCTCACACCGGAGCAGGCGCTCGCCGGCCAACGACTGGAGCTGGAGCTGCGCGACGGCACCGTGGTGGAGGTCTGGTCGCCGCCGCTGGCGGGGGATGGCTGGCGGCTGCGGCTGGCCGGGGTGGCGGCCGGCGGCGCCGATCACTTCCTGCAGCTGCGGGTACGCACCGAAGAGGGCTTGCGCATCGATGGCCTGCGGGTGCTCTACCAACTCGAGCTGCACCCCGCCGAGGCCGCCCTCGGCTGCCAGGCGGTGGTGCCCACCCTGGAGGGTCCCGTGCGGCTGCGGGTGCCCCCCGGTTCCTCCAGCGGCCGGTTGCTGCGCCTGCGGCACCGGGGCCAGAGCCAGGGGGAGCAGCGGGGTGACCAGCTGGTGGAGGTGCGGATTGTTGTGCCGGCCACGCCGACAGAGGCGGAGCAGGCCCTGTTCCGGCGCCTGCAGGAGCTGCACCGGGAGCAGGGCAGCGTCCCCATCAGCGGCTGACCGTCCCAGCGGCCGCCAACGGATGAGACACTGGCCAACGCCCCATCCCTAACGCTGTGACTGCCAGCAGTCCCCCACCCAAGCCGGTGCATGTCCTGTTGTTCGATCCGGGCAGCGACCAGGAGGGCATCCATTCGCTCGAGCTCGGGGGGCGCACGGTGGTGCTGTTGTTTGAGGACCCGGACGACGCCGAGCGCTATGCCGGCCTGCTCGAGGCCCAGGATTTTCCGGTGCCCTGCGTCGAGGCCCTGGATCGGGAGGAGCTGGAGATGTTCTGTGCTGAGGCTGGCTACGAAGCCCGCTTCGTTCCGGCCGGCTTTCTGCCCAACAGCGAGGAGGAGCGGCTGCTGATCGCGCCGCCCGAACGCAACATGGACGTGACCACCTGGAAGGAGGAGCAGGCGGCGGCGGCGCAGGCTGACGCCGGGGCACCCGAGGGCTCCGGCAGCGATCCGGAGCTGGAGGCCTTCCGGCGCCGCCTGGAAGGGCTGCTGTGAGTGAGGCCAGCGGCGACAGGGGCCACCTGCTCACCGAGCGGCCCAACCCGGCCAGCGAAGACCTCGACCGGCTGCCGACGGCGAGCCTGGTGGAACTGTTCTGCGCCAACGACCTGCTGCCCCAGCAGGCGGTGGCCGCTGCGGCACCGGCCCTGGCGGCCGCCATCGATGCCATCGCGGCTCGCCTCTCGGCCGGCGGGCGCCTGTTTTACCTGGGGGCCGGTACGTCCGGCCGGCTGGGGGTGCTGGATGCGGCGGAGTGTCCGCCGACGTTCTGCAGCCCCCCGGAGCTGGTGCAGGGGGTGCTGGCGGGCGGGGCGGCGGCCCTGCTGCGCAGCTCCGAGGGCCTGGAAGATCTCCGGGAGGCGGGTCGGGACGACCTCATCGAGCGGGGTTTCGGCCCGGCCGATGCCCTGGTGGGCATCGCCGCCGGCGGCACCACCCCCTATGTGCTCGGTGGGCTCAGCCATGCCGTCGCCATCGGAGCCCTGGCGATCGCCATGGCCTGTGTGCCCACCGAGCAGGTGCCGATGCCCTGCGACATCGACATCCGCCTGCTGACCGGCCCCGAGCTGCTGACCGGCTCCACCCGGCTCAAGGCGGGCACGGCCACCAAGATGGCCCTCAATATCCTGTCCACCGGCGTGATGGTGCGGCTGGGGAAGGTCTATGGCAACCGCATGGTGGATGTGGCCGTGACCAACAGCAAGCTGGAGGACCGGGCGCTGCGCATCCTGCGGGACCTGGCTGGCGTCGATCGCCCCCGGGCCGCCGCGTTGCTGGGCGCCGCCGATGGCTCGGTGAAACTGGCCCTGCTGATGGCGTTGACGGGCCAGGATGCGGCCACCGCCGCCCAGCAACTGGCCTGCAGTGGGGGCAGCCTGCGTTCGGCCCAGGCCGCGATGGCCGCCGGTTGAGCGGTGGGCTCCCGGCTGGATCAGCTGGCGCTGGATCCGTTCGCCAGGCGTTCGGCGGGCACCACGATCCAGAGGCGTTGAGCCTTGCCGCCGCCTGGGGCTGAGCCCGTACCGGTGTAAATGGCCACCAGGCCATTGGGCCCGGTTTTACAGAGACCGGGTGGATAGCCGTAACGGGCGCCGTGGTTGGCCAGGCTGGAGGCGGAGCGCAGGCCGATGGCCTGGGCGGCCCTGCTGCTGGGCAAGGCCGCTTCGTTGGCCAGGCTGGCCAGCTGGGCCGGGCTCAGCGGCTCAGTCTCGCTGCTGCTTTGGGCGCTGGTTGGCCGGAGCGCCGTTGCGGGTGCGGGCGGCAGTCTGCGCTCCAGGGCTTCGAGGCGGCTGTCCAGGGCCTCCAGGGACACCTTGGCCTGGGGCTCCACCGGCTTGGGGCGGCGGAAGATCAGCATGGAGAGCACCCCCACCGGAAACACCCCGATCAGCTCCCAGCCCTGGCTGCCCTGGCCGTTGAGGAAGCCTTGCAGTTGCTGGGCCGGATGCTGCGGCGGTGGGTCCACGCCCCCCTCGCCGGCACCCGCTTGGTAGAGGTGGGGGAACTCCTGTTTCAGAAACGACTCGGAAAAGACCCGGGCGCTGCCCCCCTCCCGGCTGCCGGGCGCCTCGGCAGCAGGTGAATCCGCTGGGGCTGCCTGGGCCGCAGGTTTGGGCGGCTCCACATTGATGTGGATCACCAGGTACTCCCAGCTATCCATGGCCTGTTCTGTGGGGAGGGATTCCAGGATCTCAGCCGGTGTAGGGGCCCCAGTAGGGGGCGGTGAACAGCTCGGTGCGGCGGCGGGTGGCCGGCGGCACCTGGGCGGCCGGGGTCAGCAGCGCATCCCGCAGCGCCTGGTGGGCCGAGCTGGGGGGGCGCAGGGCCTGGATCCGCTCGGCGGCCAGGCGCACGATCTGCTGGGCCAGGACCGCATTGGTGCGCAGGTTGTCGATCACCAGCTCAATCGTCACCGCGTCGTGCATGGTGTGCCAGCAGTCGTAGTCGGTGACCATCGCCAGGGTGGCGTAGGCCATCTCCGCCTCCCGGGCCAGGCGGGCTTCGGTGTGGTTGGTCATGCCGATCACCGTGCAACCCCAGGAGCGGTAGAGCTCGGATTCGGCCCGGGTGGAGAAGGCCGGCCCCTCCATGCAGAGGTAGGTGCCCCCGCGGTGCAGCTGGCGACCCTCCGGCATCAGGCTGTCGCCCACGTCGCCGAGCACCCGGGAGAGCACGGCGCAGAAGGGATCGGCGTTGCCCACGTGGGCCACCAGCCCCTCACCGAAGAAGGTGAGCGGCCGCTGCATGGTGCGATCGATGAACTGATCGGGCACCAGCATGTCGAGGGGGCGCACGCTCTCCTGCAGCGAGCCGACGGCCGACACCGACAGGATCCAGCGCACGCCGAGGGAGCGCAGGGCCCAGAGGTTGGCCCGGTAGGGCACCTCACTGGGGGTGAAGCTGTGGTGGCGGCCGTGCCGGGCCAGGAACACCACCTCGAGAGCGCCGATGCGCCCGATCCGCAGGCTGTCGGACGGGGCCCCGTAGGGGGTTTCAACGGTCAGTTCCCGGACATCCTCCAGCCCCTCCATGGCGTAGAGGCCGCTGCCACCGAGCACCCCGAGGCGGGCACGGGCATGGTCGAGGCTGGCCGGACCGCCGGCCTGGGGGGAGGGGGAGCGGGGCTCAAGGGTGGCCATGGAAGCAGGTTGCCCTGGACGGATACAGTCGAAGTTTGCCTCCTCGACCGTGACCAAGGCCCTGATGGACACCGACGCCGGCCTGATCAGCATTGATCTGTTCGACAGCGAGGCCCCCGGCACCGTCGCGAATTTCGTCAAGCTCTCCAAGGACGGCTTCTACGACGGCCTCGCCTTTCACCGGGTGATCGAAGGCTTCATGGCCCAGGGGGGCTGCCCCAACAGCCGTGAAGGCGCCCGCGGCACGGCCGGCACCGGCGGCCCCGGCTACACGATCCCCTGCGAGATCAACGCCCAGAAGCACAAGGCCGGCAGCCTGTCGATGGCCCATGCGGGGCGCAACACCGGCGGCAGTCAGTTCTTTCTGTGCCATGGCCCCCAGCCGCACCTCGATGGCCAGCACACTGTGTTTGGCCACACCGACAACATCGATTTGGTGCTGGCGCTCAAGAACGGCAGCCGCATCAATAAGGTGACAATCGAGGAGTGACGCTCTGCCCCTCCCCCATCGGGGGGGGGGTTATGGGTGGTCGGCCGACCCGGAAGCGGCTTGTTTGTCCTGGTCTGGCTCCTGCTCGGCCGATTCGAGATAATCCAGTAGCAGTGAGATGATCAGATCGGTCAGCGTCTGATCATTCAGCACGGCCTGACGCTTGGCCCGCAGGTGCAGTGTGGCGGGTAACAACACCGAGAGCTTCTTGATGGATTTCCCGGTTACCGTCATGGAGTCGGATTGCTGCTGATCGGGCCGGGTCGCGGTGTGCGCACTCGTCGTCATCAAGAGAGGCCTGCTGAGCTTGGTGCATTCTGCAGCAGGATTACTGCGAACCTTTGGGCTGATCCCCCATCCCCCCCCCGCTTGGGGGGGATGGGGGATCAGCTTGCCGCCGCCAGGACCAGGCCGCCGCCGCCAGTCGGTTGTTGCTGCCCAGCTTGCGCCGTACGGCCTTCACGTAGCTGCGAGCCGTTTCATAGCTGAGCCCAAGGCTGCTGGCGATCTGGCGATCGCTCAGGCCCTGGCCGATCAGCTCCAGCACCTCCTGCTCCCGTGGCGTCAGCTTGGGCTCCCTGGAGCGCTGCTCGGGGGCTGGAGGGCCTGTCACCCCGTGTTGTGGCTGCCGCAACGATGGGCTGCGGTAGCGGCCAGCGCGCAGGAGCGCCATGAAGGCCTTCACGACCGGATACTCCTCGTGGCCGATATCGAGGGGGTGCAGCACCGCATCCACCAGTGCATCGATCTCCTGGACGGCTGATCCGCTGTCCTGTGGGTCCAGGAACAGGAGGATCCTCAGCTTGGGTTGTTGTTGCCGGGCCCTGCGGCAGAGGCTGATCGCGTCGCCCTCTTCCAGGGGAGAGACCACGATCAGCAGTCCGGGCTGAAGCGTCGTCAGGGCGTCCACGGCTTCCGCCTCGGTGGTGATGGCGGCATAGGGACGACTGCGTCGCAGAATCAACTGGCCGAGCAGCAGCAGAGTCAGTCTGTTGCCGCTGGCCAGAACGACGCTCTGGGGCAGCAGCGAGGTTAAGAGCCAGCTCCGCAGATTGCGCTGACGGCTAGCAAAGTCCTTGATTCTGCTTGTGAGATCCATCGCGATGTATCGATGCTGACATTATTCCAACTCACTCATCTTTAAGCGTGTTTCAGCTTGGGTTTAGGATGGATTGCGACATGAGCTGATGGTCTGCGAACAGTTCGCTCGACAGGTGGGCGGGACGGACAGCAGGACCATTAGGGTGCTTAAGACATATTATTCCGTTTCCGTATGACCCAGGCTCCTGCCAAGAGTAGGCTGCAGGTTATGGATGTGCAGTGTCCGGATGGCGGGATCTCCTCTGAGCCCACCGGCTCCGAGTCGATGGCTCGCCTCAGCGTCAGCCTGCCCCGCAGCCTCTACCGCCAGTTTCGCTTGCATGCGATGGATCAAGATACCACGCTCTCGGCCTTGATGGCCCGCCTGATCCGGAAGGAGTTGGAAGCCAGGCCTTAATTCTTCAACTCGGTGTCATTCTGCTGAGCCTGATCAGGCGCTACTTGATCGATGACGTGATGGTGATGGTCAACTCGGTCCTGTTGTTATGGCTATCTACATCGTCCAGGGTTTCTAAATAGTGGATCGCCGCTGCTGTGTTGTTGAACTGGTGATGGACCGTTTCCTGGCTCACAGAGGCAGATTGCCTCTGGGCCGCCTGGGCGTGGCGTCGCTCTGTGCTGAAGCTGGCCCCGTACACATCCTTGTAATCCAGGCGGCTGAGACTGGTGTCACCGAGGCCGCTGCGGCCCAGCAACTGCTGAATCGATTGATCCTGCAGATTCCTGTCCCAGAGCAGCTGCCGCAACGCACTGAGGCGGGCCAGCTTCAACCAGCGCATCGGTGAGAGGGCTAACTGGCTCTTGAAGCAGGCCTGCACACGGCGAGGGGTCAGGCCGACCTCCTGAGCCAGCTGGGGCAGGGTGGTCGGGGCGTTGAGCCGGGTCATCATCCATTCGATGGCCATGGAGGCGTGGCCTGCGGCGATGGCGTCGCTGGGTTTGGGCGGGCCGAGCAGGTGCCGGAGCTCCTGAGCGAGCCGGTTGTAGAAAGCCGCCGTGATCGGCCGGTGCTGCTGGATCTCCGCGCTGGCAAGCTGCTGGCCCAGGGATTCGATCCGTTGCACCAGGGTCGCTGGTGCCGCCACGCCCTGGAGGCAGGCGAGCTGGGACACCGGGATCGCCTGGGCGGAGAGCGCGCGCAGCAGGGCGGCGCTTTCCAGGCGCAGGTAGGTGACCTTCGAGTTGCGATGGTGGTTGGTGCAGCTGCCGTTGGCGAGGTGCCAGTGCAGGGTTGGGCCTGGGGGATGGGGGCCGGAGTCGCTGAGCGGGCCGGTGCTGCTGAAGCCACCGGGGTGGAAGCTGAGCATCAGCGCGAAGAAGGCGTCGGGCAGCTCGCCGTGGTTTGTGGCCTGCCCGAAGGTGCGGACGTGACGCACCAACAGCGTCGGGCTTTCGATGGTCTGGATGCGGAAGTGAAAGTCGTCAGAGACGTCGACGAGGTTGCTGTGGGCCGCGAAGGTCAGAAATTGTTGATACCGATCAGCTTTTCCCTCCAGCAGGAGATGCGGCATGGCAGCCTCTGACCAGTCGGTCATCGAAACTAAGGCTTCCCCGGGCGGCCTAGACGACGATCAGAACCAGCGCCAGGGGCGACGCAGGCGGCTCACGGCGGGCAGGGGCGGCGGCAGCGTCTGCACCAGGTGGCGGGCGCTGGCCTCACGGCCCAGCTGGCGCAGGGCCTCATAGGCGCGCAGGCGCCGCAACCAGGCCGCGTTGTCGCCGCCCTGATCCGGGTGCCAGCGCAGGCTGCTGCGGCGCCAGTGACGCCGCAGCTCGCTGACGCTGCAGGGGCCGCTGAGCCCGAGCTCTAGCCAGCAGCTGCGAGCAAAAAGCTCCAGCTGATCCCGTTCAAGCCACTGCTTGCGCCCGTCCAGATTGGTGAGGCACCAGCCCTGTCGCCTGCGGCGCAGAGTGTCGAGCCGGTGCTGGTGCTCGCGGGCCTGGCTGTGGATGCGCTCAACGGCCAGCCCATCGCGGCAATGCTGGGTGGCGCGATCCATCAACGCCAGGGTGAGCGAGATCGCGAGGCTGATGCCCCACCAGAGGGCCGCCAAGCCGACCACTGTGAAGAGAAGGGTGGAGACGGCCATACTGCCGAGCCCGTCAGGGGGGATTGCTCGGGTCTGAAACCTCTGATCGCTTACTTTAGTCCTTGCAGGGTGTTGTCCGGCCGGGGCGGAAGCAAACTGAACGACTGGAACAGGGCTGGCAGATCGCCCACGCTCTGCTCGATCTGATCGAGGTGGTGCATCACGCTGGCGTCCAGATCCTGTTCGAAGATCTCCCACATCAGCTGCCTACAGAGAGATTGATCGAGGCTGGCGGGGAAGTGGTGCAGCAACCTCACGATGCGGAGGTCACCATCGAGGCGGCAGGGGGGATGGATCTCTCCCGGCCTCAGGCGCGTGAGCAGGCTCCGTAGCTCCGGACCCAGCGCACTGGCCTGCACCGGTCCCACCAGCCCTCTTGTCCAGCGCTCCTCCCCTTCCGAATAGCGGGTGGCAAGCTGGCCGAAGTTGCTTTCACTGATCGCCAGTAATTGGTGGAGCTTGTGAGCCATTTCGACATCACTCAGCTGGATGCACTCATACACATAGCGATCAAAATCTGCTGCCCGCTGGTGGAAATGGTCGCTGGCCCGCTCGTGGAGATTGGTCTCGATCCAACGCCGGAGCCGCAGATCATCCCAGCTCTCTATCAGGGCAACCCGCGTCTCCGCAGAAAGCGTCAGCAGCCACTCGGGATCGAGTCGACTGGGGTAAGGAGGAGGGATGTCCAGATCCTTCATCAACTCGCTGATCACGTCTGCCATGGCGTGCTCAGGAAAGATCACCGATGAGAGCAGATCACTCACGATCCGCCTCCGCAAGGCATCGGCTGTCACCTCGTAGCGCTCCAGCACGGCCAGATCCGTGGCGGGTTGCATCGCCTCGGGCTGAACGGCGACCAGCCCTGCCTGGGGTTGCAGTTCAGACTGCAGCTGCTGGAGCAGGGAGGGGGGGGGCTGGACGCCAGCGTCGGAAACCTGCCAGGCCCGGAACACGGCCACCTGGCGCTCCGGCGCGAGCGCCAGCAGGGCGTCCAACCAGGGGGCCGGGTGCTCCTGAAGCAGGGGCGCCAGCTCTTGCCGCAGCAGGGCGAAACAGGCTGGTAAATCCGCAGGCTGGTGATGCTGCAACAGGGGGCCGAATGCGGCCTCGGCCGCCGCGAGCACCGGCAGTTCAAACAGGCTGCGCAGGCGACCGTGGATCTCCTGCCGCCACGACTGCAGGGACTCTGGACCACTGCTGCGCAGACCCGGGGCCAGGCAGCCGCCCACGGCGGCGATGCGGACCTCCAGGCTGCGAATGTCACTCTCCGCCCAGCGGCCCTGCCGCGCACCTGTGAGCAGCTGTTCCGCGCTCAGCAACGCCTCGCTGATCGCCTCCAGGCTGATGTCATGGCGGGGTGGATCGCACCGCCACAGCAGAGCCATCGTCTGCAGGACCCGAACCTGAAGCTCAGGGGGCAGGGATGGGTAGAGGTCATGCATGCCGGCAGTCAGCCCATGGGATCCAGCCTTGATTCTCGCCGGCGAGTGTGTTTGAGATTAAATCCCAACAGCAGCAACCTGGATCGGGTGTCGCTCCATCGCTTTTACACTCAGCTGCATGGCGCAGCGCGATGAACCCTTCCATGGACCAGGTTGAGCCTGAGGGCACAGCGTTCGCAAGGGACGACCAGCCGTGGGGCAAGGGTCAGGATCAGTCCGATCAGCTGCTTCTCGTCACGCAGGAGCTGGTGGAATCCTCCAATCGGGCTCTGGGTCAGTCGAATCAGAAGCTGGTGGCCCTGGAAACGGAACTGGCGGACATGCAGAGTCGTTTCGAGAAGGTCGGTGGCACGCTGGCGAGCGAGCGTAAAATGCGGATGGCTGCTGAGTCCCAGTTGGCGGCCCTCCTGGAGATCAGCCGCGGTGCCGAGCCGGCCGCTGCCGTTGAGGCGATCACCAGGGCCGACATCCAGGAACTGCTGCGGCGTCTAGATGCGGCACCTGCCGCGGCGAAGGCGCCCGCAAAGGCGGGCGGCGCCTCCGGCCTCTTCGGCATGCTTCTGGCGATGGTCGCCGGTGGCGCTCTCGGAGCAGCGCTGACACTGCTCACGCTGCCGTTATGGGAGGCCGGCCGGCAGACGCCGAAGCGGCTGTTGCCCGACACTTTGAACCAACCCCAGAGTCAACTCCAGGCTCAGAAGACAGGCGGATCGGGCTCGCAACTTCGCCCCAGCAGCACTGCCCCTCCAAGCACCACGGCTCCGGCCAGGGACATCCTTCGGTTGCGCTGCGTGCAACCGTGCTGGCTGGAGGTGACAGAGCTGAACTCCGGCAAGCAGCTTTTCTTCAGTATGTTGAAGGATTCCACCAGCTTCCCGATCGGGGCAGGCCTTGAGGTGTTCACCGGCCGTGGTGATCAGTTGAAGATCCGCATCAACGACGGGCAGGAAACACCCTTCAGCACCCGGCGGGTGGGCAAACGAACGTTCCTGCCGGTGTCGAGGTAACGTGCCAACCAATCCGGGGGCAGAACCCAAGCTGAGCCGACAGCAGCTGGTGCCAGAGCTGCAGCGCTTGTTGGCGTCGGGGGCAAGCAGCCATGACCTGTTGGTGGTGGCCGCCCACTTCCGGCGAATGGAGCTGGAGCAGTGGCTCTGGCGCCATCTTCAGGGTCAGATTGCGGCCGGGCCGTTCCGAGGTCTGCACTATCCAGAACAGGCCCATGGCTCAACCCTGGCGCCAAAGCTGCTGGGCACCTACGAAAAGGAAATTCAGACTGACCTGATGGGTCTTGTGGCCGGAGCCCGCACGTTTCTGAACATCGGCTGCGCCGAGGGGTACTACACCACAGGGTTGGCTGTGCGCGCCGATCGTCTGCAGGTGGTGGGGGTGGACGTCGATCAACGGGCCCTGCAGGCAGCGATCGCCAGTGCCCAGGTCAATGGCGTCAACCAGCAATGTCGATTCACTGCGGATCTGCAAACCGCGATTAGTTGGCTGGAGCGTCTTGATCTGGTGTTGATTGACGTGGATGGCGCTGAGCTGGATGTACTGGCGAGGCTATTTGCCGCTAGCAAAGAACAAGCGCTGAGCAAGGCAACCCTGATCATCGAAACCGATTTTCATGCCGATCAACACTCCAATCGGTCTGAAATCATCGCAAGCCTGGTGGAGCATGGTTTTCAGATTCAAGCCGAACGCAAACAATCCATCCACAACCGATTCAGCGACTTTCCTGACCTGAACTTGCCGCGCAACTTCTTTGATCAGTGCCTGCTGGGTCTGGAAGGACGTCCCGGCGATCAATCATGGTTGATTGCAAGCAAAGCTGAGCGTTGACATCCGTGCCAGATCTCATCCTGATGGCGCAGCATCAGAATGCGGTAATGCTCGGGGACTGGTTGCATCACCTTCAACACAGGCAGAAGCAAGCCGGTGGCAGCAGGCTCAAGCGGGCCGAAAAATCAGACATCCGTGAGCTGATCAGCCTATGGATCTTCGGTATCAGCCTGGTCGAGCGACTGCCGCACAGTGGGCTATGCCCTGCTGCAGATGGGCAAGGTATCCCGCCAGCCATGAGATTGGACGTCACCAGATCCAGCGCCTGGGCCCAGACCGACCAAAACAGCGATGGTCATCCGTTTCCGTTCAGACCTGCCAGATCTCCTGCAGCTCGATCTGAAGCCCGGGGAACAGGGGGCCAGCATCGAGGCTGGTGGCGGCATCCAGCCGGGCAGGCCCATCGCCACCGAGGGCGGGCCACACCTCCACGGCCTGCTGCTCGGGGATCAGCAGCCAGCCGAGCTGGGCGCCGTTGGCCTGGTACGCGGCCATCTTGCGGCGCAGGGCCGTGAGGCCACGGGGCCCTTCGTCGCTGGGGCTGGCCAGTTCCACCACCAGATCAGGGCAGAGGGGGGCAAAGCCACGGCGCTGCTCGGGGGTGAGGGCCTGCCACCGAGCGAGGCGCACAAGCGAGGTATCCGGGCTCAGCACCGAGCCATCGGGTAAGCGGAAGCCCGTGGAACTGTCGAACAGCTTGAAAGGAAGACCTGAGGCTCGAACGGCAATCCAGAGCAGGGCTCCGAGGGCTTGATTCCTGGATCCTGTTTCGCTGCCCGTGGGGGTCATGTGGATCAGCTGACCGCTGGCGTCGAGCTCCAGCACGGCGTTGGGGTTGGCCTGGCACACGAGCGCAAACTGCTCGGGCGTGAGCCGCAGCTGGTCTGGCAGCAGCAGGGGCGCCAGGGCATCGCGGGTGCGGGCCATGGGCACAGGGGCATCTGCCAGCGTCATGGCCAAGAAGCAACCTTGGGGTGAGCGTAGGGCGCCTTGCCGGAGGCCGTTGCCGCTACGCATTTCACCTGCACCTGGCCGCACGATGGCTGCGGGTGATGGTCATCTGTAGCCCAGGGAACAGGGGGCCAGCACCATGCCCACGTTTTCAGCGGTGATGGAGCGCTGCCCTGAGACCGGGCTCTTGGTGGGCCACGTCCCAGGGTTTCCGGGCTCTGATGCGCTCGCTGCTCGACATCAACGTGATCATTGCCCTTTTGGATCGCGGGCATGTGATGCCCAGGGCTGCCCGCCACTGGATGGAGCAGGAGCTTGACCACGGCTGGGCCACATGCCGTCACATGACCGACAGCCACTTTCTGGCGCTTGCCTCTTTTGGCCTCAGCCAGGTGATCACGCTGCTGCGGGATCAGTTCCTGGTCGATGGCCGCTGGCCTGACCTTGATACCAGCTGCTGATGGGCAATTGCGCCTCAGTTGGCTTTGTCCGTTCGTATCTGCCATACTGACAAAGTCAATTCCTGGGGTTGTCGTGATGGTTATGCAAGGGGGGGGCTCTGGCTTGGCGTCAGCAGCCTTGCCGTCAGTGGCCTTGGCGGATGATCCCCAAGCACGGGAGTTGCTGGGTCGCGTCAACCAGCTGGTGCTGCGCAAGCTGGCCTCCCCCGGTGGGCCT
This sequence comes from Cyanobium sp. Cruz-8D1, assembly GCF_024345975.1. GTDB lineage: Bacteria > Cyanobacteriota > Cyanobacteriia > PCC-6307 > Cyanobiaceae > Cyanobium. The sequence continues at coordinate 8,878 of NZ_JAGQCD010000014.1, read as the reverse complement.
GTGCAGGAGATCAGCCATCGGCCATCAGCCGTGGCGCTCGATGATCTGAGCCTGCTCACCGAACTTGTGATCAACGCCTGGCGGCGTGAGCCCGTGCCGCCGCCCCGCGAGGTGCTGCTGCGGTTGCGGGGAGAACAGGCCCTGATGCAGCTGCTGCAGGCCAGTGGCGGCAGCCTCAGCCCGGCTGAGGTCCAGCAGCTGCTCGGCCTCAGCGGTGAAGGGGTGCGCAAGCGGCGCGATCGCAAGCGGCTGCTCGGCTGGCGCCATGGCAAGCAGAGTGTGTATCCGGCCTTTCAGTTCGATTTGGCCGGTGGACGGGTGTGGTCCGGCCTGGAAACGGTGCTGCATCTGCTCGATACCGATAGCGGCCCGGCCCAGCTGCGCTTCTTCCTGAGCCCAGACCCGGAGCTGGGCGACACACCGGCCGCCCTGCTGTGCAGATCGGAACCGGTTGCCGTGGAGGCGGTGAACCGAAAGGCGCGCCAATTTGGCTGCCAACTGGCCCGCTGAGGTGAGCCTGCCGCTGCCCCCGAAGCAGCAGGCCCGTGGCCTGCACTTGCGCGCCATCGCGGCTGGCAGTCAGTGGTTCCGCATCCACCAATGCCGCCATGCCACGGCACTGCATTGGGGCCGCCACGATCAAGGCCGTTGGAATGCTGCCGATGGTGGGTTCGGCGTGCTCTACCTGGCCAACACCCTGGAAATAGCCTTCGCTGAAACCTACGGCCATCAGGTGATGGACAGTCATCTGCCGGCAGGGTTGAAGTTTCTCTCCCGCCTGGAACTGGAGGAACGCTGCATCAGCAGGATCACGGCCACCCGTGACCTACAGGTGCTGGATCTGAGGGGGCCGGCGCTGACCAGATTGAACCTGGATGCCCGGCTGCCCGTATCTCAGGCCTGGTCGCGCTGGTGGCACGACGCGGTTGAGCGGCCCGATGGCCTGCTCTATCCTTCACGGCTGCTCCCCCGTGGCACCAACCTGGCGCTCTACGAACACTGCAGGGATGCCTGGGAGGAGGAGTTGCTGGGTGACCTGATGCATTGGCCAGCCGCCAGCGCTGAGCCCGCCGTACTGGAGATCCTTGATACCCACGGTTGGGGCCTGGTGGGTTGATGTCAAGCTGTCAACCACTCGAGGCAATGCCAGCCAGTTCGCGGATGGAGATGTTGCCAGGTTCCAGGTAGAGCTCCTGAAGGAACTCGGCGGGATGGGATGGGATGGGGTGGGGTTGTGTAGTGCCATTCATGGTAATCCTCGTAATCGAGAACGAATGCGTTGCCATTGAGTGTCTGAGAACCGTTGCGACAGAATGGGTCTCAGGTCATTGGGTGGGCAGGGAGCTATGAGAACTTGGGGCTACGAAACCAATCCAATCCCCAGTGGCATCCCATGCCCGGCTCCATGCTGAGCTGATCGGCCTCCTGCGTCAACACAGTCCGTTTCTTGATCAGCGTCATCTGGTGCTCTTGGCACAGATGGTGACTGGTCTGCTGCTGAGCCAGACGGTCTGTTTCGACCGCTGGAAGAGCGTGTTGCCGCTGGGGAACTGCTTGGCAGCCAGTTGGCAGCGGCGTTGTCAGCGCTGGTTGCTCTGGAATCGGTGTTGCGTGGTTGTGCTCTCCGTGGTGGCCCATGGTCGGGCCATTCCGTTGCTGTGGCACACGCTTGCCAGCGCTTCTGCTGCGAGCAGCGGCCTGCGCGACCCGCAGCGCATCGATCGGCTGTTGCTGATCGTCGCTATCGCTGTGATGGGCAGTCTGCAGGGCTATGCCATCAGCCTGGCTTGCCTGCGCCGTCAGGTGGATCCACACTGGCGGCAGGGTAGGCGCTTTGTGCGGATCGGGCTGGCGACGCTGCAGGTGTTCGTCGCTGATATCAAAGCCAAACTCATGACCTGGATGCCCATCCCCCAGCGGCAACTGGGGCCCTGCATTCCCAGCCGCGGTGTCAGGCTGGCGCCGCCGCAAGCAGCCCTGGTTCACGCGGATTGAACTGCCACCACGATCACAACCTCAGCGCCTCGATCCGCTGCAGCTCGCTGTCGCATGAGCGTCTCGGTTGAGATGTGTCGGTCAATCAGGCCTCTTCCACCAGCAGCTGCTCGACCAACCTGATCTCGGTCTGCGGCTCGCGGCTTGGTTTGAATCCCCCTCCCAGGAGCCCACGAGCCTGCCTCTGTCCATGCCTCCCTGCGTTACCAGCGTGATTGGTCGCTGCGCCTCGCTTTCAAGATCCTGCTGCGCACCGTCTTCGCCCTCTTCTCCTCCAAGGCCTTCTAACCAAACCAGCCTTTACCGTCGCTGCGCTTGCGGCTGAGGCGGCGGGCCTGCTGCGCCGTGAATTGGCTCACGCTCGGGTTGGCGACGAGCGGATCCACGTGGGCCACCTGCTGCCAGAGGTCGCGCCGCGCCCAGCGCACGCTGTGATGCACCGCATCCAGGCGCACCACATGGCACCAGTGACAGGCTCCACACGCCGCGCAGAACAGTTCCTCGATCCACTCATTGCTGAGCACCAGCACCGGGAAGGCCTTGATCACGAGCCGGGCTTTGCCATCCGGCATGCCCCGCTGCTTCAGTTGCTCGGATGTGAGCAGATGGAGAAAATATTTCTTTCCGTTGCCCACCAGTTTCTGCTCGGGATGGGCGGGGCAGAACAGTTCGCGGCGGCGGCTGCGTTGGCGAGGTTTGCGCTGCTGGCCGTCTCCCTGTTGCGCGTGATCACTCCCGGCCTGCATGCTGAGCCATTTCCAGTCAGGCCATCTTGGCGCGAAGGCGGCTTCGTAAAAGCATCAGCGGCCCCGTTTTGGCAAGTGCCCACACCTCAAGGCCCCTTTCATGGCAGCCGCCCCCCCCTGCCGCCACACCCTCGCAAGCCTGGCCCTACATCCTTGGCTGCGGCCGATGTCGTGCCGGGGATTAGCGACGGCTCGATGGCCTTCAACCTCGGCATCTACGGCCGGATGCTGGAGGCAGAGACAGGGTTTTGATCTGAAGCTGTTGCGGCTTCTGGCGCCGGCGGGCCTGGGCCGCAGCGGCTTCTGCCTCCAGCTCAGCCTTGGCCTGGCGGATCTTCTCCAGCCGGCTTTCCCGACGCTGCAGCTGCTCGGGTCGTTCACTGCCACGCTTGCCCTTGCCGTGGCGGCCGTCCTCCTGAGCGTCGATGAGCTCGGCCTTCCTCAGCAGTTCCCGCCTCTCCTGCCTGAGTTGCTGCTCGCTCTTCTCCATGCGCTCGTGGCTCATGACCTTGGCTTCCACCTTGGTGCCGTCCAGCGCCATAGGCCCCATCTGCACCAGGCCGGACTTCTGACAGAGCCTGAGCACCTGCACGTAGCCCCTGGGCTTCTGCGAAGCCGTACAGATCCTCCAATAGCTCCAGGTGCCGGCGTCGGAACTCACTGATCCGTGTGTGGTCCGGCTGCTGGTTACCGCTCAGCACCCGGAAGGGCAGGTCCTCATAGCAGGCTCTCTCGATCTTTCGTGACAGACGGCAAGCCGACGCAGTAGGCGTACAGAAGCAGCACAACCGGGACCGCTGATCTCGAAACTGCCTCCATCAGCTGCGCGATATGCCTAGCGCTTGAGGGGTCTGGTGGTTGGCTGATCCGCATCTGGCAGCGAACCCATCGCTAAGCTGCAGATGACCAACAGACCAGATGACTATGCGTACGGTTGGTTTGGCCGAGGCCAAGGCCCAGCTTTCGGCGTTACTGGATGCGGTGGAAGCTGGCGATGAAGTGGTGATCACCAGGCGTGGTCAGGCAGTGGCGCGGTTGGTGCGCGAAGGGCAGGGGCCCCAGTCTGAGGTTGCTCTGCCTTGGCCGCAGCGGCTGCGCCGTTTCCATGCGGGTCAGCCCAGCCTGGCCGTTAGTGCTGTGGAGCTGGTGCGTGAGTTGCGGGAGGAGGCGTGATCGCCGCTGGAAGCCCTGCGCCGGTTTATCTGGATAGCTGTGTGGTGCTGTCACTGTTTCTTGCTGATAGCGGCTATGGCGCAGCTGAGCGGTGGCTACTGGCCCAGGCTGATCAGGCCCTGTGGGTGAGCCACTGGGTGTTGATGGAGTTTTCCGATGTGGTGGCGTTATGCCTGCGCCGCGGTGAGCTCACGGCCCAACGCGGCCGGGCCATTCATGCCGAATTTGAGTGTTTCCGGCAGGAGCGGCTGGGCTTGCTCGAGCCGCGTGGCGCGGACTATCTCCAGGCGCGCCAGTGGTTGCAGGAGTTCAAAGGGCCGCCGCTGCGCAGTGGTGATGCCCTGCATCTGGCCATCGCCAAGCGCCAAAGCCTCACGATGGCCAGCGCCGATCAAGGGTTGGTCAAGGCTGCCGAGGCCCTGGGCCTGCCCTTTCAGCTGATCGCCTAGTGGGGCGAGTCGCCACCGGGCCGGCGCACGCCCTCCTGAATCCCCTTGGCCAGTCATCTCGCTGCGGCTGGCCGTTGGGGTTGGGGTTCTGTGCCGTTCCCAGATGGTTGCCCTGCCGCTTCTTTCCATTGGATAAGCAGGAGCCGGGCTTTGGCTACGCCTCATGCCGAATCCCCGAGCGCAGTCAGAAAATCGGCGACAGATTGACCGAAGTCGCGGTGATCGCCAGTGAGCTACACAGTGGCTTTGCAAGCGTGGGCAGCTCTGTAAATCGGCCAATCTTGCTGAGCTGACGACTGAACTCAGGTAAGCCAACAGGAGCTTTGCGTTCGAGGTTGCGGCGTGCTTCTTCCCTGGCGTAGGCGCTTGAGGATCTGCTGGCGTTCCTGGTCTGAGAGGGCATCAGCCTGATCCCAGGCGGCGATGTCTTCATCGCTGTACAACTCCACCTCCAGCACGGCTGCTGGCTTGAGTCGCAGCTCACCGCCACAGTCTTCCACGATCACCGCGCCACCCGGTTCGATGCCCAGGTGCCTGTGCATTTCGGCGGGCAAGGTGATCTGGCCACGGCTCGACACCGTGAGCACCTCGCGCAGGGAGGCACGCTGGGGAACTTGTGCAAGGGGTCTAGGGCTTGTGTCGGTCATATCCGGCAGGTAGCGGTTGCGGGCGGCGCGCTTGGCTTGGCCGTAGGCCGTGGTGGGGTTCGGCCAGGGCGGCAGCTTCAGACCGCCCAGATCTCCTCGAGGCGCAACTGCAGATCCGGGAATTCGGAACCAGCCTCCAGCAGAGTGATTGCTTCAAGGCGCTGGGGCTCGCCGCTGGCGGGCCAGACCTCCACAGCCTGTTGGTGGGGGATGAGCAACCAGCCGAGCCGGGCACCGTTGGCCTGGTAGGCAGCCATTTTGCTGCGCAGGGCCGTGAGGCCGCGGGGACCTTCGTCGCTGGGGCTGGCCAGTTCCACCACCAGATCAGGGCAGAGGGGGGCAAAGCCGCGGCGCTGCTCGGGGGTCAGGGCCTGCCAACGATCGAGACGCACCAAGGAGGCGTCGGGGCTGAGCACGGAGTCGTCGGGCAGGCGGAAGCCAGTGGAACTAGCAAACGCCTTCCAGGTGGTGCCTGATCGGGCGAAGCGCTGGAGCTGGAACGCCAGTTCGATGTTGCGCCCTCCGGTTTCGCTTCCGGTGGGCGTCATCGCCAGCACCTGGCCATCGGAGGCGAGTTCCAGCACGGCCTCACGGTTCTCGGCACACAGACGTGCAAACTGCTCGGGCGTGAGCCGCATGTCGGTGGGAAACCGTAGCGGAGCCAGGGCATGGAAGGGAGTGGTTGACCCGGGTGTGAGTGGGCTGGCAGAGATGGTCATCACACCAAGCCGTTGGACTGCTTCAGGGTAGGGCGCATCCAGACTCACGGTTCAGCTTCAGACCGCCCAGATCTCCTCGAGGCGCAACTGCAGATCCGGGAATTCGGGACCAGCCTCCAGCTGAGTGATTGCTTCAAAGCGCTGGGGATCACCGCTGGCTGGCCAGACCTCCACAGTGTGCTGGTGGGGGATGAGCAGCCAGCCGAGACAGGCGCCGTTGGCCTGGTAGGCAGCCATCTTGCTGCGCAGGGCCGTGAGGCCGCGGGGACCTTCGTCGCTGGGGCTGGCCAGTTCCACCACCAGATCTGGACAGAGGGGGGCAAAGCTGCGGCGCTGCTCGGGGGTCAGGGCCTGCCAACGATCGAGACGCACCAAGGAGGCGTCGGGGCTGAGCACGGAGTCGTCGGGCAGACGGAAACCCGTGGAACTGCCGAACACCTTCCAGCCACCCTGCTGGTCGGCCCAGAGGAGCAGACGCATCTCAAGGCGGGAATTGCGGGCGCCGGTTTCACCGCCTGTCGGCGTCATCACGATCAGGCTGCCATCGGCAGCCAACTCCAGCACAGCCTCTCGATTTTCAGCGCAGAGCTGGGCGAACTGCTCTGGCGTGAGGCGCAGGTCGGGCGGAACCCGTAGCGGGGCCAGGGCATGAAAGGGAGTGGTTAGCTCGGATGCGGCTCGGCTAGCAGAGATGGTCATCGCTCCAAGCCATGGGGTCGTTTCAGGGTAGGGCCGAATCAGGCTGGAGCCGCTTGTGCAGCCGCGCCGGAGCGGCGGATGGCTTCCGCCAAGGGAACGGTGACGCTAAGGCTGAGCTGCTGCTTGGCTTTGCGGATATCGGGCACGTAGCGGTTGCGGGCGGCGCCGGGGTTGGGCTGGCCCAGGATGTGTGCGGTTCCAGGCCGTGCTGGGTTCGGCCAATGAAGGTATCCCGCCTGTCGGATGGTGGCTGCGGGTGGTGTGGCACCTGAGAGCTACGAAATTGGACGTCAATAAAATAATGCCAGCAGCCGGTAGTCAGCTCACCCGCCTCAAATACCCATCAGGCGCCACGCTAATCAGCAGCTTGTTATCAATATCCTTATCGATCTCGAACTCAGGGTCGGTCTTCCACCACAGTGTCGAACACGATGCAGTAGCTGCCGACGGACACCAGCACCCGATCGACGCCATCGGCATGGCTGCGCATTTTTTGGATGATCTCGGGGGCGATTGAGGACCCCTTAATTAGCTCCATCTTGAAGTGCAGGATACTGCCCGCCGCTTCGCGATCGGGGTCGGGGGGGCAGCAGCTGGAGCTCGGCGTCGAGCCATAGATCAGCTCCCGCGCCTGCGCAAGGAAATGCACGCCCAGACCTCTCTCCTCTAGGAGTCTTACCAGCAGGCGGAGGTATTGAGCCCGCCCCTCGAAGCGGCTGAACGCAGGAGACACAACCATTTCGCACAGCAGAACTATGCTGGGTTGATGATCCGCTCCTTCCGATGTCCCGATACCAAGCGGCTGGCTCAGGGATGGGCGGTGCCACGGTTCCAGGCGTTCGAGCGAGTGGCCCGCCGCAAGCTCAGGCAACTGGAGATTGCTGTCTGTCTCGACGACCTGCGGATCCCTCCAGGCAACCGGCTGGAACCCTTGCGAGGTGATCGGGCAGGTCAACACAGCATCCGCATCAACGACCAGTACCGCCTGTGCTTTCTCTGGTCGGACGCTGGCCCTGAAGCCGTTGAAATCGTTGATTACCACTGATGAACCCTATGGACCGCCTCACACCCATCACCCCTGGCGAACTGCTTGATGAGGAGTTTTTGCAGCCTCTCGGCGTCAGCCAGTACCGGCTAGCCAAGGCAATCGATGTGCCTGCATCGCGGATCAGTGAGATCGTGGCGGGCCGTCGCGCCATCAGCGCCGATACGGATCTGCGCCTCTGCCGTTTTCTGGGATTGAGCCCTGGCTACTGGCTGCGCGCCCAGGCCGCCCATGACACCGAGGTGGCCAGCGCTGAGCTGGCTGAAGAGATTGAACGAATTGAGCCCCTGGTGGCCAACTAAATCTACAAATGTGGTCCGATAACGACAGATGCTGCTAACACAGAGCTATTAAGCGCATACAAAGCCTTATTTGCATTCCAGCAATACAGAGTAAGCAAGCTAAATCTCAGGCTCGGCCTCTACTCTAAGCGATATGCGGTATTTGAGCAATTTCTGGTATTCACTAAGGTTGTATGCGAATCAAGCTGGCAGGAATGGGTTGAGCACGAGAGTGATCAAGGTTCCGGCAAAATCAGAGATGCTTACGCAAAAGTGATGACGGCCCGAGAAGAAGCAGAGTTTTTATTCGATTCCAGCGATGAAACCACCAGACAATAGACAAGGCTAGATCAGAAAGTCTGCATGTCGGACTATGGATGAGAAACTCAAATAACCTGACCATGGCCGAGGATCAGAAACGAGTACTTTCAGATAGGCACAAGGAAGCTTTGGCCAATATTGATCATGCAAAGTCATCTCTGAGGGGCAAGCTAGAAAGATATCTTTCATTTCGATATGTACTGCCCTAAAGTGAATGGCCCGAAGGAAGGGCCTACTATTCCAATCAGATGATTTCCTCGCAAAGCCAGAAGCGTCTATTTATTCATGTTTTATTACTCGACTGGAGCTGGCTTACCCTCGTCAAGTACCCATCCGGCGCCACACTAATCAACAGCTTGTTGTCGATGTCCTTATCGATCTCAAACTCAGGATGGCTCTTGAGCCACTCATGAACGGCCGTTTTGGGATTGTTGCTGACGTCCCAGGGGCGATCGGGGAAGGAGCCGGCGGGTAGGTCTTCAATAGCTGTATCGAACACGATGCAGTAGCTGCCGACGGACACTAGATCGGCATAGGCATTCAACTCAGCCAACACATGCTCATGCGCTGACTGCCCGACACAAGTCTGAGAACCCTTGCGACAGAATGGGTCTCAGTCAATGGGGTGGGCAGGGAGCCATGGGAGCTTGGGGCTGCGAAACCAATCCAATCCCCTGTGGATCCCCAGACCCGTCTCCATCGTGAGCTGATCGGCCTCCTGCGTCAACACAGCGCCTTCTGCGACCAGCGGCACTTGCTGCTGTTGGGCTGGATGGTCGCCGGGTTGCTGCTGAGTCAGACGG
>NZ_JAGQCD010000013.1 GCF_024345975.1 Cyanobium sp. Cruz-8D1 | reverse complement strand
CCCGTTTCATCGTGACTGCAAGAGGCGCATCTGCACCTCCGGAATGACAGCCCGTCATTCCACTCTGTTCACCCTCTGATCAGGGCATTCGGGCCTCGGGATTTACACCACGCAAAGGGACGCGGCCAGTGGAGGGCACAGCTGCCTGCCGATCCACACGTGGATTCAGCCGCCCGCCAATCCCATGGCGGCCCGTAACGCCTGCTCTAAAGCGTTCATTTCTGCAGCGCTGAGCCGAGTCAGGAGGCCTCAAAGCGCCCCGTACTCCCTCTCTCCGCCTGCCGCAACAGCGCCAGGGCCCCTCCTCCATCCGTTGCTGCCCCGCCACAGGGCACCGGCTGGCTCAGCCTGCCAGATGCAAAGCCACAGTATCGAGAAATTCCTTGACTTTCTCATTCCACTCGGCGCGATCAAGAGCCAGTGGAGGCCAATCAAGCTCGTAGCGAAACTGCACGGCGTAATCTGTCAGTCGCTCCAAATCTTCGTAGTCGTGGATAGCGGCGCCGGCATCTTTGAGCATCATTAACAGTCGAGCCAGGTCATGGCTGCGCGGTGGCAGGAGATTGAGCTGATGCAGCCAAGCTTTCAGGCCCTTTTCGGCAGCCTGTGGCAACCAAAATCCCCAGGCTGCCTCGCGGAACCGAGCCGGATCTGAACTCTCCAGAGCGGTTGCCAGGTCTGCTCTGGCCATCTTCAGGAAGCCCTCGGCTTCAGAGAGGACCATGGAGCAGCTGCCCCTCCCGATAGGCCTGCCCGATCACATGGCTCTGCCAGTGCTGACGTTCCGCCACTTCAGTTTCCGAAAACAACAGCAGATCCAGCGATACATCGACCATGGCCAGCCGGCGCCTGAGCTCACTGAGGGTGAGCCAGCGATCGTGGCTGGCCAGCCAGATGTCGGGGACCGTGATCAACAGGTCGATATCCGAGTCGGAACTGGCGTTACCGCGGGCACGGGAACCGAACAGACGCACCTGGGCCCCTGGAATGTTCGCCGATCGCCGCCGCCAGCAGGGGCAGGCGTGTCTCGATGGAGGGGACAGTCGTCGCTTCCATGGAACCAGTCTCGCAGCAGCAAGAGCTCTGGTGCGGCTCCATCACCAGGGGCCACCGTGATTTGGCTCTGCTGTGGTGCAGGCCCGTGAACGCGGGATTCGGCTGCTCGCTGGCGCCAGCAGATCCATGGCCGATCCACACGAGCCATCAGACGCCCGCCAATCCCAGGGCGGCCCGTAACGCCTGCTCCAGAGCGGTCATTTCAGCAGCGCTGAGCCGGGACAGGGGGCCGTCGCCGATGCGGTTGCGATCGAGGGCTCGGGTTTGCTCCGCCATGGCCCAGCACTCGCGCAGCAAGCGGTCGCGCGCGGGGATCAGCACCCGCAGGGCTTCGTTTTCTGCCATCAGGAAGTCGGTGGCCATCTCCCGGGCCTCCGCGCAGGCGCCCGCATCCCTAGCCAAAGCCTCTGCGGCCAGTCTCAGGGCCGCCTGCGCCCGGCCTTCCCGCGGTGGGACAGCAGGGTTTCCAAACCTGTGCCACAACCAACGGCTGTCCCGTTGCAGGGCGGCGGCCATGGCGGAGCCGCTGGCCAGCAGCTCCGCCAGGGGCCAGGCCAGCAGGCGCTGGTGCTGGGGGCCGCTACTACTGGTATCGATCAGCAGCAGATCGAGATCGCTGCCGACCCCGGCGTCACCCCGTCCGTAGCTGCCGAACAGGCCCACCCGCTCCAGGCCCGGATGCTCCGCCGCCACCTGGGCCGCCTAGGCGCGCCCCTGGCTCAGCACCTGCTCCGGCTCAGGCCAGCGCAGCAGCGATGGCGTCAACGATCGAACGTGAATGGCGCAGGCCGTCCTCGCTCTGAAGCCGCCGGTAGCCGTCAGGCTTCTGCGAAGCAGTGATGGTCGGTCGGGGCCCCATCGGCAAAACTGTCGGGCGAGCGCGTCGGGATGTAATGGGTATCGAGGATGCGCAAACGGTCCTCCAGATCGCTGACGCTGGCCGCCAACTCAGCGGCGACGGCCGGAGGCAGATCGCGCCATGAGCGCCCGAGGCCGTGGCCCCACGCCTGCTGGCCATGGGCAGGAAGGTGGGAGAGGCTGCGGTGCCCCCCGGGGGCTGGAAGAGATGCGCAAGTCCCGCTGATCAGGGGGCGGCGGCGGACCGTGGGGGTCCCAGTCAGGGGTCGGTGGAGACAATGGGCTTCGCTGATCTCCCGTCCGATGCCGCACCTTGGCGTGACCTCTCTGGTGTCCTCCGGCGCCTCCCGCCCGGGGCGGTCCTGGCTCGGGCGGAAGCAGCCCGCCCCAGGCGTCGTCCCGCTGGGGTTGGCCTTTCTGCTGCTGGGGCCGGCGCTGCCGCCCGCGGGGGCCTCCAGCCCCGACGCCTGGCGCGCCTACGACCGGGAGGTGCGCGCCGCCTGCCGGAAGGCCAGCCGGCTGGATCAGCCCCGGATGCCGGGGGAGCGGATTGATGTGCCGGTGGCCGATCGCAGGCCCGATGGCGGCACCCTCCTTATCTCCGCCCTGCTGCTGGAGGGGAGGCAGGGCCGTGAGCTCTGTCTCTTCGAGCAGCGCACCCGGCGGGCGACCGTGGCGGAGGCGGAGTTCCTCGAGCGGCTCCGGCCCAGGCCCTGATCGGCCGGGCCGGATTCCGGCCCCGATACCGTGCCAGAACGCCAGGCTCCGGTCGAGATGCCATGACCCGCCGCCCCTCCAACATTTACGAGCGTCACCACGCCCACGTCTATTGCGGCGCCGCTTCAGTGGCGCAGCCCGCCGGAGCCCGTTTCGGCCTGCCGGTGGGCCCCCATCCGCTCAGCAGCTGCCAGATCAGCTTCGGGCGGGAGGATTTCGAGGCCCTGATCCCCTGGCTCGAAACCCACCGCGGCGGTCTCACGGTGCTGGTGCATGGCGTCACTGGCGGCTGAGCCGATGCCTCCCACCACGGCGGCCCCCCCGCCTCGCCCCTCCCTGGCCATCGCCCTCGGCGCCAACCTCGGCGACCCCGCCGCCACCTTCACGGCCGTGCGGCCGCGGCTGGAAGCCGAGCTGCGGGCCTGGGCCGCGGCTCCCCTGCAGCTGAGCTGGTCGCCCCGGTTCCGCACGGCGCCGGTGGGCGGGCCGCCGGGACAGCCGCCCTACCTCAACGCCGTCCTGCTGGCACGCCCGGCCGCGGCGCCGGGGCCGGCGGCCTGCTGGCTCGATCCCAACGGGCTGCTGGCGCGGCTTCTGCGGCTGGAGGCGGCGTTCGGCCGGGAGCGCCGCGAGCGCTGGGGACCCCGCCGTCTCGACCTCGACCTGCTCTGGTGCGGGGAGATGGCCAGCCACGGCCCGGAGTTGGAGCTCCCCCATCCGCGCCTGGGGGAACGGGCCTTCGTGCTGGCGCCACTGGCGGCGATCGATCCTGACCTCCCCCTTCCCCTGGCGGCCGCCCTCACCCCCCGTACGGCCTCCGCCGGCCTGGCTGCCCTGCCGCGGGCCGCCCTGGAGCCGCCCCCCCTGCCCCTGCCGGGGGAGCCGGGCTGGCCCGAGGGACCCTGAACCGCGCCCCCAGGCCCCCGCCCGTCACACTGGGGGCCCCAATGGCCCGCCCCATGGCTCCCCTGCCGCCCCCCGAGCCCAGCACCCATCTGGAGACCATGGCCGCGCTCGATGCCCGCAAGGTGCGCTTCGAGCTGAACCGGGTGGTCCTGCCGATCGGCATCGAGGGCACCTATGGCGTGATCCGCCATCCGGGCGCCTCCCTGGCGGTGCCGGTGCTCGAGGATGGCCGGGTGGTGATCCTGCGCCAGTACCGCTTCGCCGTGGCCGGCCGGTTGCTGGAGTTTCCGGCCGGAACCCTGGAGGAGGGGGAGCAGCCCCTGGGGTCGATGCGGCGGGAGCTGGAGGAGGAGACCGGCTACAGCGCCAGCCGCTGGGATGACCTGGGGGCCATGCACCCCTGCCCCGGGTATTCCGATGAGGTGATCCACCTCTTCCTGGCCCGCGACCTCACCCTGCTGCAGGACCGCCCCCCCGGCGACGACGACGAGGACATGGAGGTGCTGCTGCTGGAGCCCACGCAGCTGGATGCGCTTCTGGCCGGCGGTGATGAGGCCCTGGACGGCAAAACCGTGACCGCCTGGTACCGCGCCCGTCAGCTGCTGGGACTCTGATGGCCCCGGAGCGCTGGCTGTTCTGGCATCGTCGCGACCTGCGCCTGGCCGACAACCTGGGTCTGGCGGCGGCCGCGGCCGCCACCCCGGCGGTCACCGGCGTGTTCGTGCTGGATCCGGCGATCCTTGCTGACCCGCTGATGGCGCCGGCCCGGGTCTGGTTTCTCTGCCAGAGCCTGCGGGACCTGGCGGATCGCTGGCAGGCGGCCGGCAGCCGCCTGTTGATCCTGAAGGGCGAGCCGGCCGACCTGATCCCCCGGGCGGCCCGGGCGGTGGGGGCCAGCGTGGTGACCTGGAACCGCGAAGTGGAGCCCTACGGCCGGGAGCGCGACCGGCAGGTGGCGGCCGCCTTGCAGGGCCAGGGCACCCGGGTGCTGGTGGACTGGGACCAGTTGCTGGTGGCCCCGGAGGCGATCAGCACCGGAGCCGGCGAGCCCTACCGGGTCTATGGGCCGTTCCTGCGCAACTGGCGCGGCCAGGTGCAGGGGCGAGCCGAAAGCCTGGAGCCGGTGGCCGCTCCCGCCGGCTTACTGGATCTCGATCCCGGCGCCTGGCCTGCGGAGCGGGCCGCTCTTTGGGCCGCCCTGCCCAGGCTCGAGGCGGCGCCCACGGCCGAGGAGCTGGGGTTCCGCTTCGCTGGTGCCGATCTCTGCCCCTGCCGCCCCGGCGAAGCGGCCGCCCTGGCCCAGCTCCAGGCCTTTGCCGATGGCGGCGTGAACGGCGGCCCCATGGCCGCCTACGAGCCGGGTCGCAACAGGCCCGGTGAGGCCGGCACCTCCGGGCTGTCCGCCGCCCTCAGTTTCGGCAGCCTCAGCCCCCGCCAGGCCTGGGCCGCCGCCCAGGCGGCCCGGGCCCTCGCCCGCAGCGAGGAGGCCCTCACCTCCATCGGCGTCTGGGAACAGGAGCTGGCCTGGCGCGAGTTCTACCAGCAGGCCCTGTTCCATTTCCCTCAGCTGGCCGACGGCCCCTACAGGCCGCAGTGGCGCCACTTCCCCTGGGAGAACGATCCGGCGCGCTTCCAGGCCTGGGAGCAGGGCCTCACCGGGCTGCCGATCATCGACGCCTCCATGCGCCAGCTGAACCAGAGCGGTTGGATGCACAACCGCTGCCGCATGGTGGTGGCGTCCTTCCTGGTCAAGGATCTGATCGTCGACTGGCGCTGGGGCGAGCGCGCCTTCATGGAACGGCTGGTGGATGGCGACCTGGCGGCCAACAACGGCGGCTGGCAGTGGAGCGCCAGCAGCGGCATGGACCCCAAGCCCCTGCGCATCTTCAACCCCTACACGCAGGCGGCCCGCTTCGATCCCGAGGCCACCTACATCCGCCGCTGGCTGCCGGAACTGGCCCATGTGGCCACCGCTGACCTGCTCAGCGGTGAGATCGCGCCACTGGAACGGCGTGGTTACCCGGAACCGATCGTCAGCCACAAGGTGCAGCAGGCCCGCTTCAAGGCCCTGCATGCCGCCCTGCCCAGGGGCTAGGCGGCAGGGGTTGCGGGCCTGGCTTCAGGCGACCACTGCCGTGGCCCCCACCAGGCGGCGCACCGCGGCAATGACGCTGTCCTGCTGCTCGGTGCTGAGTTCGGGGAAGATCGGCAGGCTGAGCACTTCGGCGCAGAGCCGTTCGGTGATCGGCAGGCTGCCGGGGGCGTAGCCCAGCCAGGCGTAGGCCGGCTGCCGGTGGATGGGAATCGGGTAGTAGATGATCGTCGTCACGCCCGCCTCCTGCAGCTGCTGCTTGAGCCAGTCGCGGCAGCAGGCCTCGGGGAGCCCGTAGCTGGCGCTGTCGGCGGCGGGGGTGCAGCGTCCGCCGCAGGCGATCGTGGCGGCCGTGCAGTGGGGCACCCGCACCACGAACTGGTTCCAGCTGTGGCCCTCCGGTCCGGGGGCCGCGGGCAGCAGGCCCGGCAGTCCGGCCAGTTCCCGCTGGTAGCGCTCGGCGATGGCCCGCCGCCGTTCCACCCAGCCGGCCAGGTGCGGCAGCTTCACCATCAGCACGGCGGCCTGCATGGCATCGAGACGGCTGTTGTAGCCGAGGTCGGTGTGCAGGTAGCGGCGGGGCATGCCGTGCACCGCCAGCTCCCGGATCCGTTGGGCCAGCGCCGGATCGCGGCAGACCACCATGCCGCCGTCGCCGGCCGCTCCGAGGTTCTTGGTGGGGAAGAAGCTGAAGCAGCCGGCGTCACCCCAGCCGCCCACCGGCCGCCCGGCCCAGCTGGCGCCGCTGGCCTGGGCACAGTCCTCGATCACCCGCAGGTCGTGGGCGGCGGCGATGGCCAGGATCCGCTCCATGTCCACCGGCCGGCCAAACAGATGCACCGGCATCAGGGCGCGGGTGGCGGGGGTGATGGCGCCCTCGATCGCGTCCGGATCGATCAGGTAGGTGTCCGGATCCACGTCCACGAACACCGGTGTGGCGCCCACGGCGCTGATCGCTTCAGCCGTGGCGAAGAAGCTGAACGAACTGGTGATCACCTCGTCGCCGGCACCGATCCCCAGGGCCCGCAGGGCCAGCACGAGGGCATCGGTGCCGCTGTTGCAGCCGATGGCGTACGGGACGCCACAGGCGCCGGCGAAGGCGGCCTCGAAGCCGCTGATGGTGGTCCCCCCGATGTACTGGCCGCTGCGCAGGACGTCCAGGACGGCCTGATCAAGGGCGTCTCCGAGCTGGTGCAGTTGCTCGCTGAGACTGAAGGGGGGCACTTGCATGGCGGCAACATTAAGCCTGCGGATCCGACCCATGGGTCCCCGCCGCCCCCGGTTCAGCGGCCGTGCCACTTGATGTTGCAGCCGATCGCCGGCTGCTGCGGTTCCGGCACCGGCCGCCCCTCCAGCAGGGCCTTCAGTGCGGCGCGCAGATCCCTGCCGTCGCAGGCGATTCCGGCACCGGGACGGCTGCCATCCAGCTGGCCTCGGTAGGCGAGCCGGTGCCTGGCATCGAAGAGAAAGGGGTCGGGGGTGCAGGCCGCTTGGAAGGCCCGGGCCACGTCCTGGTCGGGGTCCTGAAGGTAGGGGAAGGTCCAGCCGCGGGCCCGGGCCTGGGCCACCATCCCCGCCGGTCCGTCCTGGGGGTGGCTGATGGTGCTGTTGCTGCAGATGCCGATCAGGCTCGCCCGGCCGCCCAGATCCTCCTGCAAGCGCGTGAGTTCCGCCTCCACATGCTTCACGAACGGGCAGTGGGGGCAGAGGAACAGCACCAGGACGGGCCTCCCTTCCAGGGCGGTGGCGGAAAGGGGGCCACCCGTGACCGGCCGCAGCCCGGCCTGCATGGCGGCGACCGGCAGCTGGGTGCCCAGGGCCAGCATGGTGGAGGCGGTGAGGACCACGGATCTGCCGCCCTTGCTGCAGAGCGGATGGGGGGGGCGGGTAAGGATCATCGCCGTGAACGCGATGTCTGTGCTGTGCCGCCCCTCCGCCCGCTGGCCCGACGCCCGCTGGGAAGGACCCTGCTGGGGGTGCCGCTGGTGGCACTCCTGCTGGCCGGCTGCGTACCGGCCGATCAGCGCCCGAGTGGAAAGGTGTACCCCCTGCCCCGGCACCAGCCGCACGACGGGCTGGCCGTGGTGACGCGGGCCGGTGGCAAGGGCCTGCACATCTGGATCGAGACCGACACCAGCCGTCCCGGCGTCTGCCGGCCCCGCTGGCTTCCCGATGCCGCCCGGCTCAGGGGCGGCAACGGGCCGACCCCCACCAGCTTCGGACTGGCCCCACGGCAGGAGTTCTTCCTGGCCCAGGAGCGGGGGCGGGTGCGGCTGGCCCTGCGCCGCCAGGCGGAGGGTCTCTGCCGCCAACGGGCCCCCGGCAACGTCTTTGTCTGGCAACCGCCGCCCCGCACCGCGGCCCAGCACCGGCCGCCTGTGCTGCCCTTGCTGGAGGAGCCCGAACTGCTGAGCGACCCACGGGCGATCCGGCGGGCCGAAAAGACCCTGTTGGGTCTGCCGCTCACCCCCGACGACCTGGAGGAACCGGAGGAGTCCCAGCCCGGAGGCTCCTGACGCTTCAGGCCAGGGCCGCGGCGCCCACATACCCCTCCGGCAGCACCAGGGGCCAGTGGATGGGATCCGATTCCTTCCCTGCTCCGGAGCCAGGCTGTGCGCTGCCGAACAGGCCCCGCCCGGTGGCCTTGAGGCCCGCCTCCAGCCGGCACCAGGCCGCCAGGAAGGCCTCGCTGCGTCGCTCCTGCGGCAGGGCCCGGATCCGTTCCGATTCACTCGGTGGCAGACAACGGTCGGCGATGCCCTCCCACTCCGGCACCGGCCGTCGCTGCTCCACATCCACCCCCACCGGCCGCTCGAGGTGAAACCCCAGCAGGATCAGTTCCCCCGAATGGGAGACGTTGAACTGCGGGGGGATCCCCCCGCTCCCCTGACCCGCGGCCTTCTGGGCGAGCAGTTCCGGCTTGCCATGGGGCCCCGCCCCCAGCACCAGGCCGGCGGGATCGCACCCCAGCCAGCCCCCCAGGATCAGCCGCAGCGCCCCCCGACCGAGCAGGAACCGCTCCCCATCCGCCTGGCGCCGCAGCTGGCCCAGGCGTTGCCGTTCGCCTGGATCCAGCAGATCCCCCAGGGGCGCAACCAGCGCCCGGACCTGCGGCTGGCGGCGATCGAGCAGCAGCAGCAGCGGCGGAGCACCGGGTCCGGGGCAGGGCCAGGGGGGCAGCGCCTGGCCGCCGCGGGGCTCAGGCCAGGCCAGGGGAAGGAGCGCCGCGGGTACGGGAGAATCGCCGGACTGCACCCCTTTCGCCCTCCGGCGCCCTGCTTCCCATGCTCCTTGATCTGCGCGGCAAGAAGGCCCTCGTCACCGGCATCGCCAACAACCGCTCGATCGCCTGGGGCATTGCCCAGCAGCTGGCCGCGGCGGGCTGCGAACTGGGCATCACCTACCTCCCTGACGATCGGGGCCGCTTCGAGGGCAAGGTGCGGGAGCTCACCGCGCCCCTGAACCCCACCCTGTTCGAGCCCCTCGACGTGCAGAACCCGGCCCAGATTGAGGCCCTGTTCCAGCGCGTCTCCCAGCAGTGGGGCTCGCTGGATGTGTTGATCCATTGCCTGGCCTTCGCCGGCAAGGAGGAGCTGGTGGGCGATTTCAGCGCCATCAGTCCGGAGGGCTTCGCCCGGGCGCTGGAGGTGAGCGCCTATTCCCTGGCGCCGCTGTGCCGCCACGCCAAGCCCTTGTTCAGCCAGGGGGCCAGCGTGATCACGCTGAGCTACCTGGGCGCCGAGCGGGCGATCCCCAACTACAACGTGATGGGCGTGGCCAAGGCGGCCCTGGAGGCCTCGGTGCGCTATCTAGCCGCCGAGCTGGGCCCCGAGCAGCAGGTGCGCGTGAATGCCATCAGCGCCGGCCCGATCCGCACCCTGGCCAGCTCAGCGATCGGCGGCATCCTCGACATGATCCACAACGTTGAGGCCAAAGCCCCCCTGCGCCGCACCGTCACCCAGGACGAAGTGGGGGCCACCGCCGCCTTCCTGGCCAGCCCCCTGGCCAGCGGCATCACCGGCCAGGTGATCTACGTGGATGCGGGGTATTGCATCACGGGGATGTGATCGGCTCCACTTCTGAAGCCGAAGAACCAACATCTGATGTGTCGGTCAATTCCGCTCACCCCTGACGCATCGGCATCACGGCACCCATCCATTCAATGCTGGTGGTGTGCAGGTTGTAGAAGGCCGCTTCCACCTGCAGGCGGCCGGACCTGAGCCTGTCGGTGAGCATGACGCTGGAATCGACGAGGTTGCGGGCGGCATTCAGGGTGTGGTGGCGGCAGGCCTCTTCCAGGTTGTCTTCGCCGCCCAGGCTGAACAGCTCCATGCGCAGCTGGCCCACCACCTGGGCCAGGCTCGGCGTCAGGCTGAGTTCCCGGTCGAAGGCCGCCGCCACGGCACCGCAGGCGGCGTGGCCGAGCACCACGATCACCGGCACCTCCAGGTGGCTGACGGCGTATTCCAGCGAGGCGATCGCGGCCACGGTGCTCATGGTGCCGGCGTTGCGCACCACGAACAGATCGCCGAAGCCGGTGTCGAACAGCAGCTCCACCGGCACCCTTGAATCGGCGCAGCCCAGCACGGCGGCCACCGGGCTCTGGCCCGCTTCCACCTCCAGCATCCGCAGGCGATCGCTGTGGGGGTGGAGCGAATGGCCGTCGAGAAAGCGCTGGTGCCCGGCGCGCAGCTGGTCGAGGACGGCACCGGGACAGGTGGGCATCGGGCCACACCACCATCCCGGGCGGCCCCGTGCCGTAGCGCTGCACACCATGTGGGCGTCCGGCCGCCGGGGTGTGGCCTTTGGGGCTTTGGCATGATTCGGATCAGGCCTGTCGCCTTCGCCCGCGTGACCATCAGCTCTTCGCAAACCGGCCCACCGCGCACAGGCCCTCCACGCACCGGTGAGATCCATCGCGTCACCGGCGAGACGGATGTGCAGGTCACCCTCGATCTCGATGGCACCGGTTGCTGCCAGGTGGCCACCGGTGTCCCCTTTCTCGACCACATGCTCCACCAGCTCGCCAGCCACGGCCTGCTGGATCTGGAGATCACCGCCAGGGGCGACACCCACATCGACGACCACCACACCAACGAGGACGTGGGCATCGCCCTGGGCCAGGCCCTGGCCCAGGCCCTGGCCGACCGGCGGGGCAT
Organism: Cyanobium sp. Cruz-8D1; assembly: GCF_024345975.1. GTDB lineage: Bacteria > Cyanobacteriota > Cyanobacteriia > PCC-6307 > Cyanobiaceae > Cyanobium. Next base: position 81,567 of record NZ_JAGQCD010000013.1, on the reverse strand, counting down.
CCGCCGCTTCGGCCACTTCCTGGCCCCCCTTGATGAGGCCCTGGTGCAGGTGGCGCTCGACTGCTCCGGCAGGCCCCATCTCAGCTACGACCTGGCCATCCCCGGCCAGCGCATCGGCACCTACGACAGCGAGCTGGTGCGGGAGTTCTTCGTGGCGGTGGCCAACAACGCCGGCCTCACCCTCCACATCCGCCAGCTGGCGGGGGTGAATTCCCACCACATCGTCGAGGCCTGCTTCAAGGCGTTCGCCCGGGCCCTCGATCAGGCGGTGGAGATCGATCCCCGCCGCGGCGGCGCCGTGCCCAGCAGCAAGGGGGTGCTGGAGCGGGCCGGTGCTGGAGGCAATCCGGCTGGTGGCGGCTAGCATTTTTTTTGTGATCCGTCCAGACCCCATGCGACCTCTCCTTGTGCTTGTGGCCGGCCTCGCCGCCACCATCGCTGCTGCGGCTCCTGCCCAGGCTGCCGATTGCCTGCCGAGCGTCGCCGCGTCAGCCCCTTGTGCGGTTTCCCAGCCCCCCTGCCCGGCGGTGGAGCTGCCCTGCCAGGCCTGAGGTCGGGACGGCCGCCCACACCTTCACACTCCGTTACGTGATAATCGGATCAGCGCCCGGCGCTGTTTTTCCTGTGGGCTGACCCGATGACCGTTGCTTCCCCTGCTGGCGCGTCTTCGCCTGCCTACGACCGCTCCGACTGGGCCAGTTCCTTCGGCAATGTCAGCGAGGAGCTCACCGACGTTCCCCTTGCGGCCACCCGGGGCACCATCCCCGCCGAGTTGGGCGGCACGCTCTATCGCAATGGACCCGGCCGGCTGGAACGGGGCGGCCACTGGGTCCATCACCCCTTCGACGGCGACGGGATGATCACGGCTCTGCGCTTCACGGCGGGCGGCGCCCAGCTCAGCAATCGCTTCGTGCGCACCGAGGGCTGGCTGGCGGAGGAGAAGGCCGGCACCTACCTGTACCGGGGTGTGTTCGGCACACCCAAGCCGGGCGGCCCCTTGGCCAATGCCTTCGACCTGCGGCTCAAGAACATCGCCAACACCCATGTGGTGCGGCTCGGCGACCAGCTCCTCGCCCTCTGGGAGGCCAGTTCTCCCCATGCGCTCGATCCGCTCAGCCTCGAAACCCGGGGCCTGACCCTGCTCGATGGGGTCCTCAAGCCCGGTGAGGCCTTCAGTGCCCACCCCCGCTTCGACCCCGGCCACCACGGCGCCACCCGGATGGTCACTTTCGGCGTCAAGGCCGGACCGCGCAGCACGGTGCGGCTGATGGAGTTCGCCGCTGAAGGTTCTGAGGCGGGCACCCTGCTGGCCGACTCCAGCCACAGCTTTCCTGGCTTCGCCTTCCTGCACGATTTCGCCATCACCCCCAACTGGGCGGTGTTCCTGCAGAACGCGATTGATTTCAACCCCCTCCCCTATGTGCTCGGCCGCAAAGGGGCCGCCCAGTGCCTCAAATCCCGCCCCGGCGCCCGGGGCCAGTTCTGGTTGATCCCCCGCCAGGACGGGGCCTTTGCCGGCCAGGAGCCGCGGGTGCTGGAGGCGCCAGAAGGATTCGTGTTCCACCACCTCAATGCCTGGGAAGACGGCGATGCTGTGGTGATTGACAGCATCTTTTACGCCGATTTCCCTTCCATCGGCCCCGACCAGGACTACAAAGAAGTGGATTTCGATCGCATCCCGGAGGGTCTGCTGGAGCGCTGCCGTCTCGATCTGGCCAGCGGCACGGTCACGTCCAGCCGGTTGAGCGAGCGCACCTGCGAATTTGCCATGGTGCCCCCGGGCCGGGTGGGGCTCGAGAGCCGCTACGCCTGGATGGCGGTGGCCGAGCGGGAACGGGGCAACGATCCGCTCCAGGCGCTGATGAAGCTTGATCTCCAGGGTGGGAAGACGCGGGTCTGGAGCGCGGCGCCGCGGGGATTTGTCAGTGAGCCGATCATGGTGCCGCGTCCCGGCGCGACAGCTGAGGATGACGGCTGGGTGCTCGGCCTGTTCTGGAACGGGGCCCGCAGCGCCAGCGATCTGGTGGTGCTGGATGCCGCCACCATGGAGGAGCAGGCGTTGGTGGAGTTGCCGCTGGCGATTCCCCATGGCCTGCATGGCAGCTGGGTGGCGGCCTGAGCCGGCCCTGGATCAGGGCCGGCCTCAATTCAGCCGCGTTCGGCCCGGTTGAGGGTGGCAGGCGAGAAGAGGTGACCTTCGCTCAAGGCGATCGCCACCACGGCATCGGTGTCGGCAGCGGCGTCCACCCTGGTCTTGAGGGCTGGATCCGCTGCCACCTTGGTCAAAAAGGCGTTGAGCTGAGATTTCGACATGGGATGTTCCGTTCATTCGTCCGTCTCCTTCCTACTCCCTCTGTCTGGCGGGGGCGGTTTCATGCTGCTGTCAAGCTGAAGCCATGGCCTGGTTCATCAAGACGGAATCCTTCTGCCAGCCCCGCGCGTTGGTGACCCCCCATCTCAGGGAGCATCTGGCCTGGGTGGGGGAGCTCCGGAATCGCGGCGAGATTGTCAGCAGTGGCTATCGCGTGGATGCGGCAGGTCAGCCCGGTGGCGGTGGCCTGATGATTTTTCAGGCTGAGGACTATGCGGCTGCGGAGGCGCTGGTGTCGCAGGATCCGCTGATTCTCAGCGGCTGTGTGACCTGGCAGCTCCAGGGCTGGATCCCTTCCGTCGGCGACATCCGGCTGGTCTGACCACCCCAGGGTCGGCCCTGGCCCCCGCCCCAGTGGCTCAACCACTGGGCCTCCAGGCCGCCAGCAGGGACCGCGCCGCCCGTGATAACTGGCGCAGGCCACTGATCAGGGAGAACATCCACGACAGGGGCCATTTCTGCCGGATGAGAGGGGCTGTCTGGAGGGCGTAACTCGCATAGAGTTTTTGATGATGAACGACATCACGGCCAGTGGAGCCGAAGACGCTGTAGGCGATGTCGAAGTCGCGTTCCATGACAGCAACACGATGGGGATGCTGATCGATCACTTCGAGGATGGCCTTCGTGTAGGGCTCTTCGCCGGTGGTGTGAATCACGGCGGACCAGGAGTTGCGAACGTATCTGAAGGCATCAAAGTCGTCGATGCGTTTCAGAACGGTGGCGATGACAGCGGCCAGGAAGGGATGACCCGGGGAGGCCATCAGCACCCATTGCTGGAACGAGCGAAAGCCTCCCAGCTCGGGGTGGCTTCCCCAGCCGGCATGGGCACTGCCTTCGGATTGATCCCATTGGGATAGAATGTATTCATCGCTGGGAAGGATGGATGCAAAAATCGGCCTGCGCACATCGGCTTTGACATCGAGATAAATCCCTCCGCAGGCGTAGATGCAGAGGTAACGAAAAAGATCAGATCTGGCTGCTGCGAAGGTTGGATTGATGCGGTTGTAGCGCTCGTAGACATGGTTCCCGAAATTGTCCTGAATAAGCCTGGAGATCTCTTTCTTCTCGTAGAAGCGATACTCGCGATTGCTGTTCATGGCTGCAATGGCTTTGCAGTTATCTTTCAATGCGTCCGGGAGTCTTTGGTAGACATCAAATGTCTGGTGAATGATCTTGGGAATCGGCATCGGCCTTGGCCTGAAGGCCGACGAATCATCTCCAGAACGATACACCAGTGCACTGATTTAGTCTGCAATGGGATGGCTGGATTCGTAATTTTTTGTCCAGTGAAAACGTTCGCCTGCGGGACGATAGGCGTCAGCGGGCCGGTGGTGTCAGCAGCTCCCTCAGCTCCGGCTCCAGCTGGGTGAAGGCCCTGCCCCTGTGACCGATCCGGCCCTTGAGGCCCTTGTCCATCTCGGCGTAGCTGAGGCTTGCCTCCGGCACGAAGAACACCGGGTCGTAGCCGAATCCGCCGCTGCCTCTCGGGGCCTCCAGGATCACCCCCTCGCAGCGGCCCTCCACCTCCAGACGGGTCGCTCCGCTGGGATCGGCCACCGCCAGGGCGGCCACGAAGGCCGCCCGGCGATCGGATGGCAGGCCCTGCTGCTGGCGCTGCCGGTCGGCCTCGCCCAGTTCCTTCAGCAGCCGGGCGATCCGGGAGGCGTCGGTGTCGGCATAGCGGGCCGAATGCACCCCGGGGGCGCCGCCCAGGGCCGCCACCGCCAGCCCCGAGTCGTCGGCCAGGGCCCAGTGGCCGGTGGCGCGTGCCACCGCCTCGGCCTTCAGCCGGGCATTGGCGGCGAAGCTGCTGCCCGTCTCCTCCACCTCCAGGCCATCGGGCTGGGGCCGCACCGCCAGAGGCAGAGAGGCCAGCAGATGGGCGAACTCCCTGATCTTGCCGGCGTTACCGCTGGCGATCACCAGCACGGTGGGCGTTGCAGTGGGTTCAAGTGGGTCGGCCATCAGATGGCCTCCGCCAGCTGCCCTGCCCAGGCGAGCACCGCCTGCACCCGATCGCTGTCGGGGGCTTCGCAGTAGAGGCGCAGCAGGGGCTCGGTGCCGGAGAAGCGCAGCATCAGCCAGTGGCTGGGACCCATGCGCAGCTTGACCCCATCGGTGCGGTTCACCTCCAGCACCGCGGCACCGGCCACCTCCTGGGGCGGATCCTGAGCCAGCAGCGCCTCCAGCCGGCTGCGGCTGGCCATGTCCGGCAGGCGCAGGTCGAGGCGGTCGTAGACGCTGGCGCCACCGCAACGCTCCTGCAGGGCTTCCAGCCGGGCACCCAGGGGCCGCCCCCCTTCCACCAGGGCCTCGATCAGCAGCAGGGCCGCGAACAGGGCATCCCGTTCCGGCAGGTGGATGCCGAAGCCCACCCCGCCCGATTCCTCTCCCCCCACCAGCACCTCGCCGCTCAGCATCTCGGCGGCGATGTACTTGAAACCGACGGGCATCTCGATCACCTCCCGGCCCAGATCCGCCGCCACCAGCGCCATCAGGTCGGAACCGCTCACGGTCTTGATCACGCGGCCGCCCAGCCGGCGGGCCCTGGCCAGATGGTCGATCAGCAGGGGCATCAGCAGCTGGGTGCTGCAGAACCGGCCCTGCTCGTCCACCGCGGCGATGCGGTCGCCGTCGCCATCGAAGACGATGCCCACCGCCGGTCTTCCCGCCGCCGTCTCACGGCGCACGTCGGCGATCAGCTGTCCCAGGTAGGGCGCCAGCGGTTCGGGCGGGTGGCCGCCGAACAGGGGATCCCGCTCACCCCGGATCTCCCGGATCACGCCGGCGGCGGCGCCCGCCTCGCCCAGCAGGGCCGGCAGCCCCCCGGCGGCCGAGCCATGCATCGGATCCACGATCACCTGCAGGCCGGTGGCGACCAGGCCCCGCACCAGGGCCGCGGTGTCGACCTTGGCGCTGAGCCCGGCCAGGTAGGTGCCCATGGCATCGAAGCGCTCGGTGTCGCCGGGGATCGGCACGCTCAGGCCCCCGGCCGCCAGGCGCCGCTCCACCCGGGCGGTGAAGTCGCCCTCCACCGAGCCGCCGAAGGGGCCCTTGATCTTGAGGCCCAGCCATTCCGGTGGGTTGTGGCTGGCGGTGATCACCAGGGCCCCCAGGGCCTTGCGTTCCACCACCGCCCAGCTGCAGGCTGGCGTGGGCACGGGGCTGGCCGCCAGCAGGGGCACCAGATCGGCCCCGCGCACGGCGGCGCCGATCGCCTCGGCCAGTTCCGGCGCCAGGAAGCGCCGGTCGTAGCCGATCACCACCTCCCGGCTGTCCAGGCCCGCCGGGGCGCTGGCGGCCAGCTCCCGGGCAGCAGCGGCGGCCACCGGCAGCAGGCGCTCCATGGTGATGTCCACGCCGAGGATGCCCCGCCAGCCATCGGTGCCGAAGTGGATCGGTCCGGCCTCAAGGGGCAGGGGGGCGGAGGCCATGGCGCGGCGCGGACGCAGGGGAAGGGCACGCTGGTCGTAGCAGGTTGGCCCCTGCGGTTGGTCGTTGCGGGTGCCGGCCTGATGGCAGGCCACCGGCCCCCCTAGCCTGCAGCCCATGCCCCAGTCCTCGGACGCTCCCGTGCTCACCGACCGTCTGCTGCGCAGCTGGGTGCGCTGCCGGCGGCGGGCCTGGCTGGATCTCCACGGTCCCTCCGAGGAGCGGTCGTGGAGCGCCCATCGCGCCCTGGCCCTCGACGACCAGTTGCGCAGTTTCCAGAGCCTGCTGCCCCAGCGCCCCGGCCACGGGGAGGCGGCCTGCCACGCCGGCGCGCCCGGTGTGGTGGGTCTGCGGCTGGTGGGAACCGGCCCCCGGGGGCTGCGGCTGGAAGCCCACCCGAGCCTGCTGGAGCGGGTCGAGGAGCCCAGCCGCTGGGGCACCCACAGCTACCGGCCGGTGCTGGCCCGCCAGGGCCGGCGCCTCACCAGGGAGCACCGCGTGTTGCTCGCCCTCTGGGGGCGATTGCTGGCGGAGCACCAACGGGCCCCCGTTCCCCATGGCCTGGTGGTGGCCGGGGCCGACCGGGGGTTGGAGCGGGAGCGCCTGGCCCTCGGGGGCTCCCTGCAGCGTCAACTCGACGAGAGCCTCGAGCGGCTGGCCCTCGAGCTGGTCCGCCGCGAGCCGCCGCCCCTGGTCAGCGATCGCAAGAAGTGCACCCTCTGCAGCTGGCGCGGGGCCTGTGACCGGGTCGCGGCCGCCGAGGGGCACCTGAGCGAGGTGAGCGGCATCGGCGGTAAGCGCCGCGAGCTCCTGCTGGCGCTGGGCATCACCAGCCTCGACCAGCTGGCGGCGGCCGATCCGGATCGCCTGGCTGAGGACCTGGCCGTCCACAGCGAGCAGCACCGGGAGGTGGCCCCCAAGCTGGTGGCCCAGGCCAGGGTGCAACGGCAGGGCGTGCCGCAGCGCAGCGGCGAGGCGACCGGCCCCGCCCTGCCGGAGCTGGTGGCGGCCCCCGGCGTGCTCCTTTACGACATCGAGTCCGATCCCGATGCCCGTGACGACTTCCTCCACGGCCTGGTAAGGCTGGAGCGCGGCCCGGACGGGCGCTGGCCCGGGGCCCCGGGACCGGGGGAGACCCTGGGCCGCTACCAGCCCCTGCTGGCCCTGCACGACCATGGCGAGGCGCTTCTCTGGCGGCGCCTGAGCACCCTGCTGGCCCGCTATCCCGACTGGCCCGTCCTCCACTACGGCGAGACCGAATCGGTGTCCCTGCTGCGCCTGGCCGAGCGTCAGGGGGCCAGCGAGGCGGAGCGGCAGCGGCTGCGGGCCCGGCTGGTGGACGTGCATCAGCGGCTGCGTCGCCATTGGCTGCTGCCGGTGAACAGCTACGGGCTCAAGGCCGTGGCGGGTTGGCTGGGCTTCAGCTGGAGCCAGAAAGGGGTCGACGGCGCCCGCTGCCTGCTCTGGTGGCGCCAGTGGCGGGAGGGTTCCGGCGGGCCGCGGCGTCCGAGCCGGGGCGCCCTGGGCCGCAAGCTGCAACGGATCTTCCGCTACAACCAGGACGACAGCCTGGCCACCTGGGCGGTGGTGCGCTGGCTGCTGGATCAGGACGCCCTGGCATCCCCGGAACCGCCCCCAGCGCCGACTGGCGGTGGCTGAAAGGCGGCCGGAATCGAGAGTTGCAGCCGGACGCCGGGGTCAGCCCCTGTCAGCAGCTCGGGCGCCTGCAGCCAGGCCCGTCGCACCAGGGCCAGGCCGATCCATCCCTGGCCCCCAGGGAGTTGCAGGCTGGAGCTGATCACCCCGGCGCGGCCCCCTGCCCCATCGTGCAGCGGCGTGCCGGCGGCGACGGCCTCGGGAAGGACAGCCTCGCCAGGGACAGCCTCGCCAGGGACAGCCGTGGCCTGCCAGCGCCGCAGTTGCTGCTTCACCCCGTCGTAGGTGGCGAGCTTGGCAAGGGTCTCCTGGCCTACGTAGCAGCCCTTGGTCAGGCTCACCCGCGCCGCCAACCCCAGTTCAAACGGATTGGTGTCCTCGTTGATCTCCCCCGGCACCGCCGGCAGGCCCTGCTGGAGCCGCCAGCGTTCCGCCTCCTGCGGCTCCAGGGGGCGACGCTCAGCCAGCCAAGGGGGGCACGGGGCCTCGTCCGGCAGCAGCAGGGCGTCCCCCAGCCGCCAGCCCGACGAGCCCTCGAGCGCCGCCCAGGTGCCGGTGGGCGTGGCGTCCGGCCCCGCCGTGCCCAGGGGCTGATGCAGGGTGGCCGCTGTCACCGGCCCCAGCCGCACCTTGTCGGCCGGAAACAGCACCCGGTCGAGGGCGAGGCGCACGGCTTCGGGATCCCCAGCGATGATCACCAGCCAGGCCCCGTCGGCGTCCACCAGGACCTCCGCCACCGCCCGCAGGCGGGCCGTGGGACCAATGCAGCAGGTGCCGAGCCACTGGCCGGGTCGGGCGGCTTCGAGCGCCTGGCTGGTCTGGCCGTGCAGCACCCGCAGGGTGTCGGGACCGTCGAGGCGCAGCAGCCCCACCGGCCGGGACCAGCGGCTCAGGGCCGGTGGCGCCCAGTCCCAGGGATCGGCCGCGGCGGACGTCGGCAGGGAAGAGGAGGTCATGGCGTCGCTTGGGGCGGGGTTCAGCCTGCCGCGCCGTCCAGCCCGGTGGCCGTGGCGGCCACCTCCTCGAGCAGGAACAGGCTGCGCAGGTCGAGGCCGGCGTCCTGCATCGCCTCGGCTCCGCCCTCCTGGCGATCAACGATGGCCACGACCCGGTTCACCAGGTATCCCGCCTCCTGCAGCTGGGTCACGGCCTTCAGGGCCGAGCCGCCGGTCGTCACCACGTCTTCCAGGACGGTGATCCGGCTGCCGGTCGGCGGCAGGGGGCCCTCGAGCCAGGCGCCGGTGCCATGGCCCTTGGCCTCCTTGCGCACGATCAGGGCATCAAGGTCGCGGCCGGCGAGGGCGGCCTGGATCGCCACGGCGCTGACCAGGGGATCGGCCCCCAGGGTCAGCCCTGCCACCGCGCTGGCCTCGGCCTCCACCTGCTCCAGCATCAGGCGGCCCAGCAGGGCCAGGCCGATGCCGCTGAGGCTCACCGGCTTGCAGTTGACGTAGTGCTCACTGCGGCGGCCCGAGGCCAGGGTGAAGTCGCCCAGCCGGTAGGCCCGCTCCGCCAGCAGGGCGAGCAGGGCGGAGCGCTGTTGGCTGGGGCTGGTGGGCAGGGAGACCATTGGTGGTGACGAAGCGGCGAGACGGAGACGGAGTGGCGTGGAAGCAGCGGCAGCTGCGGCCGGAGATGGATGGTGAAGAGCGTCAGAGGTCGCTAACCTGCCAGCAAATTGCCCCGGAGCTGGGGCCGCATGATCCATGACAGCACCGATCCTGGCAGTGCCCGCCTCCCTCGCTGCACCCGTTTTGGCGCTGGTGCCGTTTGCTGCGGTGTCCCTCCTGGCTCCGGCCATCGCCGGTCCGGTGCTCTGCACAACCACCCTCGAAGCACCCATGCCCGCCTCGGCCGGCACGGGTCCGGTGGAAGTCACCCGCTGCGGCGTGACCAGCTCGGCCCCCGAGGTGATGGAACAGCGCTTTTACAGCTTTTCGGCGCCTTTCGCCCGGGGCGTCAACCTTCTGCATCAGATCACCGATCCCCTCGGCCTCTCGATCCCGGGCCGCGATGGGGGCAGGATCGTCGCCTTCGGTTTCCCTGACCAGAACATCATCTGGGATGGCACCGCCATCCAGAACACCGCGGCGGTGATGATGAGTGAGCAGAGCGGCCTGATGCCCCTGCGCACCGCCGACATCACCAATGGCTTCAGCACCAGCCTCGGTGCTGGGCCCAGTGACGTGTGGCCGTCCGCCAGCACCACCTGGACCGCCCCCATCCGGGGTCTTTGGTAAGCGGCCTCGGGGGGTCTAGCAATCTGGTGAATGCAGCGAACTCATAATTCGCCTTAGCCGGGTTCGATCCCCGGGACCCCCATCACCAAAAACCCAGTCACAGACGAGGTTTTCAGCCAAAGCAGAGCAACGACGAGAGTCCTTGCTAGGCACCGATTAGGCACAGATCGGCCCGTTTTGGGCGAGAGCAGGCACGCTTCTAGGCACGCCTCATGGCCGGCCGGGACCCCTACCTCACGCGGATCAACCGGGCCTTGAGAGACCTGGGCTCCAGTGTCAGTCTCGAGGTTTCCCCGTCCGGGGCGAAGCTGAGGCTGCGGGCCAGCCTGCCGTTGCCTGATGGCACCTGGAAGCAGCGGCGCATCACCACCGCCTTCCCGTATCCGTCCGGTGTCGATCAGGCGCGTGAGCTGGCCGAGCAGCTTGGCAAGGATCTGGAGCTGCACCGCAGGGGGCTGGAGACCTTCCCCTTCGACCGGTGGCTGCAGGCCACCCAGATGGTGGGCCCCACGACCGACGGAATCAGCGGTCTTGAAGCCCTGCGGCGTACAGAGGCCTGGTGGATCCAGCAGCGCAAGCGAGGCCCCAGTGCGGACGTGACCTGGGCCACCGCCTACGCAGGCCCGCTGAAGCCCCTGCTGCCGCAACGGGACGTGACTTTCGACACCCTGCGTGCCCTTGTGGCGTGCAAGCCGATCGGCAGCTGCAGCCGCCGCAAGGCGGCCCTGGCGGCAACCGCCGTGGCCCAGGCCCTGGAGATGGGCACGGATGCCGTGCAGGAGCTAAGGGGCCTGGGGAAGGGACACCCCGCTGAAGGATGCGGCGCCGCGCCACCTGCCTGCCGACGAGGAGATCGTGGCGCTGATCGATGGGCTGCCGTCGGGGTGGCAGTGGGTTGCGGGGATCTGCGCCACCTACGGCGCCCGGCCCCACGAGGCCCTGCTGATGGCTGATGTGGAGAGCAACGGGCTGGTGGTGATCCGGGGCGGGAAGACCGGCGCCCGGCAGGGCCTACCGCTGCCGAAGGCATGGATCAGCCGCTGGGGGCTGCAGGACAAGCGCCTGCCGGCGATCAATCTCGATCGCGACCACCGCACGGTCGGCTCCCAGCTGGGGGTGGCCCTGCGCCGCCATGGGGCCCCGTTCCTCCCCTACGACCTGCGCCATGCCTGGGCGGTGCGGGCGATTCACAACCCGCAGATCAGCCCGTCCCTGGCGGCCAAGAGCCTCGGGCATTCCCCGAGCACGGAAAGAGCACTCAGCTCATGTAATACCAGTACAGAGCCCCAGGGAGCCTGTCTCCCCCGAGGGCTTAGCTGGCTGTGAAGTCGATGATGGGTGATGGCGTGCAGTGCTGACTTTGGAGAGCCACCTCGGCGAGCTGCAGGAAGATGCAGGAAGGTGAAGGCTTCTCGATGACGACGCATTGCACTGCTCCATCAAGCCACCTGGCGGTGAGATTGGTCGATTGGGAGAGGTCTCAACTTTCCAATCGCCGGTGGTGGTGGGTACAAGATTCACCAATCGCTGCCTGCCCCACCGCCCCCACTACTGCCACCGCCGAAGTCGCCACCGGAGCTGCCGCCTCCACCGAACTCGTCACCGTTGCTATCGCCAGAGCGACTGCTTACGAGCTCAATATCCTGATGCGATTCATGCCCGCAGGCCAAGCAATGCTTCGTAATTCGCCTAACACCACTAATGCCAAGTGACAAGGGGCTGTCAGCCAGATTGCTGATGTGTTGCATGACTGCCTTCTGGTCACACCTTGGGCACCGGCTGTAAAGGCTAGGCTTCTCGTAAGCGAACAAGTGCAGGTCGTTTGTTCGTTCTTGAAAGTCCACCAACTCCAGCATCAGGTGAGGGTGGCATAGGGTGCAACGCCAAGCCTCGAAGGCAACATCGGCTAGGTCCCGCGCCGCTGCTTCCGGTGGACTTAGGCGTTCAGCCACAACCTCAGAAGGGACAGGATGCATCTGTCCTCCGCAGGTTTTGCAGCGTACCAGCTGACGCATTCGCCTGGCATTGGCGACACCTCTCGCGCATTTCCGTTCCAACAGCGGTATGCAGCCAGGCGCCATTACCAAGACCAAAACAATAGATAAGATTGCTCCGGGCGACATCCTAAACAGCAGCAGTAGAGCACCCATCAGTGAGAGCAGTGCCATGAGGCCGGTGGCGTCAACAAGGAGGAAGAACCTCTTTGGCAGCATTGGGTCCGAATTGGTGCGGGTATAGCCCACAGGTGGCAATACAAGAGGAGAATTGGACAAGTTGAAGAGGTGACACCATCCCAGCAATGATGCCCCAAAGAGTGTGAGCAGCACCGGTATCCAAAACACATCAACCGGTGACGAAACTTTGTGCCCTGGAGTAAAGGCGGTTCGGCTCAAGGCGTCAACAAAGGTCTCGCTTCCCACCACGATCCCACCCTCAATATCGCCAGTCCGGAAGCGCGGGGCTACCTTTTGACGGAGAATTCGGCCCACCCGTCCATCAGGGAGCACCGCCTCTGCGCCGTACCCCGTTTCCACCTCCATTCGCCGATTGGCGACTGCCACCAAAAACAACAAACCATTATCCCTACCTGCCTCACCGATCCCCCAGTGATTGAAGAGCTCGGTGGCTAACTCCTTGGCTGTTTGATCATCGGGCAGCGCCTTGATGGTCACCACCGCCATCTCTGCTCCGTTTTGACTTTTGAGGTGGTCGATCGCTTGATTGATCCTGGCTTCTGACTGAGGGCTCAGAACTTCGGCCGTATCGCTCACCCAGCCGTGATTGTCCTGGCGTGGATTCGGGATCGTCTCCACCAGTCCGCCCCACGCCGGCAGCGCCACGATAATGAGCCAGTCCACAAGCCCCATCGCCCAGAGCCTTCGCCAAATCCGCTGGCCAGACATCTAAATCTTTAACGATGTGATGTAGAGAACCACTGGCGATAGCAGGATGATCCATACTTCGCCTAGTCTACCCTCAGCTGCATGTTGCAGCTAAAGCATGACAAAACAAAAAGTTCCGGAGGACAAGGCTTCAGAGGTGTTCGAGTTGGCGGCCCGTCTCCAGGCTGAACGGAACCCTATGTACTCCCGTGAGGAACTCACGCAAGCGGGGAGTGAGGTGGACATCCCACCCGAATTCATCGACGCCGCCCTCAGCCAAATCCAAGCCCGAGAGGAGTTGACTCGTTTCGAGCGCCTGCAGGCCCGTGAGCGACTCCATCGGCTTCAGCGCACTGGTCTCGTTGTTGGTTTGGTCGCGATCGGTGGCATGGCATTCACCTACAATTTCCTGGCCACCGCAAACCAGCGGGTTGATCTGGCTTGGGCACAGGTCGAAAATCAATTTCAGCGCCGAAGTGATCTCATACCTAATCTGCTGGCAGCGACCGACAGGGGTGCAAAGCGCCAGCTGGAGCTGGCGGCTACGCTGAGTTCTGCGCATCGCTCCTACTTGGCAGCGCAATCAAGGCCTCAAAAGATTGCGGCTGCCGTTGAGATGGAGCGCGCACTAAATCAATTCAATGTTGTGATCATTAACGCACAGTCGTTTAGCGGTAGCCAACTGTATGTTGGTCTTCAGGACGAATTGGCCGGCACAGAAAATCGCATCGCCGTGGAGCGCCGTCGCTACAATCAGGCTGTAGCCAGCTACAATACCAGTATACGCATGTTTCCCTTCTCGGTTGTGGCACGCGCCTTCGGCTTCAAAGACAAGCCCCTGTTCGCAGCTGCTGACTCCAGCGTTCCCAAGATCCAGCCCTAATTGAGGTTGACGCTACTTTATTTGCCCTTTCATGCCGGAAACATGTGAAGGTCTGGATTTTCTGATCTGGCCGCTGCTCAACCACTGAAGCAGGGCATCGCTCCTGGGAAGGAGCCCATCCATTTGCAAATGCCGCCCCCACTCCCCCGAGCACTTCAGCCGCTCCGTCACGGAGGCAATCCCCTCCTTCAAGACCTCCAAGCGCATCGTCCTTGGGGAAGCCCAGTGGACTGTTGAGTCTGGACACAACAAAGCCCGGAGCGTGGGCCCCGGGCATTTGCCTGCTCAGCCGTGGTGCCTGCTAAAGGGGACGGGGCGCAGCTGCGCGGTCGGTTGATCGTCAGATCAGGGTGTCTTTGGTTGTGGGGCGGAGTGGCTGACGCTGGCACCTGGGGCCAGGGTATGAGTGGGACTTCCCGTTGGGTCCGGGGCACCTGGAGCTGAGCTCGTGAACGGTGCGATGGATGGCGACGGCGTGACACGCCAGGGAAGCCAGAGATCCGTTGAGAGTGTTGGAGCAGGGGCCGGATCGTCAGCGCGCTCCTGACGGATGCTGAGGTGGGGTGTCTTCCATGTTCTGGCGCGTCCCGGTTATCTTGCAGTAACCATCGGATGGCCTGCCAGCAGGGGCAATAGGGGTTTATGCCTGAGCGGGTGGGGGCGGGAGTGCCGTAGTGCAGCTGGAGCTCCTCGGCACGAGCAACCAGGCCCGCCAGGCAAGAGAAGCTCAGGTCAACGCCCAACACTGAGCCGATCCAAGATCTGTTGATGACGAACATGCCCCCCACCCACAGCGAGCGCTACGACGAGGCCTGCTTTGGACCGCCCAGCTGCACCGCTTTCAGACCCGCAACGGCAAATCAGTGCCGTATCTCTCCCACCTGATCGCCGTCAGTGCTCTGGTCTGGGAGGACGGCGGCAGTGAGAACGAAGCGATCGCAGGTCTGCTTCACGACGCCATTGAGGATGCGGGCCAGAACCACGGATCGATCGCCGAGCGCCTTGGTGCTGAAGTAGCAGACTTCGTGCTCGACTGCACCGACACCGCTGAAGGCCTGACCGGCGCAAGCAAAGAACCCTGGCTGGTGCGCAAGACCCGTTACGTGGCGTCGCTGGAGCACAAGCGCCAAGGCTCGTTGCGGGTGAAAGCAGCTGACAAGGCCCACAACGCCCGGGACCAAGTGCTCGATGCCCGCCGCGATTCTGCTAGCTGGGATCGCTTCAAGGCGGGGCTCGACGGCACCGCCTGGTATCTGCTGAGCATCCACCAGACCCTCAGCGACCGACTGCCCGGCAGCCGCTCCAACGAACTGCTGGGGGAGGCCGTGAACGAGATCCTCTCCAGTGAGGCCTATGGGCGCCTGGTTCCATCGGGGATTGCCCCGGCGGTGTGGGCGGCTGGGTACCTGGAACGAACCCAATCGGGCTCCCAGGCCTGAAGCCGCTTGGCTGTCCCATGCTGGAGGCCGCCTCGATGCGTTCCGTTCACGCCACGCCATCGTTATCGGCAGAACCCGCTGCCCCTCGGTCCTGAGGCTCCGTCTGTCGAGCTGTACGGGCCGGAAGCGTCGGGTATTGGGCAGGCCCGCCGTCGCTACACGCGAAGCCTCTGGCCTGTGCTCGACGTTCCAGCTCAACCCGCTACCGGGCAACTCCACGGTGGTGCGGGGGCTGCCGGAGCGGGCGACCGGGATGTTGAAGGACGTTCCCCGACCCCCAAGCGAAATCGAGCTGCGGCCACTCCTGGCGTTGTTGACGTGCAGGGGGTCAATGCGGGTGCTGCGGCGGAAGCGGAAGGGCATGGGACCGCACCGGCACAGGAGCCAAGACATAGCCAGGTCCTGTGGCTTCTGGCTCACGGGAAGGTGAGTCTTCTCTGAGTTCCACCCCATTCGGCCGAGGTCCGTTCAGACTGGGCATGTGGCTCTCCGTATGCATTTTGTCCCTGGCTGGGCGCCTGGTCCTTCGCATGAACGGAACCCTGTTTCCGGTCCAACGACGCGACAGTGACCGGCAGGTGAGGCAGCCGCGCTGATGAACCGACCGGTAGACCTCAGCACCGGACCACCGGATCTCGACGGGCCTCCAAGCACAACCCTGCAGCCCTGCTGGACGGCGGGTTCTTCGATGGCGACGCTTGCGGGGTGCAACAACGTCGGCTCCTGGCAGAGAACCTCCCCCGGTGGGTCGGAGTGCTGAGCCCATGACTGCCTCGCCTTCCCGAACTCGCCAGAAACTCAAGCCCGGCGCTGTCGTGCGTTGCCGCACCCGCCGCTACCTGGTGGAGGACGTGCAAGCCCCCCTAGAGCCAGGTGCCGACACGGTTGTGTCGATGGCCTGCATGGAGGACGACGCCATTGGTCAGCGGCTGACGGTGTTCCGCGAGCGGGAGATTGATTTCGAGCTGCTGGGGGAGAGCAGCTGGGAGGCGGTGGCCCAGCGAGGCTTCGACCAACCCAAGCAGTTCTCGGCCTACCTCAACACGCTGCGCTGGAACTGCGTCACGGCCACCGACGCCGAGCTGTTCCAGGCCCCCTACCGGGCCGGGATCGATGTGAAGGCCTACCAGCTGGAGCCACTGCGCAAGGCGCTGCAGATGCCGCGGGTGGGTCTGTTCATCGCCGATGACGTGGGCCTGGGCAAGACGATCGAAGCGGGCCTGATCCTGCGGGAGATGCTGCTGCGCCAGCGGATCAAGCAGGTGGTGATCAGCTGCCCGCCTTCAGTGCTGCGCCAGTGGCAGGAGGAGATGGCGAGCCGTTTCGGTCTGGCGTTCACCGTGATGGACCGGGCCTATGTGGCCAAAGTGCGCCAGGAGCGGGGGTATGGCACCAACCCCTGGAGCACCCACAGCCGCTTCCTGATCTCCCACGCCCTGCTGCGCAACTCGGAATACGCAGCTCCGCTGCGGGTGTGGCTGGAGCAGGGCAAAGGCGGGGACGACCAGGCCCCTGTCCAGAGCCTGCTGATCCTTGATGAAGCTCATAACGCCGCGCCTGCCAGCAACACGCTCCGCTATGCCATCGATTCGGGGTTGACCCGCAGCCTGCGGGACCTGGCACCCCTATTTGAGCACCGTATTTTTCTTTCGGCCACTCCCCACAACGGCCACAGCAACAGCTTCACGGCGTTGCTGGAACTGCTCGATCCGGCCCGCTTCGTGCGGGGTGTGCCCTTTGCGCCGGGTGATCTGGACACGGTGCTGGTGCGCCGGCTCAAGGACGATCTGCGCCGCATCGGCGAGGAGTTTCCCGAGCGGATCGTTGAACCCCTCTCCGTTCCCAAAGGCAGCCTGCCGGCCGACACCCCGGAGCTGGAGCTTTCACGGCTGCTCCAGAAGTACCGCAAGCAACGGGAGCAACGGCTGCTTCAGCAGGGGGCCACCAAGCGGCAACTCAATGCCGATCGGCTGGTGATCACCAATTTGCAGAAGCGGCTGCTCAGCTCGATCGAAGCCTTCGCCCGCACCCTCAAGGTGCACCGCAAGAGCCTGGATCAGAAGCAGGAGCAGCGGCGCGGAGCCCTTGCGGCTTCAGGGGTCCCATTGGATCTGATGCTCGGCGGTGCCGATAGCGACAGCGACCTGGCCGAACTCACCGAAGATGAGCTGCTCAACCTGGAGGAGGCCCAGACCCGGGCGGCCCTGCGCCAGACCTTCCAGGCCGATCAGAGCGATCTGGCACTACTGGAGAGGATGGCCGAGATCGCAGCGGCCAACCGCAACAGGCCGGATCCCCGCATCCAGCTGCTGGAGACGTTTCTGCGCACCCAGCTCTGCCCCGATCTCGGCGAGGCCAAGGCGACATGGAACCCAACTCGCCTGCTGATCTTCACCGACTACGTCGACACCAAGCGCTACCTGGAGCGGCAGCTGCGCGACCTGCTCGGGAATGACGACGCCGACCGCCGCATCGCTTCTTTCACCGGCGGCATGAGTGAAGACAACCGTGAGCGACTGAAGGCCCAGTTCAATGCCGACCCCGATCAAGAGCCTCTGCGGATCCTGATTGCCACCGACGCCGCCAGGGAGGGGGTGAACCTGCAGAACCACTGCAAGCACCTGATCCATTTCGACATCCCCTGGAACCCCAGCAAGCTGGAGCAGCGCAACGGCCGGATTGACCGGAAGCTGCAGCGGGCTCCCCAGGTGTGGTGCCACTACTTCGTGCTGGAAGACCGGCCGGAAGACCGGGTGATGGATGTCCTGGTGAAGAAAACGGAGGTGATCCGCCAGGAGCTGGGTTCCCTTTCACCCCTGGTGCAGCGCCAGGTGGATGAGGTGCTCGAAGGCGGCATCGACACCGACGACACCGAGGCGGTGCAACAGCAGCTGCTGGCGATGGATTCCGCCAGCACCGATCGCGGCGCGATGCTCAACCGGGCCCGCGAGGAGCTGGAAGCGACCCGTCGGGTGGAGAAGCTGCAGCATCAGCAGGATGAACTGCGCCAGCTCCTGGCCAAATCCCACGACTGGCTGGGATTCGATGACGACCCCTTCCGCGAGGCCCTCAACTGCTCGCTCGATCTATTGGGCGTGAGTGGCCTGGTGCAGGGCAGCGACGAGAAGGGGCAGCCCTGCTGGCGCCTGGATCACCCTGAAGCCCTGGCGGCCGGCAGCAATGACCGCAGCTGGGAGCACACCCTCGACAGCCTGCGGGGCGTGTGGGATCGCAAGACGCCGCTGTGGCAGTGGCGCCAGGAGCACCCGGTACGGCCGGTGATCTTCTCGGATCCCGGCCGCCTCAATGCCGAGGCTGTGCACCTGCACCTGGAGCACCGCTTGGTGCAGCGCTTGCTGAGCCGCTTCCTGAGCCAGGGGTTCCTGCACCACGAGCTGAGCCGGGCCTGCGTGCTGGCCAGCACGGATCCGCAGCCGAAGGTGTTGGTGCTGGGCCGGCTGTCCCTGTTTGGTCAGGGGGCCACCCGGCTGCACGACCAGCTGATCAGCGTGATCGCCGACTGGCATCCCGGTGCAGACCGCGCTTCTGTGCTGAAGCCACTGGCGGGTGCTCAGCAGGAGCAGGCCTGGGCCGCCCTCACCAAGGCGATGGAGCACGGCAACTCAGAGGCGATCTCGGCTGCGATCCGCAGCCAGCTGCAGGCCGAAGCCCCAGCCGATGTGGCAGCGCTCAAGCCCGCCTTGGATGAGGCCGCGGGCCAGGCCCAGGCCGGCGCGGCTCAACTGCTCAAGCAGCGGGGGGACACGGAGGCTGCTGCTCTCAAGGAGGTGCTCCGGGCCCAGCGCAAACGCATCAATGCCACCGTGAGACAGCGCAACCGGGATCTGGCCAAGCTCGATCGACAGGCTGCGGCTGCTGAGTCCACCGCACTGATCCCAGGTCTGGAAGAGCAGCTGGATGTGCCTGCCCTGGATCTGCAGAAGCTCTCCAGCCAGGAGCGCAAACAACTCTCTGCTGATCAGAAGCACTGGCAGCGGCGCCTGGAAGCGATCGAAACAGAGCTGGCCTCTGAACCGAAGCGGATTCAGGAGAGCTACCGGGTGATCACCCACCGGCTGGAGCCGGCGGGGCTCGTGTACCTCTGGCCGATCAGCGGATAACCATGGCCAATCGAGGAGTCCAACGCGATCCAGAGCTCCTGGCCCACCGGGAGTGGCTGGGCTACCTGCAGCCGGTGGGCCTGGTGGTGGCGCCTGCGGCGATGCAGGACGCCGGCTGGGTGGTGACCCGCAGTGGTAGTGAGCTGATCGAGCGGCAGGAGCGCTACCGGGAATCCCTGGAAGCCCTTGGTTCCGAGGACGAGGCTGATGCGGAAGACCGGGAGCTGGGTTTCTCCAGCATCGAGACCTTGCTGGTGGATCACCTGGGCTGGAGTGGCGACCAGGTCCAGAGCGACCCGAACCTGATCGAGGGCTACACCAGGGAACTGCCTGAACTCGGCGAAACCTTGCAACCTTCAGCCGTGGTGCCTGCTGCTTCCGGCGATGGCGCGCAACTGCTCGTGCAGGCATTGCCGTTGCTCACGCCCCTGGATCAGAAGGTCACCGGTGGCGAGCACCTCTGGCGGGCCAGCGCCCAGGAGCGTTTTGAGCGGCTGCTGCGCGAAACAGGGGTGGAGGCGGGGTTGCTGTTCAACGGCAGCCAGTTGCGGTTGGTGGTGGCACCCAAGGGGGAGAGCTCTGGGCACATCACCTTCTTGCTCAAGGATCTCGCCGAGGTGAGCGGCCGGCTGATGTTCTCGGGGCTGGATCTGCTGCTGGGGGTGAGCCATGTGTTCCTCGACCCCGATGGCTACCGCTTAGCGGATGTGCTCAAAAAGAGCCGCAGCTTCCAGGCGGTGGTCAGCAATGCCCTGGCGGATCAGGTGCTGGCGGCCTTGTGGGATCTGCTGCGGGGGTTCCAGCAGGCCGATGAGCTGAGCCAGCGCCAAGGGAGCCCGTTGCTCAGGGACTTGCCTGATCGGGACCCGCAGCAGCTCTACGGCGGCCTGATCACGGTGCTGATGCGGCTGGTGTTCCTGCTCTACGCAGAGGACAACGCCTTGTTGCCAAAGGACGCGGTGTATGAGCAGAACTACAAGGTGAGCGGTGTTTTCGAGCGGCTGGAGCAGGACGCCGCTGAGTTTCCCGACACCATGGAGCAGCGCTATGGCGCCTGGGCCGGGTTGATGAGCCTCTGCCGGCTGGTGTTCGCCGGTGGTGGCCCCACGGTGGATTACCTGCCGGCGCGCAAAGGGCAGCTGTTCAACCCCGAGGCCTACCCCTGGCTGGAAACCCCCTGGATCAGCGATGGGGTGGTGCACGAGGTGCTTTCCAACCTGCTGGTGGTGAAGGGCGAGCGCATCAGCTACCGCGCCCTCGATGTGGAGCAGATCGGCTCGGTGTACGAGGGGATCATGGGCTATGCGGTGCGCCGCATCCCTGGCCGCTGCATCGGCCTCAAGAGCAAGCCCCAGGGGGCCAAGAAACAGCTCACCACGGCGGTGGACCTCGATGCCCTGCTGGCTCTTTCGGGTGCCAAGCGCAAGGCCTGGCTGGAGGAGCAGGCCGCCACCACCCTGCCGGCCAAAGCGGCCAATGCCCTGAAGGCGGCGACCAGCGAGGCCGAGCTGTTGGAGGCCTTGGCCCCCCGCATTGACCGCAGCCTGTTCGAGGGACCCCAGGCCACCGGCAGCCTGGTGTTCCAGCCCACTGAGGAACGGCGCCGCAGCGGCAGCCACTACACACCCCGGGCGCTCACGAGGCCGATCGTGGAAGAAGCCCTGCGGCCTTGGTTGGATCGTTGCGGCGGCAAGCCAACGGTCGCCCAGATCCTGGCGCTGAAGATCTGCGATCCGGCCATGGGCTCCGGCGCCTTCCTGGTGGAGTGCTGCCGCTACCTGGCCGAACTGCTGGAGCTGGCCTGGAGCAGGGAGGGCCTGCCAGATGCCCTCCAGCCCGGTGGCTCTGCCCACGGGGAAGAGCCCTTGATCTATGCCCGCCGGCTGATCGCCCAGAGCTGCCTGTACGGGGTCGACAAGAACCCGTTTGCGGTGAACCTGGCCCGGCTGAGCCTGTGGCTGGTGAGCCTGAGCAAGGACGCGCCCTTCACCTTCGTGGATCACGCCCTCAAGTGCGGCGATTCGCTGGTGGGGATGGAACGCGGCGAGATTGAGAAGGCCCTGAAGGGGGCGAGCCTGCAGCGCGAGCTCCAGATCACCTTGCTCGATCAGGTGCGGCAGCAAGAGGCCCGCAGCTTTGCCTTGTTCCATGCCGACAGCCGCAGCGATGCCGACGATGCCCAGAAGCGCCAGGCCCTCGATGCGCTGAACGCCAGCACCGCCTATCTGCGCACCGTGGGCGATCTGCTGGTGGCGGCGTTCTTCAACGGCAAGAAGGCGAAGGATCGCGTAGAGCTGAAGCAGCTGTATCTGGCGGCCACACTGCAGCACAGCTCAGCGGCGGAGCTGGAGGACGAGCTGGCAGAACCGTTGGAGCGGCTGCGCGAAGGCGAGAAGGGCATCACGCCCCTGCACTGGCAGTTCGCCTTCCCGGATGTGTTCGGGCGGGTAGAGCCGGGGTTCGATGTTGTCGTGGGCAACCCGCCCTTCGCCGGCAAGAACACCATCGCCGAGGGCAGCCCCGACGGCATCCTCGACTGGTTCAAGCAGCTGCACCCTGAGAGCCACGGCAACGCCGATCTGGTGGCCCACTTCTTCCGCCGCTGCTTTGATCTGTTGCGGCCTGGTGGATCACTGGGCCTGATCGCCACCAACACCATCGCCCAGGGCGACACCCGCAGCACCGGCCTCCGCTGGATCTGCCTCAACGGAGGCACGATTTATGCCGCCCGCAAGCGCTACAAGTGGCCCGGCGTAGCAGCCGTCGTGGTCAGCGTGGTGCACCTGTTCAAGGGGGCCTACGCCGGTGTGAAGCTGCTGGAGCGGCGGCCGGTACAGCAGATCACGGCGTTCCTGTTCGCCAATGGTGGCAGTGAGGATCCCAAACAGCTGGCATCCAATGCCGGCAAGAGCTTCGTGGGCAGCTATGTGCTGGGCATGGGTTTCACCTTCGATGATTCCAGCCCGGCCGACGACGACACACCGGGCATTCCCTCACCGATCGCCACGATGGAGCGGTTGATCGCGGAGAACCCGAAGAATGTCGAGGTGATTCTTCCGTATATCGGCGGAGAGGAGGTGAACAGCAGCCCCACCCATGCCCATCACCGCTATGTGATCAACTTCGGGGAGCGGAGCGAGGAGGAGTGCCGTCGAGAGTGGCCGGATCTGATGGCGATTGTGGATCGAAAGGTGAAGCCTGGGCGTCTTGCTCAGAACCGCGAGATTCGTGCACGTTACTGGTGGCGCTTTGGAGAGACATGTCCTGCGCTGTATGAGGCGATTGCAGGGTGTGAGCGGGTGCTGGCACTATCAAGGCATCAGCAGTACTGGCAGATCACCTTCATGCCCACGGGCTGCGTCTTTTCAGAGGCAACAATCGTCATTTCGACTGAGGAGAGTCAGCGGCTTGCTGCTCTGCAAAGCCAGCTCCATGAAGAGTGGCTGCGGTTTCTTGGCTCCTCGCTTGAAGAACGCCTTCGCTACACCCCCTCCGACTGCTTCGAGACCTTTCCCTTCCCCACCGCCCTCCTCGATTCCGCCGCCAACGATCCCGCCCACTCAGCCACTTGCCAGAGCCTCGAAGCCATCGGCGAGCGCTACCACCAATTCCGCGCCGAGCTGATGGTGAGCAACAACGAAGGCCTCACCAGCACCTACAACCGATTCCACGATCCTGCCGAAACCAGCAGCGGCCTCCTGGAGCTGCGTCGTCTCCACGTCGAGATGGATCAGGCCATACTGGCCGCCTACGGCTGGAGCGATGTGCTCACCGACTGCGGCTTCGGGCTCGATTACCTCGATCTTGAAGACGACGCCCAGCTTCCCGACGACCTCCAGGACCGCATCGACAGCGGCGAGCTGTTCTTCTGGGAGCCCGATGAAGCCTGTGCCTTCGAGGCCCAAGTGCGCGCCTACGGCGCCGTGAAGGGCAAAAAGAAACTCCCCTGGCGCTACCGCTGGTCTGATGACGTTCGCGACGACGTGCTCGCCCGCTTGCTGGCGCTGAATGCGGAGCGCTATGCGGAGGAGGTGGCCCAGGGGTTGCATGGCAAGGGCGGGAAGAAGGCGGCCAAGGTGGCGGCTATTGCTGGTGGGGCCAAGAAGCGGGGCCGGCCCTCCAAAGCCGCCTCGGCGGGCGATTCGGGCCAGACTGAAGCTCAACAAGTCGAGCAGATGGGACTGGGGTTGTGAGTGGTTCCCTTGCCCAGCCTCGACACCCGGCGCATCACTGGATCAAGCTTGAACTAAAGCATGAGTGGCAAAAACGATGGAATTGCTACAGATTTGAGCGCCCAAAAGTCTGCTGCATCTATCTTGACGCACCCTCCGCTCGAGATGGATTTTCGCTACACAAAACCAGGCATAACCTGGCTCACGGGACTAGCCACGCGGTAGCAAGTGAATCAATCAATAATCCAGCAGAGGAGACAAGCCATGATTGAGTCTATTAGTATTTCTGGAGTTGCTACCTACGGCGATACTGCAGAGTTGCTTGAGGGATTATCCCATTTCAATTTCATTTACGGCTCTAATGGCACGGGGAAGACCACAATTGGTCGGATTATCGCGGATGAATCAACATTTCCGACTTGTCCAGTGACCTGGAGGGCTGGTCAAAAGTTAAGGGCGCTCGTCTACAATAACGACTTTGTTGAGCGGAACTTCAATCAGTCGACACATCTAAAAGGCGTGTTCACTTTAGGCGAGAAGCAGGTCGACATACTCGCGCAGATTACATCTGCGAAGGAAGAGCAAGATGCAAGTACGGCGAAAGTTGTAAATCTAAGGCGGAACCTCCAGGGCGACGATGGGAAGGGAGGGAAGAAGGGGGAGTTGGCGAGTATCGAAGTGGGATTCAAAGCCAGGTGTTGGTTACAAAAGCAAAAGCACGATGCGAAACTACAAGGTGGCTTTGAAGGATTTCGGAATAGCGCGGAACGATTTAAGAACAAGGTACTTGAAGAGAGTATCTCAAATGCTGCGAGTCTTCTGACCTTAGATGAGCTGGAGAAAAAAGCGGAGAATCTGTTTGCAGGTTCCCCAGCTGTGGAGACTTTTACTCCCACTGTCGATACCACCAAGCTACTTGAGCTTGAAGCAACTCCCATTCTTAGAAAGCAAGTCATTGGCAAGGACACTGTCGACATAGCTGCGATGGTAAAAAAGCTTGAAAACAGCGATTGGATTCGAGCTGGCCTAGACTTTTATCACGTAAATAATGGTGTGTGCCCGTTTTGCCAGCAGAAGACGAGCGATGCTTTTGCGCAAAGTCTAAGAGATTTCTTTGACGATGCTTTTGCGCAAGATACCAGGTTAATTGATAATCTAGCCGAGGACTACCGCACCGAAGCTTCGCGAATTCAGCAGCTAATAGAGTCAATCATTGCGTCGCATTCCAGGTTTCTTGACGTGGAGAAGCTAAAATTAGAGAAGGATTTGCTTGATGCAAAGATTTTAATCAATAACCAACGCCTTGCCGTAAAGAAGAAGGAAGCGAGCCGATTGGTCGAGTTGGATTCCCTTAGCAATGTCTGTGCAGTACTTAAGGGTCTCGTCGACGACTCTAATATGGATGTAGCTGAGCATAACAAGATGGTTGCGAACCTAAGGAATGAGCGCATCAATCTGACTGCGCAGATATGGAGATTCATTCTTGAGGAATTAAAGCCTGAGCTCTCTAAATACAAGGCTTCAAAGGATGGACTGGAAAAGGCGATCACGGCGATGACAGCGCAGATCGAAGAGGCAACGGCGGAAATGCTGAAGAAGGAGGCAGAGATTAGCGAACTGGAAAAACAATCCACTAGCATCCAGCCAACCGTCGATGGTGTCAATGGTCTGCTTTCTTCGTTTGGTTTCCAAGGCTTTATACTTTCGACAGTAGCCAGCGGTAAGTCTTACAAGCTGGTTCGTTCAGATGGATCAGAGGCTATGGCAACTTTAAGCGAAGGAGAGAAGACATTTGTCACCTTTCTTTATTTTTATTATCTTCTTAAGGGTAGTGAGACTGAGACTGGGATGACCACTGATAGGATTGTAGTCTTTGACGACCCTGTCTCGAGACTCGATAGCGATATTCTGTTTATTGTGGGCAGTCTTATCAAGCAGCTATTCAGTGAGGTTCGCGCTGGGGTGGGACACATAAAGCAAATCTTTGTTCTCACTCATAACGTGTACTTTCACAAGGAAGTAACCTACCCGTCTAGGCAAAAAGGTGTGTCGCTGAGTGAAAGGACTTACTGGATCGTGAGGAAGCCGGGTCTAATGTCAAGACTTGAGAAGTATCAGTCTAATCCAATAAAAACATCATATGAGCTGCTTTGGGCGGAGGTTCGTAAGCAAGAGCATTCAAGCCCCGCGATCCAAAACACGTTGCGACGCATATTGGAGAACTATTTCAAGATTCTAGGTGGCATGGCCTTTGACGACCTCTGTGCAAAGTTTGAGGGGAATGAAAGGTATATCTGCAACTCGCTTTGCTCCTGGGTCAATGATGGTTCACACTATGCCCTCGATGACCTTTATGTTTCAATCAATGAAACGATGGTGGAGTCGTATCTGAGGGTATTCAGGGCGATATTCGAAAAAACGAACCACGACGCTCACTACAAGATGATGATGGCGGATACCTTTGTGGATGTGGCGACTTGATGCCCGTCGATGATCTCTCTGGTTCGGTTCGTAATGAAATGAACAATTCAAGCTCCTAGGCCCGTCATTGCAAGGCATTGACAAGGTCATGAATCTTGTCTGGCAAGTTTTCATCGCGGCTCCCTTGGAGAGGCCGCATGACCGTTTTTGATCGGCATCAGTCTAGTAACTAGCAACTGGCTGCAATTCTCCTCTGCTGCTCATGAATCACTGGAAGCTTTATCGGCAGAGGTGTTTCTATGCATCAGATTGCCATCATCGCTCAGCGTCCGCCGTGCTCAGCCCGGCAGCCGCATCGCCAGATCCTCGGGCACCCGAAACACCTCCCGCCGTCCGTCCTTGCCCGCTATCAGCAGCCCACGCCCTGCCAGCTTCTGCAGATCACTGCGGGCGGTCTGATGGCTCACGCCATGGCTGTTCTGGTGGGAGAGCACCGAATAGCGGAATCCGGAATGCCGCAGAGCATGGCGCAGCAGCGCCAGCTGGCGATGGTTCAGCCCATCCATCCCCTCCAACCGCTGCTGCAGGGCCCCCACCTCGCCGGCCTTGCGCTCCAGATAGGCATGCAGGCTGGCGATGGCCTGCTGGATCACCTTCACCTGGGCCAGCAGGAAATAGGTGAGGTCGTTGTCGTCGCTCTCGCTGAACAGGAACGACCGCTCGTACTGGCCGCGGGCCTTGTTGATCACCGAGGAGATCGAGATGAACTCAAATAGCCAGTAGCCCTGATGCAGCATCGCCCAATAGAAAAGCGCCCGGGCCGTGCGGCCGTTGCCATCGCAGAAGGGGTGGTCGTAGGCCAGCCAGAAGTGCAGGCCGATCGCCCGCACCACCGGGTGGATGAACACCTTTGGGGTTTCGCCATTGGCAAAGCGGCAAAGCTCCTCCAGCCGCCCGGGCAGCTCCTCGGCCGGTGGCGGCACATGGAACACGGTGCCGTAGGCGTCGTCCACCACCACCTCTTTCCCTGGTGGCCTGAGCCGGCCGGCATCCCCGGGGTCATCCAGCGTGTCCGCGCTCACCAAACGGTGCAGATCCAGCACCAGTTCAGGTGTCAGCGGTTGCTCCCGCAGCTCCCGGATGCGCTGCATCGTCAGGAAGTTGTTGAGGATCATCCGCTCGGAGCGGTCCCGGGGCGGCCGGCGGCTGCGGATCATCGCCTTGGCCACATCCCGCGTTGTGGCGGCGCCCTCCATCTGCGAGGAGGTGATCGCCTCCTCCATCAGCGAGCTCAGCAGATAGCGATCCCGGGTGGAGCGGGTGTTGACGGCCTCGGGGGCCACCGCATTGATACCAGCCTGCCTCTCGATCTGATGCAGGCCCTGGAGCAGCACAGGCGGTTGCGAGCACCAGAAGGCCTGTCCGTCACTCGCCAGAAGCGGCAGTGGGGTGGGCCGGCGGGAGAGCTTCTCGGCCAACCACCACTGTTCATGGCTCAGCCCCTCCGGCGGGGGGCGATGGCGCAGCTCATCCCAGTGCAGGTAGTGATCTCCTTCCGCCGCGGTGGCCAGGCGGGAGAGCATCGGCAGCGTCTCCTCCAGTCCCCCGCAGCGCTGCAGCATCTCCTGGAGAGAAGGGGGCTTGCGGGGCAGCCGGGCGGACAAGGGCGACAAACTTCAAACTTGCTTCAAATTAGAAGATGGTTTGGCGTTGTGCCCGTGGGCCGACATCCGAGGCGGGTCGGGCCTGCAGCCTGGCCAGCAGAGCCTGCACGGGGCTTATCGAGGCCGCCGTTCGCCTCCCGAGGCACTCACGGTTCCCATGACCGGCAAGGGGCACAGCGTGGCGCTCAACACGATCTTGAGCGGGCATCACCATGGGGTCATGGTGAGGGGTGGGCCCGACGGATCTACGCGGTTGCGGTTCATACTGGCGCGAGGCTCCTATCCGCCGGCCTGGATCATGCCCGCCGCCCGTCGAACGTCCAGCCAGTCCCCTGCGGAGATCGACAAGACCTCTTCGCGGCGGTTTCCGTTGGTGCACCAGCTGATCCATTTCGCCGATCTGCGCAACTTCTACCGGGACATGCGCGAGTCCCTGATCTCCGCCAACCGCCGCGCCGGGGCCCAGCAGGGTCTGGTGACCAAGGCCAAGAAGAAGATCGCCCAGCTGGAGGCGGAGATGACCCTCCTGGAGCAGGAACGGGACGACCTGCTCGCCTACCGCCAACAGGTGGAGGAGGAGGCCAACCAGATCTCCGCCGTGCTGCCACGCCTCAAGGGCCGGCTGCTGCAGGTGCAGCAGATCGAGCAGGCCCTGGAGAACCTGGCCGACATCAAGGAGGCGGTCGACCAGCAGGAGCGCGCCAGCGGTGGCCCCACCAGCCAGTCGATCCAGGATCTCAAGCTCGCGGTGGAACGGTTGCTGGAGCGGGCCGATTCCGTTGAGTTCTTCGAGGAATCGATCGATGACGATGAAGCCTGAGCCCCGTCGTCGCCGTGGCACGCCGATCAGCGACAGCCTTGGCGCCGATCTGCACACCCTGGGCACCATTCTTGCCAACCACACCCGCGGCCTCGATGACTATCTCCAGCGGCAGGCCGGCCGGATCGAGGAACGCCACGGCCATCTCCTCTCTGAAACCGCTGACGTCCTCCTTCCCCCTGGCTTGGATCTGAACAGCCTTACTGCCGGGGACATGCAGAACATCTGCCGGCGCCATGGGTTGCGTGGCTGGTCGAAGCTCCGCCGCAGCGAACTGATCGCCTTCCTCCAGGAAAAGCTGGGCCCTGAACTGCAGACCGTGGAGGCGGTCCGACGGCAGGAGCGAGAACACGCTGCGGAGGCCCCAGGCCCTGCTGCTGTCCCCTCCCTTCCCTACCCGCCAGAGGCCAACCGCATCGAGCGACTGCTGTTGCTGTTGCTGCGACAACTGGGAACCGCAACCGACGCCATCGATGAGGCCTGGTCGGATCCCAGGCAACCGAAGAGCTGAGCAGCCTGCCTCCGTGAGCACAATGGATCGATGAGCCTCACCCTTGCCAAGCCCCAGCTGGACGCCATTGCCGTCGCCTGCCGGCAGCACCGGGTGCTGCGCATGCACCTGTTTGGCTCTGGACTGCGGGACGACTTCGACCCCAGCCGCAGCGACCTTGATCTGCTGGTGGAGTTTCAGCCGATCGATCCTGCTGCTTTGGTGGGCGCCTACTTCGGCCTGGAGCGTCAACTTGCCGCCATCACCGGCCAGCGTGTGGATCTGGTGATGGCAGATGCCGTGCGCAACCGCTACGTGCGGGCCGACATCGATGCGTCCAAGCAGTTGATCTATGAAGCGTGATCCCCGGGCCTACCTGCTGGACATTCAGGAGGCCATCGAGGCCATCCAGGCGGCCGTTGCAGGCATCACGCTGGAGCACTACGAGCAGAGCCGGCTGATTCGCTCTTCTGTGGAGCGCGAATTCATCATCATCGGAGAGGCTCTCACCCACCTTTCCCGCCGGGATGCCGACCTCTTCGCCCGCGTTGAGGAGGCACCGCAGATCATCAGCTTCCGCAACAAGCTCACCCACGAGTACGTCACCATCAACCATCCGCTGGTCTGGGGCGTGATCCAGCACCACCTGCAGGCCCTGCACGCCAGCTGCCAGCAGTTGCTCAAGCAGTTGGAGGCTCCCTGACGCCATGGCTACCTCCGCCGACATCCGCTCCCAGCTGGTCGCTGCCCTGCATAGCGATCTGATCGGACCAGGCTGGGACGATGTCGCCCGCCGCCGTGAGCAACTGCCCCAGCCGCCTTCGGTCTGGTTCACCACGGGCTTCCTGGTGCCCCATGTGTTCCAGCAGGAAGCGGCTCGTGCCTCTGGTGATGAGCAACTGTCCTTCGCTGATCTCGCTGGAGAAGAACCCAGCAATGACGCCGGCCATCGCCTGGAAAGCAACGAGAACGACGACGACGCCAACGATGCCCTCGATCAGGCCAACACCCGCCGCAGCTGGTTTACCTCCTCCTGCGGCCTGAGCTTCATCCTGGAGCGTGGCTCCACCATCGAGGCCACTGTCTCCTGGGGGGATTACACAGCCCCGGCCGATGGCGACGACGAGAAGCTCTGGCTGCGCACCCCTCAGCGCCACAGCGTGACGCTCACGATCGCCGGCGAGGGCACCAGCCCAGACATCCCATTGGAGGCCAACCCTCAGGGCCTCTGCCTGCGCTGGATTGCTCGGCGTGCCCCCAGCAAGCTCGGCTATCCCAGTGATCAGCTGTCGGTGTCGTTGTTTCTGCTCAACAAGAGGGAGCCGCCCAGGACCAACCAGATCCGTCACCGTGATCCGGTTTCTGCCTTCCAGGTGGAGCTGAGCCTCCAGTGCCCCCAGGGCTTCCCACCGCGTCGCGATGCCCTGCAGCAGGCCGCCAAGGATCCCGACGAACGCCTCGCGGCTCTCCAGTACCGGCGCGACTACTGCTTTGCGGGCGGCCACAACGTCGCCGTGATCGCCTCAGACATCCCAGACGACAACCCGGCCCGCTGCCACACGCTCACCACCACCTGGCTACCCACGGCCCGGGTCTTCCGCACCCTGCCGGAACCACCCCCCGGCACCAACGTGCCGATGGGCATGGAGGCCCTGGCGGATCTGGCCCGCAGCGAACGCATCGGCCAGCAGTTGATGCCGATGGTGACCTCCTACCGGGGCTGGATCACCCAGCAACCAAAACACCCCATCAGCAACAACGAGCAGAACGAAACCGCCAAGCAGCTGCGGGCCCAGGCGGAAGCCTGCGCCACGCGCATCGAAAACGGCATCAAGCTGCTCGCCGATCCCCTGGTGCGCGAGGCCTTCCGCACCATGAACCTGGTGATGGCCCGCGCCAGCCGCCAGCGCAGTGCCTTCAGCGCCAAGGTGCCGCCGGATCAGATCGGCATCGCTCCGAACACCCGCGCCCCCAAGTGGCGCTTCTTTCAGCTGGCCTTTGTGCTGATGAACCTGCCGGGCCTGGCGGCTCCAGAGACACCCGATGGCCGGCTGGATCGTGAGGCCGTGGAGCTGCTGTTCTTCCCCACCGGTGGCGGCAAGACGGAGGCGTACCTGGGACTGGCCGCCTTCCTCCTGGTGCACCGTCGCCTGCAGAGCCCTGGGATCGAATCCGCCGGCATCACGGTGCTGATGCGTTACACCCTGCGGCTGCTCACCCTCGATCAGCTCGGCCGCGCCGCCACCTTGATCTGCGCCCTGGAGCTGGAGCGCCTGGAGCGAATCGAGAAGAGCGACCCCTACCTGCTGGGTGAATGGCCCTTCGAGATCGGCATGTGGGTGGGCAAGGCCGCCACCCCCAACAAGCTCGGCGGACCGGGCGACAGCGACCAGCAGTCCACCCATGCGGTGCTCACCAAGTGGAAGGCCGGCAAGCGCGACCGTCCGATTCCAATTGAAACCTGCCCCTGGTGCAACCGCCCCCTCCAGCCGGAAGGATTCCACCTGTTGCCCCCGAGGAATCCCGATCGTCTGGAGATCTACTGCCGCGAGCCCCGCTCTCCTGAGGCCAAGCAGGAATTCGCCCCCATGGGGCCATGCCCCTTCCATAAGGGCACGCCTTTGCCGGTGCTGGCGGTGGATGAGCAGATCTACCGCCGCCTGCCCTGCTTTCTGATCGCCACGATCGACAAGTTCGCCGCCCTCCCCTGGGTCGGCAAAACCTCCTCGCTGTTCGGCAACGTCAGCACCTATCAGTTGCCCACGGGGACTGCACCTGCCGGCTTCTGGGGGCCGGCGGAAAAGGGCACGGGTGGCTTGAAGATTCCCCACGGCCGTCTGCTGCCGCCGGAACTGGTGATCCAGGACGAACTGCACCTGATCAGTGGCCCCCTCGGCACCCTCGCTGGCCTCTATGAAACGGTGATCGAGGGGCTGATGCGGCCGAACGCCTCCACCCCGCCTCCCAAGATCATTGCCTCCACCGCCACCGTGCGCCGGGCCGAGGCCCAGATCAAGGCCCTGTTCGCCCGCAGCCAGGTGCGGATCTTTCCGCCGCCGGGCCCCGAACGCGACGACAACTTCTTCTCCCGCACCATCCCTGATCCCGACCAGGCGCGGCTGTACGTGGGCCTCTCAGCCCCGGGCCGCAACCTCAAGGGTGTGCTGCTGCGTTCTTATCTGGGCCTGATGGCTGCGGCCCAGAAGGGCTGGAACGACAACAAGGCCATGGGCGCCAACAACCCGGCGGATCCCTACATGACCCTGCTGGGCTATTTCTCCAACCTCAAGGAGCTCGGCGTGACGCGCAGCATCCTGGAAGACGAACTCGGCGCCCAGTTGGAGCAGTTCGCCAAAAATCGTGGCCTCGCCATGGAGGGTTTCGAGAACCCGTTCGCCAGTCGCAAGCGGCCCTGCGAACCAGAGGAGCTCACGTCCCGCGTCAACACCGCCAGGATCAGCAGCACCAAAGACCGCCTCTCCAAGCCCTACATCGACAAGGACCACCTCGACGTGGCCCTGGCCACCAACATGATTTCGGTGGGTCTCGACATCTCGCGCCTCGGCTTGATGGTGGTGCTCAACCAGCCCAAGACCGCCGCCGAGTACATCCAGGCCACCAGCCGCGTCGGCCGCCAGCTGAGCGACAACCCACAGCAGAACAAACCTGGCCTGGTGCTGGTGCTGCTCAACCCCAACCGCCCGCGGGATCGCTCCCATTTCGAGCTGTTCCCCTACTGGCACCAGACCTTTTACCGGCATGTGGAAGCCACCAGCTGCACGCCCTTCGCCAGCCGGGCCCTTGACCGCGGCCTGCCGGGAGTGGTGGTGGCGATGGCCCGCCACGGCGATCCAGCCCTGGCTGGTGCCAAGGGCGCCATGGCAGCCGATGCCCTGCAACGCAGCAAGGCCCAGATCGCCAAGGCACTGCAGGAGCGTTGCATCGCCACTGGTGCAGCAGACGACAGCCTCGATGAGCACCTGCCCACCGACGTGCGCGATCACGTGATCGATCTGCTGGAGGCCTGGTGGAAGCTCACCCAGGAGCCGGAGGCCAAGCTGCAGTACTGGACCCATGAGGAAAAGGGTGCTGGGGCGGGCTTCCTGCACACCGCCCTCGACAACGACCCGATCTACCAAGCCGAGGGCTACAAGCAGTTCACCACCAACTGGAGCCTGCGCGATGTGGAACCCTCTGCACCGATCCGGATGGTCAATTTCAAAGAAGAGATCACCGCCGACGACTGAACCCGATAGCCAACCCCCCTATGCCCCCCTCCACGCGCCGCAAAGCTGCTCCCCCGCCCCTCGGCGAGGCCCGTCAGAGCCAGGTGCTCCAGCTCTATGGGCCCGGGGCGATGGTCGATCTGCCCGACTACTCGCTGTTGATCGGGGGGCTGGATTTCTGGAACGAGCGGGGCTGCGACCTGATCCATGAGCCGCGGCTGCTGCAGTTGGTGCGGCAGGCCACAGGGGCGGTCCGGGTCGACCTGCGCACGCCCCCCAAGGAGGTCGACAAACTCAAGGGCATCAGCGGTTCGATCAAGGCACTGCGCTTTCCGGAGTGGTCCGTCGCCCAGAAGGTGAGCGAGCGGATCGCGTTCGGGGTTCCCTGCCGGGCCAGGCCCCTGGTGCACTTCAACGACGGCTGCATCTCCGACTGGCGCACCTACCAGGACGACGAAGGCAAGTACTCGCTGGTGCCCGTTCGCTTCGTGATGGCCTGCCCCCACGGCCACCTCAGCGATATCCGCTGGCGCGATTTCTGCTTCCGCCAGTTCGGCTGCAAGAACAGCGAGCGCCTCTATCTGCTTGAGGCCGGTACCGGCAACGACTTCACCCAGATCTATGTGCAGTCAGAAGGTGGCACCACCCGCAAGCTGGCCGATGCCCTGGTCACGGACATGAGCCCTCTGGGGCTTTGCCAGGGTCACACGCCCTGGCTGGGCCGCAATACCCGTGATCCGGAAAAGTGCCACACCGATGGTGAGCCCACCACGAACCGCCTCCTGGTGCGTTCGGCCACCAACGCCTACTTCACCGAGACGATCTCGGTGATCTCCCTGCCGGAGGAAGCCAACTCCCTGGTCAAGCGCGTCACCGAACTCAAGGACGACCTCGCTTTGATCGAAACGGAGGCGGACGTGCCTGCAGCCATCAAGTTCAACCCTCGCCTCAAGAGCGCCTTCGCGGGGGTGGATCCAGCAGTCCTTTGGCAGACGATCGAGGCCCAGAGGGGCGGATCCGCCGGCCAGGTCGCCCAACCCAAGGATGAGGAGCTGGCCCTGCTGATCGGTCCCATGGATGGGGTCTCCAGCTCAGCCGAGGGGAGCCTGTTCGAAGCCGATGTCTGGCAGCCCCCCAACCCTCCAGCCTGGTTCAGCCATGCCATCAAGCGGGTGCTGCTGGTGCACCGCCTGAGGGAAGTTCAGGCCCTGGTGGGGTTCACCCGCTTCACAGCTCGCACCAGCAGCCTCGGCGGCCTGCCGATCGACACCACCAAGGTGAACCGCCGAGCACCGCTGGCCAACGACCTGCGCTGGGTGCCTGCCAGTGAGAACAAGGGGGAAGGGATCTTCATCGAGTTCGATCCCGCCACGATCCGTGCCTGGGCCGCCAGTGATCCGGTGGCGATGCGGGCCGGACAGTTCACCAGGGCCTTCGAGAACGAATGGCTGGCGTCGCGGGGGCTGGACGAAGTCCAGTTCCCCTTCCCTGGAGCCCCCTACCTCCTGCTCCACAGCCTCAGCCATCTGCTGATCACTGAGATGGCTCTGGAGTGCGGCTACGGCGCCAGCTCGATTCGCGAGCGCATTTACGCCAACAGCGAGATCGGCTACGGCATCCTGCTGTTCACCAGCAGCTCCGGATCGGAAGGCACCCTGGGCGGCCTGGTGGGAGCCGGCAAGCGGATCGTGGCCTATCTGGAGAAGGCCTTCGAGCGCGGCCAGCTCTGCAGCAATGATCCCTTCTGCTCCGAGCACGACCCCAACCACCCCTTCGACATCCGCCCCACCCATGGCGCCGCTTGCCATGGCTGTGAATTGATCGCGGAAACCTCCTGCGAGATTCGCAATGAGTTCCTCGATCGAGCCCTGGTGAGTCCCACCGTGTCTGCCAACCCTGAGGTGGGTGATCCCTCGTTCTGGGAGTTCATCAACGCATGAGCCCCACCCTGCCAGCTCTGACCCTGCGGGCAGTGGCGACAGATCTGAGGCGACTGAGCTACACCCCCACCAGCTGGCAGGGCTTGCTCTCTACCCACAGCGAAGCGATCCGCCAGCAGCTCGAACCACTGCTGGTGGAGATGGTCCGAGAGGAGGCCCATCCCCGCCTGATGGCGTTGCTGCTGGATCGTCTCGCCGATGCCCAGGACGCTCTCCAAAAGGAACGGAACGCCTGGAGCTTTGTCTGGTCGGGCCCGGATCCTCTCCATGCCAAAACGGCCGACACGTTTGCCACTGTCGCTCAACTCATCAGCGAAGCCCGTTGCAGCTTGCTGATCGCCACCTACAACATCGGCCTCAGCAGCGAGTTTCGCGAATTGTTCGCCTCCATTGCCGATCGCCTGGCCCATCGCCAGCTGAACCGTGTCGACCTGTTCTTCCACCCCAAGCAGATTGAGGATCGCCTTGGTGCTGACCCCCTGGCGACGATTTCAGCATGGTTCAACCGGGACGTCTGGCCTTGGCCCACCAAGCCCCATGCCTACGTGGACCGACGGCTGGTTTCCGGATCACCTGAGCGTTGTTATCAGCACGCCAAGGTTGTCATCGCTGATGCAACGACCCCCAACGCCAAAGCCCTTGTGACCAGCGCCAACTTCAGCGAAACCGCCCAGCGTCACAACGTAGAGGCTGGCTGGCTGACGACGTCAACATCAAGGGTTCAGGAGATCAGGCGCCAGTTCACGCTGTCCGTGGACCAGGGCCTTTTTTTGCCCCTGGACATTGAGGCTTGATGGCAGGGCTTGGGGCAGTCATTGCATCAAGACGCCTGGGGCGGATGGCTGATGCCACCCCCGAATCCACCAAAGGTGGCGCGCGCTGGATTCCTCAGCATGCGCGGCCGCACAAGGGCTGACGCAAGCTGGCCCGCCTTGGGTTGGTGACGCCCGGTGGAACTGGTTGTAGGTCGAGGCCCCGGGCCAGCCCTTGCTGCTGGCCGCGCGGGTGCTTCGGGTCCTGCGCTGCTGCCCGATGGCTGCTGTTTCTTCCCGCTCCCGTTCGAAGACCCGCTCCGAGCCCACCAGCCAGTCGAATGCTCAACCCGACCGTCTTGTGGAGGCGCTGATCCAGCTGCTGGAAGCAGGCACCACGCCCTGGCGCCGCGAATGGGACTCCACCGGTGGTGGGCACCACGTCAACCTCCTGAGCGGTCATCGCTACCAGGGGGCCAACCCGATCTTGTTGTGCCTGGGGATGCACCTACGGGGTTCTGGGTTGCCGTACTGGTGCGGGTTTGCCGAGGCCCGTGCCCAAGGGATCTTCCCCCGTAAAGGCTCGCAGGGGGTGCGGATCTTGCGCCCACAGGTCAACCGGGTGGCAGCTGGTACGGAGGGGTCGGGGATCCCGGACACCTCGGACTCAGGCACTGAAGCAGGAAACGCAGCCGACCGCGTCTGGATGAGCTTCCGCCCAGTGGTGGTGTTCAACGCGGTGGATCTTGAAGGTGCCGCCCTGGCTGGCTGGGTGGAGCAAAGGCAGGCAGAAGCTGCTGGGGCTGAGCGCAGTGAACCAGAACGGCTGGCAGCGGCTGAGTCTCTGCTGGGGGCCTGGCCGGTGCCGGTGAGCTACGGCGGGGAACGGGCTTGTTACCTCCCGCAGATCGATCGGATCCAGCTGCCTGAGCGCCAGGCGTTTCATACAGCCGCAGGTTTCTATGCCACCTGGGCCCACGAGGTGATTCATTCCACGGGACACACCAGTCGCCTCAACCGAGACCTCAGCGGTCGGTGTGGCTCCAGGGCTTACGCCCGCGAGGAGCTCGTAGCGGAGCTGGGCTCAGTGCTGCTGGGGGACCAGCTGGAGATCGGCAGTGCGCTTGAAAACCACGCGGCTTACCTGGGGCACTGGATCGAGTTGCTCCGGCAGAGCCCGCAGGTGCTGTACCAGGTCCTCGGGGAGGCCCGCCAAGCCGTGGAGCTCGTGGTGGGGGCCGCTGGAGCGGCTCTGGGCGAACGCCAAACCCCGCCCCGATGATCCACCGGCCCCCCACCAGCCCGTGTTGCACGCGGGGGTGGGGGCAGCCACCGGCAAGGGCTTCGCGGGTGTTGCTGAGCACCACCCTTGCCTGGTAGCAGCAGCCAGTGGGTGGGGACGGTGTTCTTTGCCGTTCCTCCCATGGAGCCAATCACCACTGCTCACCAACACCCCGCTGACCTGCAGCTGGCCGCCACGATCGAGGCCTGGGAAGCCGAATGCGCTGCCGGCTGGAGCGAGCCCGCGCCGGTGGATCTGCAGGGCGAACTCTCCCTCCCCGCTGCTGCTGACCAGGGCTTGCTGGGTTCGGCCTGGGACAGCTGGTCCTCCAACCCCTATCTGGAGCAACCCCAGGTGGAAGAGCAGCCGGGCTTTGCCGCCTTTGAACCCTGGTGAGCCCCCAGGTGCTGGTAGCGGCGGCTGGTTCATGGCTGCCGCGCCAGACACCGCTGAGCCTCACCCGGGGAGCAGGGTTTTGGTTGGCTACGCCTTTTGGTCTGCGTCCAGACCCGTCAAGGGCTGCGCGGGGTGCATACCCCCCGGGCCGATGGCCCCCTGGACGGGCCTGGCCCCCGGGTGGTGGAAGCGGTGTTCTTTGGCGCCTCAGCCATGAAAAGCCGCTCTTGGAAACTCACCTGCTGGTTCTGGCTGTACCGCCAGACGCGGGGTCTGCGCTGGTTTGTGGCCCTGGTCTGGCCGCTGTGGACCCTGCCGCGCCGGTTGGCGATCGAGCTGGAACTGCGCCGCTGTGAACGCCGCTGGCAGCGGGACTGACGCCTGAGGGGCTGCGGCCCCTTTTCGGACACCTGCCCCTGTGACAGCGGATCGTGCTGCTCGTCGAGCAGCGCCTGTTGGTTGCCCCGCGCCTGCGGTGTCGGCTCCACCCGCTCGCGCCTGCTCGGGGTTATGCCGCTACCGCCCGTGGCGCTGGGGGTGCTGCTGCAGGGGGGGGGCTGCCGGGGTGCTGGCCGTGTCTGCTGACCCGCTGGGGCTCCCCGGTGGGTTGCAGCTTTCGGTGCGTGGTGCGCGGCTTGTTCGTTGGGCTGTTGCCCCTGGTGGGGGTGCTGCTGCTGACACGACACGCGTCTGGAGGGGGCGTCGTGGTGCCGGCTTGGTCTTCCCCCGATTGTCCCTTCGCTCTGCTGCGGGTTGGGGGGCGCGTCCTGCGCCAACCCCACGATGCGCCCCCTTTCAGACCGCGATCGCCTTGTGCATCAATACCTTCCCTTGGCTGGTGCCTTAGCCCGTCGTTTCCACCGCCGCTACCACGACCTCGTTGAAGCCTGCGATGCGCTCGGGGTCGCCCAGCTGGAGCTCGTTCGGGCCTGCGGCCGCGTCACCGATCCCACCACCGCCCCGGCGTACCTCAAGCGCTGCATCCAGGGTGCCCTGGCCCACTGGCTGCGCGATCGGGCGCTGATCGTCTGTCCGACTGCCGGCCGCTGCCCGCGCAGAAGCGACCTGGAAACACCAGTGCCTGGATCAGCCGCTGGAGGGCAGTGGTGGCAGCTGGCTCGATGCCCTCGGCGCCCCTGAGTCCTCCGAGGTTGGTTCAGCCCTGGAGCCTGGGCTGGAGGCCCTGGTGGAGCAGCTACCCACTGCCCAGGCGGCTGCCCTGCGGCTCACGGTGCTGGAGGGTCTGAGCCTGCGGGAGCAGGTGACGGCCTGAGGGCCATGCGGGCCCGCTCCTCTGGGCAGGAGCGGGCCCGCGCCACCAGCACCGGTGGGGGTGGCCAAGAGCCTGGAGACGGGATGGTCGGCTGGGGCATCACATCACCGAGCGTTGACTGGTGCGAATGGGTTGGTGATGACACCACTAGATGATAAGATCACCTTATGTAAGGCGTTTTGATTGATAAGCTGGATTTGTGTTTGGGCTGGTTGCCGCCCCCCCCCCTCTCTCTCTCTCTCTGCCTATCTATGCCTACAAGGAGCGTCCCTGCCATCGCGCCGATGCGGTCCTGCTTGCCGTCCATGGCTGACGCAGTGATCGCGTTGGGGTAAGGGCGCCTTTCAGAACCAGAAACGGATGGAATGTCAGACGAGCAGCCCCGTGACGTGAGCCCCCCCTATCTGACAAGACAAGTGGTTGGGGTTGGCCCGGTGGGAAGACCGGGGGTGATCGCTCCTACGAAACGAGTCAGGTCATTCGGCGGGGCTGGGACCCTTGACTCAGGCCTAGCGGTTGTGTTCCAAGAGCCGAACGGCGAGGAGATCCGTCGGCTGTAAGAGGCGTATTTCAGTGCCAAAAAGGCACAGTTGTGAGCCGTGGTAGTCACTTGGTAGTCACGCTCCTGCCAAGAACCAAGTCAGGGCAAGGGCTTCGTGCGAACTCATCATTCGCCTTAGCCGGGTTCGATCCCCGGGACCCCCATTCCTGACACAGACAGGCCCATGACCCGGCGTGTGAAGGCGGCGAAGGCTGAGCCGGGCGGCGGGGCCTAACCTTCTGCCAACCTCCCCCACCAATGCGCTTCCTGGTCCTGGCGATCCTGTTGGCCCTGCTGGCCTTCTTCGCTGCCGGGGAGCTTGCGTTGATTCGCCTGCGGCCCAGCCGGGTCCAGCAGCTCGAGGAGGCCGAGGAGCCCGGGGCCCGTTCCGTGGCCCGGCTGCAGCACCGGATGCGCAGTGTTCTGGTGGCCACCCAGCTGGGCTTGGTGCTGGCCTTGCTGGCCATGGGCTGGCTGGCGCGGGGCCTGGCGGAGCAGGTGGCCGGCTGGATGGGCCGGAGCGAACAGGCCTGGATTGATGCCGGTGTCTTCCTGGCGCTGGCGCTGCTGGCCACCTTGCTGGGCGGTCTGGTGCCGAAGGCCTGGGTGCTCCACCGCCCGGAAGGCTCGGCCCTGCGACTGGCGCCGCTGCTGGAATCGCTCACCCGCACCCTG
Source organism: Cyanobium sp. Cruz-8D1 (assembly GCF_024345975.1). Lineage (GTDB taxonomy): Bacteria > Cyanobacteriota > Cyanobacteriia > PCC-6307 > Cyanobiaceae > Cyanobium. The sequence goes on along the minus strand of NZ_JAGQCD010000013.1, from coordinate 41,891 downwards.
GCGCCGTTGCTGCTGCTGATCGAGCGCTTCAGTGGGGGTTTGCTCCGACTGCTGGGGTTGCCGCGCAACTGGGATGAGCTGGTGCCGGTGCTCTCGGCCGGCGAACTCGAGACGCTGATCGAAAGCGGCAGTGTCACCGGGCTGATGCCCGATGAACGCAGCATCCTGGAGGGGGTGTTCTCCCTGCGGGACACCTTGGTACGGGAAGTGATGATGCCGCGCTCGGGGATGGTCACGCTGCCGGTGGAGGTGACCTTCGCCGAGATGATGGAGTCGGTCCACGCCAGCCAGCACGCCCGCTTTCCGGTCATCGGCAGTTCCCTCGATGACGTGCGCGGCATGCTCGACCTCAGGCGCCTGGCCGAGCCCATCGCCCGGGGTTTGCTGCGCCCCGAGACGCCGCTGGCTCCCTGGATCCTGCCGGTGGCCCAGGTGCAGGAAAGTGCCTCGCTGGCCGACCTTCTGCCCCTGATCCGCAGCGGACAGCCCTTGCTGGTCGTGGTCGACGAGCACGGCGGCACGGAGGGGCTGGTCACCGTGTCTGACCTCACCGGTGAGATCGTGGGTGAGGACGACAACCCCCTGGAGACGGCCCAGGATCTGCTGCAACTTGTCGACGGCAGCTGGTCGGCGGCGGGCGATCTGGAGATCGTCGAGCTCAACCGCCAGCTGGGCCTGCAGCTGCCCGAGGCGGAGGGCCACCACACCCTGGCCGGGTTTGTGCTCGAGCGACTGCAGCACATCCCCGCCCCTGGGGAAGGCCTCAGCTGGCATGGCGTCCGCATCGACGTGCTCACCATGGATGGACCCCGCATCGAGCGGGTGCAGATCACCCTCGCCAGCATGGAAGGAACCTGATCATCGATAATGCGCCCTTCTGCTCTGCCCTTGCCATGAACCCAGTGCGCGTGGGTGTCATCGGCATCGGCAACATGGGCTGGCACCACGCCCGGGTGCTGAGCCTGTTGCGGGATGCCGAACTGGTGGGCGTCGCCGATCCCAACGAGGCCCGCGGCCGCCTGGCGGTCGAGCAGTTCAACTGCCGCTGGTTCCCCACCTACGAGGACCTGCTGGGCGAGGTGGAGGCTGTCTGCATCGCCGTTCCCACCCTGTTGCACCACCGGGTCGGCATGACCTGTCTGCAGGCGGGGGTGCACGTGCTGATCGAGAAGCCGATCGCCGCCACCCAGGAGGAGGCGGCCGATCTGATCCGCGCGGCCGAATCGGCCCGTCGCCTGCTGCAGGTGGGCCACATTGAGCGTTTCAACCCCGCCTTCCGGGAGCTGCTGCGGGTGGTGGCCAACGAGGAGGTGGTGGTGCTGGAAGCGCGGCGCCACAGCCCCAATGCCGACCGGGCCAACGATGTGTCGGTGGTGCTCGACCTGATGATCCACGACATCGATCTGGTGCTGGAGCTGGCCGCCTCCCCCGTGGTGCGGCTGGCCGCGGCCGGTGGCCGCAGCTCCGATGGCCCGATTGACTACGTCAATGCCACCCTCGGCTTCGCCAACGGCGTGGTGGCCAGCCTCACGGCCAGCAAGATGGCCCACCGCAAGATCCGCAGCCTCAGCGCCCACTGCCGCAGCAGCCTGATGGAAACGGATTTCCTCAACCGCAATCTGCGCATCCACAGGCGCTCCCATGAGTCGGTGAGCGCCGACCACGGCGAGCTGCTTTACCGCAACGACGGCTTCATCGAGGAGGTGAGCACCACCTCCATCGAACCCCTCTACGCCGAGCTCGAGCATTTTCTCCAATGTGTGCGGGGCCGGGAAACCCCAGCTGTCGATGGCCTTCAGGCCTCGCGGGCGTTGCAGCTGGCCGACCTGATCGAGCAGTGCGTCGAGCAGCCCAACCTCTGCATGGCCCTGGAGGCCCCCATCTAGACGACCCGCCGCCGGTTCGTCCCGGCCAGGGGGGCCAGTTCCCGGTCGGTGAGTTCCTGAAGGGCCAGCAGCTGCCAGCGGCGGCAGTCGGCGGGGGAGGAGCGATAGAAGAGGTCCCAGGCCTCCGCCTTGTGGGGGCCGTAATCGGCGATCGACACCTCGGGATGGCACTGCTGCCAGCCCACCCGCACGGCGTGACCGATCACCACGTCAAGGGCGAGGTCGTCGTCGAACTGCACCTGGGGGTTGGCGGCCATGAAGGCCATCAGGGTGAGCAGGGTTTCGATGCACAGCCGGCGGTACTCCGGGGCTTCGATCTTGCTCAGGAGGTGCTCCACCAACATGGCGAAGTTCTTTTCCCCTGGCGTCTTCTCCCGCAGCAGGGGGGCACTCTCCAGGCGGTTGCGCCGCTCCAGCTTGTCGCCGATCACCAGGCCTCGGCAGTGGTGCAGCAGGTCCCAGATGCCGGGGTAGAACTCTTTCGGCACCCGCTGCAGCGCCCCCAGCCGCATGCGGTGCTGCAGCCAGCTGCCGTCCTTCGGCAGTTCGGCCAGGGGATCGGGAACCTCCCAGCGCACCCGTCCGCGCAGGTGCAGCTGTTCCTTGCGCTGCAGGGAGGCCCGCGCATGTTCCACGTCGGCCAGCACGGCCTGGAGCCGGCGGCGAATGGCGTGGGGGGGCAGGCTGCAGAGGCTTTCGAAGGCCTCACTGGGGCTGAGGTTGGCCTCGGCCGCCAGCTCGCCGGTGAGCAACAGCAGCAACTGGCCCAGCTGCAGGGTGAGGCTGCCGCTGAGCAGATTCACGTCGGAGCGGGCCAGGGCGTCGATGGCCAGCAGCAGCTCCTGCTGCAGCATCCATTCGCGTCCGTCCTCGCCGCTGAAGCGGCGCACCATCGCGGCGATGGCGAGGCTGCCTTCCGGCTGGCTGAGCAGGGAGTCGTGGGTGTAGTTGCGGCCCACCACCACCTGCTTCTGGCGCAGCAGCAGATCGGTGAGGGCATCCTCCAGCTGGGGGTGCACCAGGCCCATGGCACCGGCGGCGCGGCGCACCACACTCCAGTCGGCATCGGCCAGGCCGCGGCGGTAGACCTCCTCCAGCAGCACCATCAGCCGCACCCCCGGACCGCTGCGGGGTCCCTGCAGGCGGGCATTGGGGCCGAGCCGGCGGCACAGCAGTTCCAGCACCTCCGCCTGCTCCTCCAGCAAGCGGCTGCTCCAGAGCCGATCGACCAGATGGGCCAGCGGGACGTCTTCGAGCTCCTGTTCCTGGCGGGCGGTGAGCGGCTGGTGGCTGGCACTGGCCGGCAGCAGGGTGTGGCCGTCGGGCACCAGATCACAGGCGGCCAGGGCCTGGGGTGGCAGGTCGATCAGGCTGGCCAGCGGCACCAACTCTTCCAGGGACACCAGGCGTACGGCCACCGAGCCCAGCTGGCCCCGCTGCAGTTCACGGCCCAGGCCCAGGAACGCCTCGGGGTCGCGCCGGAAGGGGCCGGCATGGACCGGCACGAGCAGCAGGGGGGCTCCGGCGCCCCGCCAGTGGCGTTGCAGCACCCTCACCTCGGTGGCGACGGTGTCCACCAGCACCTGGGCATCGTCGGCCAGGTAGAAGGTGTCCTCCTCCAGCACCGCCGGCAGGAAGCCGATCAGCTCGCCGTTGTGGCGGTAGAGCCTGGCGGTCGCCTGGGTCTCCATGCGCACGGGTGGATGGCCGGAGAGCCCCAGCCGCCCGTTGGCCCCCACCGTCGCCAGGCGCCGGGCCAGCTCGCGGGAACTGGCCACCCGCAGGCGGAGCGTCTCGCCCGCCGGCAGCGGCTGCACCGGCAGGCCGGCCTCCGCCAGGGCCGCAGCGACGCTGGCATCGGCCGGAGCCAGGGCCACCAGCACCTCCTCGGCCCCCGGGGGGCTGGGGTGGCGGCGGCCGCAGGGATCGAGATCGTCGGCCGTGATCAACCCGTGCAACAGCAGATCCGAGAGCCAGGTGAGGCTCTGGGTCCAGAGCAGGGGCACGTTCTCGTTGGGAACCCTTGTCTGGCTGCCGGGTTGGCGCCGCTCCGCCTCGATCAGCCGCTCCGGCACCAGGTAAAGCTCGGGCAGCAGGGCCTCCCCATCGACCGGCACGCTCAGCTCCTCCAGCTGCTGGCGCCACTGACGGGCCTCGCTCCAGCGGCCCTCGCAGCAGGCGGTGATCAGCTCGTAGGCCAGGAACAGGGGCCACTCGCATTCGATGTGCTCGAACTGGGCCAGCTCCTCCCGCTCGTAGTGGAGCCGACTCACGTCCTCCAGCGCGGTCTGGTGGCCGTCGCGCAGGAAGCGCTTGTAGCCGTAGGAGCCCGCCAGCTCGCTGCGGATCTTCTCCCGGGTGCGCTCCACGAGCGCCGGATCCTCGACGGCCCAGGCGGGGTAGCCGATCACCGAGAGGCAGGCGCTGTCGGCCTCCTTGCTGGCCGACTCCCTCGGCAGCAGGCCGCGCAGGGCGCGCCGCAGCCGCACGATGGCGTCATGGGGAATGGTCAGGCAGCTGCTGCCGTCACCATGGGGCCCATAGAGATCCAGCCCGATGAGGGTCTCAAGGGCGGCCTTCACCATGCCGATCGAACTGGCGTTGCGCTCCGGCTGACCGTGGTTGCCTTTGTCGCCCCGTTCCCAGATGCCGTAGTCGGCCACCCGGTAAGCGCGAGCCACGTAGTAGACGAGGTTCTGGAGGAAATCGCGCTCGTGGCTGGTCTGAACGATCACCAGCCCCGAGCGGGTGAGCTGGGCCAGCTGCAGCAGGAACAGGGCCGTGGCATCGAGCTGCAGATGGCCCCAGCCGTCGTCGGGCACCACCGGATCTCCCGTGGCCGTGTCGAACTTGGCGTGGATGGCGTCGAGCCGCTCGAGGCTGGTCTTGAAGCGCTCCACCTTCGGCGACTGGCGCATCATCGAGCGCATCAGACCCCGCATCAGCTGCAGGACCCGCTGTTCCAGCTCGAAGGAGCGGCGGCAGGGTCCGTGCAGGCGGCGGTGGGCCAGGGCCAGCCCCCAGACGCACTGGATCGAGTAGACGCAGTCCCGCACCCAGGCATCGCCGTAGTTGCCGTGCACGGTGCTGGCGGTGCTGGCGGGCAGCAGACCGGTGATCGGATGCTGCCGGCGCAGGACGACGTGCTCGATCTGGCGGTCCAGCCGTTCGAGAAGCTGTTGGGCCTCTTCCTCCCCGATGTCGCCTGTGCTCGCCGTGGTGATCATGTTCGCGTCAGGACGGGGCGTGCCAGAGGCCGCTGTTGTGGAGCCAGGCCATAGATTCTCCCCGCCGTCGCCCCCTCCCATGGCAGCCCTCGCGACCACGCCGGTTCGTGCCCGCGTTCTGGGCATTCCCGTGAATGTAAGCAACGACGTTTTCGGCGATGCCGTCGCCCTGCACGGGGCCGGTGGCGGCCAGATCGTCACCCTCAATGCGGAGATGACCATGGCGGCCCGAGCCGATCCCGCCCTTGGGGCGGCGATTGAGGCGGCCCGGATGGTCATCCCCGATGGCGCCGGGGTGGTCTGGGCCCTGGGCCTCCAGTCCCACCGCGTCCGCCGCAGCCCCGGCATCGAGCTGGCCCGGCGCCTGCTGGAGCACGGGGCGGCGGTGGGCTGGCGGGTGGCCCTGGTGGGGGCGAGCCCGGCGGTGATGGAGCAGCTGCGGGAGCGCCTGGCCCACGACCTGCCCAATCTGCAGCTGGTGTTCTGCGCCCATGGCTATCAGCCCGCCGAGGCCTGGCCCGGTCTGGAGAGTCAGCTGCTGCAGGGCCGCCCCGATCTGGTGCTGGTGGCCCTGGGCGTGCCGCGCCAGGAAACCTGGATTCAGGCGCTGCCCCAACCCCGCACCGGCCTCTGGATGGGGGTGGGGGGGAGTTTTGATGTCTGGGCTGGCGTCAAGAACCGAGCCCCTCGCTGGATGGGAGCCCTGCAGATCGAGTGGCTCTATCGGCTGATCAAGGAACCCAGCCGCTGGCGCCGCATGCTGGCGCTGCCGGAATTCGCCTGGGCAGTGCTGCGGGAACCGCGCTGAGCGAGCTGGGCTAAGGGGCTGGATCGGCACATCACAGCCTCTTGCGTCGTCTGGACCGGCCCGCCCTCTGAACTTTGTCCAGCGGCATCAGACCTTCGATCGCAAAAGGCGGGTGGCTTTGCTTGGGCTTCGGCCTCTTATCGAGAATGGCACTCCAAAGTGTGCGGCGACCGACAGAAAAGCGGCCGATGGCGGCGCAGCCGATGGCACTGAACAAAGCCACCAAGGCATCCTTGAACCAGCGCAGAAAGCCCTCCTGCCAGCGGCTGCCCTGGACTGCCTGCAGCTGGGTCAACCTGGCGTTCACCTGGGGCTCAATCTGGCGAACCAACTGCTCACGCACCTGGGGCAATGGTTCTTTCAGTGCGCCACCCAGATTCGATGGTCTGCCGGGGATAGCGGCCAGGGCCTGCAGGAGCGATTCTTGCGAGTCGGCGGTGCGGATAGCAGCGAGAGCCCTGGTGTAGGGACGCAGCTGGGCGTGTTCGTTGGCGTTGGTCTGCTGGAGCACCGCGATGCCCGCCCAGGTTTGCAGGGGGATCATCAGGAAGAAGCCGATGGCGGCAAAGCAGGCGAAACGGCGGGTCACCGTGAGATAGCGGGGCTCTTCCGAACTGTCATTGACGATGGCAGCCAGCAGCAACAGCGCCATCGCCACCAGCGGAAAACTGACGCCGGCGCGCACACTGCCGCAGACCCGCTCGATCCAGGCGGGTTCCAACAACCTCAACGGCAGCGCGGCAGCCAGGACGGTGACGGTATAAATGCCGAGCAGCGCCGTGGCGACCCAGAAGAGCACCGAGGAGACTTCCTGGGCCTGGGAACGGTACCTAAGCGCCATGGGGTACTGGAAGGCAGGTCAGAAGGAAGAATATGGAGGTCAGCGCGGAAAGGGTGTTTTTTGGTTTTCAATACTTAACTCTAGGCCGCGCCATAAAAAATTACCAACCCAATCACTGTGATCGGGTTGGTCAGTGTAGAAATTTAATTCAAATCAGGCATCAACTGAGCTGCCTTGATCCGAAGCAGAGCTACCGATCAGGCCTCAGTTGTAGCCTTGATGCGCTTTCTCAAAGTGCGCGAGAGACTGAAGGCTACGCCGGCACCCAGGATGGGAAGGGGGCCCGGTACGGCAGGGGCAGAAACAGGAGAACTAAACCTTTGTTGAGTTGAGTTGCCCTGCGTGCCGGCGCTTCGTACAACAAAGCCAATGACAGAATTAGCGTCATTGATGGGCAGAAGCGTCTGTGCCGGAAGCACGAATCGAAGCTGGAACCCAGTTCCGACGTTGCCGCCGCCAGGCTTGGTAACCGAGGCGGAAAGAAGGTTTGAGCCCGTTTCATTGGGCGCTACGGATCCACCGGTCGTAAGGTTAGTGGTAAGCCAATTGATGCCACTGTCGAATGAATATTCGAGGCTAATAAAAGTTATATTGCTCAAGGGGGTCAGGGATTCCGATGTGAACCGTATTTGAGATATTGATTGATTGAGGCCAAACGAAGCATCAGTGTATCCGAAATAGGTGATGACGCTTGAAGAGGTTGGGTCAAAGGTGGCGCAATCACTTGCGGCACTTGACGAGACACAAAGTGCTTGGACTTGCGGAGCATGGAAGGCTACGGCTCCAACACTCAAAACAGCCAAGCCGCTTCTCAGGGCAAATGAGGCAACCGACATTGCACGAACAAGATGCGTAACTGCATCAGTTTACCCCCTTGACAGTCCAATTGAACGCTTGCAAGGAAACCATAAGCCTGGCTTAAGGGCCCACCCAGGCTTTGGCCCGGTCGCTGCTTGCCCAGGCAGATCTCGGTCCCCTCCCCTGGCCCGCATGGTTGGGTCGCGTCGGCAGCATGCTGGGCGGGTTTTGATCGCTTTGGTGCCCAAGGGCGCTCGGCGCTTCAGCGGAAGCCGACTGAGGCCTGCCAGACGAAGGCCAGCAGCAGGAAGAACAGGGGGATGATCGGCAGGATGTCCACCAGGGGTCCGAAGGCCTGGTAGGCCTCGGGCAGCTGGGCGAGAGTGTGGGGCGCGTAGCTGGCCAGCAGGGAGAGAGCCATGCCTGGAGGGAAACCATTGCAATGGCTGGAACCTACCACGTGTGGGCGGCCGGGGAGTCGGGCTCCCAGGGAGCGAAATCCTCTGCAAAACATCCCTCGCTGATCGCCCGCGCCATGGCGCTCGTGTAGCGCAGCAGGGTGGTGAGATTGTGCAGGCTCAACAGGGTGCGGCCCAGCAGTTCCTGGCTGCGGAACAGGTGGTGCAGGTAGCTGCGGCTGTGGTGACGGCAGGCCAGACAGCCGCAGCTGGGATCGAGGGGGCCGTGGTCGTGGCGGAAGCGGGCGTTGCGCAGGTTCCAGCGCTCCCCCGCCACCAGGGCGGTGCCATGGCGGCCCAGCCGGGTCGGCAGCACGCAGTCGAACAGGTCGAAGCCGTTGGCGACCGCGATCGCCATCTCCCGCAGGCTGCCCACCCCCATCAGATAGTGGGGCCGCTGCTCCGGCAGCAGGGGACCCACCTGTCGGACCACCCGGTGCATCTCCTCGACGGGTTCCCCCACGCTGACGCCGCCCACGGCGATGCCGGGCAGGTCCATCGCCGCCACCACCCGGGCCGAGGCCTCGCGCAGCTGGGGGAAGCAGCCCCCCTGCACGATGCCGAACAGGGCCTGGGTGCCGCCGCCGTGGCTGGTGATGCAGCGCTCCAGCCAGCGGTGGGTGCGGCGGCAGGCCTCGGCCACCGCCGCTTCAGTGGCGGGGTAGGGCGGGCACTGGTCGAAGGCCATGGCCACGTCGGCGCCAAGGGCCCGCTGGATGGCCATGGAGCGTTCGGGGGTCAGGTCGATCCGCGCGCCGTCGCGGGGGGAGCGGAACACCACCCCCGCGTCGTCGATGCGGTTGATGGCATCGAGGCTGAACACCTGGAAGCCGCCCGAGTCGGTCAACAGGGGTCCGTTCCAGCCCATGAAGCGATGCAGCCCGCCGGCGTCCTCCACCACCGACTCCCCCGGCTGCAGATGCAGGTGGAAGGTGTTGGCCAGCACCATCTGCGCCCCGGTCTCCTGCAGCTGCGGCGTGGTGACGCCCTTGACCGTGGCGGCGGTGCCCACCGGCATGAACCGGGGCGTCTGCACGGCACCGTGGGGGGTGGTGAAGCAGCCGCAGCGGGCCCGGGTGCGCGGGCAGCGGGCGGTGATCGTGAAGTCGAAGGCGATGGCGCCGAACCTGCTCAGCCGTGAGGCTAGGCGGGCCTGCTGCGACGCTATGCGGGGGGCCTGCCGCCACCTCCCCGTCGCTCCCCGCCCCATGCCCCGCCTGAGCGCTCCACCGTGGCTGCGGGATCTGGCCGGGGCCTGGATCTTCTATTCGGTGCTGCCGGCCTGGCCGGCGCCGAAGCCCCGCTTCGAGCGGATCGCCCGCTTCGCGCCCTGGGTCGGTGCCGTTCTCGGCGCCCTGCAGGCCTTGCTGTGGTGGGGGCTGGAGGGACGGGTGCCCCTGGTGGCCCAGGTGGCCCTGGTGCTGGCGCTGGGCCTGTGGCTGAGCGGTGGCCTGCACATGGATGGCGTCATGGACAGCGCCGATGGCCTGGCCGCCGGCGATCGCTGCCTGGAGGCGATGGCCGACAGCCGGGTGGGGGCCAGCGGTGTGCAGGCCCTGGTGCTGGTGCTGCTGCTGCGGAGCGCGGCCCTCGCCCTGCTGGGGACGGCGGCGCCGATGGCCCTGGTCTGGGCGGCGGTCTGCGGGCGGGTGGCGCCCCTGCCCGCCATGGCCTGGTTCCCCTACCTGCGGCCCGGCGGCAGCGCCGCGTTCCACCGGGCCCATGGGGCCCCCCTGGCGATGGAACTGTTGCCCACGCTGTTGCTGCTGCCGGGGCTGCTGCTGCTGCTGCCCTGGCCGGGCCTTGTGGCCCTGGTGCCGGCGCTGCTCGTTCCGGTGGCCCTGGGCCGCCGCCTGGGCGGCCACAGCGGCGACAGCTACGGGGCCTGCGTGGAGTGGACCGAATCGTTGGGCCTGCTGCTCATCGCCGCGGCGCTGAGGCTGGCGGCCGCGGCAGGCTGAGTCGGAAGGCGTTGCCCTGCTCGGGCAACGTTCCGGCCAGTGCCCGGGGCGGCACCACCAGCTCCAGCTCGCCGCCCAGGCTGCGGGCCAGATCCCGGCCGAGCGCCAGGCCCAGCCCGGTGCCGGGCAGGTCCTGTCCCCGCGTTCCCCGCACCCCCCGCCCGAAGATCGCCTGCCGCTCCGCCACCGCGATGGCCGGCCCGCCATCCCACACCGTCAGGTGGAGCAGCGCGTCGTCGCTGGCCGTGTGCAGGCCCACGCTGGCGCCATGGGGGCTGTAGCGGAAGGCGTTCTCCAGCAGGTTGGCCAGGATCTCCGCCACCGCGCCGCTGTCGCCGCTCCAGTCGGGCAGGCCCTCAGGTCCCTGCCACCCCCGGCCCTGCAGGGTGGCGGTGGCGGCGGCCCGTTGCAGCAGCGGTTCGAGCAGCCCGGCCAGGGGCTGGCCCTCCGGCCCGCTCAGCAGCGGTGGCAGCAACAGGGGCTGGGGCGTGGCGGAGCCGGCGAGCAATCCTTCGGGGTGGACCAGCTCGCTGATGGCATCGACATAGCGATTGAGCTGGCGCTCCTCGGCCAGCAGGCCCTGCACCAGGGAGCGGTCGTTGTGGTCGGGTCCAAGGCGCCGCAGCAGCAGCTGGCCGAAGGTGCGCAGGGCCGTGAGGGGGTTGCGCAGCTGGTGGAGCAGCAAACCCAGCTGCTCCTCGCGCTCCGTGAGCTGCTGGCGTAGCTCTCCCCCCTCCAGATCCAGTCGCAGGGCTTCGGTAAGCGCCAGGGCTACGGCCTGTAGCCGCTGGGCGAGGGGCTCCGGCCAGGGGTTGCGGGAGGCCTCCACCTGCAGGGCACCGAGCAGGCGCTGGCCATCGCGCAGGGGCAGCCAGCGCCGCTGTTCGGCGGGCACCCGCAGACGGCTGACCGTGTCGACGGCAGGCAGGGCCCGCTCGTCCGGGGGCCAGTGGCCGACCGGTAGCAGGCTGGGCTGGCCCGTTTCGCCCTGCTGGGTGACGTAGACCACCAGCGACCGGACCTCCGGGCAGTCGATGAACTGACCCAGCTGGAAACCCACCAGGGCCAGAAACCGCTCTGAGACAGGCATCACGACCCGCGGACGGCGTCCGTTCGGGAAATTTCGGAAGGAGGCGTGTCGAAACGCAAAAATAGTTTTAAGCTGTCGGTAACGACCACTACTTCGCAGTCCTCGGACGGGCGGAAAGTTGCAGTCGTAACAGCCAGTGTTGCGCTTCGCTCGCATCCGAGGCTACAGCAGGGGCAGCTGCGTACCGCCTCTGTCCCGGCCACCACCCCTCCAGGGGTTCAGGCCGGCGTTACCGACGGTGATCCTTTCCGACCCGCTTCAGGTCGACAGTCGTGTGGACGTGGACCCGCCATCTCTCCAGGGTGGCGGGCCCGCCATGGCGCTCGTCGTCGGCTCCCGCCGACCCTCGCTCGTCTGCAGCCCCCCCCATTCCACCTTTCGGTCTCCCTCCACAGGGATCCATCCCATGTCCAAGAAGCGCAAGCGGATCAGTCGCCGTCGTCTGGCGGGTCAGCGGGTTCTCGCCCATGTCCCGACCTTCAACCTTGAAACCGGTGCCCACAAACCGGTCACGGCGGCGCGCCGCTACATCGCCGAAACGGAGCTGATGGCTCCGGCGATCCTCAACGTGCGCCGCAACGAGCACACCACCGACCGCTTCTTCTGGGGGGAGAAAGGTCTGTTCAGCGCCCAGTACGCCGAAGAGAACCACTTCCTGTTCCCGTCCCTGCGCCTGATCGTCGACAGCATCGGCGAGGAGGTCCTGTTCGAAGGCCTTGAAGCTCTCGCCTCCGACGACTGGGAGGAGATGGAGGAGTACGAGTACGCCTTCGTCTGATTCCGACGGCTGGCGGTGGGCTCAGTCTCCCCGCCAGCTGCTGAACAGAAAGTCCCGCATGGTGGCGATCAGGTCGGGATCGATGCAGTGGCCGCCTGGGAAGGCGATCCGGCGCACCGATCCCCCGGCCTCCACCAGGGAGCGCTCCAGAGCCAGGCTCGCCGCGAAGGGCACCACCGGATCCTGTTCGCCATGGGTGAGCAGGATCTTCGTGCGGGGAGCCTCGGGCTGCCAGTCGGGGTGGGGGTAGCCGCTGCAGGCGATCAGCCCCGCCAGGGCGAGGGGGGCGCAGGCGTCGGAGCCACCGCCGGTGGCCACGTCGATGGCCATGGCGGCCCCCTGGGAGAAGCCCAGCAGGCTGGTGCGCTCCAGGGGCACCGAGCGGCCCAGGGCCAGCAGCCGCTGCCGCAGGTCGCGGCGGGCCTGGGGCAACTGGGGCCATTCGGGTTGCTGCAGGTCGTACCACTGGCGGCCCAAGCCGCCGGGATGGGACAGGGGCGCCCGCAGGGCCACCAGGCTCAGCTTGAGGCTGGCGGGATCGGCACCGAGGAGTTCCGTGCCCAGATCGAGCAGGTCATCGGCGTCAGCGCCCCAGCCGTGCAGCAGCACCAGGCGGTGCTCGGCCTGACAGGGACCGGCCCAGAGGGCGGTGCCGTCGTCTTCGCTCAGCTGGGCTTGGGCGGAGGGATCTGTCGGCACGGTGGCGTTCGGCTGTTGCTGCGTAGGTTGGCTCCTCCCCTGCCCCTGCTGCCGTCATGGCTCCCACGGCCCTTCTGAGCGTGTCCGACAAGCGGGGCCTGGTGCCGCTGGCGCAGGGGTTGCTGGCCCAGGGTTTCGCGCTGCTTTCCAGCGGTGGCACCGCGGCGGCCCTCGCGGCCGCCGGCCTGCCGGTCACCAAGGTGGCGGAGCACACCGGAGCCCCGGAAATCCTGGGCGGACGGGTCAAGACCCTCCATCCCCGCATCCACGGCGGCATCCTGGCCCGCCGCGATGACCCCGCCCACCAGGCCGACCTGGAGGCCCAGGGGATCGTCCCGATCGATGTGGTGGTGGTCAACCTCTACCCCTTCCGCGCCACCGTGGCGGACCCCGGCGTCAGCTGGGAGACCGCCATCGAGAACATCGACATCGGCGGACCGGCCATGGTCCGCGCCGCCGCCAAGAATCACGCGGATGTGGTGGTGCTCACCGATCCCGACCAGTACCCGGCTTTCCTGGACGCCCGGGCGGCCGGCCGGGTCGATGGGCCCCTGCGGCGCCGGTTGGCCCTGGCCGCCTTTGCCCACACCGCCGCCTACGACGCCGCCATCGCGACCTGGATCGAGGGCCGCCTGGCTGATCAGCAGCCCGCCGCCGCGGTGGAGGCGCAGCCCCTGCGGCTGGAGCTGCCCCTGCGGCAGGTGCTTCGCTATGGCGAGAACCCCCACCAGAGCGCCCGCTGGTGCGGGGAGGCCAGCGTGGGCTGGGGGGCGGCCCGCCAGCTTCAGGGCAAGGAGCTCAGCTACAACAACCTGATCGACCTGGAAGCGGCCCTGACCACGGTGGCGGCCTTCGGGTACGGCCCCGGCGCCGAGCCGGCGGCGGCGGTGATCAAACACACCAACCCCTGCGGCGTCGCCCTCGGTGACGACTCCGCCGACGCCCTGCTGCGGGCCCTGGATGCCGACCGGGTTTCCGCCTTCGGGGGCATCGTTGCCCTCAATGGGGCGGTGGATCGGACCGCCGCCGATCACCTGGCGGGGTTGTTCCTGGAGTGTGTGGTGGCGCCATCCTTCTCGGAGGAGGCCCGCCAGCGGCTGGCGGCGAAGGCCAACCTGCGCCTGCTGGAGCTCGACCCCAAGGCCGTGACGGCGGCCTCCGGGCGCCTGCAGCTACGCAGTGTGCTGGGGGGTGTGCTGGCCCAGCAGGCGGATGATGGCCCCGCCGATCCCGACAGCTGGCAGGTGGTGAGCGAGCGCCAGCCCAGCGAGGACGAGTGGCGGGATCTGCGCTTCGCTTGGCAGGTGGTGCGCCACGTGCGCTCCAACGCCATCCTGGTGGCCCAGGGCGGCCGCACCCTCGGGGTCGGGGCCGGCCAGATGAACCGGGTGGGCTCAGCCCGGTTGGCCCTGGAGGCCGCCGGCGACGCTGCCCGTGGGGCGGTCCTGGCCAGCGACGGCTTCTTTCCGTTCGATGACACCGTGTTGCTGGCGGCACGGCATGGCATCACCGCATTGATCCAGCCCGGCGGCAGCAAGCGCGACCCGGATTCGATCGCCGCCTGCAAGGCCAACGACATGGTGATGGTGATCACCGGCCGTCGTCATTTTCTGCACTGAGGCCGCGGGCAGTTGTAACTTCGTTGGACTCCCAACCGGCCCTGGCCCGGTGGAGTTCCGACGCGTGATGTTCGCCGCCCTTCCCAGTTCCCTTGCCTTCGGCCTCAATTTCGTCCATCCCCTGCTGATGTGGGTGTTGCTGGGCCTGGCCGGCTACGCGATGTTCCTGGGCATCAAGGCCAAGAAGACCCGCACGGCCACGGCCGAGGACCGCAAGGAGCTGATCAAGGGCCAGTTCGCCAAACGCCATTACCTCTTCGGCAGCCTCGTGCTGGCCGTGCTCGTGCTCGGCTTGGTCGGTGGCATGGCCGTCACCTACATCAACAATGGCAAGCTGTTCGTCGGTCCGCACCTGCTGGTGGGACTGGCCATGGCCTCCCTGATCGCCATGGCGGCGGCCCTGTCCCCGCTGATGCAGGCCGGCAACCTGATCGCCCGCAAAGTGCACGTGGGCCTCAACATGACCGTGATGACCCTGTTCCTCTGGCAGGCCGTCACCGGCATGCAGATCGTCAACAAGATCCTCACCGCCCCGGCCGCCTGAGGCGATCGGGACTCGTTTCGTTCACGGAAGGAAGCAGGCTCAGAACTGGGCCCGGCGCCGCGGCGGGCAGGGGATGCCGTGGCTGGCATGGAAATCCTCCTGCACCTTCCAGGTGAGGCGCCGGGAGATCTGCCGCACGATCTGGCGCAGCAGGTGGTCACCGCTGCTCTGGACCAGGTGGTCGGGAAGGATCGAGAGCATGCCCGGGAGCCGCAGCCACACGGCCAGATCCAGCTGCCAGCGCACCAGGGTGTGCAGCATGACGCCATCCACCTCTTCGGTGGACACCTCCGCCCCGCCGGCCTCGTCGAGCCTCAGGGAGGCGGCGAATTCGACGTCATAGAGCCCGCGCAGGGCCTCATCCACCTCGGGCAGGGGCACGGTGACGATGCGGTAGACGCCGCCGGCCTGGGGGAGCAGTTCGAGGCCGATCGTCGGTTCGACCTCAAAGCCGAAGTTGCCGAACCGGCCGAGGGTGAGCACGTAGCCCTGGCTGCCGATCGGTTCGACCGTCATCGGGGCGGCACAGCGGCGGAACCAGCCTTCGTGGCGGTCGAGGTAGGCGCCCACCACGGAGGCCGGAGCCCGCATCTCCATCAGATCGGCGAAGGCACTGGCGTAGCGACGCACGGACGGATCCGACCGCTCCCGCAGGGGTGCGCTCTTGGGGGCCCCTGGATCGTCGGGAGCCTGGTGCAGGGAGGAACCTGCCGCCATCGTGATCTGGGGCGTGCGGTGGGTCAGAGGGGAGCAGCTGGAAAGGACAGAGGTTGATCTTTCCCCGGCGGCCTGGGGGCAGACAAAGATTTCACGAATCTAAAGCCACCCGGTCGGTTCCTGCTCCCCGCGGGGTCATCCGGGCTGGCGGCTCACGCCTCGCTGAGCACCACCAGGCGCTCGATCACATCCTCCACCACCCGGTCGGGGGTGGAGGCGCCGGAGGTGAGGCCCACCCGGACCGGCCCGGCCGGCAGGAAGGGTTCCAGGGTCTCCAGGGCACCCCCCAGGGGCTTGTGCTCGATGCGGTTGCCAGGACCGATCCGCTCGGGGGTGTCGATGTGGAAGGAGCGGATGCCGCGGCTGACGGCGATCTCCTGCAGGTGGGTGGTGTTGGAGGAGTTGTAGCCACCGATGACCACCATCAGGTCGAGGGGCTCGTCCACCAGGGCGAACATGGCGTCCTGGCGCTCCTGGGTGGCATCGCAGATGGTGTTGAAGGCCAGGAAGTGCTCGTCCAGTTCGGCGGGGCCGAAGCGCTGCAGCATGGTGCGCTCGAACAGCCGCCCGATCTCCTCCGTTTCGCTCTTGAGCATGGTGGTCTGGTTGGCGACGCCCACCCGCGCCAGGTCCCGGTCCGGGTCGAAGCCTGGGGAGCAGGCATTGGCGAAATGGGTCATGAAGGCCTGCCGATCGATGGCCCCCTGGCCCCGCTCGAGGATGAAATCGCTGACCATGCGGGCTTCGGCCAGATCGAGCACCACCAGGTAGGTGCCGGCAAAGGAGCTGGTGGCGAGCGTCTCCTCGTGCTTCACCTTGCCGTGGATGATCGAGGTGAAGGCGTGCTTCTTGTGCTTCTCCACCGTGTTCCACACCTTTGACACCCAGGGGCAGGTGGTGTCGACGATGTGGCAGCCGCGCTCGTTGAGCAGCTGCATCTCCTGGACGGTGGCGCCGAAGGCGGGCAGGATCACCACATCACCGGTGCCCACCTCGGAGAAGTCCTTGACGTCGTCGTCGACGGGGATGAAGCGGACGTCCATCTGACGCAGATGGGCGTTGACCGAAGGGTTGTGGATGATCTCGTTGGTGATCCAGATCCGCTCGCTGGGGTAATGGCGGCGGGTTTCGTAGGCCATCGCCACGGCCCGCTCCACCCCCCAGCAGAAGCCGAAGGCCTCGGCCAGGCGGATCTTGAGACGACCGCGCTGCAGCACGTGGCCGTTCTCCCTGAGGCTGGCGATCAGATTGCTCTGATAGGCCTGCTCGAGGCTGCCCGCGACCTCCTCACCCAGGCCGAAGCCGCGGCGGTTGTAGCGATCCGAATGGTGAAGGGAACGCTTGAAGGCTCGGGTGTCCACTGGCTAGGTCCGGTTGTGCCGACTCTATGGGGGTCGGCGAGGGGGCGGGCGAAAAAAAACCGCGGCCGAAACCGCGGTTGAAAAGGGGGAACGAAGACTGAAGGTCAGTTGGAGGACGCCACGAAGTCGGGATAGGCCTCCATGCCGTGCTCGCTGATGTCGAGACCGACCATCTCCTCCTTCTCGTGCACCCGGATGCCGCCGGTGAAGGCGCCGAGGATGCTCCAGAGGATCAAGGCCGTGACGATCGTGAAAATGGCGTAAGCGAAGACGCCAAGGAACTGCAGGCCGAGCTGGTTGAAGCCCTTGCCGAACAGCAGGCCGGCGTCCTTGTTGAACAGGCCGACGGCCAGGGTGCCCCAGATGCCGCCGATGCCATGGACGGAGAAGGCGCCGACGGGGTCGTCGATGCCGATGGAGTCGACGAAGCTGACGGCATAGACAACGAGGGCGCCGCCGATGAAGCCCACCACCCAGGCGGCCCACATCGGGAAGCCGTCGCAGCCGGCTGTGACGCCCACCAGGCCGGCCAGGATGCCGTTGATGGTCATCGTCAGGTCGGGCTTGCCGGAGTGGAACTGTGAGACCAAGGTGCCGGCGATGCCGCCGCCGGCGGCGCCGAGGGTGGTGGTGACGGCGATGTAGGGAACGGCTTCGGTCATGGCCAGGACGGAACCCGGGTTGAAGCCGTACCAGCCGAGCCAGAGGATCAGGGCACCCAGGGTGGCCAGGGCGAGACTGTGGCCGGGGATGGCCTGGGGCTTGGAGTCGACGTACTTGCCGATGCGGGGGCCGAGGATCATGGCGCCGACCACGCCCGCCCAGGCTCCGACGGAGTGGACCAGGGTGGAGCCGGCGAAGTCGATGAAACCGAGCTGGTTGAGCCAGCCGTTGGCGTTCCACTTCCAGCTGCCGGCGATCGGGTAGATGATGCCGACAAGGATCAGGGAGAAGATCACGAACTCCTTGAACTTGATCCGCTCGGCCACCAGGCCGGAGACGATCGTGGCGGCGGTGCCGGCGAAGGCGGCCTGGAAGAGGAAGTCAACGCTCGGGGTGAGCTTGCCTTCGGTCACCATTTCAGCGGTGACGGTGGGATCAAAGAACAGACCCTTGAAGTGCAGCCAGCCACCGGCGATCGAATCGCCGTACATCAGGGAATAGCCGATGAACCAGTAGGCCGTGACCGCCAGGGCGAAAACGATCAGGTTCTTGGCCAGGATGTTGACGGCGTTCTTCTGGCGGCAGAGGCCGGCCTCCACCATGGCGAAGCCGGCGTTCATGAAGATCACCAGGAAGGCCGCAATCGCCAACCAGAGGTTGTTGATCAGGAAAGCGGGCGTGAGCTCGGGCAGTTCGGCCGCGTGGGCCGAGAGGTTGAAGACGCCCAGCCCGAACAGAGCCAGAGGCACGCAGGCGAGCCAGGTGAGCCCCTCCTGGGAAGACAGACCACGAACCTTGCGCATTAACAGTGTGGGAGCCTCCAGGAGACTGGCCTCCCTGAGGCTTCTCGGTGGTCGAACCTTGGGCTGGTGACTTGAAGCGATCATGGGAACGTGGTGAAGAGAACGCTCGACTTCTGACGCCGATGTAGGCATCAACAACGACCGACTATCTAGGAGGGGGAGGCGTTCCAATGTCTGAACCGATACAAAACGCGGCCGAGGGTCCGGGCTGGCTGCGACGCCTGTCACTCCCAGCTCCTCAGAGAATGCAAAGAATTCGCGTAAATGTTCATTCTGAACAGTGGAAAGGCGCTAGAGATGATCCAGGCAGGTCCATGTCCCCCGTTCCGCGCTCATGGCGCGCCCAGGGCGGGCACCAGCTCCAGCCCTTCCGTCTCCGCTCCTGTCCCCATGGCCCATTCCGACCTCTGCTACCGCGGTCTTCCCTACGACCACTCCCACGACGAGCGTCCCTCAGCCGCCCCGATGGAGCACGTCTACCGCGGCCACCACTACGCCTCGCCGCTGCTGCATCAGCCTTCCCACGCTGATGAGGGGCTCGACCTCATCTACCGCGGCACCCACTACCACCCTCACCACGCCTGATCGGCAAGGCCGAGGTACGCCACTGAGCCGTCGCTGAAGCTGTAGCGGCAGGGGAGGACCTCCACCCCGGCGGCCACGGCCGTTCGGAACAGTTCCCCGTAGCGAGGGTCGGCACTGTCCCCCGGAGCGAAGCGGGTCACGTCGCCACGGCTCAGGCAGGGCACCAGCACGGCCCGGGCCCCGGGCACCAGGGCCGTGAGCTCCACCAGATGTTTCTGGCCCCGCTCGGTGACCGTGTCGGGAAACAGGGCCAGATCACCGTCGCTCCAGGTGGTGTTCTTCACCTCCAGGTAGATCGGCCGGGGATCGGCGGCCCCTTCCGCCGGCGTCAGCAGCAGATCGATGCGGCTGCGGCGCCCTTCGCCGTAGGGCACCTCGGCCCGGATCGTGCCGATGGGACCCAGCCAGGGTTCCAGGACCCCCGCTTCAACGGTGGCTCGCACCAGCCGGTTGGGCAGCGCCGTGTTGACCCCCACCCACACCAGGCCGCCGCCATGGGCCGGCACCTCAGCCTGTTCCCAGGTCCAGGCCAGCTTGCGGCTGGGGGAGGGGTCGTGGCGCAGGCGCACCCGCCCGCCCGGCCGCAGCACCCCGGTCATGGGCCCGGTGTTGGGGCAGTGGGCCGTCACCGTCCGACCATCGTCCAGTGCCACGTCGGCCAGGAAACGCTTGTAGCGCTTCAGCAGCACCCCCTCCAGCAGCGGACCGGTGGGCAGCACGGGCACGGCAACGGTCGCAGGGGCCATGGGATCGGGTGCCCGGGGGAGGAGGGCCATACTGCCGTGCGTCCCGATGGGCAGTGCCCAGCCGCCATGGCCCGATCCCTGCGCCGGATTGCCCTGATCGTGGGGGCGGCCACCGCCCTCAGCAAGGTGGCGGGACTGGTGCGCCAGCAGGTGATTGCCGCCGCCTTCGGCGTGGGAGCGGCCTATGACGCCTACAACTACGCCTACGTGTTGCCGGGCTTCCTGCTGATCCTGCTTGGGGGCATCAACGGACCGTTCCACAGCGCCATGGTGAGCGTGCTCGCCCGGCGGCCCCGCCACCAGGGTGCCCATGTGCTGGCCAGCATCAACACCCTGGTGGGGGCGGGCCTGATCGTCGTCACCCTGCTGTTACTGGTGGCCGCTGATCCGCTGATTGATCTGGTGGGTCCCAGCCTGGACCCGGAGCGCCACGCCCTGGCCGTTCTCCAGCTGCGCTGGATGGCGCCGATGGCCCTGTTCGCGGGCCTGATCGGCCTCGGCTTCGGCGCCCTCAACGCCGCTGACGTGTTCTGGCTGCCCTCGGTCAGCCCGCTGCTCTCCAGCGTTGCCGTCATCGGTGGCATCGGTCTGCTCTGGTGGCAGCTGGGCAGCAGCATCACCCTGCCCGCCACAGCGGTGATCGGCGGTGTGGTGCTGGCCGCCAGCACCACGGTGGGGGCGGTCCTGCAGTGGCTGATCCAGCTGCCGGCCCTGGCCAAGGAGGGCCTCAACCGGCTGCAACTGGTATGGGACTGGCGCGATCCCGGCGTGCGGGAGGTGCTGAAGGTGATGGGTCCGGCCACCCTCTCCTCCGGCATGCTCCAGATCAACGTGTTCGTGTCGCTGTTCTTCGCTTCGGGCCTGCCGGCGGCGGCGGCCGGCCTGGGCTACGCCAACCTGCTGGTGCAGACGCCCCTGGGCCTGCTCTCGAATGTGCTGCTGGTGCCGCTGCTGCCGGTGTACGCCAGGCTCACGGCGCCGGAGGACCGGCCCGAGCTGATCGGCCGTATCCGCCAGGGCCTGATGCTCTCCAACGCCACGATGCTGCCGCTGGGAGCGCTGATGGTGGCGCTGGCGGTGCCGATCGTGGCGCTGATCTATCAACGCGGCGCCTTCGACCGCAGCGCCGCCGACCTGGTGGGTCAGCTGCTGATGGCCTACGGGATCGGTATGCCGGCCTACCTGGGCCGTGACGTGCTGGTGCGCGTGTTCTACGCCCTCGGCGACGCCAACACCCCCTTCCGCTGGTCGTTGGCGGGGATCGGCCTCAACGCTGTGTTCTGCTGGGCTTTCACCGGCGGCCCCACCCCCGCCTGGGGCAACCAGCTGCCGATGCTCAACGCCGGGGCCGCCGGCCTGGTGCTGGCCACCGTGGCGGTGAATCTGATCACCTGCGCGGGGCTGCTGCTGGCCCTGAGCAGCCGGCTGGGGGGCCTGCCCCTGCGGCTCTGGGCCGTCGACAGCGGCAAGCTGCTGCTGGCCGCGGTGGCCGCCGGGGCGGCCTGCTGGTGGCTTTCGCTGCAAGTGGTCTGGCCCCCGGGTCTGGGGGGCCTGCTGCTGCAGAACGTGCTCTGCGGCGGCCTGGCGGTGGGTCTGTACGGACTGCTGACGTCCCTTGCCGGTGTGCCGGAGGCCCGCCAGCTGCTGCAGATGGTGCGCCGCCGCTCCTGAGGGGCTGTGCCGTCGTGGGTCGTGCTGAGCGGGCCTAGGAAAGTTTCACCTGGCGGTCCTCGCGGACCTGGACGGGAATCTCCAGATGGGAACGGCCGATCATCTTCGGGCCATCGATCGAGACGATTCTGGCTTCGATGCCGAAATCCCGGAAGGCCGTCTCCAGTTCCTGGATCAGGGCCTTCTCCACCTGGGCCTCCGCATCGACCACCTTGCCGATCAGACGCCCGCCGAGCCTGCCGATGCGCTGGCGCACCACGTCGCGGGCATTGGTGACTTCGATGACCAGCACGACCCGCCTGCGTGGGGCGTCACCTTATCGGCAGACAGGCCTTCCAGCAGTGGATGTCAGCAAAAGGGTTGCAGCACGTCTTCGAGATCCCTCAGCTGGCCCGCGGGCACCAGTCGCGCCAGGGGCAGGCGCGTCGCCCCGCCGCCGATCGGCACCTGCACCGCCTCCAGGGCCTGGCGGGCACAGACCTCGGCGCCCTGGTCGAGCCGGGCCGCACACTCGATCGCCAGGGTCTGGGCCAGGCCCGCATCACCCAGATACAGGTGCCAGCCGGCCACCTGCACGTAGAGCCGGTCCGCGATCGTCCGGCTCAGTTCTTCGAGATCGGCGGCGGCAAGCGTCATGGCTGGGGTTGGGGGCGTTGCAGCACCACCACGCTGCCATGGAGCAGCAGCAGTCCGGCCCAGCCGACCGTGAGCCACTCCAGGTGGGACCAGGGGTGCCGCATCCCTTGGACGAACCAGAGGCCGCTGTTCACGGCGGCGAACAGGGCGGCATGGAGCGTGAGATTCACGATCCGCGCGAAGTGCCGATAGGTGGGATCGTCGGGATCAGCAGGCCCGTACCAGCGAATCGGCATGGTGGGAAAGTCCGCCGCAGGCGGTGGTGGCGCTCTGAAGTGGACCCTATCGGGGCGAAGGCGGCAGGGGCGTTGTTGACGGATCGGCACCCCATGGGGTGAGAATGACCTGGCAGGCGCTTGTAGCTCAGCGGATTAGAGCATCTGACTACGGATCAGAGGGTCGGGAGTTCGAATCTCTCCAGGCGCGTTCCATTTCTCACCGCCCTCCGGGGCGGTTTTTTTTTGGCCACCGGGCTGGCCCGCGCCCGGGGCCCGGCCAACCCAGCGCCGTTTGCCTACGATCGGGTCCACATTGCGTAGCCCCATGGCGGACCGAGCGGACCGAGCGGATCACGGCCTTGCGCCTGCGCCCATCGACAGCCCCCTGGCCAGTGGCGATCCGGCCATCGCCGCCCTGATCGAGAAGGAGCTGCGGCGCCAGCAGACCCATCTGGAGCTGATCGCCAGCGAAAACTTCACCTCAAGGGCGGTGATGGAGGCCCAGGGTTCGGTACTTACCAACAAGTACGCCGAAGGCCTGCCCCACAAGCGCTACTACGGCGGCTGCGAGCACGTCGACATCATCGAGGACCTGGCGATCGAGCGGGCCAAGCAGCTGTTCGGTGCCGCCTGGGCCAATGTCCAGCCCCACAGCGGCGCCCAGGCCAACTTCGCTGTCTTCCTGGCCCTGCTCGAGCCCGGCGACACGATCCTGGGCATGGATCTCTCCCACGGCGGCCACCTCACCCACGGCTCCCCGGTGAATGTGTCGGGCAAGTGGTTCAAGGCCGTCCACTACGGCGTCGATCCCGAGACCCACCGGCTCAACTTCGACACCATCCGCCAGCTGGCTCTGGAGCACCGGCCGAAGCTGATCATCTGCGGCTATTCCGCCTACCCCCGCACGATCGATTTCGCCGCCTTCCGCGCCATCGCCGACGAGGTGGGCGCCTACCTGCTGGCCGACATGGCCCACGTCGCCGGCCTGGTGGCCTCCGGGGTGCACCCCAGCCCCCTGCCCCACTGCCATGTGGTCACCACCACCACCCACAAGACCCTGCGGGGCCCCCGGGGTGGCCTGATTCTCTGCAACGACGCCGACTTCGGCCGCCAGTTCGACAAGGCCGTCTTCCCAGGCTCCCAGGGCGGCCCCCTGGAGCACGTGATTGCTGCCAAGGCCGTGGCCTTCGGGGAAGCGCTGCAGCCGAGCTTCCGCAGCTACAGCCAGCAAGTGGTGCGCAACGCCCAGGCCCTGGCCGAGCGGATCCAGGAGCGGGGCATCGCCGTGGTCTCCGGCGGCACCGACAACCATCTGGTGCTGCTCGACCTGCGCTCCATCGGCCTGACCGGCAAGCTGGCCGACCGACTGGTGAGCGATGTCAACATCACCGCCAACAAGAACACGGTGCCCTTCGATCCGGAGTCCCCGTTCGTGACCAGTGGCCTGCGCCTGGGCAGCGCCGCGCTCACCACGCGCGGCTTCGATGCCGAGGCCTTCCGTGAGGTGGCCGATGTCATCGCCGATCGCCTGCTGCAGCAGGACGATGCCGCCGTCGAGCTGCGCTGCCGGGAACGGGTGGCTTCCCTTTGCGGGCGCTTCCCCCTCTACGGGCGCCAACGTGAGCTTCAGCACGCCTGACGGACCCGTTCGCCCGTAACGTGGCGCCTACAGGTCCGCTGCTTTCCGGCCCGCCGTTGTGACCCTCGCCTACAGCCCCAACGCGGCGGCCTTGATCACGGCCACGGCGGCGGCCCTGCTCACGGCGCTGATCGTGCCGGTGGTCCGGCGGCTCGGACTGCGCTGGGGGCTGGTCGATCCGCCCGATGAGCGCAAACAGCACACCCTGCCCATGGTGCGGCTCGGTGGGGTCGGCATCGTGGCCGGCTTCAGCCTTTCGCTGGCCTGCACCTGGGCCTTCGCCGGCTTCGCCGAGCTGTCGCCGGACAAGGACCAGCTGATCTGGACCACTCTGGCGGGGGCCCTCTGCTATTTCGTCATCGGCCTGGCCGATGACCTGTTCGCCCTGCCCCCCCTGCCGCGCCTGTTCGGCCAGGTGCTGGTGGCTGCGGCGGTGTGGAACCAGGGCGTGCGCATCGGCAGCATCGACCTGCCGTTTGGCCTGGGGGACTCCCTCTCCTCGCTGCCCTTGCCGGAGGGGCTGAGCCTGCTGGCGACGGTGGTCTGGCTGGTGGGGATCACCAACGCGATCAACTGGCTCGATGGCCTTGATGGGCTGGCGGCCGGGGTGAGCGGCATCGCGGCCGTGGGGTTGCTCTCGGTGAGCTTCAGCCTCAGCCAGCCCGCCGCCGGCCTGCTGGCGGCGGCCCTGGCCGGCAGCTGTCTGGGGTTCCTGCGCCACAACTTCAACCCCGCCCGCATCTTCATGGGGGATGGCGGCTCCTACTTCCTCGGCTTCGCCCTGGCGGCGATCAGCATCGTGGGTCCGGCCAAGCGGCTCACCAGCGTCAGCCTGTTGCTGCCCCTGTTGATCCTGTCCTTGCCCCTGGCCGACATGTCGGCGGTGATCATGGGCCGCCTCAAGGCCGGCCGCTCGCCCTTCTATCCCGATCGCCGTCACCTGCACCACCGGCTGCTGCGGGCCGGCTTCAGCCATCGCCGCACCGTGGTGGTCATCTATGCCTTCACCCAGTGGCTGGCGTCCATCGCCCTGGTGCTGGCCAATGCCGAGATGCGTTTCCTCTGGCTGGCCCTGGCCACGGCGGTGCTGATCGCCGTGCTCGTGGTCTGCCGCCGGCAGATGCAGCAGGAGGCCAAGTGAACGGCTCCCCCGGCGGCGCCGGGGTGGAGGTGCTCTGCATCGGCACCGAGCTGCTGCTGGGCAACATCGTCAACGGCAATGCCCGCTGGCTCGCTGAACAGCTGGCGGCCCTCGGGGTGGTGCACCACCGCCAGCAGGTGGTGGGCGACAACCGCGAACGGCTGATCGAAGCGGTGCGCCAGGCCTCGGGCCGCTGCCGGGTGCTGATCACCACCGGCGGCCTGGGCCCCACCCCCGACGACCTCACCACCGAAGCGATCGCGGCGGCCTTCGGCGCCGATTTGGTGGAGCACGGCGAGATCTGGGCGGCGATCCAGGCCCGGATCACGGCCCGGGGCCGCAGCGTCGCCGCCAGCAACCGCAAGCAGGCCCTGTTGCCGCGCGGTGCCGCGGTGCTTCCTAACCCCACCGGCACCGCGCCCGGGATGATCTGGACGCCGGTGCCGGGGTTCACCGTGCTCACCTTCCCCGGGGTGCCCAGCGAACTGCGGGCGATGTGGGACGCCACTGCGGCGCCTTGGCTGCAACAGGCGGGCCTGGCGGACGGGGTGTTCGCCAGCCGCATGCTGCGCTTCTGGGGCGTGGCCGAATCCGACCTGGCGGAGCGGGTGCAGGACCTGCTGGCGCTGGAGAACCCCACCGTGGCGCCCTATGCCGGTGCGGGGGAGGTGAAGCTGCGCGTCACGGCCAGGGCCGCCGATGGGGCCGCTGCCGCCGCGTTGCTGGCCCCGGTGGAGGCGGAACTGCGCCGCCGAACCGGTGCCAGCTGTTTCGGCGCCGATGGCGACAGCCTGGCCTCGGTGGTGCTGGCGGAGTTGCGCCGCCGCGGCGAGAGCCTGGCGGTGGCGGAGTCATGCACCGGTGGTGGCCTCGGCGCGGCCCTGGTGGCGGTGCCGGGGGCGTCGGAGGTGTTTCTCGGTGGGGTGATCGCCTACGCCAACGCCGTCAAGCAGGACCTGCTGGGAGTGCCGGCTGAGCTGCTCGATGCCCATGGGGCGGTGAGCGACCCGGTGGCCGAGGCGATGGCTGCAGGGGCGCGGCGCCTGACGGGGGCGACCTGGGCCCTGGCCGTGACGGGCATCGCCGGGCCCGGAGGGGGCAGCCCCGAGAAGCCCCTGGGTCTGGTCCACATCGCCGTGGCCGGTCCCGATGGCATCCACAGCGAGGCGGTGCGCTTCGGCCGTGGCCGTGAGCGCACCTGGATCCAGACGCTCACGGTGGGGGAAAGCCTGAACCGCCTGCGGTTACGGCTGAACACGGCAGCCAGCTGATCGGGCCCCATCGGAACATCTGCTGCCCCGGCCGCCAACGATCACGAATCCTGTGGCATGGAGTTTTCCCCCCTGCCGGCGACTTTTCCCCCGAAACACCGGGGTTTTTCCACAGGCCGCTGGGGCCGGGTGGGAGCTGCCAGAGGGGTCCTCACCTCTTTTTGCGGGAAAGGCCTTCCCCCCTTGACCGGACGCAGTCCCGCACGCAGGTCCGACAGCCGCCCCCGAGCGTTGGCCCGGAAGCCGCCCCCCGCCGTGATTCTCAGTGGCGGTCCCTTGGGACCGGACCGGTGGGGCCCGCTTTGACGTCGGGGGGAGCCCCATGGCCTGATGGGGGGGACCGACGACCAGCACCGCATGAGCCAGATCCCCGACCACGCTCCCCGGACCGTGAGCATCGAGAACCAGATGCCGGAGGACCTCTTCGAGGCCATGCGGGAGTTCATCCGGGTGCACCCCCAATGGGACCAGTACCGGCTGATGCAGGCCGCCCTGGCCGGTTTTCTGTTCCAGCACGCCAGCCATGACCGGGCCGTGGCCCGCCACTACCTCGACGGTCTCTTCCGGCGCGAGCCCGCCCCGGCGGAACACATGCCTTCTAGGGTGGTTTCAGACCGTCTCGATCCTTCCTCTTGAGCGCCGGCACCCTCTACGACAAGGTCTGGGAGTTGCACCGGGTCGCCGACCTGCCGGGTGGTGCCACCCAGCTGTTCATCGGGTTGCACCTGATCCATGAGGTCACCAGCCCCCAGGCCTTCGCCGCCCTGGACGATCTGGGCCTGTCGGTGCGCCACCCCGAGCGCACGGTGGCCACGGTGGACCACATCGTCCCCACCACCTCCCAGGTCCGCCCCTTCGCTGACCCCCTGGCCGAGGCGATGCTCGCCACCCTGGAGGGCAACTGTGCCCGTCACGGCATCACCCTGCATGGCCTCGGCAGTGGCCGCCAGGGGATCGTGCACGTGATCGCCCCCGAACTGGGTCTTACCCAGCCGGGCATGACCGTGGCCTGCGGCGATTCCCACACCTCCACCCACGGCGCCTTCGGTGCCATCGCCTTCGGCATCGGCACCAGCCAGGTGCGCGACGTGCTGGCCAGCCAGAGCCTGGCGATGGGCAAGCTCAAGGTGCGTCGGATCCGGGTGGAGGGGGCCCTGCAACCCGGCGTCTATGCCAAGGATCTGGTGCTGCACGTGATCCGGACCCTGGGGGTGAAGGCCGGCGTCGGCTATGCCTACGAGTTCGCCGGACCGGCGATCGAGGCCCTCTCCATGGAGGAGCGGATGACGCTCTGCAACATGGCCATCGAGGGGGGGGCCCGCTGCGGCTACGTCAACCCCGATGCCGTCACTTTCGCTTACCTCAAGGGGCGGCCCCACGCCCCCGCCGGGGAGGCCTGGGAGCGGGCCGTGGCCTGGTGGCGCTCCCTGGCCTCGGGTCCTGAGGCCAGCTTCGATCACGAGGTGGTGTTTGAGGCGGCCACGATCGCGCCCACCATCACCTGGGGCATCACGCCGGGCCAGGCCATCGGCGTCGACGAAACCGTTCCCACCCTCGAGCAGACCGAGAGCGACGAGCGGCCGATCGCCGAGGAGGCCTACCGCTACATGGATCTGCGTCCCGGTGCGCCGATCGAGGGGTTGCCGGTGGATGTGTGCTTCATCGGCAGCTGCACCAACGGCCGCCTCAGCGATCTGCGGGCCGCCGCCGACGTTGCCCGCGGCCGCCACGTGGCGGCCGGCATCAAGGCCTTTGTGGTGCCGGGCAGTGAGCAGGTGGCGGCTGAGGCCGAGGCCGAGGGCCTCGATGCGGTGTTCCGTGCCGCCGGCTTCGAGTGGCGCGAACCGGGCTGCTCGATGTGCCTGGCCATGAACCCCGATCGCCTTGAGGGGCGCCAGATCAGCGCCAGTTCCAGCAACCGCAACTTCAAGGGGCGCCAGGGGTCGGCCACCGGCCGCACCCTGTTGATGAGCCCCGCCATGGTGGCGGCGGCGGCGGTGAGCGGCCATGTGGCCGACGTGCGTCGCCTGGTCGCCGCCCCGACGAGACCAGAGCCCGCCAGCACCCGAGCATGAGCACCACCCCTTTCCCGGCCGGACCGATCCAGCGCTGCGAAGGCCGCGCCGTGGTCGTGCCCGGCGACGACATCGACACCGACCGGATCATCCCGGCCCGCTACCTCAAGTGCGTCAGCTTCGACGGGCTGGCGGAGGGTGTCTTTGCCGATGACCGCAGCGAGCGGGCCGGCGATCACCCTTTCGACCGGCCCGAGAACCAGGGCGCCGCGATCCTCGTGGTGAACCGCAACTTCGGCTGTGGTTCCAGCCGTGAACACGCCCCCCAGGCGCTGATGCGCTGGGGCCTGCGGGCGGTGATCGGCGAAAGCTTCGCCGAGATCTTCTTCGGCAATTGCCTGGCCCTGGGGATCCCCTGCCTCAGCGCCGACCACGACGCCGTGCTGGCCCTGCAGGCCGCCATCGCCGCCCATCCCGGTGCGGTTCTCCAACTCGAACTGGAGCCACCCCGGGTGACACTCAAGGCCGGTGGCGACGTTCAGGAGTGGTCGCTGAGCCTGCCTGCCGGCCCCCGCCGCATGCTGGTGAGCGGCGAATGGAACGGCACCGCCCAACTGGTGGCCCATGACGGCGAGCTGCGGGCCACCGCCAGCCGGCTCCCCTACCTGAGCGGGTTCGCGGCGGCCTAGAAGGGCCGCTGCAGGGCCCCCTGGGTGGGGTGGTAAGGGATGAAGGGGGTGCCGGGACCCTTGAAGTTGAAGTCGTTGAGGCGCACCCGGATGCCACCCAGACCGTCGTAGGGGCTGTAATACACGCCGACTTCGTAGGAGCGCCGCTGCCAGCGCAGCTCCACATAGGAGCCGGTGACATCGCCGTAGAAGCCCGAACTGGGATCCACGTTGAAGCCGATGCCGCCGCTGAAGACCAGCGGCCCCACCAGCTGCTGGGACAGGCCGATGCCGATCGTGCCCAGGTCAACGGCGCGGTCAAAGTTGAGCGGGCTCTGGCCCTGGCGCAGGGTGATGCCGCCGGTGACGGTCAACTGGGTGTAGTCGAGGAAGGGCTTCTCGAAGCGTCCCAGGGTGAGGGTGGGGCCACCGGAGAGACCGACCGTGTTCTGGTTGGTGCCGTCACTGAAGTAGGCGGCCACGCCGAGCAGGTTGGCGTTGAAGCGCAGGCCGGGAACGATGGGCACCGGTGAATTGGCCAGGGAGATCACCGGTGGGCTGGTTGTGGGTTTGCCGGTCCAGATCGGGTAGGAGACGTTGAAGGAGCCGATGCCATTGGCGCGCCAAACCTGGAGCAGATCGATGTCATTGGTCTGGACGGCCTGGAAGTTACCCACCCCCATGCGCCAGTAGTAGCTGCGGGACAGCTGACCCCAGCTGGGCAGGTTCCCCTGCTGCTCGAGCGAAACGCCATAGGCGGAGTAGACGTCCTGCTCGCCCAGGGAGCCGTTCCAGGTGCGGAAGCGATAGGCGCCGAAGAGGCGGAAGGTGCTGGTGCCCAGCAGGGGCACATTCAGCACCCGGGCCAGGTCGCCGAAGCTGCGGGTGCCGTTGGCGATGTTGTCGGGATTGAGGGTGGAGAGACTGAGGCGGGCATCGGCGTTGAAGCCCAGCAGGGGCCCGGTGAGTCGCGCGTCGAGGCCGAAGTAGTCGCCGCCCTCGGCCGGCTGCTCCACGATGTTGGTGGAGCCCGCTGGCGATCCGGGCAGGGGGTAGGCGTCGGTGTTGCCGGTGTAGAGGCGCTGGATCATCACCTGCGGCTGCAGGTTGAGGAGTCCCTTCTCACCGATCTTGACCGGAATGTTGTAGCCGAGGAAGAAGCCGTCCCGGTCTTCGCGGTCGTTGCCGATCACCAGGGGATTGCTCACCTCTTCTTCCTTCTCGATGCGGCGCTCGCGCACGACCCGGACCGGCAGGCGATCCTCCAGCCGCAGCGTGTTGCGGCGGGCTTTGACCAGGGTGTCGCCGTTGGGCAGCAGGGTGATGACGACCTGCTCCGAATCCATCCACGACTGGGCGGGTGTGAATGGGTCGTTGGTGAAGCCCACCCGGTCGCCCGAGAGGGTGTTGGGGGTGAATTTCAGCCGCCGGGCCTGGAGGCGCCAGCGGCTCACGGTGCCCTTGATCAGTTCCTGGTTGCCGGTGGTGGTCTGGTCCTTGAGCTGCTCGGGCCGGGTGGTGCCGAAATCGTTGGCCGTGTCCGGCGTGGTGAACTCCCGCGGGAAGCCGAAGCGCCGCTCGGCCTTGAGACTGCGCTCGAAGGTCACGTTCTCGACCCGCTGGGGAATCCTGGCGATGGCCTCGCGGCGCCGCCGTTCCTGCTCCCGGGCGTTGCGCCACACGCCGCCCTGGGCCGGGGGGGCGGCCTGGGGCGGCGGTGGGGCCGGCTGGCCGCTGGTGCCGGTCCAGCCGGGGCCCATCGTCACCTGCTCCAGCTGTTGGGCCAGCCCATCGGGTGGCTCGCTGGCCAGCGGTGGGGCCCCCGGGCAGCCCTGGGCGGGCGGCACCGGCAGCGGCTGGCTGGCGATGTTGTCGGTGCCGAAGCGATAGCGCAGACCCAGCAGATAGGCGTTGCTGCCCTCGCTGACGCCGCTGAAGGTGCCGTAGGCCCCTGATCGGTGGTGGATCCGGCCCACCGCCGACCAACGGGGCGTGACCAGAGCCTCCACCTCAAAGGCCAGGTAATTGAGCAGGCGCGCCGAGTTCTCTCGGAAGGTCTGCTCGTAGTTGCTCTTGGCCGTGGTGACGCTCAGGCCCTCCACGAAGAAGACGTTGAGCCAGGGCCGCAGCCAGAGTCGCAGGCCGATACCACCGGTGAATTCGCCGAAGTTCTGGGCGGGGGTGTCGGAGAAGGGGAACAGCTGGTTGAAGCCGCCCCCCGGCTGGGAATTGGCCTTGTGCCCCAGCAGGTTGGCATCGAACTCCAGCGACAGCGGGCCTGCCTGGAACAGGCGGCGCTGCATCCCGATCCCCCCCAGGTATTCGGGCCGGAAGCGGCCGCTGAACGTGAAGGTGTCGCCGAATTCACCGGCATACATCTGGCCGGCCCAGGTGGTGACGGCCCAGGGGTACGGCTGCCACTGAGGTACGGCCGGATAAGAGGGCGTGCAGCTGATCGGCTCCGGCGGCGGCAGGGGCGTGGAGGCGGCCTGCTCAAGGTCGAAATCCTCCTGGGTGCTGTCCAGATCGATGACGCCATAGACGTCGTCGATTTCCCCTACTCCCTCCAGAAGGGCATAACGGAGGCGACTGCCCTGCAGGTACTGCTGGCCGCGCTGAAAGCGCACATTGCCCACGGCCAGGAGGGTGCGGGTGCTGGCCTCGAACTCCAGCCGGTCGGCCAGCAGCCGGCCACCGGCGAGGCGGGCCATGACGCTGCCGGTGGCCACGAAGCGCTGCAGCTGGCTGTCGTAGCCCTGCTGGTTGGCGGTCAGCTCCAGCTCGAGGGGCACCGCGTCGCCCGTCGGTGCGGGGTCAACGCCTGGCGCCGGTGCCGTCGCGGCCGCAGGCAGAGGCTGAACGGGGCCTGCTGGTTCCGCTGGGGGCTCAGGCTGCGACTGGACGTGCGGCTCGGCTTGGGGCTCGTCGTCGAAGGGATTGGCTGTGGGGGGGGCTGCCGGCGCCAGCTGCGCCTGGGCGGCCTGGAGCCTGGAGGGGAGTTCCGGTCGTGCCCTGGCCGGGGATGCCGTCAGCGCCAGCACGCCGCACAGCCCTATCCACAGGCCTAGCCCAGGGGTCAGGCCTTCAGGGGCCTGGCGACGTCCCGAGCTGGGATGGAGCACCACAGGTGGTGGAGGAGCGGCGAGGACGCGGCCGATCCTGCCATGGGAGTCAGGGGGCTTCCCCCGCTGCGGTCCGGTTGTCGGGACGGGTGGCGGATGGCGTCGCCGCAGAAGAGATTTCAGTCCTCCAGGTCCTTGCGGCTGGGGGAGCGGGTGGGATCGCTGGCCAGGAAGCCGAAGACGAAGATCCCGATGAAGAAGAAGACGACGGAGTAAACCGAGATCTTGAGAGCGAGCATGGTCTGTCCGGCGGGTGACAGGGAGTGACAGGCGCCGGTACGGGTCTCAATGACCCCTCGGCAGCCGCATCATCTTATGGGTGGTGGTTGACATCCAGGCTGTCCGATGCCGTTTGGCAGGGGCAACCGGCTCCGATTGAAACGTTTCGGTCACGTTCCCCATGCTTCGGCCCCTGGATCTCCAACCCCTCTGGCAGGGCGTGCAGCCTGGGGGCGGAAGCGGTCCGGCCCTTGGGGAGGCGTGGGGACGCACCCATCGCCCCGACTGGGCCGCCCGGGGCCTGATCCTCTGGCCGCGGGGTGGTCAGTGGCGCCATCTGCAGCTGCGCTGCCCCTGCCCGGAGTCGTTGCGGCCCCTGGCGGCGGGCGCCCGGGCCCGGCTGGTGCTGCGCTGGTGGGCCGACCGGGCCGAGCTGTGGGTCGATGGGCAGCGGGTCCACAGTGGTGATCTGTTCGACACCGCCTGCCGCTGGACCCTGCCCGAGCGCTGGTGGCAGGGGGAGGCCCTGGATCTGGAGCTGCGGCTGCGCAGCCCGGTTCACGATGACGGCGCCCTGATGACCAGCCGGATCGAGCTCGAGCCGCTGGACCCGGCCGATCCCCTCGGCCTGCTGGCCGCCACCGCCGCCGAGCTGCGCGAGCTGCGCCGCGCCCATGGCCGCACCGAGGCCCCGGGGGAGGGGCTGCTGCACGTGCTGGGCCACGCCCACCTCGACCTGGCCTGGCTGTGGCCCGTGGCCGACACCTGGCAGGCGGCGGAGCGCACCTTCGCCTCCGCCCTCGATCTGATGGAGCGCTTCGGCTCGCTCCATTTCGGCCATTCCACTCCGGCGCTCTATGCCTGGCTGGAGCGCCATCGGCCGGCCCTGTTCGCCCGCCTGCGCCAGGCGATGGCGGCGGGTCGCTTCGAACCCCTCAACGGCCCATGGGTCGAGAGCGACTGCGTGCTGCTGTCCACCAGCTCGCTGCTGCGCCAGTTCCAGGAGGGCCAGCACTACAGCCGGCGCACCTTTCCGGAGTGGAGCCACCGGCTGGCCTGGCTGCCGGACAGCTTCGGCTTCGCCGCCGGTCTGCCGGCGCTGGCGGCCGCCACCGGCGTGCGCTGGTTCTGCACCCACAAGCTGGCCTGGAACGCCACCAACCCTTTCCCCCATCGCTTGTTCCGCTGGCGCAGCCGCTGTGGCGCCGAGGTGCTGGCCCTGATGACGGCACCGATCGGCAGCGATGGCGACCCGGTGGCGATGGAGCGCTACCGGCTGCAGTGGCAACAGGCCAGCGGCTGCGCCGATGCGCTCTGGCTGCCGGGGGTGGGGGACCACGGCGGCGGACCCACCGCCGAGATGCTGGAGCAGCTGGAGCTGTGGCAGGGGCAGCCGGTGGCGGCCGGCCAGCGGCACGGCACCCTGCGGGCCTATCTCGATCCGCTGGAATCCCTGGCCGGTCAACTGCCGGTGTGGCGCGACGAGCTCTATCTGGAGCTGCACCGGGGCTGCGCCACCAGCCGCCCGGACCAGAAGCGCCACAACCGCAGCCTGGAGCGGCTGCTGCGGGAGGCGGATCTGGCCGCGGCGCTGTTCGCGCAGCCGGCCGAGGCCGTTGAGGCCTCCGAAGGCGACTGGCGCAGCCTGCTGTTCCAGCAGTTCCACGACATCCTGCCCGGTACTTCGATCCCGGAGGTGTTCGAGCAGGCCGAACCCCAGTGGCGGAACGCCCGCCGCGGGGCCGCCCGCCGCCGCGACCGGGCCCTGGGGCGGTGCCTGGATGGGGGAGCGCCAGCCGGGGCTGCCGAAGCCTGGTGCGCCATGCAGCTCCAACCGCTGCCGGCCCAGCCCCGCACCTTGCGGCTGCCGGCGGGCGACTGGTGGCTGGCAGGGACGGACGGCGACGGCGAACGGCGCCTGGGCGGGCAACCGGCCCCCGGGGGCGGCCAGTGGCTGCAGATCCCCGGCATCGAGGGCGTGGGGGTGCAACGCCTGCGGCGCCAAGGCAGTGGCGCGAAGTTCTGGCCCGTGGAGGGGGCGGTGCGGCTGGAGCGGGCTGAGGCCGGGGGGCCGGACCACTGGCAGCTGAGCAACGGCCGGCTCTCGGTGCTGGTCGGTCCGCGGGGGGTGGAGCAGCTGTTTGATGCGGCCGGCACGCCACAGCTGGCGGGGCCGCTGGCCTGGTGCCGCTGGCGCGATCGGGGCGAGTTCTGGGATGCCTGGGATCTGGCTGCCGACTACCGCCAGCACCCGCTGGAGTGGAGCTGGCAGGGGGCGCCGCAATGGCTGGAGACGGGGCCGCTGTGTGGCCGCTTCGTCTGGCGCGGCCGCTGCGGCGAGAGCCCGGTGCGCCTGGACGGCCGCCTGCTGGCGGGCAGCCCCTGGCTGGAGCTGGTGCTGAGCACCCGGTGGCAGCAGCGCCATGAGCTGCTGCGGCTGGAGATTCCCCTGGCCGCGCCGGTCTGCCGCTGGGCGGCCGACACTTCCGGTGGGGTGATTGAGCGGCCGGCCACGGCCCGCACCGCCCGGGAGCGGGCCCGTTGGGAGGTGAGCGCCATCAGCTGGCTGGCCTCGGTGGGTCCGGGCCGCGGCGATGGCCTGGCGGTGCTCCTGGACGGCCCCCAGGGGGTGTCGGCGACGGCCGAAACCCTCGGAATTTCGCTGCTGCGCGGGCCCACCTGGCCCGATCCCGGCGCCGACAACGGTTGGCAGCGCCAGCGGCTGGCCCTGCTGCCCTGTCCAGACGGCTGGCGGGCGGCCGCCGCGCCCCAGCAGGCCACCCGGCTGCGGGAACCGCTGTGGTGCCGGCCGATGGTGGCGGCGGCGGCCTCAGGCGAGCCAGTCGCGCCAGGCGCAACGTTCTTCCCCGCGCTCGGGGACGATCTTCAATTGGTGGCCCTGCGGCCGCTGCCGGCGGAAGGCAACCAGGCGGGCATGGGGGAGGTGCTGCTCAGCGTGCAGAACCTGGGCCCCTGCCGGCGCCGCCTCTGCACCGGCCCGGACTGGGCGGTGCTGGAGCGCTGCGACGGCCTTGGCCAGGGGCTGGCGGACGACGGCAGCGGCGATCACCTGCTGCTGTCCCCCTGGCAACTGGGGCACTGGAAGCTGGCACGCGGCCGGACGTAGAAGCCGCGGCGGCTCAGTCCTCGTGATCGTCGAAGGGATCGGTGAGGCTCTTGGAGGGGGGGCCGAAGGCGGTGTACACGCCGAAACCGGTGAGGGCCAGCAGCACCGCGAGCACCGTGAGGGCCACGGAGAGGGCGGGGGAGGTGCTGGCGGCGGGATCCATGGGGGGGCTCTCAGGCGGGGCAGGGGACGCGAGGTTTGCGTCACAACTCTCGACAGCCCATCTCGGTGCGGCCGGCAAGACCCTTACAGTAAGCACCGCGATCCCGTGCCCGAGAGGTCCGAGCTGCCATGGCCCAACGCACCCGTCTGGGAGATCTTCTGCGCCCCCTGAACTCCGAATACGGCAAGGTGGTGCCCGGCTGGGGCACCACCCCTGTGATGGGCGTGGCCATGCTGCTCTTCCTGGTGTTCCTGCTGGTGATCCTGCAGCTGTACAACAAGTCCCTCCTGCTTGAGGGCATCAACGTCAACTGGAACGGCGTCGGCTGATTCCTCTCGCCCCCTGTCCATGAACATCTTCGGCATCGGTCTGCCCGAGATGGCGGTCATCGCCGCCATCGGACTGCTGGTCTTCGGACCCAAGCGCCTGCCCGAGCTCGGCAAGACCCTGGGACGCACCCTGCGCGGTTTCCAGTCGGCCTCGCAGGAGTTCGAGAAAGAGTTCCGTACGGCGGTGGGCACCGACCAGTCCATCGACATCTCCGGCCCCCCCGCCGCCATCCCGCCTGCTGCCGACACCGCAGCCGTCGTCACCCCAGCCGCCACGGAAGCTGCCACACCGGTGGTGGTGGTTGAGGAGAGCGCCGCCCCCTCCAGCTGAGGGCGGCCATCCGTTGGATCTGCAATTGCTGGTGGGGCTGGGTAATCCCGGCGCCCGCTACGCCGACACCCGCCACAACGTCGGCTTCATGGTGCTGGAGCGGCTGGCCCGCGCCGGTGGCGCCAGCTTCCGCAACCAGGGACGCCTGCACGGGCTGCTGGCCGAGACCGGCCAGGGGGACAGGCGTCTGCGGCTGCTGATGCCCCAGACCTTCATGAACGACAGCGGCCGCTCGATTCGCGCCGCCCTCGACTGGTTCCGGCTTGAGCCCGCCCAGATGCTCGTGCTGGTGGATGACATGGACCTGCCCCTGGGGCGGTTGCGGGTGCGGGCCTCAGGCGGCGCCGGCGGCCACAACGGCCTGCGCAGCACGATCGCCCACCTGGGCAGCGAGTCCTTTGCGCGGCTGCGCATCGGCATCGGTGCCCCCGGCGAGACCCCCGAGGAGCGCCGGGCCCGCACGGTGTCGCACGTGCTGGGCAAGTTCTCCGCCACCGATCGGCCCGTGCTGGACACGGTGCTCGAAGAGGTGGAGGCGGGCATCGACCTGATCCGCCGGGTGGGTCTGGAGCGGGCCGCCAACCGCCTGAACAGTTTTCGCCCCGATCCGCCGCCATCCTGAGAGCATCGATCGACACCGACGGCACCACCTCCACCCGTCGCAGCCCCCCGCTTCCCGTGAGTCGTCTTCCTGCCACCAACGCACAGCTGCGGGTGCTGCGCCAGAGCTTCAGCCCCTGCCTGCTGGAGGGGGAGATCAGCGCCGGCAGCTTCCAGTGGCGCTTCCGCTGGGCCTTCGACCGGGGTGAACTGCAGGTGGAGCCCTCCCTGGGGCGTGCCCTGATCCAGGACGCCCTGCTGCGCTTCCTGCTCAAGGCCGACTACCAGCTCGAACCCGGCGGCGACTACGTCTTCACGGTGCGGGCGTCGTTCTGAGCAGAGGCCACCCCAGCCGGCGCTCCAGCAGCAGTTGGGCCACCACGTCGTCCCAGTCGCGCGGAGGTTGGCGCAGGCCGAGCGGCAGCAGCTGGCGCCAGCCCCGGGCGGGGAACAGCTCCCAGTAGCGCTGCCGTGCCGCCAGGGTGGTGCCGCGCTCGTCCACCAGCTCCACCGGCAGCAGGGGCTCCAGGCGCTGCCGCCAGGGGCCGCTGCCGGTGCCATCACCGATCACCACGGCCGCCAGGGCCTGGTGGCGGTGCCAGTCCTGCAGGAGCTTCCAGGCCGCTTCGGGGGGCAGCACCAGGGCCTGGCGGATCTCCAGGCGCTGGGGATCGGTGAGCACCAGGCCGCATTTGCTGCGGCCGGGATCGAGGCCGGCCAGGGGGCCAGGTGCCGCCAGCGTCATGGCCGCAGGGGTCCGGTGGGGGCGTCCTTGCGGATCCAGCGCAGCTCCACGGCGATCGGGTCGGGGGTGTCGGCGTTCTGGCTGGCCACCGCTTCGAGGTTGGCGGTGACCCCGTCTGGCCGCTCGCTGAGTTCGCGAGCCAGGGCGTTCAAGCTTGCGGCATCGAACTGGAGGCCGTTGGCCAGGGTGCCCTGGCGCTGCACCTTGGCGAAGGCGGCGGCCAGCAGCAGGTTGAGGCGGCTGCGCACGGCCTCGAGGTCGCGCACGTCGGGCTCGAGGGCGGTGCGGGAGAGCACCTCCCCCTGCTGCACCACCTGGCGATTGGGGCGCAGGTCGGGGAAGGCGAGCACCTGGGCCTCGCCCCGCAGCACGTTGGCGGCCGAGCGGATGCTGACCACCCAGGTGCCGGGGGTGGCGAGCAGCGATTCGAGCCGGGTGATGTCGCTGCGGGGCACCAGCAGGATCTGGCGGTTGGGGGCCTGGCCGGGCAGCAGCAGCTGGAAGGCCGCCCGATTCGACTCCTGCAGCAGGGCATCGATCACCTGCTTGGCCTGGTCGGGGCGCTGCAGCTGCACCTTGGCGGTGGCCAGGGGCTGGCCGCTGGCGATCACCACATCACCGCGGCGCAGGGCGATGACATTGGTTTCGAGGTCCTTGAGTTCCTTGGCGCCGGCGGCGATGCGGCGGCGCACGCTGGCCAGTTCGGCTTCCGTGCGGCGGATCTCCGCGTCCCGGCCGCGCACCTCGTTGGTGAGCCGGGCCCGCTCGGCTTCCAGCCGGCCGCGCTCGGCCTGCAGGGGCTGCAGCTCGCGGCGCAGGGTGTCAACGCGGCCCTCGGCGGCCAGCAGCTGGCTCTGGGCCCGGCGCTGGCTGGCCAGGGCCTGGTCGCGGCGGCGTTCGGCGGTGCTCAGATCGAGGCGGCTGCGCTCCAGTTCGCCCCGGGTGCGCTGCAGTTCAACCTTGTTGCGCTGCAGGGCGGCGCGGCTGTCGCGCAGGCGATCCTCGATCTGGTCGAGCTGGAAGAGCCCCACCCGCAGGCGCTCGCTCACCAGCAGCATCAACGCCAGCGACACGGCGCTGATCAGGCTGCCGGTGAGCACCGTGATCACCACGGCCGTCTTGCGGGGCCGCAGGTTGAACAGGCTGAGGCGCGCCTTGCCCACGCGGCTGCCGAGCCGGTCGCCCAGGGTGGAGAGCACCCCACCGAGCACCAGAAGGGCCAGGATCAGCAGCCAACCCGACACCGTCTGCGCCTCGGTTCCGCGGTGCACCAAGTATCCCTGCCGGTGGCCACCTGGCACCCGGCCGGGGCCGCCCGTTCAGCTGAATCGCTTGGCCAGGGCGATGGGGTCGAAGACGGTGATCTTCTTGCGGTCGATCTGGACCAGGCCGTCGTTGCGCAGGTCGCCCAGCAGGCGGGTGATGGTGACGCGGGTGGAGCCGATCGCCTCGGCGATGGCCTGGTGGGAGAGGCGCAGGTCGATGGTGATCCCCTCGCTGCCGGGAACGCCGAAATCGCGGCAGAGCACGAGCAGGAAGCTCACCAGCCGGGAGGACATGTCCCGGTGGGTGAGGGTCTCGATCATGGTTTCGGTCTGGAGGATGCGGGAGGAGAGGCCCTGCAGCAGCAGCAGCCCAACGCTGGCGTCCTGCTCGATGGCCCGCCGCACCGAGGTGGCCGGGGCCGTGACCATCTCCACCCGGGTGAAGGCGATGGCGTGATAGAAGCGGTCGGAGCGCTGGCCGGTGAGCAGGGAGAGCACGCCGAAGAGGCTGTTCTCGCGCAGCAGGGCCACGGTGATCTCCTCGCCGGACTCATAGACGCGTGAGAGGCGTACGGCACCGCGGCGCAGCAGGTAGACGCGCTCGGCGGGATCGCCGGGGAAGAAGATCGTCTTGCCGCGCTCAATGGTTTCGATGTTGCTGCCGGCCAGGCCCCGGATCACCTCCAGCAGGGTGACGCTGGTGGCGCCCGGGGGGCCCATGGGCGTCACGGCGCCGGGGGAACCGCTGGATGGGCTGCTGGGGTAGCGGCTGAAGCCACGCGTGGCGCCGACCATCAAGGCGTGGCGAATGGTTAGGAACCTATGGATCGGTCTGGCTGATCCATGTAGCCAATGACACTCTTTAGCCGGTCGTCCGTGTGGCCGCAACCTCAGCCAGGGCCTGGAGCTGGGCTTCCTGCAGGGCGCGCAGGCCCGGTTCGGCCAGATCCAGCAGGGTGTCGAGGCTGGAGCGGGGGAAGGGGGCGCCTTCGGCGGTGCCCTGGATCTCCAGCAGCCGGCCCTGCTCGTCCATCACCACGTTGAGGTCGACCTCGGCGCGGGAATCCTCGGAGTAGTCGAGATCCAGCAGGGCCCGGCCGTCGACCAGGCCCACCGACACGGCCGACACCTGCTGGCGCAGCGGCGAGGCCTCCAGCACGCCCTGCTGCTGCAGGCGCTCCAGGGCGGCGGCCAGGGCCACCCAGGCGCCGGTGATCGAGGCGGTGCGGGTGCCGGCATCGGCCTGGAGCACGTCGCAGTCGACCAGCAGGGTGCGCTCGCCGAGGGCCGCCAGATCGAGGGAGGCCCGCAGGCTGCGGCCGATCAGCCGCTGGATCTCCTGGGTGCGGCCGGAGAGCTTCATCAGTTCGCGGCCCTGGCGGCTGGGGGTGGAGGCCGGCAGCAGGCGGTATTCGGCGCTGAGCCAGCCGCTGCCCGAGCCGCGCCGCCAGCGGGGCACCTCGGGATCGAGGCAGACGCTGCAGAGCACGCGGGTGCGGCCAGCCGAGAAGAACACCGAGCTGAGCGCGAAGCCCATCGGGTCCCATTCGAGGCCCACGGGGCGCAGCGCGTCGGCGCGGCGGCCATCGCTACGCAGGAGGTCCGTGCGAAGGGCGTCAGCGGGGCTGGGCACGCGGGCTGGGGCGGGGCTGGGGCAGCGTAAACGTCGCCAGTGGTACGTCTGTTCCGAGCCACTACCGATGGTGTGCCGAGCCGGCAGGGGCCGCTACATTCGGGAGGTGAGGGGCTGGGGCTTGCCGTCCGGACCCTTCACACCAACGCTTCCTTGGGGTGTCCATGACCGCCAGCCTCATCGACACCAGCCACCCCCATCGGCCTGTGGCGCTGGTGCCGCCCTTACGGCTGGTGAGCCAGCCGGAGGGCTTGCTGCAGATCCACACGGCGCCGTTCCGGGGCAGCTTCGCGGCGGTGTTCAGCCAGGCCCTGCGCAGCGCCGGGCTGGGCAGCCGGGTGCTGGTGAGCCAGTTCCTCAAGGGGGGCGTGGAGCAGGGGCCGGCCGGCAGCCTGCGGCTGTGCGGGCGGCTGGAGTGGCTGCGGCCGGGCACGCCCCACTGCCTCGATGGGCCGCCGGGTTCCCAGGGGGAGGAGGGGGCCACGGCCGAGGAGGCGCTCGCGGCGGTGGCGGCGGTGTGGGAGGTGAGCCGTGAGCGGTTGCTCAAGGGCGACCTGGATCTGCTGGTGCTCGATGAGCTGGGCCTGGCGGTGGCCCTGGGCTACCTGGGCGCCGAAGCGGTGATCGAGGCGCTCGAGCAGCGGCCGGCCCATCTGGATGTCATCCTGACGGGCCCCTCGATGCCGGCCAGCCTGATGGCGATGGCCGATCAGGTCACCCAGTTGCGCCGCGGCGGCTGACGCCATGCTCAAGAACGACCACTGGATCAACGAACAGGCCGCGGCCGGGATGCTGGAGCCGTTTCAGCCGACGCTGGTGCGCCACCTGGATCCGGAGGCCCGCACCGGACCGGTGCTGAGCTTCGGGTGTTCGTCGTACGGGTATGACCTGCGGCTGTCGCCGCAGGAGTTCCTGATCTTCCGCCATGTGCCGGGCACGGTGATGAACCCGAAGCGGTTCAACCCGGCCAACCTGGAGCCGGCACCGATGCACAGCGACGACGACGGCGATTACTTCATCCTGCCAGCCCATTCCTACGGGCTGGGGGTGGCGCTGGAGCGGATGCGGGTGCCGACGAACATCACCGTGATCTGCCTGGGCAAGAGCACCTACGCGCGGCTGGGCATCATCGTGAACACCACCCCGGCGGAGGCCGGCTGGGAGGGCCACCTCACCCTGGAGTTCAGCAATTCCTCCGGTGCCGACTGCCGCATCTACGCCAGCGAAGGCATCTGCCAGCTCTTGTTCTTTGAGGGCGATCCCTGCGCCACCACCTACAACGACCGCCAGGGCAAATACCAGCACCAGCCCGAGCGGGTGACGCTGGCGAGGGTTTGAGGGGGGCTTCTGCAGCGAAATGGATTGTTGGTTGTCGGGTAACTGTTCAGGGGGGAGAAAGCTCCGGGGCAGTTCCGCTCTTGACAGACCTCTGAAAACAGCTTGGATCTCAGGCAGAGACTGCCCGAGATGCATCCACCACCTGCCGGCATTTCTGAGAGTGACTGGGAGGCGAC
>NZ_JAGQCD010000012.1 GCF_024345975.1 Cyanobium sp. Cruz-8D1 | reverse complement strand
TCTGCTTCCGCTTCAACAGACGCTTTGTGTTGGCGAGGATGACTGAGCGGATTGCGAATGCGGTCTGCTGCTGTAAGCCCTGCCCGGAGTGGGCACTGAGGCTCGCGGAGGCTTATGGGTAATCAAGAAATGGGTTGCCAGCTGATGCTCATGTGTTCCTTCAAGATCATAGTCGTTTTGTATTCTCTGATCTGCCCAGGCCCTATCGAGGTCTTCATCTGATTCGCGATCCCAGGGACGTATTGATCTCGGGTGCCCACTATCACGGTCGCTCTGGCGAGGCGTGGCTCCATGTTCGGCAGGCGAGGTTGTTAGGACGGAGCTATCAGCAGGCGATCCGCGGATGCCGTTCTCTGGCTGATGCCATTGCTTTTGAAATGCGCCATGAGGGTGGGCGTACGATTCGAGAGATGTTGTCTTGGACCTACTCGAACCCCTTGATTCTTGAAGTCAAGTATGAAGCAATTGCTGGCGGCGAGGGGATGAAGTGCATGGCTGACATCTTTTCTTTCTTGGGTTATTCGCAGGATGCCTTGCCCGAGCTTTTGGCTATTGTCAGAGGTGTGAGTATCTTTCGCGGTGGTGCCGATTGCCTGGGGCATGTCAGGGATGGCCGCGCTAAACAATGGGCTCAGGTATTTGATGAACGCCTGAAGGCTCTGTTCATCGGTTGTTTTGATGATGCGCTGATTCGGTTGGGATATGAAGTGAATCATGATTGGTGAAGCACTTTGGCGCTCCCAGCTTTTTCGCAGCCGGAGTTAGCGTTGATCTTGCTCACTCCTCGCTTGCCCGTCGTTGCTCAGGGCATTCCGCAGGCTGTTGATGATCTCGATGCTGAAGATCAGTGCCCTGCCGTTGTGGTAAGCCTCCTTCCACTGGTCGGCCTTGGCACCGTTGACGGACCCATCCGGGTGCACTTCGGCGTGCCATTCCCCTTCCGTCCAGTCGGTCTGCTGCTCCATCACCCACTGCAGGGTCTGCTCGAACACTTGCACATACCGTGTTTCCCGTGTCAGCCGGAACAGGGTGAGGCTGCTCATCAGCGCCTCGGCCTGCACCCACCACACCTTGCGGCGGTCCTGCGCCTTGCGGTGGAAGCCACCGCTGTAGAAGAAGCCGCCCCGGGCGCCATCCCAGCCGTGGCGATAGGAATAATCGAACAGGCGGCCATAGACATCGAGCCAGGTCGCGTTCGACCGCCCGGCGGTTTCGATCGCGTCCGCCAGCAACCAGATGGTTTCCAGGTCGTGCCCGTAGGACACCAGGGCCCCTCCACCCCTGAGGATCGGCGTCCAGTCGCGCTGGTGCTGATCGGTGCAGGCGCCCAGCTCCTGCCGCACCACGGTGTTGCCCAGGATGGTGATCAGCTCCAACAGCCGCTGCCGTGCCCGCAGGGAGCCGCTGGCGCGCACGTACTCAGCCAGCGCCTCCAGCAGGTGCAGGTGTGTGTTGGTGAGCTTGGCGCCTGCCGGACCGCCGATCGGCGAAGTCCGCCGCGCCGCTGGCGCCGACCAATCCACGCCGAACAGTTCGTGATACCCGCCGTAGACGGCGTCATGGCCGTGGCGATCGATGTGATCAAACAGCTCGCCGGCATGGGCCAGGGCCTCGGGATCGCCCGTGGCGCGAACGTAGCCGGAGAGGGCGAACAGCGCGAAGGCCTGGCCGTAGATCACCTTCGTGCCATCCACCACGCACCTGCCGCTGGCGTCCACCGTCCACACGTAGCCGCCGTGCACCGGGTCCTGGAAGCGATCGACAAGAAAGCGGTAGCCGTGCTCCGCCGCCTCCCGCATGGCCGCCGCCGGTTGCTCGCTGTAGGCCAGGCGGGCGAACAGCCACAGCAGGCGTGCCTGGGTCACCAGTGATTTCGTCGGCTGCGGCCCCGGCCGCCCCGCGGCAGCAAGCGCCACGGTGTAACCGCCGTGTCGCTGGTCCAGCACGTGCGGGTACCAGAACGGCAGCACGGCCTCGTTCAGGTTTCGCGCCAAGGCCGGCAGGGCCGCCTCCAGCCGTGCCACCGGATCGCGCCAGGCGGCCGCTGGCGCGGTCATTCCGCCCGTTGCCCGGCCCGGCTCTGCCGCAGCCAGAGGCGGGCGTAGGCACCGCCGGTCGCCAGCAGCTCCTGGTGGCGCCCCTGTTCCACGATCCGCCCCTGCTCGATCACCACGATCTGATCGGCCTGCACGATCGAACTGAGCCGGTGCGCGACCGTGAGCACCGTGCGCGGCCCCTGGAAGGCGGCCAGCGCCTGCTGGATGCCGTGCTCGCTGTGGCTGTCGAGGGCGCTGGTGGCTTCATCGAGGATCAGCAGCTGC
The DNA here is from genome assembly GCF_024345975.1 of Cyanobium sp. Cruz-8D1. Classification (GTDB taxonomy): domain Bacteria; phylum Cyanobacteriota; class Cyanobacteriia; order PCC-6307; family Cyanobiaceae; genus Cyanobium. The sequence continues at coordinate 95,784 of NZ_JAGQCD010000012.1, read as the reverse complement.
GGGTCGCGCAGCAGGGCGCGCGCCAGTGACAGCCGCTGCCGCTGCCCGCCGCTCAGCCGGTAGCCCCGCTCGCCGATGGCGGTGGCGTAGCCGTGGGGGAGTTCCTTGATGAAGCCGTGGGCGCCGGCGATGCGGGCGGCCGCTTCGATCGCGGCTACGTTGCTATCCGCGCTGCCGAAGGCGATGTTGTCGCGGATCGAGGCATTCAGCAGAAGCACGTCCTGGCTCACCACGCCCAGTTGCCGCTGCCAGCTGTCGAGATCGAGGCTGCACAGGTCAACGTTGTCGATCAGCACCCGGCCGCTGCTGGGATCCTGCAGGCCCACCAGCAGATCCACCAACGACGACTTTCCCGCCCCGGACGGCCCCACCAGGGCCACGGTGCTGCCGGCCGGAATCCACAGGTCGATAGCCGTGAGGCTGGGCTCGGCGCGGGCCTCGAAGCGCAGCCCGACCGCCTCGAAGCGCACCCCGTGCCGCAGGCCCGTGAAGGGGCTGCCGCCCTGGCGCCGGAAGCTCTTGTCGCCGGTCTGCAGCAGGTCGTCGAGCTGCTCGATCCGGCCGCTGTTCTCGGCCAGTTGGTTGAAGCTGGCAGCGGTTTGGATAAGGCGCAGATTGAGCCGCTGCAGGGCCAGCACAAAGGTGACCAGCTTGGGAATCAACGTTTCGGCGCTGCCGCCGAACAGCTGCCAGCTGAGCCCCACGATCAGCAGCGCGGCCACCACAGGCAGCAGGTCGCTGACCGGCTCCTGGATGCTCATCAGGCGGCTCAGCTGCCGCATCGGCGCCTCCAGGCTCGCCATCTGAGCGGCCACCTGCCGCTGGGCACCGCCTGTGGCGGCGCTGCTGTGCAGCAGCCGCAGCAACTGGATGTCTTCGGTGATGCGGGCCGCCACCTCGCGCCGCCTCCCCTCCAGCACGCCGCTGGCCCGGGCCAGCCGGGGGCGGATGGTGCGTTGCAGCGCCGCCACTGCCCCGCCCAGCGCGATCGCCACCAGCAGCAGCGCCGGCGACAGCACCGCCAGGATGGCCACATAGGCCAGCACCAGCATCAGGTTGGAGCAGATCCGCCCGAGCTGCTCGATCTCCAACTGCACCGCCTGGGGCGACACCGTGGCCCGGTGCACCAGGTCGCCCACCTTGAAGCGGCTGGCGCAGGCATAGCTCAGGCTCAGGATGTGGCGGTGCAGCTCCGGCGTGATGCAGGCCTGGCAGCGGGCGGCGAAGTAGCCGGCCGTGATCCCGTTCAGGTAGCGGCTGCCGCTGGCCAGCAGCTGCAGCACCAGGGCGGCGCTGAGATACACGAGGAACAGGGTGTCCTGGGGCAGGGTGGCCAGCCCCCAGGGGCCGGAAGGGGGAGCCCCGGCCAGCAGGCCCGCCGCTCGGAAGATCACCGCGAAGCTGCCGAACTCCGTGACGGCCAGCAGCACCGTGGAGACCACGTTCACGGCCAGCAGTCGCCACTGCTGGCGCGCCGTGGCGCGGATCATGCGCGCCACTGGCGTGGTGGCCACGAAGGGAATGCCCACCGCACGGAGAGTGGTGCACCGTTTGGCCCACCAGTGGCGGGCGCCTCGCTCCCGGCGTCCGATTGCCAGTGGCGGGGTGGGCGGCGCAGCGGCTGGATGGGCGCGCCTCACGGCCGCGCTCCCGGCTCAGCGGCTGCGTCCATGGGAGCCACTGGCTCGCTGCCTGAGGACCGTGACTCCAGCGGTGCGCCGCCCGCATCCAGCTCCGGCGCCTGCAGGGCCAGCACCATCCCCACCAGCAGCCACAGCAGCAGCTGGGCCTGCCCGCCCAGTGGCACGCGCTCGATGATCCGCTGCGGCGTCCACAGCGACAGCGCCATGGCCACCGCCAGGAGGCGCCATTGGGGGCGCTGCCGCGTGATCGCCAGCCGCAGCGTCATCAGCAGGGCCGGAAACAACAGGATGTTGTCGTAGTTGAGGTGATAGAAGCCCACGGCGCTGGCCGCGGCACACACCGCGGCGGTCTGCAGCGGGTCTTCCGGTTGTTGGCGTCGGCACCACCACCACAGGCTGACGGCGGCGGCCGTGAGCCCGGCCACCAGCAGCTGGCTGGCGGCGGCGCTCAGGCCGAAGCTGTCCGCCAGATCCCCCGCCGACGACTGGCTGCCGCCGCGGATGAAATCCATCGACTGGGGCCGCGTCCAAATCTGCAGGTAATCGAGCGGCGTGACGCCTGTGTGCCAGAAGGCCACGGCGCTGAGGGCGAGCAGCAGGGCGACCCCCACCACCAGCCCGCGCAGCCGCCGCGCCCGCAGGAAGGGCAGGGCGAAAGGTAGGGCGATCTGGGGTTTGATCATCGCCAGGGCCCAGCACAGGCCCGCCGGAAGCTGCTGCTGGCGCGCCAGCAGCAGCCATTGGGCCGTGATCAGCCCCATGCAGATCAGTGAGAACTGGCCCTGGGCGAGCGCATTGCTGTTGCCGGAGATGGCGGCGCCGGCCAGGGCTCCGAGTACGCCGGCGGCCGCACCGGCTCCCCGCAGCAGCCGCTGGCCCACCCAGCCGATCAGGCCCAGGCTCAGCAGGCTCAGCGCCTGGATCACCAGCCGCCCCTGCACGGCGCCGCCCGGGTGGAAGAACGGGGCGAACATCGGCATGGCATAGGGCGGATAGACGCTGAAGGCGGTGATCTCCAGCCCCTTGCGCAGGGCCAGCTGCGGATGGGGGAACACGCCCGTGCGGAAGTAGCTGTATTCGTTCAGCCGCAGGTACATGTCGCCGCCGGGGGACAGCCAGGCGAACAGCAGGCCGTTCAGCAGGGCGGCCACGGCCAGCAGCGCCAGGAGCGCCAATCCCAGCGCCCGTAGCCGGGGGCGGTTGGGCCCGCTCATGGGGCCGCCGGCTGCGGGGCCCGCGCCGGCCGCCAGCAGTGCTCCACGGCCACCAGCGCGTAGGTGAGCGAGGAATAGGAGAAATAGAGCAGGTGCAGCGGGATCGCCGCCAGCAGGAACCCCGGCCCCCGCACCCGCAGGCAGCAGGCGTAGAAGCGTCGGTTCAGCCCCAGCAGGGCCAGCAGGCAGGCCAGGGCGCCCCAGCCGGCCGGCGCCGCCCAGGGCAGGGCCAGCAGGCAGGCCACCAGCAGCAGCGTGAGCAGGCCGCTGAACCGGGCGGCGGGTGTCAGGTTGAGACCCACCGTCCCGTGCGGGCGGCGGCGCAGCAGGCGGCTCCACGGCAGGGCCCGCTGGCGGATGTCGGTGACCACCATCGAGCGCAGGCTCCAGCGCTTGTGGTGGGTGCAGAGGATGGCGGGATCGAGCAGCAGCCTGCCTCCCGCCGCCGCCAGCCGCATGCCCAGTTCGATGTCTTCGATGCTGGGGCGTTCGTAGCGGCGATCGAAGCCGCCGAGGGCCAGGAAGCGGCTGCGCCGCATGGCTCCGCAGCCGGCCCAGAAGGTGCAGGCCGGGCCGGGATGGCTGGTGTGGGTGTGGTGGTGCAGCAGGTTGCGGAACTGACTCACCAGCCCGGGGGCGGCAGGGCGGTCGTCGTAGCTGCCGAACACGGCATCGAGCCGCGGGTCGACCTCGAAGTGCCGGCGGATGCGCCCGAGGGCGTCGTGGTGCAGCTGCACATCGGCATCCACGAACACCAGGATGTCGCCTGCGGCGCGCTCGGCCGCCAGGTTGCGGGCCACCGCCGGTCCGGAGCGGTGGCCGGTGGCCAGCAGCTGCGCCGGCGATTGCGTCAGCCAGGTCGGCGTTGCGGGCGGCACGCCGTCGAACACCACCAGGAAGCTGTCGGCTTGGACCTCGGGCCTCTCCAGCAGCTCCAGCACCCGTTGGGCGCAGTCCTCGAAGCACCCGTCCCAGGCGACGGTGGGCATCACCACCGAGCAGGTGAGCCCACTGCCCGCGCCAGCCGCTCGGTGGCGGGATGTCATGGCGTGGCCTCGCCTGTGGTCTCGATGTATTCGGCGTCCTGGTTCACCTTCCAGGTGTCATAGATGGGCTGGTTGCTGAGGATGTTCTTGACGGCCAGCATGGCCGTCATCATGGAATGGTCCTGGTTGTTGTACTTGTGCATGCCGTTTCTGCCTACCACCTGCAAGCCTTCACCGGCGCTCATCAGTGCCGCCTGTATCGATTGGATGTGGGTTTTGTAGGTGTCGTCGTAGACGGGATAGGCCTTGGGCTGGCGCACCACCGCTCCATCCACGATCGGTTCGTTGCCTGCCAGCCCCAGGGCCTCCAGTTCACGGGCGGCCAGCGCGATGAGCTCGTCGTCGGCCATGGACCAGAGATCATCCCCCTGGAAGCAGAAGTATTCCAGGCCCAGGCAGGTGATGGCGGAGTCGGGCACCATCTCCGGTGACCAATTGGCGAAATTCTGAATTCTCCCGGCCCGGATGCCCGGATCATGGATGTAGATCCAGTGATCGGGAAAGTCCTTGCTGGTTCTGAGCATCAAGGCCACGGTGATGAAGTCGCGGTACTTGAGGGCGGCGGCGGCCGCCAGGGCCTCCGCCGCCAGGCCCGGCCGGATGGAGCGCACCAGCCAGCTGAGTGGCGCCGAGCAGATGATCTGGTCGTAGGTCCTGGTGCCAGCCGCCAGGCCCGCCGCCCCCAGCCCTGGGCCTTCCACCTCCAGCTGCCAGCACGCCGCCGCCTTCTCGCCTCTCGCCATTCCCTCGGTGGCCTCTTCCGCGGCCCCGTCCTCCCGGATGAGCTGCGTGACCCGGGCGCCGAGCGTCACCTGTCCCCCCAGCGCGCGCACGTGCTCCGCCGTGGCTTCCCACATCATCCCGGGCCCGAGCCTGGGGTACCGGAAGGAGGCGATCAGCGATTTGATCACCTTGGAGCGATCGCTGCCGGCCTCGGTGGCGGGGGGAGACCAGAACGCCGCCAGGGCGGCCCGGGTGAGCGACAGCCCCTTGATGCGCTGGGCGGCCCAGTCTGCGGCGATCTCGCGGCAGGGCACTCCCCAGACCTTCTCCGTGTACGACTTGAAAAACTTGGCGTAGAGCCGGGCGCCGAACTTGTTGGTGACCCACTCTTCCAGGTTGGCGGGTTGGTGAACGGGGAACAGCTTTTTGCTGAGGTAGGAGCCCACGCTCAGCAAGGATTCCCGCTTCCCCAGATTTCTGACGACTTCGCTGGCTTCTAGGGGATAGTTATAGAACTTGCCGTCGTAGAAGATGCGCGACAGGCGATTCCGGGTGAGCATGTCGTCGCCCAGGATTTCGGTCCAGAACGCTTCCACTTCGCCGGATTTGGAGAAGAAGCGATGGCCGCCGATATCAAAGCGAAATCCCTTGTGCACCACCGTGCGGGAAATGCCGCCCACGTAGGTGGGATCGGCTTCCCACACATCCACCCTGCATCCCTGCTTGGCCAGCAGATAGGCCGCTGTGAGGCCTGCAGGGCCTGCACCGATGATCCCGACGGAAGGAGGCTGCAACTGTGGAAGGCTCTGATTAGGTGCTGAGCGTTAGCCAGCAGCCGGAAGGTTGGCCCACAGGGCAATGATGTCCAGCGGAGCTCTGGCGGCCCGAGCCTTAATCGTGACACCCGAAACATTGATGTGGGCCGGGGGCACTTTGTCCGCAAGGTGGCTGACGGGCACCTTACAGGATCTCTCTGGGCGGCTTCCATTCCGGGGCCCGTTCAGTTGCGTGGCGTTTTGATGTCGGCATCCGCCGTCATCGCCGCTGTCTCATAATGCGGCCGGCTGGCCAGCAGGGAGGACAGCGCTGATCCGGGCCCTTTCTTGCCGTCCATCAGGTGCCCTTGAAGGCGAAGAAGAGCCGTTTCATCGTGTCCAGCAGAGCATTGGAGTGTTCCGTGTGCTGTTCGCGATCCAGGCTGTTCAGCTCCGCCTGCCGCTCGTGCACCATGGCGGCGAAGCGCTCCAGCAGGTCCGGGTTCTCGTCCAGCAGCCCCTTGATGCTGTCCCGGTCCACCTCCAGCAGCAGGCATTCCTCGGTGGCCCGCACCGTGGCGCTGCGCGGGGCGTCGAGGAAGAGGGTCATCTCGCCGAACACCTCACCCGGCCCCAGCTGGCGTACGGCCACGGTGTGGCCCGGCTCCAGCTGCTTGAGGATCTCCACGGTTCCCCGCAGCACGTGGAACATCGAGCGCCCCTCGGCCCCCTCCTGCACCACCGCTTCGCCGGGGCCATAGGCCACCTGGTGGCTGCCTTCCACCAGCGTCTCGAGCTGCTCGCCACTCAGCTCGGTGAAGATCCCCACGCTGGCCAGGATCTGGCAGCACTGCTGGGGGGAGGGGCGGCTGGGCCGCTGGGGACGGTCGCGGGGGCGGCGCGGCTGAAGTTCCCGCACCGGGAAGGGAATGCTCTGCCCCTCCCTGGCCAGGGCGTACCAGATCTGCTCCAGCAGGTCGCTGCGCAGATCGCCGATGGCGCCGTCCCCCAGTTCCCGCTGCCACACCTGCAGCTCGTAGGCGATGGCGCTGTCCTGGAACTCCTGCACCCGGATCCGGGGGGCCGGTTCCTGCAGCACCCTGGGATGCTGCCGCACCACCTTCTCCAGCAGGGCCCTGGCCTGGGCCGGCGGCAGGTCGTAGTCGAGGCCGACAGTGAAACGGTTGCTGACGGCCCCGGAGCGGCCCAGGTTGCGCAGCACCCTCTCGGTGACGAGGCTGTTGGGGACCACCACCAGCTGGCCGTCCATGTTGCGGAGCATGGTGTCGCGCCAGCTCACCTGCACCACCACCCCGCGCACCCCCTGGTCCAGCTCCAGAAAATCCCCTTCGGTGAAGTCATCCCCCAGCTGCAGCTCCAGACCTGCGAACAGGTCCTTGAGGGACTCCTGGGCCGCCAGGCCGATCACGGCGGTGAGCACGGCGGAGGTGGTCACCAGTCCCACCAGATCGAACCGTGCCGACTGCCGCACCAGCACCACCGTGGCCAGGGCACCGCTGCCGAGGGTGAGCAGTTGCAGCAGCAGCTGCGGTGGAGGACGCCACAGCCCCAGGTGGGCGGGCACCTGCAGGGTGGCCCAGAGGGTGAGGAGGATGGCGGCGTAGGTGAGCAGCAGGTCGTCGGTGATCAGCACCCACACCCGGTAGGCCGGCGGCAACCCCTGCAGCGGCAGGGAACTCAGCAGGGCCCAGGCGGCGATGGCCAGCAGCGGCAACCGCAGCGGCACCGCTGGCAGCTGTCTGTGGCGGCAGAGGCGGGCCAGCACCAGCAGCCCGGTCGTGGCGAGCAGGGCGCTGATCCAGATCTGCAGCAGGGCCAAGGCACTCGCTTCGATCGACCCATCCTGCCGCTGACCCTGGTCTTCGGCTCCTGGGGAGAGCAGGCTGGGGGTAGCCGCTCCCCGTCGATGCGCCCGATCTGCCTGCGCTCTTTTGCCGCCCTGCTGGGTCTGGCGGCGGTCGGTGTCTGGCCAGGCGCCGCTGTCGGCCAGGTGCAGCTGCGTTGCGAGGGCACCTTGCTGGAGGCCAGGGGTAGCGCGGAACAGGAACGGCCCACCCGCAGGCTGTCGTTTTCGCTGTCGCTGGAGGCGGAGGCCGCCACGGCCGATGGGGCCCTCCAGAGCCTGCAGGAGCGTCTGGCGGCGGTGCGGCGGGCGCTGCAGGGGCAGCAGGTGGAGGAGCTGCGGGTCACCTCGCCGAGCACCTGGCGGCGCGAGGCCGAGCGCAACCGGCCGGCGGCGGTGACGGCCAGCCTGCAGGTCAGCGGCCGGCTGTTGCCCCAGCGGCTGCAGGCCCTGATCCGGGAGGTGGGCGCCCTGCCCGGGGTGCGTCTGGCGCCGGTGGGCACCGAGGCCGATCGCGGCCTGGATGGGGCGGTGCGGCGCCAGCTGCTGCGGGGGGCTTACCAGGACGCCCTCGCCCAGGCCAGGGAGGTGGCCGCCGCCGTGGGCCTGAGCCAGCTCAACCCCCTGGAGGTGCAGATCGACGGCAACGAGCTGCGGCCGGTGATGATGCGCGCCAGCGCCGCCGATGCCGCCCCGCCCTTCGATCCGGCCGAGCTGGCGCTGCCGAAGGATCGCCTGAGCCTGACGGTGCGGTTCTGCGCGCGCTGATGCAGTTTGGGGCCCAGCGAGCAGAATGCGACGACCCGGACCCGGAGCCTCGAGCGAATGCGCCGCCGCCGCCTGCCGAGCCTGTCGTTTCTGCCGATCCTGATCCTGCTGGCGGGTCCGGCCCTCGGAACGCTGCCGGTGGAGGCGTCCGAGAGCGCTGTGGTCCAGGAGATCCTCGATGGCAACGAACTGTTCATCGACGACAAGACGGCCAAGGTGAAGCAGAAGGCCGTCGCCCCCCAGAAGGTCAGCACCCAGAACAGTCGTGGCCAGATCCGTTTCGACAGCGGCGCCGCCGGCCGCCTCAACCGCTTCGCCCTGCTCAAGCTCGGCCAGGGCTGCTTCCTGATCGAACAGGGCCAGATTCTGGTGTCGGGCAAGCAGAGCGGCTGCACCCGTTCGGCCCGCCTCAGCGTGCGCGGCACCAATTACCTGATTGATGTCAGCGAGACGGGCGAAGCGGAGATCTCCGTGCTGGAGGGGTCCGTGGAGGTGGAACCCCTCGTCGACGGGGAGCCCACCGGCACACCTGCCACCACGGTGGAGGCGGGCAACAAGCTGCGGCTCTCGGCCAGCGGGGTGGTGCTGGCGCTCCTGGGGCTCAGCGTGAGCGACTACAACACCATCCTCGGCGGCCCCCTGTTCCAGGGGTTCCGGGTGCCCCTGCCGGCCTATGGCTCCCTGGAGAGTTACATCCGCTCCAGGGTGCCGGGGGTGAACCTGCCCGTGCCGATCAGTCCGCCGTCGCTGCCCTTCGGTCTGCCGCGCTTCTTCTGAGTCGCTGATGCGATCGCACCGGCTCCTATGGACGGCCTTGGCGGTGGCCCTGGCCTGGCCCGGCCCCGGTGCGGCCAGCCCTGCGGGATCAGCGGTCGTCCAGGAGATGCTCGATGGCAAGGAGCTCTTCATCGAACGGCGTCAGGCCCGCCTGAAGGAGAAGGCCTTCACGCCTGAACTGGTCCGGACCCAGAACAGCCGTGGCCAGCTGGGCTTTGTCGGTGGTGCTGCCGGCCGCCTCAACCGCTTCACCCAGCTGCGCCTCGGCAGCACCTGCTTTCTGCTCAGCAGCGGCCAGATCCTGGTCTCCGGTCCGCAGAACGGTTGCACCCGTTCCTCGCGGCTGAGCACCCGCGGCACCAACTACCTGGTCACCTTGCTCGATGGCGGCGACTCCGAGCTGGTGGTGCTGGAGGGAGCGCTTGAGATCCAGCGTCTGGCCGAGGGACGGCCGCTGAACGAGGCGCCGATTCTGGTGGCCGGGGGCAACAGGGTGCGTCTCTCCAGCCAGGGGGCCCTGCTCTGGCAGCGGCCCCTCACCGCCGCCGACTACGCCGCGATCCTCCAGGGACCCCTGTTTCAGGGGTTCACGGCTCCCCTGCCCGGCCTGGCGGCGCTGGAGGCCTTCGTGCAGCGCCGCTTCCCCGGGGTGATCGCCGCCCCGCCCAGGCCGGCGGTCAGCCGTGACCCCTTGGTGGAGACCATCAACCGCTACCGGGCCCAGGGCGGGCGCCCCGCCCTGCAACCCCTGCCGGCAGCCCTGGCCGCCCGGAACGCCACCTATCTGGCACCGGTGCTGGAGCGCGTGCTGGCCAGCGGCGACTGTGACCACGACCGTTCCCTCTGGGATGGCTTCCAGAACCGCATGGCGGCGTCGGGCAACCTGATGCCCACCAGTGAGGTGATCGCCTGCCCGATGCCGGCCGGCGCCTGGAATCCTGAGCTCATCGTGTCCCGCTGGATGGGCTCAGCCCTGCACAACCAGATCCTGATCAACCGTCCGAAGGCCCGGGCCATCGACTGCGTGCGCCTGGAGCGCTCGGGCCGGGCCGCGGCCATCTGCACCCTCTGGAGCCCGGTGCCACGATGATGGCGCGACGCCGCAGCTTCAGCGTTCTCGTGCTGGCTGTGCTGGCCTGGGTGGGGGTCAGCTCCGGCTGGCCGGGGCCCCGGATGAGGGTCTGGGAACGGGGCGTGGAGCAGCAGCTGTTGCTGCTGCGCGGCCCGCGGCGCCCCCCGTCGAACGTGGTGCTGGTCACGGTTGACGATGCGACCCTGCAGCAGGGCGACTGGTTCGAGGACGGGGGCCGGATCCCGGAATGGGCCAGGGGTGTCGGCAGCCTCCCCTGGCCCCGCGCCACCTACGGGATGGTGGCGGAGAAGCTGCTGCAGGCGGGCGCCAGGGCCGTGGCCGTGAATGTGGTTTTCGCCGGTGCCAGCGGCAAGGGGGAGGCCGATGATGGGGCCCTCGAGCTGCGGCTGCGGCGCTACCCCGGCCGGGTCGCCCTGGCGGCCGAGATGCTCGAATCCAGCGACACCCAGGGGGCCGGCTCCCTCAGCTACGTGCGGCCGGAGCGCTTCCTGGCGGCCATCGGCGGCACCGGCGCCCTCGGGCTCACCAACATCCTCGCCGGCACCTCCAGCGAGGCCAGCCGCCATCCGGAGGCCTATGCCAGCGGTGTGCTCCCCGCCCGGGGCGCCGAGGGCCACAACGCCCTCTCCTCCACCCTGCTGCGGCTGGGGGGGCACCGCAGTCGCCAGGACGACCGTCTCAGCGCCCTGAATTTCTATGGACCGGAAGGCAGCTTTCAGCGTCTGCCGGCCTGGGAAGTGCTCGACCCTGCGCGCTGGACGAACCATCCCCTGCGCAAGAACCTGGCCGGTGCGGTGGTGCTGCTCGGCCCCGTCGTCGCCCAGGGGGCCGATGGCTACCCCACCCCCTTCGGCAGCCTGTCGGGGCTGGAGGTGCTGGCCACCGCCACCGCCAATTCGCTGCAGGGGGACGGGCTGCAGCCCTGGCCCCGCAGCGCGCCGGCCAGGGCCCTGCTGGCCCTGCTGCCGCTGCTGATCGTACTGGGGGCCGCCCGCGGACGGCAGAACCTGCGCGGGCGGCTGGTGTTGGTGGCCCTGATGCTCGTGCTCCAGGGCGCCGCCGTCGCCGTGGCGTTGCAGCAGGCTCACCGCTGGCTGCCGCTGCTGGCGCCGGTTTCCGGCCTGACCCTGCTGGGTCTGCTCTACGGGGGGGATGCCTACCTGCGGGAGGGGCGGGAGCGGCGGCGGTTGCGCCGCACCTTCGAGCGCTACGTGGCGCCCGGTGTGGTGGCGGAGATTCTCTCCGACCCGGAATCGGCCCAGGGCATCCTGCGCGGCCGCCTGCTGGAGGTGACCGTGCTGATGACCGACATCAAGGGGTTCACCGTGCTCACCAAGCAGCGCAGCGGCGAAGGCCAGAGCGAACTGCACGTGCGCCAACTCAATGAGTACCTGGGCGCCATGGTGGAGGTGGTGATGGCCCATGGCGGCACCGTCGACAAGTTCATCGGCGATGCGGTGATGGCCGTCTTCGGATCACCGGTGAGCCGGGGGGTGGCCGAGGAGGCCAGCCAGGCGGTGCGCTGTGCCCTGGCGATGCGAGAAGCCCTGGCCGGCCTCAACGAGGACTGGGGACGCCGCGGCATCGCCACCCTCGACAACGGCATCGGTCTGGCCAGCGGCCAGGTGATGGTGGGCCAGATCGGCAGCCCCCGCCGGATGGAATTCACCGTGATCGGCGACACGGTGAACCTGTCGGCGCGGCTGGAGTCGGCCACCCGGACTGTGGATGCGGCGGTGGTTTGTGACGCCCAGACCGCCAGCCTGATTCAGGCCGATGCGGGCCTCGCCTGCCGCTCCCTGGGGGCCCAGCCCGTCAAGAGCCTGGGGGAGGTGGAGATCTTCACGGTGTCGCTGCGGGATCAGGCCTCCAGGTAAGGTCAGGCCTCCAGGTAAGTCGTCTGCTCCAGGCTGGCCCGCAGGTGGGCCAGCAGGCGCCGGGCGTCGCTGATGGCCAGGTCGCCGCGGCCGATGGCCTGCTCGCTGGCCAGGCGCAGCCGCTCCAGCAGCAGGGCAGGGTCGTGCTCCATCGCCTCGAGCACCTCGGCGTTGGTGTGGCCCCGCACCACGTGCTCGACCCGGTAGCCGCCGCCGGCCGCCAGCCGGATGTGCACGGCGTTGGTGCTGCCGAACAGGTTGTGCAGGTTGCCCATCACCTCCTGGTAGGCGCCGCCGAGGAACAGGCCGATCCAGTAGGGCTCGCCGGGCCGCAGGTTGTGGAGTTCCAGCAGGGGCTTGACCTGGCCCCGATCGATGAAGCGGGCGATCTTGCCGTCGGAGTCGCAGGTGAGGTCGGCGAAGCTGCCCAGCCGGGTGGGGCGCTCGTCGAGCCGGTGGATCGGCAGCACCGGGAAGAGCTGGTCGATCGCCCAGGTGTCGGGTGCCGAACGGAACACCGAGAGGTTGGCGTAGTAGGTGCCGGCCAGCGCGGCGGGCAGGGCTTGCAGCTCCTGGGGGATCACGGTGCCTGTGGCCAGGCCCTCCAGCTGGCGGGCGATCGCCTGGCAGCTTGCCCAGGTGAGCCGCTCAGCCGTGGCCCGCTCCGGCAGGCTCAGGTAGCCGAGCCGGAAGGCGGTGAGGGCGTCCTCCTTGAATTTGAGGGCATCGTTCCAGGCCTCCTGCAGCCGCTCCACCACCGCCCGCCCGTCCCCGTCCTCCCCTTCGAGGCTTCCCCCCGCAGCGATCGCCGTGATCAGCGCATGGGTGTCCCGCAGGTTGCGCAGGATCAGCGCCTCGCCTTCGGCTTGCGGTGGCACCGCCTCGGTCTGGCCGCCGGCTCCGAGCACGTCGAACACCAGCACGCTGAAGTGGCTGGCCAGCGCCCGGCCGCTCTCGCTCACCAGCGTGGGGGGCCGGATGCCGTGGGGCTCGCAGCATTCCTTGATGGTGGCGACAACGTCGTTGGCGTAGTTCTGCAGCGAGTAGTTGGTGGAGGCGGCGGTGGCGGTGCGGCTGCCGTCGTAATCGATGCCAAGGCCGCCGCCCACGTCGAGGAAGCCCATCGGGGCCCCCAGGCGGTTGAGCTCGGCGTAGATCTGGCCGGCCTCCTGCAGGGCGTCCTTGAGGACGGCGATGTCGTTGATCTGGCTGCCGACGTGGAAGTGCAGCAGGCGCAGGTCGTCGAGCAGGCCGGCCTGCCGCAGCCGCTCCACCGTGGTGAGCACGTCGGGGATCGAGAGGCCGAATTTGGCCCTCTCCCCCACCGAGCTGCCCCAGCGCCCGGTGCTGCGGGCCGAGAGCTTGGCGCGGATGCCGATGAACGGGGCCCCGCCCAGGGCGCTGCTGGCGGCGATGATCCGCTCCACCTCGTCGGCCTGCTCGATCACCACCACCGGCTGGCGCCCCAGGCGCCGGGCCAGAATCGCCGTCTCGATGTAGCGCCGGTCCTTGTAGCCGTTGCAGATCAGCAGGGCGTCGGGGTCATCGAGCAACGACAAGGCGATCAGTAGCTCGGCCTTGCTGCCGGCCTCCAGGCCGAAATGCCAGCGGCGGCCGCTCTCCACCAGCTGCTCCACCACGTGGCGCTGCTGGTTGCACTTCACCGGGAACACGCCCTGATAGCGGCCCTCGTAGCAGTACTGGGTGATGGCCCGCTCGAAGGCGCCGTGGAGCCGTTCCAGCCGGTCCTCGAGGATGTCGTCGAAGCGGATCAGCAGCGGCAGGGTCAGGTCGCGCCCCTGCAGCTCCCGCACCAGCTCCACCAGATCGAGGGAGCCGCCGCGGTCGCCGCGGGGCTGCACCATCACATGGCCCCGGGCGCCGACACTGAAGTAAGGCTCGCCCCAGCGGTCGAGTCCGTACAGGGCGGCCCCGTCGGCGGCGCTCCAGCTGTCGGCGCGCAGGCCGCTGGGGGAATCGGCGAGCACCATGGGGCGCTGGGTGGCTCTGCACTGCCGTTGGAATCTAGTCAGCTGCTCCAGGCGGGCCGCTGTGGTGTGGCCGCTTGCCAAGCGGCAGGCCCAGCGCGGACGATGGCCCGATCCCCTTTCCCTTTGTCATGGCCACCGAACGCACCTTCCTCGCCATCAAGCCCGACGGGGTGCAGCGGGGCCTGGTGGGCGAGATCCTCGGCCGCTTTGAGACCAAGGGATTCAAGCTGGTGGGTCTGAAGCAGCTGGTGCCCAGCCGCGAACTGGCCGAAAGCCATTACGGCGTGCACCGGGAGCGCCCCTTCTTCGCCGGTCTGGTGGACTTCATCACCAGCGGGCCGGTGGTGGCCATGGTGTGGGAAGGCGATGGCGTCATCGCCAGTGCCCGCAAGCTGATCGGCGCCACCAAGCCCCTGGAGGCCGAGCCCGGCACCATCCGCGGTGATCTGGCCGTGAACATCGGCCGCAACGTCATCCATGGCTCCGATGCGCCGGAAACGGCCATGTTCGAGATCGGCCTCTGGTTCGCGGCCTCCGAGCTCTGCGACTGGACGCCCGCCGACCAGGTGTGGCGGGTCGAGCCCTGAGCAGCCATCCTGGGGACCTTCGCGTCCTCGGGCCATGGCGCTGCGCAGGAGCCTCCGTCATCCCAGAACGCTGACCCTGGCGGCGGCGGCCCTGCTGGCGTCCAGCCTGGCCTTCGTCCTGCCGGGGGGAACGGCGGCTCCCCGGGTGCCGCGGGTGGTCGATGTGCCCTCCCGCCCGGCGTTCGTGAGGCCGCAGGCGGCCCCCGAGCGGCCAGCCCTGGTGGGCCAGGTGCTCGGGCCATCCACCGTGCTGCGCACCGAAAACCCCGGCAGGCTTCAGATCCTGCTGGCCGATGGGCGCAGCTTCCGGCTGGGGGGCAACGCCCTGCTGCGGATCGAGCCGACCCTGCTCGACCTGGTCCGGGGGCGGATCATCGCCTGGATCGATCCGGGATCGAAGGGCACCACGCCCCTGCGGGTCCGCACCCGGGTGGGCACCGCCTCGATCCAGGGCACCACGGTCTTCATCGAGGCCACCGCCGACACGGTGCTGTTCCTGAGCTGGGAGGGGAACGTGGAGGTGCGCGCCGCTGACGGCACCGCGTACCGGCTGACCAGTGGCCAGCGCCTGGAGGCCACGCCCCAGGGCTGGAAGGGCCCCCACCGCATGGACGCGGCGGAAGTGCGGAAGCGGCGGCGCAGCAGCGAGCTGCTCAATGGCTTCCAGGTGCCGATGCAGACCCTGCCGGTGATCGAACGGGAACTCGGGCTCAGCCCCTGATGCCCCCCTGGCCTGGCCTGGGGCGCCGGCTCTGGTGGCTGGCCCTGGCTCTCCCCCTGCTGGCGGGTCTCGACCGGGCGCCCCTCACCCCCCTGGGCCAGGGGCCGCGGCTTCTCGACGACCAGCTTCTGCAGGCCTTCTTCCTGCTGCGGGGGCCGCGCCCCGTCCCCCCCGATCCGCTGATCCTGGCCATCGACGCCGACTCCCTGGAGCTGGGGGAACTGCTGGCCCCGGCCGAACGCCAGGCGTCGCCGTTGTGGCGCCAGATGGGCCCCTGGCCCTGGCCGCGGGCCCTCCAGGCCCGGCTGGCGGCCCATGTGCTGGAGCAGGGGGCCGCCCGGGTGCTGTTCAATATCGAGTACAGCCAGCCCAGCCGCTTCGGCCCCGCCGATGATCGGGCCTTCGCCGCCAGCCTCGCCCCCTGGCGCCAGCGGGTGCACCTGGCTGCCCACTACGACGTGCGCCAGGAGGGAGGACTGGAGCAGAGCCGGCTGCGCCTGCCGATCCACCCGCTGGGTGCCCCCGGTCTGACCACCCTGCTCCAGTCCCCCCGGGGGGTGGTGGAGGCGGTGCCGGGCCAGGACTGGATCCGCTCCCGGCTGGCCGCGTTCCCGCCTCCCCTGCCCCGGTCGATGGCCTTCCTGGCGCGTGCGGCGCCGCCGCCGCTGGCACCGATGGGCCTCGACTATCCCGGCCCCGCCGGCACCATGCCCCGGGTGCCGGCCTGGCGGCTGCTGGAGGTGCCGGCCGCCACCTGGCGGGGACGCAGCGTGCTGATCGGCGTCACCGCACCGGGTCTGGGGGACCTGCAGGAGACGCCTGTGGGCCCCATGGGCGGTACGGAGATTCAGGCGGTGGCCCTCGCCAACGTGCTGCAGAACCGGGGCCTGACCCAGCTGCCCCTGGCTGGGGACGCTCTGCTGTTGCTGGGCTGGGCTGGGCTGGGCTGGGCTGATCGGGGTGCTGCTGCGACGACCCGCCAGTGCCGGCGGCACCCTGCAGGTGGTGCTGCTCCTGGGGGCGTCGGTTCTGGTCGCCGGCTGGGCCCTGTGGGTCCTGGCATGGATACGTCTGCCCCTGGCCGCCCTGCTGCTGGCCCCCGTCGCCGGGGGTGGGGTGCGGGCCGTGGGCCAGGGGCTGGCGGAGAGCCGGGAGCGGGCCTACCTGCACCAGGTGCTGAGCCGGCGCATCTCCCCCACCCTGCTGCGCGACATCCTGCGCAGCCCGGGGCCGGTGTGGAACCAGGCCGTGGGCAGCCGGGCCCGCTGCGCCGTGCTGTTCAGCGACCTGGTGGGATTCACACCCCTGAGTGCCGTGCTGGAGCCGACCGAGCTGTTCGCCCTGCTCAACCGCTACTTCGAGGCCATGGCCGCGGCGGTGCTGGAGCAGGAGGGCCTGCTCGACAAGTTCATCGGTGATGCGGTGATGGCGGAGTTCGGGGTGCCCCGCAGCCGGGGGGATGCCCAGGAGGCCCGGGCCGCGGTGCGGGCCGCCCTGGCGATGCAGGAGCGGCTGGAGGCCCTGAACCTTGAGCTGGCCGCGGCGGGCGCACCGCCGCTGCGGCACGGGATCGGCTTGCACTTCGGTGAGGTGATGGCCGGCAACCTGGGCTCCTCCCAGCGCCTGGAGTTCACGGTGGTGGGGGCCAGCGTCAACGTGACCAGCCGCCTGGAGGGACTGACGCGACTGTTCCCCGAGCACCCGATCCTGATCAGCGGCGATCTGCTGGAGCTGCTGCCTGGGGAACTGGCGGTGCTGCCGCTGGGCAGCCACGCCCTCAAGGGCTGGCCCGTGCCCCTGCAGGTGTATGCGCTCCAGGGGCTGCAGGCTGCGGCCGGTCCCAGCGAAACGGTGCCAGCAGTTCGGAGCTCGCCCTGGAGCGTTGATCAGCCGCAGTGACCGCCTCGGCGATCAGTTCCGCGGTGATGGCCGCCAGCAGCACGCCGTTGCGGTGGTGGCCCGTGGCCAGCCAGAGCCCCTCGATCGGCCCTGGGCCCAGCAGCGGCATGTTGTCGGGGGTGCCGGGCCGGAAGCCCCACCAGCGCTCCATCGGCGGCCACAGGGCCGCTTCCGGCAGCAGGGCGGCGATGCCCGCCTGCAGTTGCTTCTGGCCTTCGGGGGTGAGGCCGTCGTCGAAGCCGGCCTGCGGTTCGCTGGTGGCGCCCACCACCAGCAGGCCGTCCTGCCGCGGCACCAGGTAGGTGCCGGGCCCGAACACGACCCGCTCCAGGCTGGCCCTGGGGCCCTGAAGCGACAGCATCTGCCCCTTCACCGGATGCACCGGCAGCGAGGGCAGCAGCCGGCCACTCCAGGCGCCGCAGGCGAGCACGGCCGTGCTGGTGGCGATCGTGTGCTCGCCCCCTTCCGCCCGGCGCAGCCGCACCCCCCGCAGGCGCCCGCCGTCCCCGGTGAGCAGCTCCAGCACCTCGGTGCCCTCCTCGAAGCGCACCCCGTGCGCGACGCAGGCCCGCTCCAGGGCGCGCATCAGGCGGCGGCGGTTGTCGATCTGGCCGTCCTGGGCAAACAGCAGCCCGTAGCGCCAGGCCGGGCCGAGGCCCGGCAGCTCCCGCTCCAGGCCGGCGCGGTCGAGGGGCTCGCCAAAGGGGGCGGTGGGGTAGGCATCCCGCTCGGCGGCGCTGGTGAAGGGGACGACGATGCCGCAGGGGCGCAGGCCGCAGCCGAGGCCGCTGTCGGCCTCAATGCGGGCCACCCAGGCCGGAACGCGCTCCAGGCTGGCCTGGCCCAGGGCCAGCATCGGCCCACTGAGACCCTCGGCGTGCGGCGCCAGCATGCCGGCGGCCACGAAGCCCGCCGCCTCGCTGCGGCGGCGGCTGAGCACGGTCACGGTCCGGCCGAGACGGGCCAGCTGGTGGGCGATGGCGAGGCCCATCAGGCCGCCACCGAGGATCAGGACGGGTTCGGCGTCGGGAGGGGGGCCAGCCAGGGCGCTCATCTCCAGCTCGGAAGGCCCCCATTCAAGCGGCTGCCCGCCGCTGCCTAGGATCGCCCCCACTGCCTCCGGCCGAGCGCGGGGGGCCGACAGCGCCGGCAGGACTCGCGACCATGGCTGAAGCAAAGGAACAGGCTGCCTGGGAGGCTGTGATCGGCCTGGAGACCCACGTGCAGCTGGGCACCGCCAGCAAGATCTTCACGAGCGCCTCCACCAGCTTCGGCGACGATCCCAACACCCACATCGACCCGGTGGTGTGCGGCCTGCCCGGCACCCTGCCGGTGCTCAACCAGAAGGTGCTCGAGTACGCGGTCAAGGCGTCGTTGGCCCTCAACCTGCAGGTGGCGGAGCACAGCAAGTTCGACCGCAAGCAGTACTTCTATCCCGACCTGCCCAAGAACTACCAGATCTCCCAGTACGACCAGCCGATCGCCGAGGACGGCTGGATCGAGGTGGAGGTGGCCGAGAAGGGCAAGGACACCTATCTCAAAAAAGTTGGCATCGAGCGGCTGCACATGGAGGAGGACGCCGGCAAGTTGGTGCACGCCGGCAGCGACCGCCTCGCCGGCTCCACCCATTCGCTGGTGGATTACAACCGGGCCGGGGTGGCCCTGGCCGAGATCGTCTCCAAGCCGGATCTGCGCACGGGCCGGGAGGCGGCCGAGTACGCCTCGGAGATCCGCCGCATCATGCGCTACCTGGGCGTCAGCGACGGCAACATGCAGGAGGGTTCCCTGCGCTGCGACGTCAATATCTCCGTGCGCCGCGGGCCCGACGCCCCCTTCGGCGTGAAGGTGGAGATCAAGAACATGAACTCCTTCTCAGCGATTCAGAAGGCCATCGATTTCGAGATCGCCCGCCAGATCAAGGCTTACGAAACCGGCGAGCCGGTGGTGCAGGAAACGCGCCTCTGGGATGAGGGCAAGCAGCTCACCAAGAGCATGCGCAGCAAGGAGGGGGCCAGCGACTATCGCTACTTCCCCGAGCCCGATCTGGGCCCGATCGAGGTGACACCGGCCCAGCGGGAAAGCTGGCGCGCCGAGCTTCCCGAACTGCCGGCCGCCAAGCGCCACCGCTATGCCGAAAGCCTGGGGCTTTCGATCTACGACGCCCGCGTGCTCACCGATGAGCGAGCCATGGCGGAGTACTTCGAGGCGGCGGTGGCCGCCGGCGGCGACCCCAAGGCCGTGGCCAACTGGGTGACGGGTGACATCGCCGCCCATGTCAACGCCAACCGGCTGTCGATCACCGAGTTGCCCCTGGGGCCCGAGCAGCTGGCCGAGATGGTGCAGCTGATCGAGACGGGCACGATCAGCGGCAAGATCGCCAAGGATCTGCTGCCGGAACTGCTCGAAAAGGGCGGTTCCGTGGCTGCGATCGTGGAGTCCCGTGGGCTGGGCATGATCTCCGACCCGGCGGCGATCGCCGCCATCGTGGCGGAGCTGGTGGCGGCCCACCCCGAGGAGGTGGAGGCCTTCCGCGGCGGCAAGACCAAGCTGCAGGGCTTCTTCGTGGGGCAGCTGATGAAGCGCACCGGCGGCCGCGCCGACCCCAAGCTGGCCAACCGGATCCTCAGCGAGCAGTTGAAGGGCTGATCTGCGCCGCCTCCGTGGTCAGGGTTGCGTGGTGCTCGGCTGTTGGATCAGCAGATCGGCGATGGTGCTGATGATCGCTGAGGCGTCGAAGTAATCGCCGTGGTCGATGGGGCGATTGGTCAGGCGGGTGGCATTGTACCCCGCCATGTTGGCTGGCGCCAGCGAGGGCAGGGGATTGAGACCAAGGCTGCTTTCCCAGCGTTTGGTCAGCTCGGGGCCCGTGAGCCGCTGCTTGAGTTTCTCAATCGGTTCGCGCAGGGCTTCCTTCTCCAGGACCGAAGCCTGAAGAGCGTTGTCGTGGCGTGAGTAGAAAAGGTGGGTGTGGCCCACCAGGTGCTTGAGCCCATCGTGGAAGGGCCCGAGATAGTGCAATCCTTTGGATCCGATCTGCACGTTGAGACACTGGGTGACTTCCCGCCGTTCCACATCGGGGGCCAGCATGATGAACTGATCCACAAAGGATTCGCCGCCATTGTTTTCCCGGCGTGACAGGCGGCCCGTCAGCCGATCACCGGCCTCGTCGCCGCTGAAGGCTTGCTTCGGCCAGCTCTCCTGATTGAGAAGGTTGGCCAGCATGTGGCAGGTGAGGTAATTGCCCATGCTGTGGGCGACAATCGCGATACTGGCGTTGGGATTCACCGTCCGGATCGTGGCGATGGTGTTGGCCAGTGCGGCAGCGGAATTGGAGGCTTCGTTGCGATCCGACTGATAGGCCAGCACGCTGCCATCGGATGGCCACGAGAAACCAATGAAGGCGATGTGTTCCTTGCTTTCGTCGATGGTCTCCGGCCCCATCAGTAGTGAACGGCCCTGCTGGGCCAGTTGCTGCTTCAGCAGCTCGGCCAGCATGGAAAAGGAGGTGATGGCACCGTGCAGCGGCACATTGAAGCCGTGAATGCCGATCACCACCATTCGGATGCAAGGTTTGGCGAGGAAGTTTCTGAGCTGCTCGCGCTCTGCCCCGGCGACCACCGCCTCAATCGGGATGCTGGAGGGATTGGTGCTGCCAAGGTACTGGGACATGCAGGTCTCGGTGTCGATCCAGTGGTAACCACCGCGCTGCAGCTTGATCCGCTGATCCTTATCAAAAGCCCGCCCCAGCTTTTCGCGATCGCGGTTGGTGGCGAAGTAACGAATGGTGCGGGACATTCAAGTTATTTCTGAGGGTCGCTATTTTCGTCTTAATCTCGGTGCTCATGTTGACGCTGGGAGATCTCTGCAAGAATCTTTACCTCAAGAGGATGTTGTGTGCCTCTTGTCGTGATCGATCGTCCCTGAAGTGATCAGCCAGGGGACAACGGCCAGAGCACCACGCGGATGGCGACCCGTGCCCGTTCCCTGTCGCTTGAAATCCTCAGATCGTTCCGAGATGTGGGGACTGGAGCAGGTTGCTGAGCTGTGCGGGAAGGTCGCTGCTGGCCCGGGAGTTATCGATCACCGCATTGGCCAGGGCCCGTTTGTTTGCTAGTGGCCACTGGGCGCGCATGCGGGCGGCGGCTTCCCCAGCATCGAGTCCGTCGCGAGCCATCAGGCGTCGGAGCTGCTCGGCCTCGTCGCAATCCACCAGCCACACTTCACTGCAGAGGGTTTCCAGTCCCGCCTCAAACAGCAGCGGGATCATCAGGACAACGGCGGGCAGCTCCTGGAGCCGTTCCAGCTCGATGGCGAAACGGGCCCGTACCTGGGGGTGCACCAGCCCCTCCAGCCAGGCCCGCTCGGCCGCATCGGCGAACACGATCCGCCCGAGGGCGGCCCGATCCAGGCTCGGGTCTGCAGTCCCGGGCGTCCGCACCCGTTCGCCGTAGCGCGCCAGCACCGCCTTCGCTCCGGGGCTGCCGGGGGCGAGGGCCTCGCGGGCGAAGTGGTCCGCATCCAGCACCGGCAGGCCGAAGCGCCTCTCCAGCAGGGTCGCCACCGTGCTTTTGCCGCTGGCGATGCCGCCGGTGAGGCCGATGCGCCGCTGGTGGAGAGGGGTGTCTTGATCAATGGCGAGCGTTGGGTCAGGCTCGGAGTCGCCGCGCACCCCGTCCCCGTGACCCCTTCCTGGCAGCCCATCTCCGGTGGCATCACCGCGCCCAGGGGCTTCCTGGCCGCGGGCCTCACAGCCGGACTGAAACCCTCCGGAAAGCCCGATCTGTGCCTGTTGCTGGCGCCGGAGGGGGCTGTCTGCGCCGGCAGCTTCACCACCAACCGGGTGCGGGCCGCCTGCGTCGACCTCTGTGCCGAGCGGCTGGCCGCCACAGGCGGCAGGGCCAGGGCCGTTCTCACCAACTCCGGCCAGGCCAATGCCTGCACCGGCGAGCGGGGCCGCAGCGACAGCCTGCAGGCCACGGCCGCCCTGGCGAAGCGGCTGGGCCTGCCTGAGGAGCAGCTGCTGATCTGCTCCACCGGGGTGATCGGTGTGCCGATCCCGATGCAGCCGCTTCTGGCCTGCCTCGGACCACTGGTGGCGGCCCTCTCTGCCGAAGGCGGTGCCGCTGCGGCCGGGGCGATCCTCACCACGGATCTGGTCGACAAGCAGATGGCCCTGGAGGCCGAGCTGGGTGGGCGGTTGGTGCGGATCGGCGGCATGGCCAAGGGGTCCGGAATGATTCACCCCTCGATGGCCACCTTGCTGGCCTACCTCAGCTGCGATGCCGGCGTACCGGCGGAGCTGTGGCAGGCGATGGTGCAGCGGGCGGTGGAGCGCTCGTTCAATGCGATCACCGTCGACGGGGACACCAGCACCAACGACACCTTTCTGGCCTTCGCGGCCGGAGACCCCCTGGACCAGGAACACCATGCAGCCCTGGAGGAAGGCCTCACGGCCGTGGCCCAGCATCTGGCCAGGGCCGTGGCCCGCGACGGCGAAGGGGCCACCTGCCTGGTCGCCGTGGCCGTCGAGGGAGGTGCCGACGACGAGGCCGCCCGCCGCATCGCCCGCACCGTGGCCGGCTCCTCCCTGGTGAAGTGCGCCATCCATGGGCGCGACCCTAACTGGGGCCGGATTGTGGCCGCCGCCGGCCGGGCCGGGGTGGATTTTGATCCACAGGCCGTTGCCCTCTGGCTGGGGGAGCACCAGCTGATGGCGGCGGGCCAGCCCCTGGCCTTCGATCGTCCGGCGGCCTCCGCCTACCTGAAGGCCCGGGCCGCGGGCTCCTATCTCGACGACGACACTGTGGCGATCCGGCTGCGGGTCGGGGAGGGCCCGGGCCGCGGCATCGCCTGGGGCTGTGACCTCTCGGATCAGTACGTGCGCATCAACGCCGACTACACCACCTGAGGCGACCGGCCCCAGCGAATGGGTGCCGCGGCCGCGGCTGGGCAAGATGGCAGCGATTGCGCTGACGTCGATGGTCACGGCCAGGCCCTCTTCCCCTCTCCGCGGCCCCCGTGCCCGCGCCGGATCCCGTTCTGGCTGGGACTGGCGGGTGTGGTGGATCGTCGGGCTCTGCTTCGGGCTCGGCTACGGCGCCAGCCTCCGCCTGCTGAGTCTGGGCGGTGAGGAGGAACGGGGCAACCGCCAGCGCTTCGATGTCCAGGCTGCCCCCGGCACGACGCTGGAATCCCTGCGCCAGCGCTTCGGTGGCGACGCCCGTGAGATCCGCGGAGATCTGGACCTGCTTGAGCTGGAACAGCAGCAGAAACAGGAGGAGGCCGACCTCGAGGAGCGGCGGCGTGGCATGGAGCAGCGGGAGGCGCAGGAGCGCCAACGGCTGCTCGAGCCGACCGAGACTCCCATCGAAGCCGACCAGCCGGCAGCACCCGGGGCCGCCGATGCCGAGCCCCCAGCCGCTCCCGCCCTGCCGCCGCCACGGATGCCGCCAGCCCGCGAGCGGGAGGCTTCCGGCCCCGCGCCGATGGCCCCGCCTCCCCTGAGCGCTCCGCCGGCTCCCGGAAACCAGCCCTGATCTGCCACAGTTCGGTGAACCCTCCGGCCTTGTCATGAGCGCGCCGCAGTCCCTCGCCATGGCGGCCATGAACCGCCTGGCCGCCCGCCTGGGCAGCGGCCTGGCCGATGCGGCCGCCACCCTGGCGGTTCTCGCCCAGGAGGCGCCTGCGAGGGTGCAGCAGGAACTCAGCCTGTTCTGGGAAGAGGTGGCGATGGAAGCTGAACGGATCGAGAACGACCGCAGTGCTCCGTCCACCTCCCGGGGGGGCTCGGCTGAGGATCCCCAGGAACGGATCGATGCCGTGCGGGCGAAGGTGGCTGAACTGTCCAGGCGCCTCGATCAGCTTCCTGTGGCCTCCCCCGATGGTCCGCCGCGGTCTCAGGGGCAGGCCTGATGGCGGCCCCGTCCAGCCCCGGGAACCGGCTGTCCCGCCTGTGGCGTCCCCTGCGTATCTGGCGGCTTGTCGTCCAGTTGCTGGCTGGCCTGTGGTGGGATGGCCGTCCCTGGACCTACCCGGGGGGGCGCACTCCCGAACGCCAGGCTGCCCGCCAGCGGCGCCGTGCCCGCTGGCTCACGTCCCAGTTCCTGGAGCTCGGTTCCGCCTTCATCAAGCTGGGGCAGCTGCTGTCGGCCCGCCCCGATGTACTCCCCGCCGACGTGGTGGAGGAGCTGGCCCATTTGCAGGACCGGGTGCCGGCCTTCCCCTTCCCCGTGGTGGAGTCGCTGCTGGAGCAGGAGCTTGGTGAACGCCGGGCGGAGATCATCGATCTGGAGGTGGAGCCGCTCGGTTCGGCGAGCCTGGCGCAGGTGCATCGGGCCAGCCTGCGCAGCGGCCGCCAGGTGGTGTTCAAGGTGCAGCGGCCGGGGCTGGAGCGGCTGTTCCGGCTGGATCTGGAGGTGCTGCAGCAAGTGGCGGCCGTGGTGCAGCGCCATCCCCGCTGGGGTGCCGGCCGCGACTGGGTGGGCATCGCCAAGGAATGCCGGCGGGTGCTGCTGCGGGAACTGGATTTCCGCCTGGAGGCAGAACATGCCGCCCGCTTTCGCCAGCAGTTCCTGGACGATCCCGGCATTCGCATTCCAGCGGTGATCTGGGAACTCAGCTCCCGCCGGGTGCTGTGCCTCGACTATGTGCCCGGCATCAAGATCAACGACCGGGAGGCCCTTGTCCGCGCCGGCATTGATCCGGCGGCGGTGGCGGAAAAAGGTGCCGCCAGCTATCTGCAGCAGCTGGTCCGCTTCGGTTTTTTCCACGCCGATCCCCATCCGGGCAACCTGGCGGTCGCCGGGGATGGGTCGTTGATCTATTACGACTTCGGCATGATGGGCCAGATCTCCGAGCGGCTGCGCAGCCGGCTTGGGCGCATGGTGCGGGCGGCGGCGGCGCGGGATGCCTCAGCCCTGGTGGATGAACTGCAGCAGGCGGGGGTGATCGCCCAGGGCATCGACCCCGGGCCGGTGCGGCGCCTGGTGCGGGTGATGCTCACGGAGGCGCTGACACCACCGTTCAGCGCCAACGTTCTCGACAAGCTCTCGGGCGACCTCTATGAGCTGGTGTACGGCCAGCCGTTTCGCCTGCCCCCGGAGCTCATCTTTGTGATGCGGGCCCTGTCCACCTTCGAGGGGGTGGGCCGCAGTCTGGATCCGGGCTTTAGCCTGATCGCGATCGCCCGTCCCTACCTGTTGCCCCTCATGACCGCCAGCGGCAACGGCCCCAACGAATTGTTCAGCGAGCTCTCCCGCCAGGCGGCCGAAGTGGGCAGCCGGGCCTTCGGCATTCCGCGGCGCCTCGACGAGAGCCTGGCTCGCATCGAACAGGGGGATCTGCAGGTGCTGATCAGGGCAGGCGAAACCGATCGCCTGCTGCGTCGCCTGGCCCTGGCCCAGCAGAGCACTGCCCAGTCGTTTCTACTGGGGGCTCTGGCGGTGGCGGCGGCCCTGCTGGCGGCGAGCAGCCGCCCTGCCCTGGTGGCCGTGCCCCTGGTGCTGGGGCTGCCGGTGGGCCTCTCCTGGCTGAAGCTGCAATCAAGGCTCAAGCGCGATGGCCGCCTTGACCAGCTGCCCGGCGTCGTCGCACCGGCACGGCGAGAGTAGCGGGGGCGACCTCAGCCCCGGCCCCGTGGCCCCCGGTCTTCCACCCCGGCGTAGATCGCCTGGCTGCCCAGTTCGTCTTCGATGCGCAGCAGCTGGTTGTATTTGGCGACCCGATCGCTGCGGCTGAGCGAGCCGGTTTTGATCTGACCGGCGCGGGTGGCGACGGCCAGGTCGGCGATGGTGGTGTCCTCGGTTTCGCCGCTGCGGTGGCTGATCACACTGGTGTAGCCGGCGCGGCCAGCGAGATCGATGGCCTGAAGTGTCTCGGTGAGCGAGCCAATCTGGTTCACCTTGATCAGGATCGAATTGGCGATGCCCTGCTCGATCCCCTGCTGCAGGCGGGTGGTGTTGGTCACGAACAGGTCGTCACCCACCAGCTGCACCGTGCTGCCCAGGCGCTCGGTGAGCAGGCGCCAGCCCTCCCAGTCGTCCTCGGCCAGGCCATCCTCGATCGAGACGATCGGGAAGCGGGCCGCCAGGGCCGCCAGCTGGTCGACCATCTCGGCGCTGGTGTAGCTGCCGCCACCGAAGGCATAGCGCCCATCGGCATAGAACTCCGTGCTGGCCACGTCGAGGGCCAGGGAGATCTGGTCGCCGGGGCGGTAGCCGGCTTTCTCGATCGCCTGGATCAGCAGGTCACCGGCCGCTTCGTTGCCGTCCAAATCAGGGGCAAAGCCGCCCTCGTCGCCCACCGCCGTGGAGAGCCCCTGGTCCTTGAGCAGACCCTTGAGGGTGTGGAACACCTCGGCGCCCATGCGCAGGGCCTCGCGGAAGCTGCCGGCCCCGTGGGGCACCAGCATGAATTCCTGGAAGTCGAGGTTGTTGGAGGCGTGGGCGCCACCGTTGATGACGTTCATCAGCGGCACCGGCAACAGGGTGGCCATCGGGCCGCCCAGGTAGCGGTAGAGGGGCAGGCCCAGGGCCTTGGCGGCCGCGTGGGCGGTGGCCAGGCTCACCGCCAGGATGGCGTTGGCGCCGAGGGCCGACTTGTTGTCGCTGCCGTCGAGCTCGTTCATGGCCTCGTCCACGGCGCCCTGGTCGAGGGCACTCAGGCCGCAAAGGGCCGGGGCAATGCGCTCCTCGATGTTCTCCACCGCCTTGGTGACCCCCTTGCCGAAGTAGGCCTTCTCGCCATCGCGCAGCTCGTGGGCCTCGTGGGCGCCAGTGCTGGCGCCGCTGGGCACGATGGCGCGGCCGCTGGCGCCCCCTTCGAGATACACCTCCGCTTCCACCGTGGGGGTGCCCCGGGAGTCGAGCACCTCGCGGGCGACGATGGAGTCGATGACGAGGTCGAGGGAGTCGTACACAGGCAGTGTGCTGGTGGCCGAATCCTATGGGGACTCCCCCGCCCCTGCCTGTGTTCCCTGCGCCACCCCCCGGCAATGCCCCGCGAATAGCCCGGGCCCACGGCCCCCTGGTCAGAATGGCCCCAGCTGGTCCAGCGACGATGCGACTGCTTCACACCATGCTCAGGGTGGGCGATCTGGAGCGCTCCCTGCGCTTCTACATCGAGGTGCTCGGCATGAGGCTGCTGCGCCGCATGGACTATCCCGGTGGCTCCTACACCCTCGCCTTCGTGGGCTACGGCGACGAGAGGGACACCACCGTGCTGGAACTCACCCATAACTGGGGCACCGAGACCTACGAACTCGGCACCGGCTTCGGCCATCTGGCCATCGGCGTCGATGACATCTACGCCACCTGTGCGGCCATCGCCGCCAAGGGCGGCCGGGTGGTGCGCGAACCCGGGCCGAAGCAGCACGGCACCAGTGTGATCGCCTTTGTGGAAGATCCTGACGGCTACAAGGTGGAACTGATCCAGACGCCGTCCCGGTCCGATGTGCCCTGATTCCGGCCTGCGCGACGACCGGGGGCCGGCGGGCGCCCCCGCCAGCCTCACCAGCGATCCCGACCGCTTCAGTGACGCCGCCTGGGATCTGCTGATCGCCTCCCAGGAGCAGGCGAGACGCTGGCGCCACGGCGCCATGGACGTGGAGCACCTGCTGCTCACCCTGCTGCTGAACCGGCGTTTCGCGAGCTGGGTGGCGCCGCTGCCCCTCGACGAGGACCGGCTGCTCGACCGCCTGGAAAGCTTCTGTGCTGAGCAGTCCGGCGGTGACGGCGGCACGCTTTACATCGGCGATGCCCTGGAAGATCTGCTGGAGGAGGCCGATCGTCGCCGGGCGGCCTGGGGATCCCGGTTGCTGGACGTGCCCCATGTGCTGCTGGCCCTGCTGGTGGAACCCCGGATCGGGGCGTCCCTGCTGGTGGAGGAAGGGCTGAGCGAGGACCTGCTGCGGCGCCAATGGCGGCCGCTGCCGGCCGCTGCGGAGCCCCCCATGGCGACGCCCCCCGCAGCCACGCCACCCGTCGCGCTGCCCTCACCCGCGGCTCGGCCGCGGCCGCCGTCCACGCCTGACACCACCTTGTCCCTGCAGCGGGAGGAGGACCCCGAACCCGGTGCCCTGGCCCGCTACGGCCGTGATCTCACCGCCGCTGCCCGGGCCGGAGAACTCGATCCGGTGGTGGGACGGGATCCGGAGATCCGCCGGCTGATCCAGGTGCTCTCCCGCCGCAGCAAGAACAACCCCGTGCTGATCGGTGAGCCCGGCGTCGGCAAGACCGCCGTGGCTGAATCCCTGGCCCAGCGGATCGTGGCCGGTGAGGTGCCCGATGCGCTGCGGGGGCTGCGGCTGGTGGCCCTGGATCTGGGGGCCCTGATCGCCGGGGCCAAGTTCCGCGGCCAGTTTGAGGAGCGCCTGCGCAGCGTGCTGGCCGAGGTCCGTGACAACGATGGCGCTGGCGGCGCGGAGAGGGGTGCTGGTGGCGCGGAGAGGGGCGTTGGCCGGTCTGGCGGGGTGGTGCTGTTCATCGACGAGCTGCACACGGTGGTGGGCAGCGACCGCTCCGGCACCGATGCGGCCAGCATCCTCAAACCGGTGCTGGCCCGGGGCGACCTGCGCTGCATCGGCGCCACCACCCCCGAGGACTACCGGCGCAGCATCGAAAAGGACCCGGCCCTGGAGCGCCGTTTCCAGCAGGTGGTGATCCGTGAGCCCGACGGCGCCACCTGCCTCGAGATTCTGCGGGGGCTGAAGGAGCGCTACGAGCTCCACCACGGCGTCACCATCACCGATGGGGCGCTGGTGGCCGCTTCAAGGCTCGCGGCCCGCTACATCAGTGACCGCTGCCTGCCGGATTCGGCCATCGACCTGATCGACGAGGCCGCCGCCAACCTGCGCATGGAGGCCACCTCCAAGCCCCAGGTGGTGGAGGCGGCCGAGGCGGACCTGCGGCAGGTGGAGCTGGAGCTGCTGGCGGCTGAAGCGGCCCCCCTGGAGGAACGCCTGCAGCTGCAGGAGCAGCGGCGCTTCGCCCACGAGCAGCTCGAACGGCTGCAGCGCCGCTGGGCGGGCGAGCGGGAGCGCCTTGGGGAACTGCGCGAGCTCATGCACCAGGACGAGCACCTGCGCCACGCCATCGCCGAGGCGGAGCGGGACGGGGACCTGGAGGAGGCGGCCCGACTCCAGTACGACCAGCTGCACAAGGTGCAGCAGCGCCGCGCCGCCGTCGAGGCTGAACTGCAGAGCGATCCGATGCTGCGCGAGCAGGTGGAGGAGGGGGACATCGCCGATGTGGTGGCCCGCTCGACCGGCATCCCCGTGCAGCAGCTGCTGGCCGGGGAACGCCAGAAGCTGCTGGAGCTGGAGCAGCGGCTCGCCGGGCGGGTGATCGGCCAGCCGGAGGCGGTGGCGGCGGTGGCGGCCTCGATCCGCCGTTCCCGGGCCGGGATGCAGGCCCCCACCCGGCCGGTGGGGTCGTTCCTGTTCCTGGGGCCCACGGGCGTCGGCAAGACGGAACTGGCCAAGGCCCTGGCGGCGGCCCTGTTCGATGAGGAGGAGGCGCTGGTGCGGCTTGACATGAGCGAGTTCATGGAGCGCAACGCCGTCGCCCGCCTGGTGGGGGCCCCTCCCGGCTACGTGGGGTATGAGGAGGGGGGCCAGCTCACCGAGGCCGTGCGCCGCCGCCCCTATGCGGTGCTGCTGCTCGATGAGGTGGAAAAGGCCCACCCCGATGTGTTCAACCTGCTGCTGCAGGTGCTCGACGACGGCCGCCTCACCGATTCCCAGGGCCGCACGGTGGACTTCCGCCACACGGTGGTGATCATGACCAGCAACCTGGCCAGCCGGGCGATCCTGGAGCGGGCCCGCGCTGGCTCCACCCCCGACGGCGGCCGGGATCCCCACCCCTCGGAGGGGGAGCTGGCCCAGGAACGGGCCCTGGATCTGGCGGTGGAGGAGGCCCTGTCGCGCCAGTTCCGCCCGGAATTCCTCAACCGCATTGATGAGGTGATCCGTTTCCGGCCCCTGGCCCGCACCGATCTCGAGCGCATCGTGCGGCTGCAGCTGGCGGAGCTGGCGGCCCTGCTGCGGGAGCAGCACCTGGAGCTGGAACTGGACGAGGCCGTCGTGGTGGCCCTGGCCCAACAGGGCTACGAGCCGGAGTACGGCGCCCGTCCGCTGCGGCGGGTGCTGCGCCGGCGTGTCGAGAACCCCCTGGCCACCGAATTGCTGGAGGATCACTTCAGTGGGGCCAGGGGGGTGCGGCTGGAGCTCGCCGGCCCCGGGGAAGCGGGCTTTCGCTTCATTCCCCTGAAGGGGGCAGGGGAAGGACGTCCGGTAGGGTGATCGTTTGCCGATGTCTGCCGATAGAACGGCAGCCATCGGAATCCACGCCGTGGAACCCATCCCCCCCGCCACCACCACCACGAGCAGTCCCGACGGGCCCCTGGCCCAGAGGAACGACCTGTCCGCATCCGACGCTGGGCAGGACGGTCCTGGAGCTGAGAAGGAGACCCCCACCGGTTTCCTCGCGGTCACTGTCGCGGAGCTGCAAAAGGTTGTCTGGCCGAGCCGCCAGCAGCTGTTCAGCGAGTCGGTGGCGGTGATCCTGATGGTGAGTCTTTCGGCTGCGGCGATCGCCGCGATCGATCGCTTCTATCACTGGGGATCGGCCCAGATCTTCCGTTGATGACCCCTCCCCTGCCTGCCGTGCCCGAGACCGTGCCCGAGATCGAACCGGACGCCCCCGAGGTGCTCGAGCTTCCTGGCGAAGGCCAGGCCCTTGCCATCGAAGTTGCCAACGAGGGGGGCGAGCTTGTTGGGGAGGCTGGCGCCGAGGGTGGTGAAGCCGCCAAGCCCCAGGTGGCGCGCTGGTACGCGGTTCAGGTGGCTTCCAGCTGCGAGAAGAAGGTGAAGGCCACCCTCGAGCAGCGGGCCGTCACCCTGGGTGTCAGCAACCGGATCCTCGAGATCGAGATCCCCCAGACCCCTGGTGTCAAGCTGAAGAAGGACGGCAGCCGCCAGTCCATCGAGGAGAAGGTGTTCCCCGGCTATGTGCTGGTGCGCATGGTCCTCGATGAGGACACGATGATGGCGGTGCGCAGCACCCCCAACGTCATCAATTTCGTCGGCCAGGAGGAACGCCGCGCCACCGGCAAGGCCCGGGGCCACATCAGGCCCCGGCCCCTCAGCCGCCAGGAGGTCGATCGGATCTTCAAGCGCGCCGCCGAGAAGAAGCCCGTTCTCAAGGTCGACCTCACCGAGGGTGATCAGATCCTCGTCACGGCCGGTCCCTTCAAGGACTTCCAGGGCGAAGTGATCGAGGTCTCCGGGGAACGCAGCAAGCTGAAGGCCCTCCTGTCGATCTTCGGCAGGGAAACCCCGGTCGAGCTCGAGTTCTCCCAGATCAGCAAACAGAGCTGATCAGCGGCGGCCGCCTCCCTGCGGAGGGCGGCCCCGGGTGGTCCCTCACAGGGCCGCCACCCAGCCGGGCCGGCCACCGCCCCGGCCATCCGCAGTGCTCCCGCAAGGGAGTTCCGTCCCGCTCTCCCGCGAGGGAGTTCCGTCCCCTAGCCCAGACGATGGCCAAGAAAGTCGTAGCTGTGATCAAGCTGGCCCTCCAGGCCGGCAAAGCGAACCCCGCACCACCGGTGGGCCCTGCCCTCGGTCAACACGGGGTCAACATCATGGCGTTCTGCAAGGAGTACAACGCCCGCACCCAAGAGAAAGCCGGGTACGTGATCCCGGTGGAGATCTCGGTCTTTGAAGACCGCAGCTTCACCTTCATCACCAAGACCCCGCCCGCCTCGGTGCTGATCTCCAAGGCCGCCGGCATCGACAAAGGTGCCGCCACGTCCGCCAAGGGCGCGGTGGGTGCCATCAGCCGCGCCCAGCTCGAGGAGATCGCCAAGACCAAACTGCCCGACCTCAACTGCTCCAGCGTCGAGTCGGCCATGCGCATCATCGAAGGCACCGCCCGCAACATGGGCGTTGCCGTCAGCGACTGACCCTCTACGGGCGTCGTTCCAGTCCATTTCCATTCACTTACCTGGGGGAGATCGTCCACGGTCGTCCGCACCCCTTCCTGCCATGACAAAAATCTCCAAACGCTTCACGGCCCTCGCCGCCAAGGTCGAGGACCGCGCCTATGAACCGCTCGAGGCCATCGAGCTGGTCAAGGACACCGCCACCGCGCGCTTTGACGAGACGATCGAAGCCCATGTGCGCCTCGGCATCGATCCCAAGTACACCGACCAGCAGCTGCGCACCACCGTGGCGCTGCCCAACGGCACCGGCCAGTCCATACGCATCGCGGTGATCGCCCGGGGTGAGAAGGTGGCTGAAGCCAAGGCCGCCGGTGCCGACCTGGCCGGTGACGACGAGCTGGTCGACCAGATCGCCGGTGGCGCCATCGACTTCGATCTGCTGATCGCCACCCCCGACATGATGCCGAAGGTGGCCAAGCTCGGCCGGGTGCTCGGTCCCCGCGGCCTGATGCCGAACCCCAAGGCGGGCACGGTGACCACCGATCTGGCAGGTGCCATCAACGAGTTCAAGGCTGGCAAACTGGAGTTCCGGGCCGACCGGGCCGGGATTGTTCACGTGCGCTTCGGCAAGGCCAGTTTCACCAGCGCCAAGCTGCTGGAGAACCTCAAGGCCCTGCAGGAAACCATCGACCGCCACAAGCCCAGCGGAGCCAAAGGCCGCTACTGGAGGAGCCTGTATCTGGCCTCCACCATGGGCCCCTCGGTGCAGGTCGACTTCACCGCGCTCCAGGACATCAAGCAGGACAGCTGAGCTTTTGGGCGGTCGGCCTAAACAGCGTGCATCTCGATGGTATGTGGATGATGCCCTACTCCTGCTGAGAAACCTTCTGCGAGACGGGAAGGGGCACACGGCCCCGTGGGCGAGGCAGCATCGAAAAGATGCTTGTGCGGTTGTGCAGGGAATTTGCCTGGATCAAGGGGTCTTCGCTCTCCTGGGTGCTCAGCTGTTCCTTGTGGACTGCCTCCTCGCTGGATCGTGGGTGTCGTAGGCCTTTTGAGCCAGGGCGATACCCACCGCGGGGGGCATAGACCGTGACCTGGGCGTCATAGTCTCTCAGTCGGCCGGAAGATAGGTCTGTGATTCCTGTCTTCTGTCTCAACCGCAGGTCCTGGCAACGTCTTGCAGGCTCACACCAGTTGCACTAAAGCCTGTAAGGCTTCTTTGGAGCGCCATAGGCAAAGGAAGGATGGATCAGAGTGTTCGGCGCTGATGAGGAAGTCGCGGGCGCCTATGTGGTTTGACATCGGGTGGAGTTGCCTTTAACGCTGCACGCCACGCTGCAGCCGTAGATCGGAATGTCTTCCCCGGTGTGGCGGCTTTCGCTGAGTTGAGCGAGCTGGTTGAGCAGGTCTGCGTCTGTATCGCGGTGATTCCCGTGCCACCGTTTCAGCAGGGGCCCTCTCCTTCATGGGAGGGTGTGGTGCCCCACAAAGCCTTGGTTGGGTTTGTGGGGACTCACCGCGTTGATTGCATCGCCCAGTGTTGCCTGCGAATCGAGCCGCAGAACCTGGTGTCCACAGTCCTTCAGGGCCCCTAGACCATCTCCGTGGATGTGTCGGCGACCGTGACTGTCCAACGTGAAGCCCGGGCTTTCGAAGGACAGTTACTTGTACGCCAAGCATCAAGCATGGTGGTTTTCACGGATGCCGCGAATCCATAGGCGGGACCTGCTTTGGATGGACCGCGGTCATGCTCAATCAGCTCGGGAAGCTGATCGCTGCCCCTCTGGCTCATGCCGGCAGAGTGGGGGGAAGGTTACCGCCACCCCGTGAGCGGCCGATGAAGGTGGTCGGCAGTGGGTAGAGGGTGAACACATTCGGTGACTGGAAGCCGAGAGAGTCCAGGAAGCCTTCCGCCAGGGCATCGGCGCCCGCCTTCACCGCTACTGGCGTGGTGGTCACGGGTCCGTAGGAGCCGCGCGCATAGACCAGGGATCCAAGGAACGGGAAGTTGCCGTAGCGACTGGTGTTGGTGAATGTGATGGAGCCGATGTTGCCTTTGATGGCAACAAAGCCGGTCAGGGTCACCGGTGAGGAGCTGATGGGCAGAGGCTGGGTGAGGAAATCAAGCAGCTGAGGCAGGGCTGACTGCACGATGGGGAGGATAGGGCCCGACTGCAGGGCAGTAGCTAGATTGCCGAAATTCGTGAGCTGCTGAATCCACGCCTGGGGGTTCGGAATAGGGAATCCATTGGCAGCAACTTCCACATTGCCGATGGAGGCACCGGCAAACAGGCTCAGCAGTGTGCCGCTGGCGTTGAGGCCACTGCTCTTCACTTCGATCCCTTTGATATCACCACGACCGCGCTTTTGAGCAAGCGTATTGGCCAGGAATCCCGCCACCCCATTGAGTGGGTCGCTGTTGGCGAGGAACGACGAGCCGACGACACCACTGCCGATCGTTCCAACTTTGATCTGGCCGATGCCGCCATAGGCAGCGAAGTAACTGGCGTTGATCCCTGATGCTTCCAGGGTCGCCTGATCATTTGGGGGAATCCGATTCGGTGGCAGCAGGAGGTTGGGCACAATCTCAGGGATCACCCTGCCGGCTTTGACGGTGATCGAGCCGATTCTGCCGGTCAGCTCGGTTTGATCGGCATCGAGGGCACTGGCCCTAAATTCGCTTCGATGTATGGCGCGTCCGCTGGCGCCCTGGTTGAACCCTGGTTCCTTCACCGACCTCTCTGCCTTATTGCCGATGACATCCACATCAATGCTGCCGATGCTGCCAGCCGCCCCAGCGATGAACTGGCTGGTTTCAATTCCATTGCCCACGCGC
Source organism: Cyanobium sp. Cruz-8D1 (assembly GCF_024345975.1). Classification (GTDB taxonomy): domain Bacteria; phylum Cyanobacteriota; class Cyanobacteriia; order PCC-6307; family Cyanobiaceae; genus Cyanobium. The sequence continues at coordinate 61,050 of NZ_JAGQCD010000012.1, read as the reverse complement.
GATGAGTTGACGACCTTGATGCTGTTGATCGTCCCCCGGTTATTGAAGGCACCACTGCTTGGATTGTAGGTTGCTGTGCGAGCGGTGAAGCTGGATCCAGAGATGGCAGCACCCCCATCAAAATCTTCGACTTTCGCTTCAATTGCCTGGATTCTGGCGGCGATGAAATCTGAGCCCCGGATCGCAAGGGAATCCTGGATGTTCTCACCCAGGCTGACGGCCTTGATGCTTTTGATGGTGCCGATGTTGTCGAAATCACTGTCGGCTTCAAAATCTGAGCCGTTGATCGCCGCGCCCCCCTTGCTGCTCGCCGTAATCAAGCCGATGTCTTCTGATGCCTCAAAGGTGGAGGCGTTGATGCCGTGATCGATAGGTCTCAGTCCGCCAGCCTTGGCAGAGAGCCCCAGTTTGCCAATGCCGATCGCTCCATTGGCGGCGATGAAGGTGCTGCCATCAATGGCATTGCCGGCGTTGAGTGACTCCGCCACGATCTGCTGCAAACTTCCATAATTGGCCGTGAATTCGCTGTCGAAGATGGCGCTGTTGGCGAAGGCGCGGCTGTTGATCAGGCCGATGCCTCCCTTGACATCAAACTCGCTGGTGTCAATTCCCCTGCCATAAATGGAGAGCACATTGACGATGATGCTGTTTATGCCGTTGCGTTTGTAATAAGGATTCTTGACCTTGTCGGTGGGCTTGTCGGCGTAACTGATGAACTCTGCGGTTGTGTCGGCATAACCTTTAAACTCCGACAGCACAATGCCGCCCCCGAGTGGATTCGTCGGTCGGCCCCCTTTGCCACCCAGAACTTCTGCCGCGATGCTCCCGAAGACTCCGGCCCGAGCATCGAGTAGGCGTATCCCGTCCCCGGAGTTCGCGTTGCTGGTTCCCTTCAGGCCCTTGATTTCACCGGCGGCCTGAATGGTGCTGTCGTGAATGCCATGTCCGCCGGCGACCCCGCCGCGGCCAACCACGTTGCCGATGGAGCCAGCGTTGGCGTTGAAGCGGGAGGCCTCGATCCCCTGGCCTTTCATTTCTGAAAGGCCAGTCACATTACCGAGGTTGCGCTGGGCGACCACCGTGAGACCAGCCATTCCATGGCCATTGCCGATTCCGGTGATGCTCCTGATGTCGCCGACCTTGGCATGAATCACGGTATTGAGGATGCCTGTGCCTGTTCTCGCCAGTGAACGAATATCACCGATGATGGCACCGGCGAGAATCTGAACGTTCTGCAGCCCGTGGGCAGCTTCCACGGCTGGTTCAGCGGGCAGGCCAGGGCTCACGCTGGGCAGCTGGGTGGCTCCATGGGCTTCCACCGTGAAGCCCCTGATGCTGCTGGTTTGGCGAACCCCTTTGTCATCCACATACTGACCGCGTTCATCACCTGCCTGGAACAGAGATCCCTGGATCGCGACGCCTCTGGCGGCGCTGGCTGTGATCGTTCCCATTTTGGTGCCCGCCGAGTAGGTACCTCCGACGATGGTGCTGCTTCCCTTGACCGTGATACTTCCGACACTTCCCTTGGCGGCCAGGCTGACGTTTTGAAGCGAACCTTTTTCAACGTAGATGTTCCCGATGTTCCCGGTATTCCCACTATTCATTGCACCTGCACGTATCACGCCGCCCCAGTCGCCATTGTAGATTTTTAATCCTCCAATATTGCCTTTCTGGGCTACTACCTTGGTGCTGTTGAGAGTCTGGACCTGGGCGCTGATCAGACCGATGTTCTGCCCGGCTTCGATCAGCTTCGAATTGATGCCACCATTGAGTGCGGTGATAGAGCCAATGTTGATACCGGCACGAAAGTTGGCATCAATTCCCGCGGCTGAGCGAATGTTGCCAATACTACCTTTGTGCGAAATAAAGGTGCCATCCAGCTCGACAGGCTCCAGCTTCGGAATATCAGCATCAACTAGCTTCGGAACTTTGACATAGCGAAGGGCCTCGACCGTGCCGATATCTTTGTCGGCTTCAATAATGGCGGCTGCTGTAATGGTATTGGCTTTGATGTTGCCGATGCTGGATTTTGAAATCCACCGAGAGCTCAGCTGGCCGTTGACGCTGATATCGGCAATACCTTTCGCCTGGCTTGTATTTTCGACGACGCCTTTGTAGCCAGTGGGGATGAAGATGGTGTCTGTTTCGCTGGCCAGAATGCCCGAGATTCCACCCTTGGAAGAGATCTTGCCAATGGTTGGACCGCTTTGCTGATCTTTGTCGGGATCGCCGATGATCGGCCTAAAAGTGTAGGCCATGTTGAGATGGCCAGCAGAATTGATGAAGCCGCTGAAATTGCCCGGCAGTGTCAGGCTCAGGGCCTGCGAGGTGTCGGTTGTTGTGACCGTGCCGTCGATGCGACCCAGTACGACATTGCCGATCGACCCTGCCCGGACGGTGCCATCCAGGCGGCTGCGTCTGGCTTCAATGCTGCCTATCCGTCCGCTGACGTTGACCACTCCACGGATGTCGTTGGTGTTGCCGCTTTTGTCGTTGGGGTCACCGGTGGGGGCACTGATACTGCCATTGATAATCAGTCTGTCGATGCTCTTGGCAGTTACATTGCCGAGGTCGATGAGGCCAGTGGTTGGCCTGTAAGCGTTGCCACCTCCTCCGGCTGAGATGTTGGCATCATCATCAATAATGGCGAAGTCGACGATCTCACCATCGCCCGTGGTGTTGCCCGTGATCGTGTTGCCCGTGACCGTGGTGGTGATGCCACTAGAGCTACCCAGCGTGGTGGTATTCACTCGGTCTACAAGGGGTGTATAACCCGTATCCAGCTCGATGCTGCCGATGCTGTGACCGGAGAGATCGATGTTGTTGACTATCGCCGCTGTCAGCTCGATGTCGCCGATTGCACCGTTTCTCGCGCCCGTGAAGATGCGATCGAGGTTGGTGTAGCCGGGACTGTACATTCGGTTGTACAATCCGCTCACCTGCGCCAAGCCCGTTGTGCTGTTGGCGGATGTGATTGAGCCGGCGTTGATCGACTGCTGGATTGGGGTGACGGAGATCGACAAGCCCGAGTTAGCGTCTGTGCCCTTGAGTTCGAGGCTGAGGGCATCGGCGAGGTTGGTCAGGCCCCCGGCGAGGGCGAGTTTGAAAGATCCTTTACCCGTCAGCTTGATGTCCACCAAGTCACCTGTGCTGTCAAGGTAGAGAGCGCTGGTGACAAAGGTTCCCGGTTTGATGCCGGTGTTGACCTGCGGTGGCTTGCTGCCATCTTCTTTGGGATTAACAAAACTGGGTGCCAGGACAATTGAATTGGAAGCTGACTGATCATTCGAGCTGAAAACCTGTTCCACGGCATAACCGGCAAATGCGCCGGCGACCACTTCACCCAGAAACTTCAGACCTGCGAAGATCGCTGGTGCTGCCAGGGAGCCCTGCCAGTTCAGGCTTGCGAACGTGGCGCTGCGATCAAGGTCGATGTTCCCGCTGTTCACTTCTAGATCCCAGTTCCAGAGGCTCTGGCCTTCTGCGAAGCCGGTGGTGTCACTGGAAGCGGCCACATCCGCTCCGGTGACCTTCGCGATCCCCTGGATTAGCGTCGCGCCGATCTCACCCCGACCGACATCACAGCCATAGAGCAGTAGATCTCCTTCGGCGGATAGCAGCTCACCAAGACGAGCCAGTTCGCTGGCGTAGTGATCGAGACTTGCTCCGGTCAGGATATCCCGGCCGAGCTGCACCGCCCCTGCGGTGCCGTGGGAGAGAATGTGGATCGCTTTGAATCCGCCTGCCGGCGCCAGAGTTTCCAGATCATTGACTAGATCGTTCAGTCCCTGCTCGGCGCTGAGCTGACGAACGAGATGCTGCGCTTCCCTCAGCCCCTGGCCCAGACCCATCAAGCTTCCGCCTGCATCGTCCATGACGAAAAACACCTCACGCTGAGGCTCTGCTGGCAGGATTGCCGCTCTTCCCGAGCTCAAGAGGAACAACCCATGCTCCGCCTCCGAAGTCAATGGGTGGGATTCGGGCAGAAGTTGGCCTTCGAAGTGGTAAGACGACATCATGTGGGCGGCAGGAGAAACGAAAGCGTTATCGAACAGGTGATAACCACAGAAATTAATACTAGAGGCAAATGTGCCGTCAGGTAATCCAAAACCACTGATTCTAGTGAGCAGGGACTACAAACATCGTGTGTCTTTCTTAAGCTTCCGGGGCGGTGATCAGCCCCAGCTTCAGGCTCACCATCACCGGAGCCGTGCGATTGTTGAATCCAGGCTCGGTGAAGATAACCCTTAAAATGACAGCGGAGCATATCTTCGCTGCTCCTCGGCTGACGGGCGATCCGTCTGTCGGTCGGGCCCCCTCTGATGCCCAGGCCTGATTGAATGTTTGCGCCCAGCCGCGGCGCGCAGCGTGGCCGGTACCTCGTCATCGGGGCCGCCACAGCGGTGATCAACCCCATGGAAGTGGGCGTCAGGTGGTCTGATTTTTTCGGTAGAGTCAATCGTTAATCGATGAGGCGTGGTAACGCCTTTTTGGTGTCAACCACCTAGGCTGGCAAATTAACCGTCGCCAACCAGTGGGGGTGTTGCAAACCCCCCGTAGGAGGGCTCGGCATCTCAGGCTTTGTCTGCCTGAGATGCAAGCGTTAATCACGCCGCTGTCAGAGGTTCAGCCGTTGCCATGGTCGCTCCGAGCTGTCCCTATCCCTGAACGCATACAAAAGCAGAAACCATTGGGGGAAGCGCACCTGAGGTGGGTTCGCCCGCCTTGGGTTGAATCGGGCTGGCTTTGTCGTTCACAAGCCGGAAGCCCCAAAAAAATATTAAGAGTGGGTCGCATGAGACTAAGTTCTCGGGCTTTTCACTGGCTTGTTCCTGTCGTCCAGCCCTGGGCCTCCCCTGTCGTGTACAATAATTAACTGACTTCGGTCAGAAGGGCACGCGCCCCACCCAAGACAGTAGGTCGTCAGGGTCGTCGATTTCGGTCGCTCGTTCTCTCACGTAAGTCCTGCCGAGGTTCACGCGATTGGTTTTTGCCTGTGCTGGGGTCTCCGCCGGAGACCCTCAGATCGGAGCGGAGCGATGAGCGGCCTCGAAGCCTCCCTTCCGGGGGGGGTCGTCCGGGCCGCGTTCCCGGCTTGTTCCCCCGATCCGATCCACCTCCTATGGGCCGCACGCTGGAGAACAAGCAACAGATCGTCGAAGAGCTCAAAGGGCTCCTCGGTGAAGCCGAAATGGCGCTGGTCCTGGATTTCAAGGGCCTGACCATCAAGGAGATGACTGATCTGCGGACCCGTCTGCAGGCCAGCAACGGTGTGTGCAAGGTGACCAAAAACACCTTGATGCGCCGTGCCATTGATGGTGACAGCGCCTGGTCGGATCTCGATTCCCTGCTCACCGGCACCAATGCCTTCGTCCTGGTCAAGGGCGATGTCGGCAGTGCGGTGAAGGCCCTGCAGTCCTTCCAGAAGGACACCAAGAAGTCGGATGTGAAGGGAGGCCTTTTCGAAGGCAAGCTCCTTTCCCCCTCCGACATCCAGGCCATCGGGGATCTGCCCTCCAGGGAGGTGCTCATGGCCCAGATCGCCGGTGCGATCAATGGCCTGGCCACCAAGCTGGCTGTGGGCATCAACGAGGTTCCGTCCGGTCTCGCCAGGGCACTCAAGCAGCACGCCGAATCCGGCGAAGGTTGAGTTCGCCTACCGCGAACCCCTGGGCTCCACCGATCCTCCCGTTCTGTTGCTGATTCCCCCCCATGTCCGCTACAACCGACCAGATTCTCGAACAACTGAAAACCCTCTCCCTGCTTGAGGCTTCCGAGCTCGTCAAGCAGATCGAAGAGGCCTTCGGCGTGTCCGCCGCCGCTTCGGCTGGCGTCGTCATGGCCGCCGCCGCCCCCGTCGCCGAGGCCGTCGAGGAGCAGACCGAGTTCGACGTCATCCTCGATGGCTTCGATCCGGCCGCCAAGATCAAGGTGCTCAAGGCCGTCCGCGAGGCCACCGGCCTCGGTCTGGGCGAAGCCAAGGCGCTTGTCGAAGCCGCTCCCAAGGCCGTCAAGGAAGGCATCTCCAAGAACGATGCCGAAGCTCTCAAGAAGAGCATCGAAGACGTGGGTGGCAAGGTCTCCATCAAGTGACCGGCCGAAGCCGGTGCCTCCGGGCCCGGCGATGCCCCTTCGTCTACGGCCGGTCCTGTGGGGCCGGCTTTTTCATGGGCCGAGGTCTTGCGGGGGCCGTGCGGACTCCGTGTTCGGGAGGTCAGCCCATAAAAAAGAGCCCCGCCGAAGGCAGGGCTCTGGAGATGGAACGATTCCGGGAGTCTGTCCTCGTTTCGACCCTGGAAGAGCGTCCTTCACTCCTCACCAGGTCAGATTAAGCGAGGCGAAAGGCAGGTGCGGGGTGAACAGTCCGGTGATCCAACTGGCCCCCAGGCCCGGGAAACCAAACGGGATAACAGAGTGGGCTCAGAGCCCTCCTGGGTTGGCTTCGCTGTAAGGAATCACCTGGAGGGCGATCGCCCGACCGGAGCGGCCCGAGCCCAAGCTGTCGTCGCCCTGGCCCAGCATCGGCTCAGGATCGATTCCAGGGAGTTCAGCCCGGCCGGTGCCCAGGGGACGTTGGAAGGTCTGGCTGCCGCCGGCCCGGGCGATCAGTTGCTCCAAGGGGGCCGGGCTGGCGAAGTAGAGGTGCGTCAACGCCCTTTGCTCATAGGTGCGCCGTTGGAGATCCCAGCCTGGCTCGAGCTTGAGGGCCACGAAGCCGTCGCGGTCGCGCAGGGGCACCTCAGCCCTACCAACCACCAGAACGGCGGAATTCCTTGGGGAGACGGCCTGCAGCTCCAGGCGGGATCCCACCTGCTGCACCTGGAGGCGATAGCTGGTACCCAGGTCCTGGTCGGCGACCCGCAGCGAGTAGCCGTTGCTGTCGAGGTAGCGATTGCAGATGCCGGTGAAGTCGAACCGGTTCAGGGTCGGATCGACCAGGCCATCCGGGCGGGCCAGCCAGCAGGAGGGCTGGGCGGCCAGCTGTTCCAGCACCAGAAGGGTCCAGTCGTTGTCGCCGACCGGCCTGGCCAGCACTGAGAAGCGCTCGGCGTCCACGGTCGTGCTCTGGAAGAGACCGGCGGCCATGGCCAGTCTTGGCTGGACCATCGGCAGGCCTGCTCCTGCCAGGACCAGGCCCGCCAGGGCCAGGTAGGTTCGCTGCATGGAAACACCTTCAGGGCCCGGGCGTTTTCCGGGGGACAGGGGCTAATTCAAGCGATGCTGTCAAGGGAACTCCATGGGTGATCGTCCGGTGCTGGTATTGGCTGCCGCCTGCGACGGGGCCTGCAGTGGCAACCCCGGGCCGGGGGGCTGGGGGGCGCTGTTGCGCTTTGAGGACGGTTCCCGTCGGGAGTTGGGGGGGGCGGCCCCAGCCACCACCAACAACCGGATGGAGCTCACCGCTGCCCTGGCGGTGCTGGAGGCGCTGCGGGACCTGCCGCGTCATCCCGATCTGGTGCTGCGTACCGACAGCCGTTACCTGATCGATGGCTACGAGAAGTGGATGGCCGGCTGGAAGCGCAAGGGCTGGCGTACCGCGTCCGGTGGAGCCGTGCTCAACCGCGACCTCTGGGAACTGCTGGATGCCGCCAGGCTGCCGGGGCTGGCCCTGCGCCACGTGCGCGGCCACAGCGGTGATCCGGACAATGACCGCTGCGATGCCATCGCCGTCGCCTATTCCCGCGGCCAAGCTCCAGCCCTGGCCGTCGAAACCCAGCCCGCCGACACGCCGGAGGCGGGGGCTGAGGCCCTGGTTGAAAAGGTGGCCGGTGCCGATGCCGGAGACCGGGCCCCGAAGTCGCTGCAGGAGCTGCTCTCCCGCCTGGAGCTGGCCGATCGGTTGGCCGCGGGGGGCTACAGCCTGCGGGCCGTGGAGCTCGCCAGGCTGCTGGAGGTGCCGACGGCCGCCCTCGAGGGGAAAGGGGATCCCTGGCTCTGGCGCGACTGGCTTGTCAGGCCCCTGGGCAATGGGAGCTGGCGTCTGGAGCGTGGCGCGGGAGGATTGGCCAGGCCGCAGTAAGGAGACAGGAATGCCGCAGGAGCAATCGACCGGCGGCGGCCAGGTGGGAACCGGTGCCCTCTACGCCCGGTTCGTCGAGCCGCTGCTGCGTCGTGATGACGGCGCCGACGCCGAACAGCTGAGTCGTCTGACGCTGCTGGCCCTGGGCCAGGCGTCCCTGCGCCGCCACTGGCCCCTGGTGAGCGGCAGCCTGGCGGGGCTGGGGGCGGAGCTGCAGCGGCGGGATCCCCGCCTGGAGCAGACGCTGTTCGGCTGCCGCTTTGCCAATCCGGTGGGGCTGGCCGCGGGTTTCGACAAGAACGGTGTGGCGGCCGCGATCTGGCATCTGTTCGGATTCGGCTTCGCCGAGCTGGGCACCATCACCTGGCAGCCCCAACAGGGAAATCCCCGGCCGAGGTTGTTCCGGCTGGCCGAGGAACGGGCGGCGCTCAACCGCATGGGTTTCAACAACGACGGAGCCAGGGGCGTGCGCCGAACCCTGGAACGCCAGGACCTGCCCCCGCCGGGCCAGCGGCCCGCCGTGCTCGGCATCAATCTCGGAAAATCGAAGGCGGTGTCGCTGGAGATGGCCCCCGACGATTACGCGGCCAGCCTGGAGCTGCTGGCCCCCCTGGCCGACTACGCGGTGGTCAATGTCAGCTCACCCAACACCCCGGGGCTGCGGGACCTGCAGGAGGAGGCCCAGTTGCGGCGGCTGGTGGAGCGTCTGCGGCGGCTGCCGGCCTGTCCTCCCCTGCTGGTGAAGATCGCTCCCGATCTCGAAGATGATGCCATCGATACCATTGCGCGGTTGGCCTACGAAGAAGGCCTCGCCGGTGTGATCGCAGTGAATACTTCCGTCCACCGGCTCGGACTCGAAGGACGTCGCCTGGTGGCCACGGGTCAGACCCTCGCCGAGGAAGCCGGAGGACTGAGCGGCCGGCCCCTGCGGCGGCGGGCGGTGGAAGTGCTGCGCCGGTTGCGGGCGACCGCAGGTCCCGCTCTGCCGCTGATCGGTGTGGGCGGCATCGACTCGGCCGAGGCGGCCTGGGAGCGGATCAGTGCAGGAGCGTCCCTGATCCAGATCTATACCGGTTGGATCTACGAAGGCCCCGCACTTGTGCCTTCAATAGTGGAGGGATTGAGCCAGCAGCTCGATCGCCATGGATGCCGGACGCTTTCTGAAGTTGTTGGCTCGGGCCTGACTTGGCGCCCTTAAGTCGGTAGCTTTCGGTGGCATGGGATCGGTGCCCTGGTGTTTTCTGGCCTGATCGGGTTGAAAGATGATCTGGAAGATCGTCTACGTCCGATCCGTGCGCAGCTTTTCCCCCGTCAACTGCTGTTGGAGCTGCACGACGACGCCTTGAAGGGTCAGGTGCTGAGGGGAACGGGGCCGGAGCCGGTGAGCATCGATCTGCCGCTGCCTCCCCTCACCTGCCTGGATGGCCAGCCCCTGGAGAAGGAGCCCCTCGGTGATCTGATCGGCGATCTGCTGGTGCGCGACGGTCTGCTCGATGCCGTCGTCCTGGCCTCCCTGCCGGATGGAGCCGTGGAGTGGCGTGTCGTCGAGTGGCCCCGGGAGGCCGTCCCGGACGACCCCATCCAAGCCCTGCGGACGATCGACCCGACCCTGAGCTTCTCCGTGCCCCTCACCGAAGCGACCATCGACCTGCGGCCTTTGCCGGGCCCCACCCCCCGCATGCTGCTGGCCGTGGCGTCCAGAAAGCTGGTAGACGACTGGATCGAGGTGTTCAACCTGGCCGGAGCTCAGTTGGAGAGGCTGGCCCCGGCCCAGTCCTGCCGTTTGGCAGCGGTGAACGCGCTCCTGGAGCACGCCGCCGAGGACGTCCTGACCCTGCTGATCCATCCGCTGCCGGTGGGTGCCCGGCTGCTGCTTCTGCGCCGAGCCGAGCCGGTCTTCGATTGGCCCCTGCCCGAGGGGGAGGATCAGCTCGTACGGGAAGTGGCCCGCTGCGTGGCGTTCTATCGACGCCGCCATCCAGGCTTGCATCGGTTCCGGTTGCTGCTCAGCGCGCCGCTTGCCAGCCAGGACCATCTGCAGGACACGCTGGGGGTGCGCGCCGAACTGCTCAGCCCCCAGCCGTTCGGGTCCCTGGTTCTGCAGGGGCTGGCGATGGCGGAGCGCGACCGATGACGGCACCCCTTGACCTGCTGCGGGAGAGGCGCAAGGAACTCGGCCAGCAGAGCATGCTCACGGCCCTGCTGGATCGGCGGCCGCTGCTGCTGCGGGGTGCCCTGATCGGAGCGGCCGTGCTGGTGGCGGCCGTGGCCGGCACGTCCCTGGTGTTCCTCCGTTCCATGGTCGTCAAGGCTCAGACGGCCCAGCTCACCCGTTTCGAAGTCGAAGCCACCCAGATGCAGGCGGAGATGGCGGCCAGCAAGGCGAAGCTTGATCAACTCACGGCCACCACCCGCAGCCTGACCGAGAGCCTCACCACCCTGCGCACGTCCTCGGCGCTTCTGGCCGACCTGCAGCTGCGCATCCCTGAGGACATTCAGCTCCAGAGCGTGGAAGCCGAGGACAAGCGACTGGTGCTTAAGGGGCAGGCGCTGGACCCCCTGGCTTTTGCCCGCATCAATGCGCTGCAGCTTGAGCTGGCCCGCTCCCCGCTGATGGAGGCCAAGGGGGTGGCGCTCGTCAAGCTGGAGCGGGTCCCCGCGGCTGCCCCCGTCGCCGGCCAGACCGGGCCGGCGGCCCCAGCCGCGGTCCGCTTCGAACTCATCGCTCCCTTCGCCCCCCTGCCTCCCGCCCGTCAGTTGCTGGTCATGCGGCAGCTTGGATCGGAGGGCATGGTGCGCCGGCTCCAACTTCTCCAGGCGGAGGGCCTCATCCCATGACGAATCTTCAGCAAGGCTCCTCCAGGCTTCCCGTTGCCACCCTGCGCCTGATCTGGCTGATGCTGCCGGCGGCCGTGCTCGGCGGACTGGGCCTGCTGGTGGTCCTCGCCGCCCTGCTGCCCCTCTGGGCCACGCTCCAGCGGGACAGCCAGCGCCTCCAGGAGCTGGAGCAGCTGCGGGATCAGGTGACGCTGATGCGGGGGCAGCTGGTCGCCACCCAGGAGAACACCGAGACTGCCATGGCCAGCAAGGCCAAGATCGAGCGGCTGATCACGGGCAACGGCGACCTGTCGACCTTTCTGGCCATGCTCGACCGCCAGGCCGACGATTCGGGCGTTCAGCTGACCCTGTACGAGCCCACCCAAGCCGTGCCCGCGGCCGCGACCCCGCCCGCCGCTGGCGCCCCTGCCACCCCAGCCGCTCCACCAGCAGGAGCCGCTCCTCCGGCAGGGACAGCTCCCGCCGCAGGCGCCGCCCCGAGTGATCCCCTGGCTCTGCAGGGCCTCACCCAGCGCACACTGCTGGTGTCGGCGCAAGGGTCGTTCCCTTCGCTGCTGGCCTTTCTGCGCCGCCTGGAAGCCCTCAACGTGCTGGTGGTGCAGAGCGATCTCAGTCTCACCCTGCCCGATGACAAACCCTCCGACGGCAAATCTCTCCAACCGAGTCCCCAGGTGCTGATGAAGCTCACCCTGGGTCTCTACAGCCGATCTGCGGCTCCTGCTGCCGCGCCCCCCGCAGCGGCAGCCCCTGCACCAGCTCCTCCTGCCACTCCCAACTGACCATGCCGATGCAACGGGTTCTGTTCATTGGCCGTTTCGCACAGTCGCCGATACCATGCGACCGATTCGGAGAGCGGCGGAACGTGGCAAAACGTCGGTGGCGGCACGTTCTTTCGGCATCTTTTGGCTTCGTGGTTCTGCAGCAGGGGACAGGCTTGTCCGCCGTCGCTGCAGGCGTGATCCCCTCCCGTGCCGGGGAGGGATCCAGCGCACACCTGTCCGACATCGCCCAGGTCAGCGGCTCCCTCGACATCAAGCTGCGGCGCTTGCCTGATTCGGTGGAGGTGGTGATCGAAGGCACCGGCCCTTCGCCTGTGCTGCAACAAACCACCCAGGGAGCCATCTGGTTGGGCCGGCTGCAGACGGCCGTGCCGATGACGCTGCGCCGCGGCCCGGTGCAGCTCTCCCTGCCCGAGGCCGGGCTCCAGAGCATCAGCTTTGAGGGTTCGGGAAACCTCTTCGAACTGAGGGTTGCCCCCACCCGCGGGCTCCCGGTCGGCCGGCCGGTGGTCAGCGGCGATGGCCGCAGCCTGATCCTCACCTTCAACGCCCCAACGCTGAGCACCCTGCAGACCCTCAGCCCCAACGCCACCACCCCCGGCAGGGTTCCCCAGCCCGGCTTCATTCCCCCCCTGCAGCCGCGCGCCGTGGCGCCGCCGCTGGGGGACATGGCCGTGGGCACCATGACCATCAGCAACCCCAGCTATGTGAATGTCAGCGGGCCGCCGGTCACCATGACGCTCCGCAACGCCCCGGCCAAGGATGTGCTGATGGCCCTCAGTCAGCTGGGTGGCTACGGGTTCGTCTACGTCGATGAGTCCAGCGCTCCCGGCGCATCGGCCGCACCGGCTGCGGGGATGCGGCCCATCTCAATCTCGTTCCGCCGCGAGGGCTATGGCCGAGCGATCAACTCGGCCCTCCTGGCGGCAGGGCTTCAGGGCAAGCGCGACGGCAACACGATCTTTGCCGGCCCCAACGTGCTGGCCAAAAGCTTCGGCTCCCAGCTTTCCAAGGTGTACCGACTGAACCAGGTGCCGGCCAATTCCGCGGCCGACTACCTCGCCAACCTGGGAGCCCAGGTCACCAAGACCAACACGATTACCACCGCGGTCTCGGAGGGGGTCGCTGCCACGGCCGCTCCCGCCGGCAGCCCCACAGCCTCCACGACCACCGCCAGCACCACCACCACGGTGGAGTCTTTCGGGGCCAGCAACGGGCCCCTCATCGGCCTGCGGGCCACCACAGACACCAGGCTGGGCACGATCACCCTGGTGGGAGCACCAAGGCTGGTGGCCATCGCCGAGCAGTACCTGAAGCAACTGGATCTGCGCCAGCGCCAGGTGGCTCTCTCGGTGAAGATCCTGGATGTGAACCTCCAGAACGACACCGATCTCTACAACAGTTTCGCCTTCCGCTGGGGCAACAACTTCATCGTCAATGACAACGGCACCCTGGCGGCGAATTTCGGCGGTCTGGTAGGTGCCCGTAACGTTCAGGACACTCTTGAAAGGCCTCTGCTTCCTGGAGTTCCCTTCGGCACTCAAAATACGGCCGGTGTGCCAGGCACCGGTTTTACTGGCCGGGCCAATCCAGGTCTCCAGTATCCGAACAACAATTTCTTCGACTTCTTCCAGGCCCGCATCCTGGCCGATAACTCCAAGGTGCTGGCCAGCCCGACGCTGATCCTCCAGGAGGATCCTTCCATCCTCAGGGATGATTCCGCCGCAGCGGCCGGCGGGGGCGGGACCACCGGATCCAGCATTTTCTCCTCCTCCTTCGACAACATCGATGCTCCGATCGGACGCAAGCGCGGCAACGAGGGTGTGGTGCGGGTAGGTGTCAACGTCCCCACCAACGTCAAAGCGGACGTAGCCGCCACCACCGGTGTCACCTCCTGCACCATCAGCGAGCTCTCGACCGCCGGCCTGGTGCTCGGCGCCCGAGTGCAGAAGATCGACGACAACGGCTTCATCACCTTCTCCCTCTCCCCCAGCATCTCCGCGGTGGAAAGGGAAGTCACCGCCGGCACCCAGTGTCCGCCCATCAGCATCCTGAGGGTCCGCCGGCTGGATACGGGCGTGGTGCGCGTGCGCGATGGCCAGACCCTGATTCTCACCGGCGTGATCTCCGATTTCGACCGGGCTCTGGTATCGAAATGGCCGATTCTCGGGGATATTCCCATCATCGGGCAGTTCTTTCGCGCCTCGTCCAACAACCGCGAGAAACGGGAGCTGGTGATCATGGTGACGCCGCGGATCATCAATGACAACGAGGGAGGCACCTACGGCTATGGCTATCAACCCTCGACGCCGGCCACGCGTGCTTTCCTCGGAGGCTCGCCTCAGCCCACGCCCTGATCGAGCTGTCTGATCAGAAGGCCAGGGGCAGCAGGAACTTCATCGCCAGCGGGGCCACGGCCGAGGCGAACGAGGCGGCCCCGGAGAGCATCTGTCCGCCCATGCCGCTGCCCTGGTTGGCTTTCTTGCCGGGCTTCAGCAGGGCGGTGGCCGCCTCGGTGAGTTGCCGCGCCTGGGCCTCCTCGCCGGCCTGGGCGTAAAGGACAGCCGCGTAGTTGATGTCCTGGGCAGCCAGCTCCGTCTTGCCCTGCTCCGTGCGGCTCAGACCCCGGGCCACCCAGCTGATCGCCGCTTCGGGCTGCAGCCGGATCGCCTCCGAAAACAGCTGCTCCGCCTGGGGATGGCGCCCCTCCAGGGCGGCGGTGACCCCGGCGTTGTGCAGCTCGGGATAGCTCAACACCGTGGGGGCGACGCCTCTGGCGTCCTGCCAGTGGCTGCGGGCCAGGCCGCCGGGATCGATCTCGGCGCCGCTGAGGTCGCTCTGGCGCAGGTCGGTGCCCTCCAGATTCGCCCCGCGCAGATCCGCACCCCGCAGGGACGCCCCCTGCAGGCTGGTGAAGCGCAGGTCGGCCCCCTGGAGGCTGGCCCCATCCAGCCGGGCCTGGCCCAGATTGGCGCGCTGGAGCTTGGCGCCCCGCAGATCCGCGTCGCGCAGGTCCGCGTGCACCAGGTCGGCATCCTGCAGCTTGCAGCGGGGGCAGTCGCGCTGATTCAGCAGCCGGATCAGATCGCCGTCGCTTCCCGCCCGCACAGGGCCGGCCAGCAGCAGGGCCAGCAGCGCCGGGCCGGTGAACAGCAGGCCCCTGAGGTGGCGAGGGCTCCAGGCGGACCCGTGCACGCTGGTCATGGCCGCCTGTTCAGGGGTGTTCCCGTTGTACCGCTTCTTTTGGCAGGTTGCCGGTTCGCAGGGAACGGCGCAGGGCCCGTCCCAGACGCTGGGCCTGGCGCCGTCCTGTACGGCTGGGGGTGCTGGCGAAGCGCTGCCGCTGGTAGTTCGCCACGTAGGCGTTGAGGGGACCGGCCAGGGCCGGCCACCGCTGCATCAGCCGCTGGGCAAAGACAGGGAGGGTTTCCCCCGCCTGGGGCGCCAGGCCGTGCCTGGCGAAGGCCCGCAGGGTGTGCTCCAGCTCCAGGCGCAGGGGATCGCCGCTGCGGCGGCGGCCCAGCCAGCCCAGGCCCCCCAGGCTGGCGGCCAGGCTGATGGCCACCGCCAGCAACACCACCAGCCCGAGCAGATGGCGCTGGTCGCCCAGCAGCCGCTGCACCAGGGCCTGTTGCTGCTCGCTGTCGTACCCCAGCCACCAGCGGGCCCAGGCGATGTCGAGGCCCCACCACTGCCGCTGCAGCCAGTCCCAGGGGGCGGTGCCGGTGGCTGTCTCGCTGGTGGTCACCGCGCTCGCCAATGGGTCCCCATCGGCCCAGGCGGTGGGATCGACCCGTTGCCAGCCTTCGCCCTGCAGCCACACTTCGCTCCAGGCGTGGGCATCGGCCTGGCGCAGGTCCACGTAGCCGCTGCCGCCCACCGGCTGCACCCACTGGCCGCCGCGGTAGCCGCTCACCACCCGCGCCGGCACTCCCGCCGCCCGCATCAGGGTGGTGAAGGCGCTGGCGTAGTGGCCGCAGAAGCCGAGCCGGGTCTCGAAGAGGAAGCGGTCGAGCGGCGCCTGGCGGGGCAGGGCCCCGGGCTCGAGGGTGTAGCGGAAGGGCTGGCTGCGGAACCAGCTGCCGGCGGCGTTCAGCCGCTGCCGGTCGCTGCCCAGGCGCCGCCACTCAGCGGCCAGGGCTTCCAGCCGTGGGTTCTCGCCCCGGGGCAGGACCAGATCGATGGGTCCGGGGGGTTGGCTGCGCCAGTCGCCCGGATCCGCCGTCTGCGTGAGGGCGTAGACGCGGCGTTGGCTGCCTGGGGCCCTGTTCAGCAGTTCGCCGCTGCGCTGCAGGGTCAGGTCGGGCGAGAGGGGCCGGCCGGCGCCGCTCCAGGGAACCGCCGCCAGGCCGCTGGGTTCCACCAGCCAAAGTTGGATCCCTTCCCCCGGGGCGGCGGGCGGCGGCGGTGTGGGCTGGCCGGCCGCAGGCCTGGGCAACGGCGGGGCGGTGCTGCGCCAGCGGCGGCCATCGAAGCGTTGATGCACCAGCACCCGCCAGAAGCGCTGCCCCAGGGGCGGTGGGCCGCCGCCGAGGGGGAAGGCGACGCGGGCCGCGGCCGCCCGGCTGACGGAGAGCCTGGCGATGGAGCCCGGCTCCATGCTGTCGCTGAGACCGGTCATCACCCCCATGCCCTGGCCTGTGCCCAGGTTGCTGAAGGGCATCAGCCGGGGTAGCAGCAGGAACAGCACCAGGGCGATGGGCAGCGCCGCCAGCAGCACCTGCAGGCTGCGGCGCATCAGGGCTTTCCAGTCCGGCCCCGCCCCCAGTTCCAGGGCCAGCAGGCCGGCCAGGGCCAGCAGGATGGCCAGGCCCTGCAGCAGGCTCGGGCCCAGTTCGGGCCGCAGGGCCGCCAGCAGGCCGGCGCCGACCAGCTGCAGCAGGGCCACCAGCCGCCGCTCCTCGAGGCTGCGGGCTTCGCGCAGCTTGAGGGCCGTCAGCACAGCCAGGCCGAAGGCCAGCAGGCTCAGGGACAGGGCCGGCGACAGGCCCAGCAGCCCCACCGCCAGCAGGCCCATGGTGAGCCATTGCAGGGGGGCAGCGGCGCGGCTCATCGGCAACAGGCCAGGGCTGCCAGGCACTGGTCGCGGTGGGCCAGACCCCGACCAGGCGCGACGCTCTGGCCGCTCA
The DNA here is from genome assembly GCF_024345975.1 of Cyanobium sp. Cruz-8D1. Lineage (GTDB taxonomy): Bacteria > Cyanobacteriota > Cyanobacteriia > PCC-6307 > Cyanobiaceae > Cyanobium. The sequence goes on along the minus strand of NZ_JAGQCD010000012.1, from coordinate 44,284 downwards.
GCTCCAGGCCGTAGCTGAGGCCCCGGCCGTGGTAGTTCCAAATGCGCTCACTCAGGTGCTCAAGGGCCACCTCCAGGGGCAGGCCAGGGTCCGGGGCCAGCCGGGGAGCGGTTTCGGGTTGGTCCAGGAAGCGCTTGGCGTACTCGCCCCGCCCCTGGGCCAGCAGCTTCCAGGCCAGCCGGCTCGGGCTGTCCTGGGGGCGATGGGGGGCCAGGTCGCGCCAGTCGTCGCTGCCGTCCTGGCGGCTGGCAACGGCCGGCTCACCCGCCAGCGGAGCCGATCCACCGGCCAGCAGCCGCACCGGTCCGGCCCGGCGGGCCGGGTAGATCAGCTGGGCTGCCCCGGGGTACCAGCGGGACCAGCAGCAGAACAGCCCCAGGGGCGCCGTGGTCTGCACCCGCAGCAGTCCGGGTTGGTGCCAGCCCCGCCCGGGCGGCCGCCAGGCCACGGTCAGCTCATGCTCCCCCGGCGGCAGCGACAGGGGCGGGCCCGCCGCCTCACCTCCCAGCCGCAGGCGCACCCCTTCGCTGCGTCCGGGACAGCGCAACCGGATCGGATAGGGGACGGGATCCCCGGCGAAGCCCGGTGCCGGTGCGCCGCAGCCCAACTCCACACCCTGCAGGTTGAAGTGGGTGAGGTGCAGGGTGAGCAGGAACAGGCTGAGCATCAGGAAGCTGAGCAGCAGCGTGCCGTTGCTCTGCATCTGGACACCGATCACCTGCAGCAGCACGGTGCCCGCCAGCCAGAGCCAGCCGAAGCGCGTCGGCAGGATGTACAGGTTGCGCATCCGCAGGCGCACCCGCTCCCCCTGCTGGGGCCTACCGAAGTCCATCGACACCTGCCTGGAGCCGCTGGCTCAGAGCCCCGTCGCCGTCCCCGCGCTGGCCGCCGTCCATGCGGTGCTCGCAGACGGCGGCCAGCACCGCCTGGACGTCGTCCGGAATCACATGGTCGCGCCCCTCCAGCAGCGACCAGGCGCGGGCGGCGGCCACCAGGGCCAGCCCGGCCCGGGGGGAGAGGGGGTGGCCCTGGGCCGGCTGGCGGCGGCTGCGTTCCAGCAGGTCGAGCACGTAGTCGAGCAGGGCGGCGCTGCAGTGCTGCCGGTCGCAACGCCCCTGCAGCTCCAGCAGATCTTCCGGCCCGAAAGCGCCGTTGAGGCGATCGGGCAGCAGGCCCTCACCCCGCAGCAGGGCCTGCTCCGCCTGGCGGGGGGGGTAGCCCAGGCCGAGGCGCATCAGGAAACGGTCCAGCTGGGATTCCGGCAGCGCCGAGGTGCCCCCCTGGTCGAGGCCGTTCTGGGTGGCGATCACCAGAAAGGGCCGGGGCAGGGGATGGCTGACGCCGTCCACGCTCACTCTCCCGGCGGCCATCGCCTCCAGCAGCGCGCTCTGGGTGCGGGGGCTGGCCCGGTTGATCTCATCGGCCAGCAGCACCTGGCTGAACAGGGGGCCGGGCTGGAAATGGAAGCTGGCGGCGCCGGGGTCGAACACGTTCAGCCCGGTCAGATCGGCGGGCAGCAGATCGCTGGTGAAGCTCACCCGCTTGAAGCCGAGCCCGAAACTGCGGGCCAGGGCCTCCGCCAGGGTGGTCTTGCCCATGCCGGGCAGGTCCTCGATCAGCAGGTGGCCACGGGCCAGCAGGCAGGCCAGGGCCAGCCGCACCTGGTGCTCCTTGCCCAGCAGCACCTCTCCGATCGCGCTGATCACCGGCTGGAGAGGAGGCGTGGGCACGGGACGGGTGCGGTCACCGGTTGTTCCCCCATTGCAGCAGCACCGCCACCCTTCCGTGTTACAAACGGCTGAATGTTCCCTGGAGCCGGTGCCAGCTCACCACCCGGTGACGGGGCGGCCTGAATCGCCAGAACCCCACGGCGGCAATCGCCAGGCGGCCGCCCGACGCCTCGGTTGCCGGCCCCAGCAGTTGCTGGACGCCAGTGCCTCCCTGGTGCCCTTCGGCCCGCCGCCGCGGCTGCGGCGTCTGCTGCGCCGGGCGCTCTCCTCCGACCTGCGCGACTATCCCGACCGGGACTACCGGGCCCTGCGCGGGGCCATCGCCGCCTGGCACGGGCTCGATCCGGCCATGGTCCTGCCCGGCAACGGCGCCGCCGAACTGTTCACCTGGGCGGCGCGGGATGCTGCCGCCAGTGGCCTGAGCCTGCTGCCGGCGCCGGGATTCGCCGATTACCGCCGGGCCCTGGACTGCTGGGGCGGCGCGTGGCTAAGCCTGCCGCTGCCCCTGGACTGGCGCGGCGCCGGCCCCAGCGCCTGGCCGCTGGCCGAGGCCGCCATCGCCACGGCCGCCGCGTCATCCCGTCCGGCCGTGCTGTGGCTCACCAATCCCCACAACCCCACCGGCCAGCTCTGGAGCCGGGCCTCACTGCAGCCCCTGCTGGAGCGGTTCGCCCTGGTGGTGGCCGATGAGGCGTTCCTGCCGCTGGTGCCCGCCGGCGAGGACCAGTCGCTGCTGCCGCTCCTGCCGGCCCATCCCAACCTCGTGGTGATTCGCAGCCTCACCAAGCTGTTCTCGATCGCCGGTCTGCGCCTCGGCTACGCCCTGGGCGGCGCTGAGCGGCTGTCCCGCTGGGCGGCCTGGCGCGACCCCTGGCCCGTCAACGGCCTGGCGGCGGCGGCGGGGCAGGCCCTGATGGCCGATCAGGCCGGCCTGCGGCGCTGGCAGCAGCGGGTGCAGCACTGGGTGGCGGCAGAGGGCGCCTGGCTGGCGGGCCGTCTGGCGGCGGTGCCCGGTCTGGAGCCCCTGCCCTCGGCCGCCAACTACCTGCTGGTGCGGAGCACAGCAGCGGCCGCTTCGCTCCAGCCGCTGCGGCTGGCGCTGGAACGTCAGCACCGGATCCTGGTGCGCGACTGCCGCTCCTTTGAAGGCCTGGGGGAGGGCTGGCTGCGGATCGCCGTGCAGAGCAGGGCCGGCAACCGGCGCCTGCTGGCGGCCCTGGAGCAGATCAACCGCGGCCGCTGACCTCTTCCACCAGCACCTGCACCAGCCGCCGGTCGGCGTCCCGCACCGCCAGGGCCTCCATGCCGTCCCGCAGCGACGCCAGGGGATCGGCACCGGCGGCCGTCCGCCGCAGGCGGGGCCCCAGCAGCCGCCACACGGCCCGCTCCAGGGCCGGCTCACCGGGCTCGTGCTGCCAGACGATCACCGCGGCGCCCAGGCTGGCGGCGGCGGCGGCATTGGCGTCCTGATGCCGGTCGGCGGCCGCCGGGAAGGGCACCAGGATCGCCGGGGTGCCGCAGACGGCCAGTTCGCTGAGGCTGCCGGCGCCGGCTCGGCTGACGGCCAGGTCGCAGTGCTGCAGCAGGCCCGGCAGTTCGTCGCTGAAGGCCCGCTCCACCACCCCGTCGAGGTGCAGCGCTCCGGCATCCGGATCCTGGCTACCCGTGAGGTGCACGATGCGGCAACCGCTGGCCGCCAGTTGCGGCAGCAGGGGCCGCACCATGCGGTTAAGGCGCAGGGCCCCCTGGCTGCCCCCCATCACCAGCAGCAGGGGACCGTCGCCCTTCGGCACCCACTCCGGCAGGGGCGAGGGGGTGAGGAAGTCCCGTCTTACTGGGGTGCCGCAGACCAGAGGCCGACAGCGGGGCAAGCGCTCGGCTGCCTGGGGGAGACCCACCGCCACCCGGGTGCACAGGGGGCCCAGCAGCCGGGTCACCCGGCCCGGGATGGCGTTGCTTTCGTGCAGCACCACCGGCACCCCGCACCAGCGGGCGGCCAGGATCGCCGGCGCGGCGATGTACCCGCCGCTGCTGAACACCACGCTCACCCCCTCCCGCCGGATCAGGCGCCGCATCGGCAGCACGGCCAGCAGCAGTTGCAGCAGGTTCCAGAGCTTCCGCAGCCCCCGGCCCTGCAGTCCGCCGGCCCGCACCATGTGCAGGGGGTAACGGCTGGGGACAAGGTCGGTCTCCAGCCGGTTCGGCACCCCCACCCAGTGCACCTGCCAGTCGGCGGGAAGGGCTTCGGCCACCGCCAGGGCGGGGAACAGGTGGCCACCCGTGCCGCTGGCGGCGATCAGCAGGGTCGGCATGGGCGGGTGGGACGAGCGCGCCTAACTTAAAAGCCGATTCCGGTCCGCCCACCGCCGCCCCGGTTCCCTCCCTCTCCATGGCCCCGTCCCGCCCGCTGAACGCCCCCCTCCCCCCGGTTCGGTCGTCGCAGCGGCTGGGCGCTCTGCTGGCGACCATCGTGCTGGCCGGCACTGGTGTGGCCCCCGCCCTGGCGGCCCCCCCCTCGCCCGCCCAGCTGCAGGCCCTCGAAAGCGCCCTTAACAGCAACTCCGACACGGCCCTGGCCGGCCTGCTGCAGGCGGGGCCTGGGCTGGATCCCGCCCAGCTCGAAAACCGCCGCCGCTTGCTGCGGCAGCAGTTTCCCGATGCCCGCTGGCAGCTGCGCAGCGGCACCCTGATGCGGAATGGCCAGCCCACCGTGACCCTTCGGGTGGATGGCACCCGGCGCCAGGGCGGCACCACCTACCGGCTGGAGGCGGAGCAGCAGCTGGCCCTGCAGAGCGATGGCACCCGCATCAATGGCCAGACGGTGCTGCGGGAGCGGTCGTTGCTGCGCAGCGGTGATAGGCCCCTGCCGGTGAGCCTGCTGATCCCCGACGCGGTGCTGACCGGCCAGCGCTACGACGTCGACGTGATCTTCGACGATCCGCTCGACGGTGCCCTCTCCGCTGGGGGCATTGCGGCCATCACCCCCCAGCAGCAGTCCACGATGGCCAGCCCGAGCATGGAGCTCGGTGCCCTCGGTGGCGGCGGGCTGTTCAAGATCGTGCAGGCCCCCCTCGCCCCCGGTTCCCAGACCTGGGCCGTGCTGCTGGTGCATCCCGACGGCATCGTCAGCGCCACCAAGCGGGTGCGCGTTGTCGCCGATCGCCAATCGCTCGAGCCCTGAACCATGGGCCGACCGCATCGGATCTGGGTGGTGGATGACGATCCGGATCTGCGCCATCTCCTGTCCACCTACCTGGGGGACCAGGGCTACGAGGTCCGCTGCATGGGCGACGGCGCCCAGCTGATGGCCCGGCTGGAGGGCCAGCGTCCTGATCTGCTGGTGCTCGACCTGATGCTGCCCGGCGACGACGGCCTCACCTTGCTGCGGCGCCTGCGGGACGGGGACGACGACCTGCCGGTGCTGATGCTGACGGCCCGGGCCGATGCCGTGGATCGGATCATCGGCCTCGAGCAGGGGGCCGACGACTACCTGGCCAAGCCGTTCCTGCCGCGGGAGCTGACCGCCCGGATCGAGGCGGTGCTGCGTCGCCGCGGCACTCTCCCCGGCGGATTGCCCCAGCCCGATGGGGCCCGGATCGGCTTCGGCGATCTCGAGGTGGATCTGGCGGCGCGCACCCTGGAGCGCCAGGGGGAGGCGCTGACGATCACCGGCGGCGAGTTCGCCCTGCTGGCGGCCTTCGTACAGCACCCCCACCGGCCCCTGTCACGGGAGCGGCTGATCGAACTGGCCCGGGGCCCGGGCAGCGACACCGACAGTCGCAGCATGGACGTGCAGGTCTCACGGTTGCGGCGGCTGATCGAACCGGAGCCGGCCCGGCCCCGCTATGTGCAGACGGTCTGGGGCTATGGCTACGTCTTCGTCCCCGATGGCAAGCCCCGCCAGTCCTGATCGCTTCTGGCGGCCGTCGCTGGTGCGCACAGTGGGATACCTGCTGGCTGGCACGGGCGCGGCCGCCCTCAGCCTGCTGCTGCTGCACCTGCTGCTGGGTCGGCGCCTGGCCCAGCAGCTGCTGATTCAGACGGGCTCGGAGGTGGCCTCGAACCTCGTGCTGGGGGAGGTGGCCCTGGAACGCTTCAGCCCGGAGGTGCTCGGCCAGATCAGCGGCATGCAGCTGGTGGTGGGCCGCCGGCCGGAGCCGGCGGCAGCGGCGAGGTGGGTGGGCCGGGGGGACCGGCGGCTGCGCTGGCAGGCCGAGCGGCTGCAGGCGGAGCTGTGCCGCCGGCTGGGCCGTTGTCCGGCGGTCCAGCCGGCCTCCTCCCCGCGGCGGGGGGTGTGGGTGGAGATGGCTTCCCCCCTCGAGCCGGTGTGGCTGTTCGTTTCTTTGCCTTCACCGCGCGGCTGGCCGCCCGATCCCTTGTTGCTGTCCTTGTCGATCGGGCTGGGCGCGCTCGGGGCCCTGCTGCTGTTCCTGACGCTGGAGATCCAGCGGCCCCTGACCCGCCTGCAGGAGGCCCTGGCCGACGTGGGCCTGGAAGCCCTGCCCGAGGCCCTGCCGGACCAGGGCGCCCCGGCGGTGCGACAGCTGATGGCCAGGTTCAACGCCATGTTGCTGCGGCTGGAGGATTCCGGCCGGGAGCGCACCACGATGCTGGCCGGCATCGCCCACGACCTGCGCAGTCCCCTGACCCGGCTGCGGTTGCGCCTCGCCCTTGCCGCCGAGGGCCCGATGGCGCCCCAGGAGCTGGAGCGGGCCCAGGCCGACATCCGCTCGATCGAGCGGATCACCCGCCAGTTCATGATCTTCGCCGGGGCTGAAGCCGGGGAGAGTCCCGTGCTCGTGCCGCTCGATGCCCTGGTGGCGGAGTCGGCAGCGGCGGTGGGGGAGGTGCCCCTGGAGCTGGATCTGGAGCCCCTGGTGCGGCGGGTGCGCCCGATTGCGCTGGCGCGGGCGGTGGGCAACCTGCTCGACAACGCCCTCACCTACGGCCGGCCGCCCCTGCGGCTGGTGCTGCGGCCCCTTGGCCCGGGCGACGGGGCGATGCGGGTCCATGGCGAGGCCGGATCCGTGGAGAGCGGTTTCGAGATCCAGGTCTGGGACTGTGGTGAAGGCATCGACCGGGAGCAGTGGCTGAAGGCCATGACGCCCTTCCAGCGGCTCGATCAGGCCCGCGGCGGCGAGGGGCACTGCGGCCTGGGCCTGGCCATCGCCGCCAAGGTGGCCCGCGACCATGGCGGTGACTTGCGGCGGCTGGAGGCGACTGCCGCTGCCGATTCGTCGCCGGGGCGCTTCGCCGTGGCGCTGCGGGCCTGGCCCTTGCCGGGGGTGTGAGGGGGGCCTTCCAGCTTCTTTGGGATCCCTAGTTGCATCCGGTCACAGGTGGCGCTCAGCCAGTCCGATTCCCGTCACACCTTCTGGTCACGATGGAATCGTTGATGACTGTTCCTCCCATGCCTGCCAACCTGCTTCAGCCCCTGCGCATCGCCGTTCTTGCGGCGGTCCTCGTTTCCACCGGTGTCGCCATGGCCCAGGGCAGCCCCTCCGACGCCGGACGGCCCACGCCCGCCCAGATGCAGAAGATCTTTCCGGACCAGAAGCGCCTGGCGATCAGCGACCAGCGGGCCCGCATCGCCATCCTCCAGAGCGGCGAGCGCTGCCTGTCGGCCGCCGGCAGCAGCGAAGCCCTGCGCGCCTGCATGAAGCAGCAGCGCGAAGCCAGTCAGCGCCAGCGCCAACAGAATCGGGCGTCGATGAAGGCGCTGTTCGAACGCAACGGCATCGCCATGCCCCAGTGGGGCAAGGGCGACCGCAAGGGGACATGGGGTGAGGGCCGGCCCGGCACCCCACGGGCCAACTGAGGCCGGGCTTCAGGCCTCGTCGAGGGCGGCCACGCCGGGCAGCACCTTGCCTTCCAGCAGCTCGAGGCTGGCGCCGCCGCCGGTGGAGATGTGGCTCATCGTCTCGGCCACACCCACCTTCTCCACGGCGGCCACGGAGTCACTCCCACCGAATCACCGCCACCGTGATCGTGCAACAGCCCTTGCCGCTGAGCTCGGCCAGGGCGTCCTGGAAGGCTTTCGCCGAATCGGGGCTGATGGTCGAGCCAGTGAAGGAGACCGGCTCACTCCGGCCCAACAGGGAGAAGAATTTCCCGGGCATGAAGGCCCTGCCGTTAACGAGCAAGGGGGCCGCATCGCCATCCTCCAGAAGGGGAGAGTGGTGTGCTGGCCGCCAGCACCCACGCGGCCCTGAGCACCTGCATGTTGGAAGAACGCATCGACTGCCAGGCCGCGCCTTCAGTGAGTCAATCGAAGGCTTGATCCGCCAGCTTCAGGATCCGCCTGAGCGGAGGGTCGCCCGGATCCGCTCCTCAATCGACGACCGGGCTTTTCAGCGAACGCTTAAATCATGAAAAGGTCGGGGACCAGATCGGCAATCAGGGGGGCTAAAAGGCCCTCGGTGCCCCAGCCCGCCTCCATGGGATTTCGCACGGAGGATCCTGTCATCGACATTGGCAAGAGGATGGACCGGGTTGACGCTGGGGCCGTGACCTTTGTGCCCTCTGCAGCTCCCCACTCCGAGGTTGTTCCCACCGCTTCGCCGGACTCTTGCCGGCGGGGAGTCGCCAAGAGCGCTTGGGACTCGAGGGCGAATTGGAAGCTCCTACCCCGAGGTGTCATGTAGTCATCTGGGGCAGGGGTGATCTCCGGAGCAGGTTCGGCAGCCAGGTTGCGCCCCACTTCTTGGCCTGCGCCCGGTTGGGCGTCAGCCAATCTGCCAGTGATCTGATCGACTCCAGGTTGCGGCACGGGTGCCTCGCTGCTGATTCCAGCTGACGTAGCCGTAGCTGGTGCTGGGTCTGGAAGCGCGGCCATGGCAGAAGGTGATGCAACCAGATCCGGACCGATCGGCAGCTGCGCGACCCCCGCGTCGGTGCTTCGGAGGTTCTCCGGGGATGCGGTGACGCTGCGCATATAGGGGAGTGGCCAGTCGGACCGGACCAAGTCATCGGTCGCAGATTCGCCGATCAAGGGATCGGACAATGGACCTGACTCCGGCTCGCTGGAGTTAGGGGTCTGATCCGCGATGGCCCCATCTTCGCTGGGCCAAGGAGAGACTTGAACCTCAATGAATGGAGCGAGAATCGAAACCATTGAATAATATGAGTAATAAATCTGAGGCTCGAGGGTTCCAGATGTTGTGGTCGCCAATTCCGGGTCCTCCATCATCGCGGTTACTGTTGTTTCAGCAACAGCAACAATGGGATCAGTCCCGAGTTCGCAAATCAATGGTTCGGGCAATGGACATGTCTCCGGATCGCCGGAGTCGAAGGCCTGGTCCTTAATGGGCCAGGTGATATCGATCGGTATCTCGTCATCGACATCGATCCAGTTGCTCTCGACGGCCGACAAGTCAGCTTCGTAGCTGAGACCGTCTGTAGGGATGGAGTCGAGCCCATCCCCTTGGTTCCACTCCACAATGAGCCCATCATCGCCGGGCCACGGATATAAGACCCATTCTGTTGGTTCGGCAATAATAGTATGAACAAACAGTGAGTAGATCTGGGTCTCGAATACGGGAGCAGAATCTATGCCAGTAACATTCTGCTCCAATGCAGCTTCACCGATCTCCAGCTCCATGGTTACGAGCTCATTTTCCATGATGTTTAGGCCCCGAGGTTGACCGTAACTTCTTGAGAAGGGATGAATTTATGCCAACCCAATTCTAAGTTACCACAAAACCATCGTGTTGGGTTCGGGGCCTCGCCAGGAGGCGCGCTGATCAGGCCTCGTCGAGGGCGGCCACGCCGGGCAGCACCTTGCCTTCCAGCAGCTCGAGGCTGGCGCCGCCGCCGGTGGAGATGTGGCTCATCGTCTCGGCCACGCCCACCTTCTCCACGGCGGCCACGGAGTCACCGCCGCCGATGATCGTGCAGCAGCCCTTGCCGCTGAGCTCGGCCAGGGTGTGGGCGATGGCGTTGGTGCCGGCGGCGAAGGCGTCGAACTCGAACACGCCCATGGGGCCGTTCCAGATCACGGTCTTGCAGTCGGCGAGGGCAACCTGGAAGGCCTTGACCGAATCGGGGCCGATGTCGAGGCCCATCCAGCCGTCGGGGATGGCGTCGATCGCCGTGGTCTGGCTGTTGGCGTCGGGGGCGAAGTTGTCGGCCAGCACCACATCGGTGGGCAGCAGCAGCTGGACGCCCTTGGCGGCCGCCTTGGCTTCCAGTTCCTTGGCAAGCTCGAGCTTGTCCTCCTCCACCAGGCTCTTGCCCACCGCCAGCCCACGGGCCTTGTAGAAGGTGAAGATCATGCCGCCGCCGATCAGCACCTTGTCGCACTTGTCGATCAGCGACTCGAGCACGCCGATCTTGCTGCTCACCTTGGAGCCGCCCACGATGGCGGCCAGGGGGCGCTTGGGCTCATCGATGGCGCCCTGCAGGTACTGCAGCTCCTTCTCCATCAGGAACCCGGCCACGCTGGGGCTCAGGTAGTTGGTGACCCCCTCGGTGGAGGCGTGGGCCCGGTGGGCGGCGCCGAAGGCATCGTTCACGTAGATGTCGGCCAGGGCGGCCAGCTTTGCGGCGAAGCCGGCGTCGTTCTTCTCCTCCTCAGCGAAAAAGCGCACGTTCTCAAGCAGCACCACATCGCCATCAGCCATGGCGGCCACCTTGGCCTCGGCGTCGGGGCCGATGCAGCTGTCGGTCTTGACCACCGCTTGGCCCAGCAGCTCGCTGAGACGGGCCGCCACCGGGGTGAGGCGCATGGCGTCATTCACCTGGCCCTTGGGCCGGCCGAAGTGGGCCGCCAGCAGCACCCTGGCGCCGTGGTCGATCAGGTGGCGCACGGTCGGCAGGGCCGCCCGGATGCGGGTGTCATCGGTGATGGCGCCAGCGTCGTCGAGGGGTACGTTGAAGTCGACCCGCACCAGCACCCGCTTGCCGCGGAGATCATCGGCGCTGAGGCTGGAGAGGGATCGCTTCGCCACGGTTACGTGTAAGGAAAGGCGGGGGGAGATTAGCCCCCGGCCCCTCCCGGTTCGCCGCCGCCGCGATTCGGTTCTTCCCACCCCCCGTCCCTGGCGGCCGCAACGGTCGGCGCTAGGACAAGGGGGCTAGGCCTACCGCCATGTTCGACACCGTCCTGTTCCCCATCGACCAGAGCCGCCAGACGACGGAAACGGCGGCCGTCGCCCTGCAGCTCGCCCAGCGCCACGGCAGCCGCATCGTGCTGCTGTCGGTGGTGGAGGCTGAAGAAGGCGTGATGCATGATCCGGCCGATGTGGCCAGGCTGCTGGAGCAGGCCCGCGTCAGCTTCACCCAGGCCGGTGTGGCCTGTGAGGTGCTCGAGCGGGAGGGAAAGCCGGCCTTCGTGATCGGTGACGTGGCCGATGAGATCAACGCCGACGTGATCGTCATGGGCACCCGGGGCATCACCCTGGAGGGCGACCACCAAAGCACCGCCGCCCGGGTGCTGCAGCTGGCGCCCTGTCCGGTGCTGGTGGTGCCCTGATGCCGGACGTCGGCGACACCGTCCGCCTGAGTACGGCCGCACCTCCGATCCAGTGGTACCCGGGCCACATCGCCAAGGCGGAGAAGGCCCTCAGCGCCAACCTCGAGAAGGTGGATCTGGTCATCGAAGTGCGCGATGCCCGCATCCCCCTGGCCACGGGCCACCCGCGGCTGCAGCGGTGGATCCGGGGCAAGCAGCACCTGCTGGTGATCAATCGCCGCGACATGGTCAGCCCTGCGGCCCGTCTGGCCTGGGACGGCTGGTTCCGCCAGCGGGGTGAGGTGCCGTGGTGGTGCGACGCCAAGGTGGGCACCGGCGTCAAGCAGCTGCAGCAGGCGGCGATTCGTGCCGGGGAGCAGCTCAACGCCCGCCGGGCTGGCCGCGGCATGAAGCCGCGCCCCGTGCGGGCCCTGATGCTGGGCTTCCCCAACGTGGGCAAGTCGGCCCTGATCAACCGGCTGGTGCGCCAGAAGGTGGTGGAGAGTGCCCGCCGGGCCGGCGTCACCCGCAGCCTGCGCTGGGTGCGGCTGGGCCAGGACCTGGATCTGCTCGACGCCCCCGGTGTACTGCCCCCCCGCCTCGATGACCAGCTGGCCGGGCTGCGGCTGGCCCTCTGCGACGACATCGGCCAGGCCTCCTACGACGGCGAAGCGGTGGCCCTGGCTTTCCTGCGTTTGCTCGTGCAGCTGGAGCCGGTGGCGGCCGCGGGCGTGGCGCCGGGGCTGCTGGAGCGGCGTTACGGGGTGGCCATGCCCCCCGGGGCTCCGGACGCCACCGCCTGGCTCAGTGCCAGCGCAGCCCGCCACACCAGTGGCGACACGGCCCGCATGGCCCAGCGCCTGCTCGATGATTTCCGCCGCTCGCTGCTGGGGCCGATCTCCCTGGAGTTGCCGGCCCCCGAGCGGCCTGCCCAGGAGCCGCCCTCCAGCTGATGGGCGCGTTCGGCGAAGGCGAAGGGGAGTTGCTGACGCTTCACTACCCGAAGCCGCTGCCGATGCGGCTCGACCGCTGGCTGGTGTCCCAGCGGCCCGAGCAGAGCCGTGCCCGCATCCAGAAGTTCATCGAGGCGGGTTATGTGCGGGTCAACGGCGTCACCGGCCAGGCCAAGACGCCCCTGCGCACCGACGACAGCGTGGAGCTGTGGATGCCGCCGCCGGAGCCTCTGCCCTATCTGGTGGCCCAGCCGATGGTGCTGGACGTGCTGTTCGAGGACGCCCACCTGATCGTGCTCAACAAGCCCGCTGGGCTCACGGTCCATCCGGCCCCCGGCAACAAGGACGGCACCCTGGTGAACGGCCTGCTGCACCACTGCCCCGACCTGCCGGGCATCGGCGGCGAGATGCGGCCGGGCATCGTGCACCGCCTCGACAAGGACACCACCGGCTGCATCGTCGTCGCCAAGAGCCAGGAGGCGCTGGTGAAGCTGCAGGTGCAGATCCAGAAGCGCATCGCCTCGCGGGAGTACCTGGCGGTGGTGCATGGCCAGCCAGCGGCCGACAGCGGCACGATCGTGGGGGCCATCGGCCGCCATCCGGTCGATCGCAAGAAGTACGCCGTGGTCTCCGACAGCACCGGCCGCCATGCCTGCACCCACTGGCGCCTGGTCGAACCCCTGGGCGATTACGCCCTGCTGCGCTTCAAGCTCGACACGGGCCGCACCCACCAGATCCGGGTGCACTGCGCCCACACCGGCCATCCGATCGTGGGCGATGCCACCTACGGCCGCTGCCGCAAGCTGCCGGTGGCCCTCAGCGGCCAGGCCCTGCACGCGGTGCGGCTGGCCCTCGACCACCCGATCAGTGGCGAGCGGCTGGTGTGCGAGGCGCCCCTGCCGGAGGTGTTCGAGACGCTGCTGCTGGCCCTGCGGCGGCGGTCGACCTGAGGGCGTCGCTCCGGCAAACTTGAAGTCCCGGATCCCGGTGTCATGGCCCCGTCGCCGCGTCGGCTGTTCGTTGATCAGTTCTTCGTCGGCTGGGTGTACGGCCCCTGGGTGGTGGCCGGCCTGCTGGTGATCCTGGCGCTGCGGCTCTTGCTGGCCGAGGATTTCAACCTGCACAGCCACGCCTGGGGCCTGTTCGGCAACGCGGCGATCTGCTTCTCGATCGGCTGTGTCTGCAAGCTCTCGTGGGCCATGGCGCGTTTCAACGCCGTGCGCCAGCTGGAGTTGCAGCTGCGCCAGGAGCTGGGTCTGCGTTGATGGCGATGACCCGTTCCCAGCTTGGGATGGTTGTCACCCTGCCCTGGTTGGCCGCCGGGGTGGTGCTGCTGGCCATGACCCGCCTCGAGGGCGAAACCCGGGAAGCGCAGCTGGGCCTGTTCGGCAGCGCCGCCATCTGCTTCTCGATCGGCTGCCTGGCCCGCACCAGCCTGGGCCTCCACGACCTGATGCAGGCCTCCTCCACCAAGGACGCGGCGCCAACCCCGGGCCCCCGGCAGCCATGATCCGGCGCCACGCCCACCGCTGGCTGGCCCCGGCCCTGGCGCTGGCCGTGGTGGCAGCGATGGCCCCGGCCCGGGCCCAGTCGCGCCGCCTGCCGCCCCCATCCCCGGCGCTGCTGCGCAGCCTCCAGGGGTTCCAGCAGGATCTCGAACGGCTCGACCGCAGCCTGCTGCCGGCGGCGCCGGAGGCCGACGGTGCCGGACCGGCAGAGGTGCCCGACCTGCCGGCCCCGGCCGCCACGGCCCTGCCGGAGGCTCCCGAGGCGGTGCGGATCGAGCGGCGCCAGCGGCTCAGCCTGGCCGAGGCCCTGGCGGTGGCCGTGCGCAACGACCCCGATCTCGCCGCCGCCGTGCTCGGCGTGCGCGAGCAGCAGGACCTGGCCGGCTCGGCCCGGGGACGCAGGTGGCCGGAGCTGGGTCTGAACCTGGCCGGTGGCTTCCGCCAGCAGCGCTCCTACAGCCAGGTCTGGGCCGCCAATGACGGCATCTATCCGGCGGACTCCCCGTTTCTGGTCAGGCCCCAGGGCTGGAATGTGGTGCAGACCAACGTCGGTGCGGCCGCCGCCCGCATGGAACTGGGCTGGGAGCTGATCAGCCCTAACCGCACCGCCAGCATCGCCGAGGCCGACGACGGCCTCAGGGCCTCCCGCCAGCGCTACGCCGACCGGTTGCGCCAGCTGCAGCTGGATGTGAGCGTCGCCTACTACGGGCTGCAGCTCGCCGACCAGCTGCAGCGCATCCGCCGGGCCGTTGCCGACAGCGACACGGTGGTGCGCGACCAGGTGGCGGCGCTCCAGCAGGCGGGTCTGGTGCCGCGGCTGGATCGGCTCCGGGCCGAGGCCGCCCTGCAGCAGAGCCTCTATCGCCTGGAGCAGGCCGAGGCCCTGCAGCTCAGCCGTCAGCGCCAGCTCAGTAACCTGATCAACGTGCCCTTCGATGTCAGCCTGCGGGCCAGCGAGACGGTGCGGTTGCAGCCCCCCTGGCCCCTCGATCTGGAGCAGACGATCGTGCGCGGCTGGCGCGACAACCCCCAGCTGCGGGCCCTGCAGGCCGCCCGCGACGCCCTGCTGCGCCAGGCCGATCGCCGCGCTGCCGAACTGCTGCCCAGCCTGCGGCTGGTGGCCTCCGGTGGCTACGGCCAGGGGCTGATCACCCAGCCGGTGATCCGCTTGGATGGCTGCTGCAGCTCGGCCCTCATTCCCCAGCTGTTCAACCAGCGCTCCGACTGGGCCGCGGGTCTGCAGCTGCACTGGCGCTTCTTCGATGGCGGCGTCACGGCCGGCGCCGTGGCCGCCAGCCGCAGCGCCGCGGCGCGCACCGACCAGAGCCTGGCCCGCGAGCGCAACGCCATCCGTCAGCGCCTTGAGGCCGCCTTCTACGACCATCGGGCCGCCCTGCGCCAGATCGTGGCGGCCCGCGCTTCGTACGGCGCCTCCCGGGAGGCCTTCCGCGATGTGCGGGCCCGTTACCAGCTCGGACTGGCCGACTACAGCGACGTGGCCACCACCGTGGCCACCCTCACCGGCGCCATGGAGGGGGTGGCCGAATCCACCACCCTGGCCAATGTCAGCTATGCCCAGCTGCTGCGCGAGCTGCTGCCGGTGCCTGACCGGCCCGATCAGCCGGTGGCGCTGCCGCTGGTGCTGGGCGGCTCCTGAGCACCGCCGCAGAGCCGCTGCCAGCGGCGCTGGCGCCAGGCGAACGTGCGCCACAGCAGCAGCAGCAGCAGGGCCGCGAACCAGAACCACACTTCCGGGGCGTTGGCATGCAGCAACACCACCAGCAGGGCCGCCACCAGCACCAGCCAGGGCAGCTCGCGGGTCATGGCAGGGCCTGTCGCTGCTGGAGTTGGGGCTGGTCCTGGCGCTCCTGCTGGCGCAGGGTGCGATAGCTGCCCGTGAGGTCGCGCAGCATCGGCAGCAGGTAGCTGACCGGTGGCCGCCATTCGACATAGCCGTGGGCCTTGAGGGTCAGCCCCTCGCGGATCGGAAAGACGCTGCTGCCGCGGCTGAGGGTCCAGCGGAAGCCATCGAAGCCGGCAGTGTCGCCCGCGCTCAGCAAGGTGATCTCGGTGCGCAGCACCGGTCCGTGGCGCACCAGGGCCTCCGCCAGCTGGGGGTTGCCCATGGTGGTGTTGACGTCTTCGCTGGTGGCGGGCAGCAGGTTGATGCTGCTGACGCGACCACGGATGCCGCCGAAGCGGCCCCGCTCGTTCCAGTCCGGCACCACCTCCATGGCCAGGCCGGGGCGCAGGCGGCGGGCATCGGCCGGCGCGAAGTAGGCCACGGCCTGCAAGGCCTGGCCGCCAGCTTCAGGGCCACCCTTGGGACTTCCCAGGGTACCGAGGCGCTGGCCCGGTTTCACCGTCTGGCCGCGCACCACCTGCAGATCCAGCAGCTGCCCATCCCGGGTGGCGCTGAGGCTGCCGTCGAAGCCCAGGCGGGTCTGGGTGACCCCCACGGCGCGGCGGGCGTCATGGATGCCAAAGCGCCGCCGCTGGGCTTCGGTCTCGATGCCCAGCTTCACCGTCTCCCAGGCATCGATCGCCTCCCGCTGCCGGATGCCGAGATCGGCGACGTCGTTGTCGAGCTGGATGGCCCGGTCTTCACTGGCCACCACCTCGCCGGCCAGGGGGGCCACCACCTCGCGGCGGGCGAGATGGCGGAAATCGGCCACCTTCTGGTCGTAGACGCGACGCAGGGCATCGAGGCGTTCGCGGTTGCCCTGCAGCTGGGCCAGGGCCGTGTCCCGCAGCCGCCGGGCCGAGGCCAGTCGCGCCTGGTCGCGCCGGTCGAGATCGGCGTTGATGCGGATCAGCTCCGCCAGATCCTTCTCCTGACGGCGCAGTTGCTGCTCCAGGGTGGGCAGGTAGAGGCGCAGCAGGGTCTGGCCCCGGCTCACCCGCTCGCCCACCCGCACCGGCAGGCTGAGGATCTGGCCCTCGGCCCGGGCATCGATCACCGTGGCGCCCCCCGGTACGATCACCACCCCCCGGCCGATCACCTCGGTGGGCACCGGCCAGAACAGGAACCAGCCGGCCGTCAGGGCCCAGGCGCTGCCGAGGGCCAGCAGCACTCGCCGCTCCGAGGTGTCCTCCGACGTTTCCATGGCCAGCCTCAGCCCCGCAGCCGTTCCACCAGGTGGGTGCCCACCCGCAGGGCATTGGCGATGGCGGTGAGGGAGGGGTTCACGGCGCCGATGGTGGGCATGAAGCTGGTATCGACGACGTAGAGGTTGTCGAGTTCGTGGGCCTTGCAGTTCAAGTCGAGCACCGAGCTGGCGGGATCGCTGCCGAAGCGGCAGGTGCCGGCCTGGTGCCCCACGGCGGCGATGCCCATGCTGTTGGCGATGTAGAACTGGCGCTCCACCAGGTGGTTGCGCAGGTAGAGGCGATCCAGCAGGCCTTCCAGCCGGCTGGCGAGGCGCGCCGAGGCGGTGAGGTTGTTGGGGGTGTAGCTGAGCTGGATCTGGCCGGAGCCGGTCACGGTGACGCGGTTGTTCGGATCGGGAAGATCCTCGCTGGAGAGCCAGAAGTCGAGGGCATGCTCGGCGATCTTGTCCATGCTCCAGCCGGGCATCATGAAGGTTTCCAGTGGCGCGTAGCCCTTCATGATCGTGCCGTTTGTCTTGCCCGTCATCTGGATGTTGCCCATCGGGTAGTCGAAGTCGGCATCGCCGAGGTACCAGTCGTTGACGCACACCGTCTTCTGGAAGACGGTGTGGTTCGGCTCATGGGCCAGGGCCACCATCGCCTTGCTGTTGTGGAACATGTAGTGGCGGCCCACCTGGTCCGAGCCGTTGGCCAGGCCGCGGGGATGGCGGTCGTTGGCCGAAACCAGCAGCAGCCGGGCGCTGTTGGCGGCGCCACAGCTCACCACCACCACATCGCCGCTGACCGTCAGCGGCTCACCGTCCCGCTCCAGCTCCACCGCCTTCACCGTGCGGCCGGATTCATCGGTGATCAGGCGCTTCACCTGGGCCCGCGTCAGCAGGGACACGTTGGGGCAGGCCAGGGCCGGCCGCATGCCCAGCACCTCCGCGTCCGATTTGGCGTGCACCAGGCAGGGGAAACCATCGCAGCAGTTGCACTTGCGGCAACGGCTGAAGGCCATGTTGGCCTCATCGAGCTGGACGCCGCTGGGGGCATGAAACGGGTGCAGCCCGGCGGAGCGCAGGTCGTCGACCAGCTTCTGCATCCGCGGCTCATGGGCCACCGGCGGATGGGGGTAGGGGCCGCTGCAGGGCGGCTCGGTGGGGTCCTCACCGCGCTGGCCGTGCACGTGGTACATCTCCTCGGCCCTCTGGTACCAGGGCTCGAAATCGGCGTAGCGCAGGGGCCAGGCCGGCGAGGTGCCATCGAAGTGGGGAAGCTGCTCGAAGTCCTGCTGGCGCAGGCGGAAATGGGCGGCGCCATACATCTTGGTGGCGCCGCCGACGAAGTAATGGCTGCCCGGCTGGAACGTCTTGCCGTGCTTGTCGAGCCAGGGATCCTTCGACACATAGCGGTTCTGCTGGAACACCGCTTCGGCGTCCCAGTTCTGGGGTTCCTGGGGCAGCCAGTCGCCCCGCTCCAGCACCAGCACCTTCAGGCCCGTGGGGGCCAGGTGGCGGGCCAGGGTGCCGCCACCGGCGCCGCTGCCGATGATCACCACATCGAAGTGGGCACCATGGCTCACCTGCCGCTGGGCCGGCTGCGGCAGGGGCGAGGTGTACAGGCTCGGACCGGCGACCTGTGCGCTGGGGGACGGGGAGCTCATGACGGGGGGGTATAGCGGTTGAGCTGATTGAGCATCTTGCAGACCATGGCGCTCCAGCCGGTCTGGTGGGAGGCGCCGACGCCACGGCCATTGTCGCCGTGGAAGTACTCGTTGAACAGGATCAGATCACGCCAGTGGGGATCGTTCTGGAACAGTTCCACGCCGCCATTGAAGGGGCGGCGGCCTTCGCCGTTGCGGCGGAACAGATCCACCAGCCGCTTCTCCAGCTCCAGGGAGGCCTCCCAGAGGCTGATCCAGTGGCCCGAGCGGGTGGGGAACTCCACCTTGAAGCTGTTGTCGTAGAAGTGGGCGAACTTCTGCAGCGATTCGATCAGCAGGAAGTTCATCGGCATCCACACCGGCCCGCGCCAGTTGGAGTTGCCCCCGAACATCGCCACCGGACTGTCGGCCGGGCTGTAGGTGAGGGTCTGGCTTTCGCTGCCTTCGGTGTAGGTGTAGGGGTGCTGTTCGTACACCTTGGAAAGGGAGCGGATGCCGTAGGGCGAGAGAAACTCCTCCTCGTCGAAGAGCCGCTCGCAGATGCGCTGTAGGCGCTCCCTGGGCACCAAGGTGAACAGCACCCGGTCGTTGTGCCAGATCCCCAGGTTCTGCACCATCCAGGAGGGCGTGGTGCGCTCGTGGGTGAACCAGGCCAGGGTGCGGGTGACATCCAGCATCGGTAACCGTGCCACGGTGTCGATGTCGAAGCTTTGCACCGCCAGCAGTGGCACCAGGCCCGAGAGCGAGCGGGTGCGCAGGTAGTCGACGCTGCCGTCGGGCCGTTTGATCACGTCGTAATAGAAACCGTCCTCCTCGTCCCAGTTGAGGTAGTCGCGGCCGGCAGGATTGTTGAGGCCAATGGCCAGCTGCACGAAATCCACCACGAAGCGCTCGCAGATGTCGGCGTACTCCGGCTCTTCGCGGCTCAGCTCCACGGCGATCTCCAGCAGATTGAGACTGAGCGAGGCCATCCAGGCGGTGCCGTCGCACTGCTCGATGATGCTGCCGTCGGCCAGGGGGAAGCGCCGATCGAACACGGCGATGTTGTCGAGGCCCAGGAAGCCCCCCTCGAAGACGTTGTCGCCGGAGCGGTCGTTGCGGTTGGCCCACCAGCCGTACTCCAGGATCAGCTTGCGCAGGGCCGCCCGCAGGAAGGCCAGGTCGGCGGTGTCGGAGTTCTTGCGATCAATCTGATAGATGCGCATCGCCGCCCAGGCGCCGATCGGCGGATTGGGATCGGACAGGGCCCATTCGTAGGCAGGGGTCTGGGCGTTGGGAGCGGTGTAGTGGGGCTTGCGCAGCAGCATGCACTGCTCCTTGGCGGTCGCCGGATCGAAGACCGCAAAGGCCACGGAGTGGAACATCAGGTCCCACTGGCAGAAGTAGGGGTACTCCCAGCAATCCGGCATCGAGATCACGTCGTGGGCGTGCAGCCGTTGCCAGTAGGCGTTCTGGGTGTGACGCCGCTGGGCCGGTGGGGGCGTGCCGGTGGGGTCGCCCTCGAGCCAGCGCATCACGCTCCAGCCGTAGTACTTCTTGCACCACAGCAGCCCGGCGGTGCCGGCCAGGTGGATGCGGCGGTCGTCTTCGGACAGGCCGGGAACGCGATGCTCGAAATACTCGAGCCATTCCCGTTCGCGCTCGGCGAAGATCGCCGCGATGGCGTTCTCGTCCAGTGCAGGGGCCGGCGCGGGGCCGTCGACGCGGTGCAGCCGCAGCTCCACCACCCACTCCTCGCCGGCGGCCAGGGTGCGCTGCAGCAAGCGGCCCGCCTTGCTGCCCTGCAGGGCCGGATTCACCGCCCCGATTTCGCCGTCGACCACATGGCGATGGAAGCCGTCCTTCTGGAAAGCGGTGGCGTTGGGCTGGCCCCAGAGCCGCTCGCTGTTGGTTTCGTTGTCGGTGAAGATCCAGCGGCCGGGCTCCTCGCAGTCGAGCTGATACACCCCCAGATGGGGGATCCCATCGGTGACCACCCCAGGGCCGCTGGCGGCGTCTCCGGAGCCGGCGATTGGGTAGATCTGGTGTTCGACTTCATCGGGATAGCCCCAGCGCCAGGTGTTGCGCAGCCACAGGGTTGGCAACAGGGTGAGCGGTGCTGATTCGGGGCCGCGGTTGCTGACCCGCAGGCGGATCAGCAGGTCTTCAGGTCCGGCCTTGGCGTAGTCGATGGCGACATCGAAATAACGGCTCTCGTTGAAGATTCCCGTGTCGACCAGTTCGTATTCGGGCTGATCGCGGCCGCGGCGGCCGTTCTCGGCCAGCAGCTCCTGGTAAGGGAACTGCTGCTGCGGGTACTTGTACAGCCCCCGCATGAAGCTGTGGGTGGGGGTGTTGGCGAGATGGAAGAAGTAGTCCTTGAGATCCTCGCCGTGGTTGCCCTCGGGGTTGCCCAGGCCGAAGGGCCGTTCCTTGAGGATCGGATCGGCACCGTTCCAGAGGGCCAGCGAGAAACAGAGGCGGCACTGGTCGTCGCAAAGGCCCAGCAGGCCGTCTTCGCCCCAGCGGTAGACGCGGGAGCGGGCGTGGTCGTGGGGGAAGGAGCTCCAGGCGTCCCCGTCGGCGGAGTAGTCCTCGCGCACCGTGCCCCACTGGCGTTCGCTCAGGTAGCTGCCCCACAGGCTCCAGGGGGCGAGGCCGTGGTCGCGCTCGGCCAGGCGCCGGGTTTCCGACGGGGTGATGGCGTCAATCGCGGCGCGGCCGGGGACGCTGGCCGTCATAGGGAGGCCTTGAGGGCGGCGCCGATGCGCAGGGCGTTGGCGATCACCGTGAGCCCCACCCCCACCGACGGGCAGAAGGGCAGCACGCTGGCATCGACGATCCAGAGGTTGGCCACCTCGTGGCTGCGGCCCTGCAGATCCACCACCGAGGTGGCCGGATCCGAGCCCATGCGGCAGGTGCCGCAGGCGCCGCCGATCACCGGCAGGGGCGCCTCGCCGCGGGGGTGGGTGGGGGCGGCCTTGGCCACCATCGTCAGGGGGTCGGCCTCCACGGCCTTGAGGCTGTCGATCCAGCGGTAAACGAGGCGGTCGTGGGCCTCCCGGTTGTTGGCGGTGTAGTGGATCTGCAGCTGCTGGCCCCGCAGGGCGAGGCGGTTGTGGGGATCGGGCCGCACGCCGCTCATCGCCCACCAGGTGATCGAGCGGGCGGCCAGCTGCTCAAGGCCGAAATCCGGCAGCAGGCGGGTCACCAGGGAGAGCACCGGCGGAGATTCGGCGAACAGGGCGTCCTGGAGAACCCCGCCACCGCTCTGGATCGAGCCGAGGGGGAAGTCGACGTTCTTGTCACCCCAGTAGAAGTCGGTGATGCCATGGCCGCGGCCGTAGCGGCCCGAGTTGGGGGCGGCCGCCAGCTGCAGGATCGAGGTGAGCTGGGGCTTCATCAGGTTGCGGCCCACCTGGTCGGAGCCGTTGGCCAGGCCGCGGGCATGGTGGTCGGTGGCGGAGCGCAGCAGGATCTCCGGCGTGCCGATGGCCCCGGCGGCCAACACCACCTGGTGGCCGCGGAACAGCCAGCGCTGGTTGTCGATCTCCGCTTCGACGCCGCGCACCTCCCGCCCCGACGGATTGACATGCAGTTGCATCACCCGGGCATGCTCCTTGACCGTGACGCCGCTGCAGGCGCGCACCGGATCAACGCCGAACAGCTCGGCATCCCCGGTGGGATCGACGGCGGAGTCGGACCAGCTCAGGGGTAGGTCGTAGGGATGCAGGCCCTGGCGCTCCAGGGCGGCACGCAGCTCCACCAGAAACGGCTCCACCGGCCGTGGCGCCGCGGGATAGGCACTCTCGCGGGCCGGGGCGGTGGGATCGGCACCAGCCACGCCGTGCACGTGATAGAGCTTCTCCGCCTGCTCATACCAGGGAGCCAGGTCGTCGTAACGCAGTTCCCAGTCCGGCGAGGGCCCCTCCTGGAGCGGCACGCCAATGAATTCCTGCTCGCGCATGCGTTCGAGCACGCCACCCCAGATCTTGGTGTTGCCGCCGATGGCATGCACCACCTGGGGGGAGAAGGGATCCCCATCGGTGCCGAACCATTTCTCCTCGGGGTGGTAGCGCTGCTTGCGGAACAGACTCACTTCGGCCACGTTCTGGTCGGCCTGGGGCATCACGCCACCGCGCTCCAGCAGTAACACCGTGTGGCCCGCATCGGCGAGGGCCGCGGCGAATGTTCCGCCACCGGCACCGCTGCCGATCAGAATCACGTCGTAATGGTTGTCGTCGATGATCATGGTTCAGGCTCTCCAGACATAGAGCAGCACGAACAGGATGATCCAGATCACATCCACGAAGTGCCAGAACAGGGACGTGGCGATGACACCTTGCTCGCCACCGTCGTAATTGCCGGGGACGAAGGACTTGGCCAGCATCAGGCCCATCAGCAGGATGCCGGTGAGCACATGCAGGCCATGGAAGCCGGTGAGCAGATAGAAGGTGCCGCCGAAGGTGCCCGAGGTGAAGCCGAAGCTGAGGCCACTCCACTCCACCGCCTGGCCATAGAGGAAATAGGCCCCCATGGCCATGGTCAGCAGCCAGAAGCCCCGGAACAACCAGATCTTCCCCTTGCCCTTGAAATGCTCGGCCACCACCATCGTGAAGGAGCTGGACACCAGCACCACCGTGTTGATCAGTGGCAGGCGCCATTCGAGGCTGTCCACACCGGCGGGCAGCCAGTCGAGGGCGGCCAGGCGCAGGATGGCGTAGCCACTGAAGAACGCCAGGAAGATGACGCTTTCGGAGCACAGAAAAATGATGAAGCCGGTGAGGTTGTGGTTGGCGTGCTGGCCCTCGCCGTGGCCCACGGTCTGGTCGCTCTGGGGGGCAGGGGTGCTGCTCATCGGTTGGCCTCCTGAAGGGTCAGGGCTCGATCAATGTCGGCTTGGTGCTCCACCAGGGGTTCGCCGGTGCCATAGCCATACGGACGGCTGATCACGGTGGGGACGTGGTCGCCGAAGTTGTCTTCCGCCGGTGGTGAGGGCAGCAGCCATTCCAGGCCGATGGCGTTCCAGGGGTTGTGCGGCGCCCTGGGACCCCGGGCCCAGGAACTGATCATGTTGAGCAGGAAGGGGATGATCGACACCCCCAGCAGGAACGATCCCAGGCTGGCCAGCACGTTCCAGAAGGCGAACTCGGGGTCGTAGGAAGAGACCCGCCGGGGCATTCCCATCAGACCCATCGGATGCATGGGCAGGAAGCTGAGATTGGCGCCCACGAAGGTGAGCAGAAAATGCAGCTTGCCAAGGCCCTCGTAGGGCATCCGGCCCGTGAACTTGGGAAACCAGTGGTAGATGGCGGCGAAGATACCCATGACGGCTGCGCCGTAAATCACGTAGTGGAAGTGGCCCACCACGAAATAGGTGTTGCTGACGTGAATGTCTATCGGTACGGTGGCCAGCATGATGCCGGTGATGCCGGCGAAGACGAAGTTGAACAGGCCGCCGAGGCAGAACAGCATCGGGGTCGTGAGCCTGATCTTGCCGCCCCACAGGGTGCCCAGCCAGGCGAACACCTTCACCCCGGTGGGCACGGCGATCAGCATCGTGGTGACCATGAACAGGTTACGCATCCACTGGGTGACGCCACTGGGGAACATGTGGTGTACCCAGACGATCAGACCGAGGCCCACGATGATGAAGGAGGCCAGGCACACATACACGTAGCCAAACAGCGGCTTGCGCGAATAAACAGGGAACAGCTCCGAGAAGATGCCGAACACCGGCAGGATGATCACGTACACCGCCGGATGGGAATAGAACCAGAAGAAGTGCTGATACAGGACCGGATCGCCGCCCCCTTCGGGCCTGTAAAACGACGTGCCGACGCTGAGATCCAACAGCAGCATCACGGCGCCACCGGTGAGGGCGGGCAGGCCGATCAGCTGCAGGGTCTGGGCGGCGAGCGCCGTCCAGCAGAAGACGGGCATGCGAAAGAGGCCCATGCCGGGAGCCCGCATGCGCAGGATCGTGGTGACGAAGTTCACCGCCCCCATGATGGAGGAAACGCCGGACAGGGCCACCGCCAGCACCCAGAGGAACTCGCCATTGATCAGTTGGCCAAGCGGGTTCTGCAGACTCACCGGCGGATAGGACCACCAGCCGGCGCTGGCCGGGCCGCTGGGGACGAAGAAGCTGGCGATCAGCAGGATGCCGAACACGGGCACCAGCCAGAAGGCGGCGGTGTTGAGCCGCGGGAAGGCCATGTCGGGGGCACCGATCATGGTGGGGATCAGCAGGTTGTTGAGCCCGTTGAGAACCGGGAAGGTGAACAGGAACAACATGATCGTTCCGTGCATCGTGTAGAGGCCGTTGTAGACGGTGCGATCCACCAAGTCGGAAGCGGGTGTGATCAACTCCCCTCGGATGATCATGGCCAGCAGGCCACCCACCAGGAAGAAGAAGAAGGCCACCACGATGTACTGGATGCCGATCACCTTGGCATCGGTGCTGAAGCCGAAGTAGCGTCGCCAGGAGGCGGGCGGTTCGGGGGAAAGGGCTGTGCTGGTCATGGCCTCAGGCGTCGTGGGGAAGGGTGCTGGAACCGGGAACATTCACCTGGGGCGGCGGGGCTGGCACCACGGTGGGCCAGCCGCCGCGCGGGTTGGTCTGGCGCTCGGCGTATTCGTCGGAGGCCACGCTGAGGCCGCTCTGCAGGGGGGCGGCGGCGGCCTGCTTCAGCCAGGCGGCGTGGTCCACGGCGGTTTCAACCACCACGTCGGCCTGGTTGGCGGCGAACCAGGTGCCGCTGAACTGGGAGTCACGCAGCCGGTAGCGGCCCAGGCGGGTGGGGGTGAGGCTGAAATCGATCGCCCGGCCTGGGATCACATCCTGCTTGAGGCGAAAAGCCGGGATGAAGAAGCCGTGCAGCACGTCTTCGGAGACCAGCCGGAAGGTGATCGGCCGATCCAGCTCCAGGTGCAGCTCCGTGCTGGAGACGTTCTGGCCGGAGTAGCGAAACTCCCACGACCATTGCCTTGCCACCACCTCCACCTGCTCGGCCGGCAGCCTGTCCCCGGGGTACCCTCCCTGCTGCTCCTGGGGATCGCGCAGGTGGATGTGCTCCATCGGCCCCAGCACGCCCAGTTCCGTATTGACCTGGATGGCGTACCAGGCGATGGCCATCACCAGCACCAGGGGGATGGCGGTCCAGATCACCTCCAGCCGCGTGTTGCCCTCGATCGGTTCGGCATCGCTCTCGTCGTACTTCTCGGCGCGGTGCACAAGCAACACCCAGCCCATCACCGAGATCACCCCCAGGAACACGAACGTGCCGACGCCGGTTTCAAAGCTGAACAGGCCATCCACCAGTGGGGCGGCATTGGAGGCCTGCACCGGCAGCCATTGATAGGACACGCCGGCCACCCAGGTGCTGATCAGGGCCAGCAGGCCGATCCAGACGGCCAGGGCCGCCAGGGCGATGGGGCCGGGACGGCGTGGGGATGAGGAGGTCATGGGGAGGGGGCCCTAGGGAAGGGCGGAGCGGAGATCAGCTCCGCTGGCCAGGAGCTGGTCGGCGGTGATGTGGACGCCGAATTCGGCCGCCAGCTCGGCGCCGAGGGTGCCGTGAAGGCCGATCACCAGGAACAGGCCGAGTCCCACCAGCAGGTAGAGCCACTGCACCTGGCGGCCCATGTCGCGGCGCCAGAGAAAGCGCTGGTAACCGCGCCAGACGGTCATGGCGATGATCGCCAGCAGGATCGCCACCCCACCGACGCCATGCCAGAGCATGGTTTCCATGCTCTGCAGGCCGATGCTGCTGGTGACACCGGGAAGCGGCACCGCCAGCAACATCTCGAAGAAGCCGGCCGCCACGGTGAAGAAGCTGACGATGGCGCAGGCCAGCAGGTTGTACCAGCCCACGTCATGGAAGCCGGCCCGGGTGATCGGCAGGGCCAGGAAGCGGAACACCCGCTTTTCGATCGGATACAGGGCGCCGACGATGTCGAAGGCGATGGCGATCACGAACAACCCGATCGTGAAATGAACCAGGCTGGGATGGATCGGCAGGCTGTAGGGCAGGTCGTTGGGACCCAGCCAATCGCCCAGCTGGTTGATCGGCGCCTCGGCCTGGGGCAGGGGGAAGGCCATCAGATCAGCCCGGCACGGCCGGCGGCCACCACCGGCACCGTGTGCAGGCCGTAGATCCAGATCAGCTGGTTGCCAAGGGTGACCTGCACCGCCACAAGCGCGGCCAGCACCCCACCCGCCGCCAGGAAGGGCAGGGGCAGCGTCTCGGGGTCCCGGTTGCGCAGCACGTAGCGCCAGCCGGTGAGCACCGAGAGGATGCCGGCCAACGACCAGCCCAGGGTGCTGTGCAGGTTGAGGATCGTGCGCGAGCCGCCGTAGGGATCGGCCAGGCCGGCCTCCACCTGACCGAAGATGATCGCCACGAAGATGGCCCCCGTGGCGAATAGCAGGTTCCAGAAGCTGACTTCAAACAGATTCGGTCGCCGCATCACAACGCCGATCAGATCGAAGATCACGCTGATCACCGCCATGGCGATGACGAAGTGGACCACGATCGGATGGAGGGTGTCCATCCAGGGCAGGTTGTGATCATTGAGGGCTGGCAGCAGTTGCTGCATCGGGCACCGGCCATGGTGGGACCTTCACCTTGCCCAGGCCCAGGCAGCTGCCCAGGGACTGTGAGCTTTTGCTACAGGATTATGGTGATATCCAGACATGGCGTGACAGCCATCGTCAATCCTTGTCGCTGGCACCGAAGGCCTGCATCAGGGCATCGCCCCAGCTGTTGATCGCTTCCAGCTTATGGTCCGGGGCGCTGCCGATGGCGGCGGCATGGGCCTTGAGCAGG
Source organism: Cyanobium sp. Cruz-8D1 (assembly GCF_024345975.1). GTDB lineage: Bacteria > Cyanobacteriota > Cyanobacteriia > PCC-6307 > Cyanobiaceae > Cyanobium. The sequence continues at coordinate 17,076 of NZ_JAGQCD010000012.1, read as the reverse complement.
GTGGCCTTGCTGAAGTCGTGGCCGTGGCTGCCGGCGAGCTCGACGATGTCATCGACACCGGCGGCGGCCTGGAGCTTCTGGCGCAGCTGCCCATCGGCGGCGGCGCTGCTGAGGAAAGCCTGCAGGGCGGAGTGCGACACGGGCAGCCAGCGGGTGAGGGACTCTGCATCCTGGCAGCACAGCGCTCCCCGACCGGGAGATTGCCCCCTACCTTTCAGACATCCTGCGAGGCGCATCGATGCCAAAGGAACGCTTCTTCCTTGAGCTGGAGCCGAGCGAGGCCGTGATGAAGAGCTGGCCCCATGTTGTGATCGTGGGGGGAGGCTTTGCGGGCCTCAAAGCGGCCCATCGGCTGGCGGGCCAGCCGGTGCGGGTCACGCTGGTGGATAAACGGAATTTCAACCTTTTTCAGCCCCTTCTGTATCAGGTGGCCTCCGGCCTGGTGTCCGAGGCCGATGTGGCCACGCCCCTGCGGCTGTTGCTGGCCAAGGCCGCCAACGTGCAGGTGTTGCTTGGTGAGGTGAGCGATCTCGACGCCACCGCTCAGGAGGTGGTGTTCAACGATCGCCGCCTGCGCTACGACAGCCTGATCCTGGCCACCGGTTCGGGGAGCACCTACTTCGGCCACGAGGAGTGGCGCGAACTGGCGCCACCGATGAAAATCCTCGAGCACGCCGACGAGATCCGGCGCCGGGTGCTGGCGGCCCTGGAGGAGGCCGAGCAGACACCGGACCCTGAACGCTGTCGCTTCCTGCAGTCGGTGGTGGTGGTCGGCGGCGGCCCCTCCGGCTGCGAGCTGGCCGGATCGATCAACGAGCTGATGCGCCACGCGGCAGCACGCGACTTCCGCCAGCTGGATCCGGAGCTCTGCCGCGTGCTGCTCGTGGATCCCGGTGATCGGTTGTTGCGGGCCATGGATCCGGAGTTGTCGGAGGCGGCCGCTGCTTATCTGCGAGCCCGCGGCGTCGAGCTGGTGCTGGGTGGCCGGGTGCAGAGCATCGAAGCGGGTCGCCTCACCGTGGCCTTCAAGGCACCGGCACCGGGAACCCCCGGCGAGCGGGTGCTGGAGGCGGCCACCATCTGCTGGAGTGCCGGGGTGCGGGCCTCCCATCTCGGCAAGCTGCTGGCGGAGCGCACCGGTTGCGCGGTCGATCGCGGCGGGCGGGTGGTGGTGGAGCCGGACTTCTCGATTGCCGGCCATCCCGAGATCCGGGTGGTGGGCGATCTCTGCTCCTATTCCCATACGGTCGATGGCAAGCCCCTGCCGGGCATGGCCGGGCCGGCGGTGCAGATGGGCGGCTGGGTGGCCCAGGATCTGCTGGCCCAGCTGGGGGGGCAGCGCCAGGCCCCCTTCCGCTGGTTCGACTTCGGCAGCATGGCCGTGATCGGTCCCCTCTGCGCCGTGGCCGACCTGCGGGGCCTCAAGGTCACCGGGCCGCTGGGCTGGCTGCTCTGGGGTCTGGCCCACCTCGCCTTCATGCCCGCCAACGAGAACCGCCTCACCCTGCTGACGAAGTGGCTGTGGGTGATCGCCACCCAGCAGCGGGCCAGCCTGCTGATCACCGGCCGGATCGATCAGCACATGGGTGTGGAGGTGGGCCTGGAGCGGGCGGAACGGGCGGAGGATCCCGCTCCCGAAGCAGCAGAGCAGCCGGCGGCGGCCTGAAGGCTCAGAGACCGGGGCTGCTGTGCATCAGGCCACCATCGGCGAAGATCGTGGTGGCGGTGATGTAGCTGGCGGCGTCGCTGGCCAGGAAGCCCACCACCTTGGCGATCTCCTCCGGCTGGGCCATGCGGCCCATGGGGATGGCGGCATTGAGCTTGGCCAGCAGCTCGGGATTGTTCATGGTGGAGTCGTTGATCGGTGTGGCCACGGCGCCGGGGCCGACGTTGACGATCGTGATGCCGTGGGGTGCCAGCTCGAGCGCCGCGGTGCGGGTGAGCATGCGCACGCCGCCTTTGGCGCAGCAGTAGGGGGTGTTGTCGGGCATCGGCCAGTCTTCGTGCACCGAGGAGATGTTGATGATGCGGCCGCCGCCCCCCTGGGCAATCATCTGCTTGGCGGCGAACTGGGTGGCGAAGAAAACACCGCGCAGATTGACATCCAGAACCTTGTCGAAGTTGTCCGGTGTGGTGGTAAGGATCGACGTGCGGGTCTCGATGCCGGCGTTGTTGACCATCACATCGAGGCGGCCATATTTCGCCACGGTGGCATCGACGAGGCGCTGCAGGTCATCGAGCTTGCCCACATCGGCCTGAACGCCGAAGCTGCAGCCTCCGTAGGCGCCGATTTCGCGCTCCAGTTCCTCGGTAGCCTCCGGATGGGAGCGGTAGTCGATCACCACCTTGGCGCCGAGTTCCGCCAGATACTCAACGATGGATTTACCGATACCGCTGTTGCCACCGGTGACGATGGCCACCTTGCCTTGCAGCAGGGTGGAGAGGGCTTGGCCGGCCAGGGGGTTGGAGCTCGTCATCGGGATGGGGCGACGGGGGTCGCAGGTCCGTTGGAGAGCCCCGACCCTAGACACGACCCCCGCGGACGGCAGATCAGATCCCGGCTGACAGATCGCTAAGGCTGACTACGGTGTTGCCAGATTCTCTGCCCTCCCCCCCCCCCCCCCCCCCCCCCCATGTCGCCAGAACTCGCGCCGTTCAGCACGACACCGCGTCGAGGTCTCCACAGTGACCGCTTTCCGAAGCCGGTGGCCTCCTACAGCCAGGGTTTCCAGGTGGGCCAGATGGTCTTCATCACGGGTCAGCTGCCCGTCGATCCCAGCAGCGGCAACAAGGTGGGTGATGGCGACATCACCCTCGAGGCCCGCCAGACCCTGCGGAATTTCGTCGCCGTGCTCGAGGCGGCTGGTTGCAGCAGCCGCGATGTGGTCAGCGCCGTCATCTATCTCACCGACATCAATACGCTCGACACGGTCGATGCGGTGTGGCAGGAGTTCTTCACCGATCCGTTGAACTACCCCTCCCGTGCCGTGGTCGAGGTCTCCGCCCTGGTGCTCGGGATTCAGCTCGAAATCTCCGGCATCGCCGTCAAGGATCAGCCCTGAAGCCCTTCATCTCCCCCCTTGCTCGATGACGGATCCCACCACCAACCCTCCAGCGCCAGCTCCCCTGGGCTACTGGCATCTTTGGACCGATGAGGCTGGCGTCAGCCGCCAGACCTGGTGCCAGCTCCCCGGCTTTGCCATGGGGGTGCTGGGGCCCGGCGATTCACCCCAGTGGAGTCTCGATCTGTTCAAGGACGGCAATGCCTTCCTCACCGAGCTGCCGCCGGGCTGGAGTGCCAGCTGGCATATGAATCACGTGCCGAAGTGGATCGTGGTGCTGCGCGGCAGCTGGTACGTGGAAAGCATGGATGGCCAGCGCCAGGTGTTCGGCCCCGGCGATTTTTCCTTTGGTGGTGACCAGAACTGCGTGGTCGATCAGCAGGGCCGGATCGGCCATCTTTCCGGTCAAGTGGGCGAGGTGCCCTGTCTGCAGTTGATCCTGCAGCGCAACGACGATGCCTGGCGGGCTGCCCTGCCCGGCAGCTTTTCCTGAATCCCCAGGCCTGGCCCCTGCTGTTGGGCCTCACCGCATGACAACTCCTGTGCACGCTCCCTCTCCCTGCACTGAAAGTTACGACCCGCGCTTTGACGGTCTGATTCTGTTCAACGCCGAGCTGGAGTTGCTTGGTGAGGGTTTCCGCTGGCTGGAAGGGCCGATGTGGTTCGGGGACCACCAGTGTCTGCTGTTCAGTGACATACCCAACAACCGCACCATGCGTTGGAGCGAACGTCATGGCGTCACCGTCTTCCGAGAATCCTCCGACTACGGCAATGGTCAGACCCGCGACCGGCAGGGGCGCCTGATCACCTGCCATCACCGCAGCCGCTGCCTCACCCGCCTGGAGCACGACGGTACCACCACCATCCTGGTGAGCCATGCCGATGGCAAACGGCTCAATTCCCCCAACGACGTGGTGGTGAAGAGCGATGGCAGCATCTGGTTCAGCGATCCGCTCTACGGATTGGTCAATGACTATGAGGGCGGCCGTCAGCTTTCCGAGCAGCCCGTCGCTCTCTATCGTCTTGATCCGGCCAGTGGCGAATTGCGGCGCATGGCTTCCGACTTCGACGGCCCGAACGGTCTGGCTTTTTCGCCGGATGAGCGCAAGCTCTATGTGGCCGAATCCGGGGCTCCGGGTGCGGCCGATCCCCGGCAGTACATCCGCGCCTTTGATGTCAGCGAGGACGGCCTGACGATCTCCGGTGGCGCGATATTCCACAAGATCACCCCAGGCTGGGCCGATGGTTTCCGGGTGGATGAACACGGCAATCTCTGGTGTGGTGCCGCCGATGGTGTGCACTGTGTCGATCCCGATGGCACCTTGCTGGGCAAGGTGCTGGTGCCGAAGCGCGTCTCGAATCTCTGTTTCGGCGATCGCTTTCATAGCCGCCTGTTTCTCTGCGCCTCAACCAGTCTCTATGCCCTGTTCACCAACACCCGCGGAGTCCAGCGTCCCTGAGACCTCGTCTCCTACGGCGTGTCGGTAACGGTTGTGCTCAGGATCCTGCTTCAACCTGACCTTTCCTCTTCGCCCCATCCATCCCATGGCCAATCCCCAGCTCGAATCCTTCCTGGCCCAGGCGAAAGCCGACCCGGCCCTTCTGCAGCAGCTGCAGGCCTGCCCCAATCTCGATGCGATTGCCGCGCTTGGCCAGGACTGTGGCCACCGCTTCACCGGAGTCGACCTGGTGCGCCATCAGGCGGAGGCGACGCTGCGCCTGGGCGAGGAGGATCTGGCCGCCGCCGCCGCTGGGGTGGAGCTGGAGGGGCATCTCTGGTTGATGCGCATCGTCTGGGCCTGAGCCAGGCTGGTCGTCAGCCAGGGCCCCCCATGCGCCAGATTTCTCTGTTGGAGCTCGACGATTGTCGAGTCATTGTCATCGCGGCTCAGGCGGAAGCCGATCGCCGCGGTGCCGTGGTGAGTCTCGCGGTCGTTGATTCCGGTGGCCACCCGCTGCTGCTGGAGCGACGCGATGGGGCCAGCCCCGCCAGCGTCGAGGCTGCCCTGGCCAAGGCCCGCATGGCTGCCCTCAATGGCAAGCCCACCGAGGCGATGGAGGCGGCGATCAATGGCGAGCGGCCCGCCTTGATGCAGCTCTCTGGCGCCATGGGTGTGCCGACCCTGGCGATGGCCGGTGGTCTGCCTCTGATGCACCAAGGCGTCTGCCTGGGCGCTGTCGGTGTTTCCGGCATGACTCCCGATGTGGACAGTGCCATTGCTGCTGCTGGTGCCGCGGCCCTGTCATGACCCTTCCCCATATCGAGAGCCTCGGCTTCACCAGTGCCGATGCCGAAGCCAGCGCTGCCTTTTTCGAGACCTGCCTGGGCTTCCGGCGCCTGGGGGAGGCCGTGGTGCTGGAGGGCGGCCCCTACACCACCCTTGTGGGCCTGCCGGGCGCCCGCCTCAAGCGGCTGCGGCTGGCGATCGGTGCGGAGGTGCTGGAGCTCACCGAGGTGCTCAAGCTTCCCGCCGGCACCCGGCCTGGCCGGCCGGTCCCGGCCGATTCCTGCAGCAACGACCGCTGGTTCCAGCATGGCTGCCTGGTGGTGACCGACATGGCGGCGGCCCTGGCCCTGCTGCAGCCAGCCTTTGCGGCCGGGCGGATCACGCCGATCTCCACGGCGCCCCAGCGGCTGCCGGACTGGAACACGGCCGCCGCCGGCATCGTCGCCTACAAGTTCCGCGATCCGGAGGGTCATCCGCTGGAGCTGCTGCAGTTCCCGCCGGACAAGGGGGAGGCCCGCTGGCACGTTGGCGCGCCCGGGCCGCTGCTGGGCCTCGACCACAGCGCCATCGGCATCGCCGACACCGCCGCCAGCGGCCGCTTCTACCGCGAGCTCCTGGGCCTTACCGCCGGAGGGGACGGCGTCAACAGCGGTTCGGAGCAGGATGGCCTCGATGGTCTGGCGGGAACCCGGGTGCACATCACCGGCCACCGCTGCCCCAAGGGCGCCGGGGTGGAAGGCCTCGACTACCGCCAGCCCACCGGTGGCCGGCCGATGCCGGCCGACCACGGTCCCCAGGACCTGGCCCACTGGCAGCTGCGCCTGAGGGTGGCCGATCTGGAGCCGATCGCCGCTCGGGCCGAGGTCCTCGGCGGCCGTCTGATCTCCGGCGGGATCATCACGTTGGGGGATCAGGCCGAGGACATCGGGGCTAGCCGTGCCCTGCAGCTGGCCGATCCGGATGGCCATCGGCTGCAGCTGCTCCAGGGCTGAGCTCCACGGTCAGCACCACGACCGAGCGGGGCTCCAGCCTGTAGGTGTCCCCCACCGGTTCCGATGCCCGGCCCCAGGGCAGCACGTCCTCCGGGCTGGGCCGGGAGGTGTCGATCCAGCGCTGCCAGGTGTTCTGGCCGGCTTCGGCGGCGGGTAGCCGGAACGACAATGGTTCCCACCAGGCGTTGACCATGGCGTGCCAGCGGAAGCGTTGGCCAATGCTGGTGATCGTCATGGCGAAGGCATGGGAGCTGTCGCTCCAGTCGGGTTGGTTCGGTTCGACCCCATGCCAGCTCACCTGATGCCGTTGCACCAGCTCGCCGAGGCTGAGGCTGCGGGCGTTGACCACCACATCCCGCTGCTGGCGGTAGGTCACCAGCTCCCGCACGAAGCGATGCAGGTCGGCCTGGCACTCCAACAGCGACCAATCGAGCCAGCTGAGGGGGTTGTCCTGGGCGTAGGCGTTGTTGTTGCCCTGCTGGCTGCGGCCCATTTCGTCTCCCATGGCCAGCATCGGCGTGCCGGTGGCCAGCAGCAGCAGGGTCAGCAGGTTGCGGCTCTGCCGGGCGCGCAGGCGCAGGACCTCGCCGTCCTGGGTGGGTCCCTCGACGCCACAGTTCCAGCTGGCGTTGTCGTCGCTGCCGTCGCGGTTGTCTTCGCCGTTGGCACCGTTGTGCTTGCCGTTGTAGCTGACCAGGTCGGCCAGGGTGAAGCCGTCGTGGCAGGTGATGAAGTTGACGCTGGCCTCGGCTTCACGCTGCTTGTGGCCGTAGATGTCGGGGCTGCCGATCAGCCGCTGGCCGACGCTGGCCGCCAGGCCACCATCCCCCTTGACGAAGCGGCGCACATCATCGCGGAAGCGCCCGTTCCACTCCTGCCAGTTATCGCCGATGAAGCTGCCCACCTGGTAGAGGCCGGCGGCATCCCAGGCCTCGGCGATCAGCTTGGTGCCCGCCAGCACCGGGTCGGTGTCGATGTCCCAGAGGACGGGCGACAGGGGCGTGGGCTGGCCGGTCTGGTCCCGGTCCAGCACCGAGGCCAGGTCGAAGCGGAAGCCATCGACATGCAGATGCTGCACCCAGTGGCGCAGGCTGGCGCGGATCAGACGCCGCACCACCGGGTGGTTGGCGTTGAAGGTGTTGCCGCAGCCGGTGTCGTCGATGTAGGTGCCATCGCCGTTCTGGAGGTAGTAGTCGCCGTCCGCCAGCCCGCGGAAGCAGAAGGCCGGGCCCCCGGCGTCCCCTTCGGCGGTGTGGTTGAACACCACATCCAGGATCACCTCGATGCCGGCGCGGTGGAGCGCCTTGACCAGGTCGCGGAACTCGTCGATCACCGCCAGGGGATCGGCGCTGCAGGCGTAGCCCGGGTGGGGCGCGAAGAAGGAGATCGGCTGGTAGCCCCAGTAGTTGCGAAGCCCGCTCGGGGCCGCCAGGGGATCGAAGGCGAACACCGGCAGCAGCTCCACCGCCGTGATGCCCAGCTCCTGGAGGTAGGGGATCTTGCTGATCAGGCCCTGGTAGGTGCCGGCCTGCTCTGCTGGCAGGCCGGCGCTGGGGTGGGCGGTGAAGCCGCGCACGTGCAGCTCGTAGATCACCGTCTCACGGCAGGGCCGGTGCAGCGGGCGATCCCCCTGCCAGTCGTAGGCATGCGGATCGGCCACCACGCTCTTCATGGCGCTGCCCCAGTCGCCGGCGCTGCTGCGGCCGGGGGCGCGGCCGTAGCCCGGCGGCACCGCCAGGGCCAGCCCATGGGGATCGAGCAGCAGGTTGGCCGGATCGAACCGCAACCCCAGCGCCGGCTGCCAGGGCCCCTCCACCCGCCAGCCATAGAGCTGGCCCGGCCCGATCCCCTCCACCCGAACATGCCAGTAGTCGCCGGTGCGGTGCCGGGCGGGATCGAGGGTGAGGCGCTGGCTCGGCACGGCGTCATCGACGCGCTCGAACAGGCACAGTTCCACCGCCGTGGCCCGCCGGGCGTAGAGGCTGAAGTTGACACCGCCATCGCTGAGGGAGGCGCCCAGGGGGGCCGTGCGGCCCGGGGAAGGCCGGACCGCCGTGGTTGAGGTCATGGGCTTGGCAGGGGGGAGGGGACAGGAGCCCCTGCTTTGAATCATGGCCAGGAGAAGCGGTGGCGCCCTGCCGCGGCGCCGACCGCCCACCTTGCTTACGTTGAGTCCGCAAGCCTTTCCGCTGCTGCGCTCACCGATGGATCTTGAGATTGTCACGTTGCTGGTGCCCAGCGGGCCTTCCGTGGCGGCGGGCGTCGGCCTGCTCCTGCTGCGGCTGTTCGTGGGGCTGGCCTTCATCCGCCACGGCTGGCCGAAGCTGCGCAACCTCAAAACGTGGTCGACGGCGATGAAGACGCCGGAATGGCTCTGCTTTCTGTCGGCGGCCTCGATGTGGGGCGCCGGGATCGCGCTGATCCCCGGGCTGCTCACTCCCCTGGCGGCCCTGGCGATTCTGGTGTCGATGGCCTACGCGATGGTGCTGGAACTCGTCTCCGGAACGCCCTTCATCGCTCCCGATCCGTACCAGATCCCCGCGGGGGACTACGCCGGACCGATGGGCGTCGGTGAACCGCCCAGCTGGGAGAAGGCGGCCATGTACGTGGTGATGTGCCTGGTGCTGATCACCTCCGGTGGCGGCCTTTTTTCCCTCGACGACCTGCTGATTGCCGACCTGCTGCGCGCGATCCTCTGATCTTTCCAGACCAGGACGGCTCCGTCGAGTGGATCACGGCAGGGCGGGCAGGCGCGGGCAGGCCTCCACGAGGGTGCGGGTGATGGCGGCCTGGGGATGGCTCAGCAGCGCGGCACCGGCTCCCTGCTCCACGACGCGACCGCCGTCGAGCACGAGCACCCGGTGGCAGAAACCACCGGCCACCGAGAGGTCGTGGGTGATGAACAGCAGGCCCAGGCCGAGCTGGTCCTGCAGGCGGCGCAGCAGGCCCAGCACCTCGGCCTGCACCTCGGCGTCCAGCATGCTGACGCTCTCGTCGCAGAGCAGCACCTGGGGTTCCATGATCAGGGCGCGGGCGATCGCCACCCGCTGCTGCTGACCGCCCGAGAGTTGGCGGGGCAGCCGGTTTTCGAAGGACTCGGGCGGATCCAGCCCCACCAGGGCCAGCTGCTGCCGGGCGCGGCGGCGTGCCTCCGGGCGGGCGGCCAGCCCATGGATCATCAGGGGATCGGCCACCGCCTCCCCCACCGTCATCTGGGGGTTGAGGCAGGCCAGGGGGTCCTGGAAGACCATCTGCAGGCGGCGCCGCGCCCGCCGCAGGGCACGGCCCCGCAGCTGGCGCAGGTCGACGCCCTGGAGTCGCACCGCCCCGCCCCGCACCGGCGCCAGCCCCATCAGGGCGCGGCAGAGGCTGCTCTTGCCGCAGCCCGAGGCCCCCACCACGCCGATGGTCTCCCCCTCATGCAGCGTCAGGCTGACCCCATCCACCGCCTTGATCCAGCGCGGCTGCCAGGGAAGGGAGGGCAGGGGGTGCCAGCTGCGCAGTTCCTCCACCTCCAGCAGCACCGGTGCGGCGGCGGGGGCCTCGCTGTGGCCGCCCTCCCGCCGCCGGGCGGCCCCCACCAGCCGTTGGGCCAGCGGGGAGGCCGGCGCCGTGAGCAGCTGGTGGCTGGGGGCCTCCTCCACCAGACGCCCCTGGTCGAGCACGGCGATGCGGTCGCACCAGCGGCCGGCCATGGCCAGGTCGTGGCTGATCAGCAGCAGGGCGCTGCCGGTTTCGGTGCAGAGATCGCTGAGCTGGGCCATCACTTGCCCGGCCACGGCCACATCCAGGCTGGTGGTGGGTTCATCGGCGATCACCAGGGGCGGCTGGAGGGCCAGGGCCAGGGCGATCGCCAGGCGCTGGCGCATGCCGCCGCTGAATTCGTGGGGAAAGCTGCCGTAGCGCTCCGGGTCGATGCCCACCCGGGCCAGCAGTTCCCGGGCCCGCTGGCGGCCCCCGCCGCGGTGGGCGGCCAGGGTGTCCCGCAGGTGCTCGCCGATGGTGAGCAACGGGTTGAGCCGGGTCATCGGATCCTGGAACACCAGGCCCACCGCTTCGCCCCGCAGCCGGCGCAGGGCGGCGCGCCTGAGCTGGCGGGGGTCCTGGCCGGTCAGCAGCAGCTCCCCCTCGCAGACGCTGCCGGGGGGGAGCTGCTGCAGAACGGCCCGGGCGACGGTGCTCTTGCCACAGCCTGAGGGGCCCACCAGGGCCAGCCGTTCACCGGCGTTCAGGGTCAGGTCGAGGCCATCGAGAGTGGGCCGCTCACTGCCCGGGTAGCGCACCTGCAGCCCTCCGATCCGCAGCACCGGGGCCGGTGGGATGGACGGGGCTCTGGGGGCCATGGAAAGGGCCGGCGACGCCCAGTCTGGATGGCCGAATGCGCAAATCCCCGGGTTCGTGACGATTGCCCCATACCATGGGTGAACCCTGAAGGGTGTGATGCTGAGAGTGGCGCCGGATCCAGGTTTCCCTCCGGTGGCCTGTGCCTCGGTCCCGGCCTCTGAGTGCACCTACGATGTCCCCCTGCCGGCGTGGCTGCGCCAGAACCTCCAGCAGTTCCCGCCCGCCGGAGAGGAGGAGCGGCCGGTCGATCCGGAGGCCCTGGTGGCCACGGCCTTCGACTTCGCCTACCAGCTCCACGACGGCCAGTTCCGGGCCAGCGGCGAGCCCTACATCGTCCATCCGATCGCCGTCGCCGGTCTGCTGCGGGACATCGGCGCCAGTGCGGCGGTGATCGCCGCCGGTTTCCTCCACGACGTGGTGGAAGACACCCAGGTCACGCCCGAGGAGATCGAGGCTCGCTTCGGTGAGGAGGTGCGTGCCCTGGTGGAGGGGGTCACCAAGCTGGGCGGCATCCATTTCACCAACCGCACCGAGGCCCAGGCGGAGAACCTGCGGCGCATGTTCCTGGCCATGGCCAGCGACATCCGGGTGGTGCTGGTCAAGCTGGCCGACCGCCTGCACAACATGCGCACCCTCGGGGCCCTCAAACCCGAGAAGCAGCAGCGCATCGCCCGGGAAACCCGCGACATCTACGCCCCCCTGGCCAACCGGCTGGGCATCGGCCGCTTCAAGTGGGAGCTGGAGGACCTGGCCTTCAAGGTGCTGGAGCCCGAGTCCTATCGGGATGTGCAGCAGCAGGTCGCCACCAAGCGCAGCGAACGGGAGGAACGGCTGGGGGCCACGGTGCAGCTGCTGCGCGACCGGCTGGTGGGGACGGGCCTGCAGGACTGCGACGTGAGTGGCCGGCCCAAGCACCTCTATGGCATCTGGAGCAAGATGCAGCGCCAGCAGAAGGCCTTCCACGAGATCTACGACGTAGCGGCGCTTCGGATTCTCTGCCCGAGCGTGGAGAGCTGCTACCGGGCGCTGGCGGTGGTGCACGACATCTTCCGGCCGATCCCCGGTCGCTTCAAGGACTACATCGGCCTGCCCAAGCCCAACGGGTACCAGTCGCTGCACACGGCGGTGATCGGCCGCCACCGGCCGATCGAGGTGCAGATCCGCACCACCGACATGCACCAGGTGGCGGAGTACGGCATCGCCGCCCACTGGAAGTACAAAGAGGGGGGCTCGCCGGCGGCGGGCGACACGGAGCGCTTCAACTGGCTGCGGCAGCTGGTCGATTGGCAGAAGGACGACGGCGGCGAGGACAGCAGCGACTTCCTGGCCTCCATCAAGGAGGACCTCTTCGACGAGGAGGTGTTCGTGTTCACCCCCAAGGGCGATGTGGTGGGGTTGCGCAAGGGCTCCACCGCCGTCGACTTCGCCTTCCGCATCCACTCGGAGGTGGGTAACCACTGCCAGGGCGTGCGCATCAACGATCGCCTCTGTCCCCTGGCCACGCCGCTCCAGAACGGTGACTTCGTGCAGGTGGTCACCGCCAAGAACGCCCACCCGAGCCTCGACTGGCTCAATTTCGTGGCCACCCCCACGGCCCGCAACCGTATCCGCGGTTGGTACAAGCGCAGCCACCGTGACGACAACATCCAGCGGGGCACCGAGATGCTGGAGCGGGAACTCGGCCGCGACGGCTTCGACGCGCTGCTCAACGGAGAAGCGATTGCCCGGGTGGCGAAGCGCTGCAACCTGGTGGGCACCGAGGACCTGCTGGCGGCCCTGGGCTTCGGTGGCGTCACCCTGCAACAGGTGCTGAACCGGCTGCGGGAAGAGGTGCGCCTGAGCACTGCCGCCCCCGCCCCCACCAATGAGGAGGTGGCCGCCGGGGTGGCGGCGGCCCAGCCGCGCCTCGCCCCCCACGCCCATCCTTCGAACAGCCCGATCCTGGGGCTGGAGGGTCTGGAGTATCGCCTGGGGGGCTGCTGCAGCCCCCTGCCCGGCGAGGGGATCGTCGGCACCGTGGCCCTCGGCAACCACGGCATCACCATCCACCGCCAGGACTGCGCCAATGTGCCCCAGGTGCCGGTGGAACGGCGGCTGCCGGTGCGCTGGAACCCGCTCGGTGAGGCGCAACAGCGGCGCTATCCGGTGCGGTTGCGCATTGAGGTGCTCGATCGCGTGGGCGTCCTGAAGGACATCCTGATGCGCCTTTCCGACCACCGCATCAACGTCAGTGATGCCCGGGTGCGCACCAATGCCGGCAAGCCGGCCCGCATCGATCTGCGGGTCGAGCTGCTCAGTGCGGCCCAGTTAGGCACCACCATGGACCAGATCCGCTCAATGGCCGACGTGCTCGATCTCTGCCGCACCGGCATCGGCTGACGGCAGGGGCGCGCCATTCACTTCATGATCACCACGTCCACCCCGGGCGAACGACCACGCACCATCACGCCCACGTCGTAGTCGCTGCGGTGGAACTGCAGATTGATCTCCTCCTCCCCCAGCTTCAGCCCGTTGATGTCCAGGAGGTTGAGGCCCCGCGGCAGACAGGGGTTTTGCAGGCGCACCTCCACCCGGCTGCTGCCCTGCTCCCGCTCGATCGACATGCCGGTGATCGCTTCCAGCAGGCCGAACACACTGCCGCTGGCCCAGGCCTGGGGGCTGCAGGCCACCGGGTAGAAGGTGGGTCCCTCCTCCTCCCGGCGTGGGAAACCGCAGAACAGCTCCGGCAGCCGGAACATGGGCACGGCGCTGGCGGTCTCGAACAGGCCGGTGAGGATCTGCAGGGTTTCGGAGCGATGGCCGTAACGGGCCAGACCCATGCCGATCAGGGCGTTGTCATGGGGCCAGACGGAACCGTTGTGGTAACTCATCGGGTTGTAGCGGCTTTCCCGTTCATCCAGGGTGCGAATGCCCCAGCCGTTGAAGCTCGTGGGGGCCATCAGCTGCCTGGCCACCGCCGCTGCCGCCTGTGGGGTGGCGATTCCGGTCCACAGGCAGTGACCGGCGTTGGATGTCCGCACCTGGCAGGGCTGGCCTTCGCCATCGAGGGCCAGGGCATAGGAATCGATCGACGGTGTCCAGAAGGCCTGGTGGAAACGCAGGCGCAACGCAGCGGCCTCCTCCAGCAGGGTTTCTGCTTCGTCGTGCCGATCCAGACGGTGAAGAATCTCAGCCAGCGATCGGCGGGCACCGAAGGCATAGGCCTGCACTTCGCAGAGGGCGATCGAGCCCTCCGCTAAGCGGCCATCGGCGTGGTGAATGGAATCGTCCGAGTCCTTCCAGCCCTGATTGCGAAGGCCGTTATCGGCACCCCGCAGGTAGCGAAGGAAGCCATCGGCACTGCTGGCTTCGGCTTTGTGGATCCAGGCCATGGCCGCCTGAAGTTCCGGCAGCAGGCTGGCGACGAAATCCTGATCATCACTGCGGCACATGTAATCACCTGCCAGCATCAGAAACAGGGGCGTGGAGTCGACGGCGCCGTAGTACTTCGCGAACGGCACTTCACCGAGCGCCGCCATCTCCCCCAAGCGTGATTCGTGCAGAATCTTGCCGGGCTCCTCGTCGTGGGCAGGATCATCGACCACCGCCTGGCGGTTGGCCAGGTACCCCAGCACGCCCCGCGCCAGCCGTGGCTCCACCATCAGCATCTGGCGCGCGGTGATCAGGCCGTCACGGCCGAAGGGACAGCTGAACCATGGAACTCCGGCATAGGGGTAGAGGCCATCCTCGACCTGGCTGGCCAGCAGGTGCACGTCAGAGAAGGAGCGCATCAACCAGCTGTTGAAGGCTGGGTTGTCGCTGACCACCGAAGCGGCGCTGCGGCGGGCGTCCCGGAACCGCAGGATCGTCGCGGACATGGCGGCGTTGTAGTGCTCCTCCGCCCCCAGCGGCTTGGACAGGGGGTGGAAATCCAGCACCAGGAAGAGCCGCCGGGTCTGCCTGGGCTCCAGCGTGATCTGAAGCCTGATGTGCTCCTCGCTCACGTCCTGAACGGGATCGCTCAGACGCATGACCGTGACCCGATCCTCCCCATCCAGGCCCCGATAGATGAGCTCCAGGGTGCCGTCAACTCCGCGGCGGAGGGTGCGGCCACGATTCGATCTGTGGTAGCCCCTGACTTCGAAGATGTCACGGAAATCCGCATCCAGGCGCAGGGTCAGCGGCACCTCGATGGGCTGATCCCTGTAGCTGGTGAAGCAGAACTGCTGCAGGCAGGCGCTGGCGGTCAGCACGGTCCTGCGCTCCAGATGGACCGTCATGGCCGAAGATCCGCTGGCTCCACCATCGTCGTTGCTCAGATGGCTCACAAGCACACCGACCGCAGCGAGCTCGGTGGAGCTCAGCACCAACGGCGGCAGCCCCCACAGCAAGACCTGCAGCCGGCTGACGTGACGGGTGCCGCGATGGAAAATGCCAACATCGTCCTCAAGATCAGTGCAGATCTCGCCACGGGCATCGAGGATGGCGAAGCTTTCTTCGGTCTTGAGAACGTAGGAGGGGAGCGGATCAGGCATGCGCCGGAGTCCGGTGAGCAGGGCTGTGGCAACGATGGGCCTGGATCACATGCCGGTACAGCTGTTCATAGTCTTCCGCTTGGCGGCTGACAGAGAAGCGCACCTCGAAGTGGCTGCGGACCCTGGCCCGGTCCAGATGCTCCAGCTGGCCGACCGCGGCGATGGCCGCCTCGATCGAGTCCACCAGATAGCCGTTGACTCCATGGCGGATGACTTCGGGGGTTGAACCGTTGCGCCACGCGATCACTGGAGTGCCGCAGGCGTTGGCCTCAATCATCACCAGGCCGAAGGGTTCCGGCCAGTCGATCGGAAACAGCAGGGCGAGGGCGTGGCCCAGTAACTCCTGCTTGCCGGCATCGTTCACCTCGCCGATGAACTCCACCAGGGGATTGTCGCGCAGCAGTGGCTCAATCTGGTCGTGGAAGTAGGGGGTGTCAACTGGATCGATCTTGGCGGCCACTTTCAGTGGCAGTCCTACAGCCGTCGCGATGGCGATGGCCCGATCCAGCCGTTTTTCCGGTGAAATGCGGCCCACGAAGGCCAGGTATGGCTTGGCTGTGGCTTCGTAGCGATAGAGATCGTTGGGTAGACCGTGATACACCGTCCCTACCCAGTTGGCCTCAGGCACAGGCTGACGCTGGGATTCAGAGATCGATACCAGAGGCACCTGACGGAAATGCTTGTAGAGCAACTTCTCCTCCGGCGCATGAAGGGGGCCATGAACCGTGCTCAGATGGGGCGCCTCCATGAGTCTGGCTAAAGGGAAATGCAGGGGCCCATTGTGGAAATGGAGAATGTCAAAGTCATTGAGATGCGCGATCACATGATCAAGCTGGATCGTGTTGTGCACTTGTGGGTCAGCAGCATGCCCGCTCAAGCGCAGGGCCTTCGGCACACAGGGGTAGAGTTGGGCGCTGGTCTGGGAGTCTCCGCTGGCAAAGAGGACCACGTCATGGCCACGCTTCACCAGTTCCTCGGTGAGGTAGTGAACAACTCTTTCAGTGCCTCCATAGCCAACCGGCGGAACGCTCTCATGGAGTGTGGATATCTGCGCGATTCTCATGCACACATTTCTTCCTCAGGTACTACGCTCACTAAAATCTTATCCAGAAATCTCCAGGTGGATGGCAACACTGCAGATCTGCTGCAGGACCTAGGGACTGCGTTCATCTTCAGGCCAGGGCTGGTCGGGTGGTGCTTCCCCCAGGAGGGGTGGGGCCGCCACCAGTGACTCCCGTCGTGATCTCCACTACCGCGAGGCGCCGCGATCGACCGCGCGCACAGCGGCTCTGAGTCAAGCATCGGTGAAAATCCTGGAGTTCGCAGGATTTTGCAGGCAGAGCATCCGTCGATTGCAGCTCAACGTGATGCGAACTTCTCGACATCAAGGAAGGACCTGGCTATCCCATGCTAGGGCCTTAAGGATTAAATTCTGACTCCTAAAGATGGTGAGGCTGACCCAATCTTTTTCTGCCCTGATGCTGGGCATCGCCACGCTTGGCTTGTGACCCCTGCCAAGGCCGACACCGTCAAGGCACGCTGCAATGGGTTTCCCAAGGGAGAAGATCGCGCCACCTCTTCCGGCCCTTGCACTTTTTCGCAGCGCCTGGGAGCCGTGGGAATTCAGCTGGCCACAGGCACCCTCTATGAGCTGGTGCCTGTGGGTGACCAACCTGGAAACTATCGAGACCAAAAGGGGCGCGCGGCCTACCGGCAATCCGGGCTGGGTGAGCAAGGGCAGATTTACCGCCTCGCTACAGAGTCGATCTTTGTTTATTGGTAACCGTTCACGGGGTGTGCCGGCCTGACCTTGACATGACGTAGGCAGTCACCACTTCATGATTGATGCACAGCTCATTTGCTCAGCCTCTCAGCGCGCACCTTTCACTGCTCTGGTCGCTCTGCCTGTGCCCTATTTTGCTGGAGGCAGCAGGCT